>DATJIF010000121.1:0-17917 GCA_035493475.1 Actinospica sp.
CGCCGACCAGGTCTTCCTCGACCTCGAGGACGCCTGCGCGCCGCTGGAGAAGGAGGGCGCCCGGCTCAAGATCGTGGACGCGCTCAACAACGGCGACTGGGGCGGCAAGACCCGCACCGTGCGGGTGAACGACCTGACGACGCATTGGACGTACCGCGACGTGGTCACCGTGGTCGAGGGGGCGGGCGCCAACCTGGACTGCATCATGCTGCCCAAGGTGCAGGACGCCGGGCAGGTGGTCTGGCTGGACCTGCTGCTCACCCAGATCGAGAAGACCATGGGCTACGAGGTCGGCCGGATCGGCATCGAGGCGCAGATCGAGAACGCCAAGGGCCTGGTCAACGTGGACGAGATCGCCGCCGCCTCGCCGCGGATCGAGACGATCATCTTCGGCCCGGCCGACTTCATGGCCTCCATCAACATGAAGTCGCTGGTCGTCGGCGAGCAGCCGCCCCTCTACGACGTCGGCGACGCGTACCACTACATCCTCATGCGCATCCTGATGGCCGCCCGCGCCCACGACGTGCAGGCCATCGACGGCCCCTACCTCCAGGTGCGCAACCCGGAGGGCTTCCGCAAGGTCGCCGGCCGCTCCGCCGCGCTCGGCTTCGACGGCAAGTGGGTGCTGCACCCGGACCAGATCGCCATCGCCAACGAGCTGTTCGCGCCCACCCAGGAGGACTACGACCACGCCGAGCTGATCCTCGACGCGTACGAGTGGTGCACCTCCGAGGCGGGCGGCAAGAAGGGCTCGGCCATGCTCGGCGACGAGATGATCGACGAGGCCAGCCGCAAGATGGCCCTGGTGATCGCCGGCAAGGGCCGCGCCGCCGGATACACCCGGACGTCCAAGTTCGAGCCGCCGCAGCAGTAGCGGATATGTGGCCTAGGCCCCTTCCCAGGGCCTGGGCCAGCCGTAATACTGGCCGGTAACAAACCAGCCCCGTATCCCCGAAGGTGCTGCGCGCTCAATGAGGCGTTCTGCGGCACTGAGCCGGAACGGGAGCATCGACAAGGGAGTCACCGCATGGCACGCCTTGCCCGGACCGAGGGCCTGACCGACATCCAGCAGGAGATCCTCGCCACCGTGCACACCTTCGTGGAGCGGGAGATCATCCCGGTGGCCACGGAGCTGGAGCACGCCGACGAGTATCCGACCGAGATCGTCAAGGGGATGGCCGAGCTGGGCCTGTTCGGCCTGATGATCCCGGAGGAGTTCGGCGGGCTCGGCGAGTCGCTGCTGACGTACGCGCTGGTGGTCGAGGAGATCGCGCGCGGCTGGATGTCGGTGTCCGGCATCCTGAACACGCACTTCATCGTCGCGTACATGATCAAGCAGCACGGCACGCCCGAGCAGCAGGCGTACTTCCTGCCGAAGATGGCCGAGGGCGAGGTGCGTGCGGCGTTCTCGATGTCGGAGCCCGCGCTCGGCTCGGACGTCGCCGCGATCACCACCAAGGGCGTGCGGGACGGGGACGACTACCTGATCACCGGTCAGAAGATGTGGCTGACCAACGGCGGCACCTCGAACCTGGTCGCGCTGCTGGCCAAGACGGACGAGGGCGCGGAGACCCCGTACAAGAACCTGACGACGTTCCTGGTCGAGAAGGAGCCCGGCTTCGGCGAGACCCGGCCGGGGCTCACCGTGCCCGGCAAGATCCAGAAGATGGGCTACAAGGGCGTCGACACCACCGAGCTGATCCTGGACAACGTGCGGGTGGCCGGCGACCGGGTGCTCGGCGGGGCGCCGGGCCGCGGCTTCGCGCAGATGATGGACGGCGTCGAGGTGGGCCGGGTGAACGTCGCGGCCCGCGCCTGCGGCATCGCGCTGCGGGCCTTCGAGCTCGGGATCGCGTATGCGCAGCAGCGGTCGACGTTCGGCAAGCCGATCGCGCAGCACCAGGCGATCCAGTTCAAGCTCGCCGAGATGGCCGTGAAGGTGGAGGCGGCGCACGCGATGATGGTGCGCGCCGCGCGGGTCAAGGACTCCGGGCAGCGCAACGACCTCGAGGCGGGCATGGCCAAGTACCTCGCGGCCGAGTACTGCAAGGAGGTCGTCGAGGACTCCTTCCGCATCCACGGCGGCTACGGCTACTCGAAGGAGTACGAGATCGAGCGCCTCTACCGCGAGGCGCCGATGCTGCTGATCGGCGAGGGCACCGCCGAGATCCAGAAGATGATCGTCGGCCGCCGCATCCTCGAGGAGTACAAGCAGCGGTGAGCCGTTAGTCTGCGGCTATGACTGACACGCCGCGGATCCCCGGCCGGCTGCTGAGGCTGGCGGGCTCGGCCACGCACGTCGTGGTGGAGCCGGGGCCCGCGGACGTGCCGCCGGTGGTGCTGAGCTCCGGGCTCGGCGGCGCCTGGTACGACTGGGACCGGGTGGTGCCGCTGCTCGCCGGGCTGGCGCCGGTGCTGCGCTTCGACCGGCCGGGGCTCGGCTGGTCCGAGCCCGCGGCGGTGCCGCCCACGCTGCTCGGCGAGGCGGAGCGGATCAGGGCCCTGCTGGCCACGCCGGGGGTGCTCGCGCCGGACGCGCCGCCCGCGGGCCGCGCCGTGCTCGTGGGGCACTCGCTCGCGGGGTTCCACGTCGAGGCGTTCGCGCGGCTGTATCCGGAGCTCGTGGCCGGAATCGTGTTGGTGGACGGATCGGCCGAACCCGAGGCGCCCGCCCCCGAGCCCGAGGAGGCCGTACAGCGGCGTCTGGCGCAGTGGCGTACGGCGGGTGAACTCGCGACCCGTTCCGGCCTCGCCGGGCTCGCCATGCCGCGCCTGCGGGCCCTGGCGATCCGGCTCTCCCGCGCGACCGGCACCGACCTCGCCGATCCCGAGGACGTGGTGGCCACGGCGGCCTCCGGCAGACTGCTGACGACCGCGCTGCTGGAGAACGCGACGTACAACGCGCTCGCGGCCCAACTGCTGGAGCTGCGCTGCGAGAAGCCGTTCCCGCAGGAGCCGCCGCTGCGGGTGATCGCGGCGTTCGGCGTGACGCCCGTCGTGCGCGCGCTGCCGTTGGCGGCCGGGAAGGTCAGGCAGCGTAACGAGACCTGGCTCGCCCGGCAGCGGCAGCTGGCCGAATTGTCCGCGCAGGGCATGTTGATCGAGCTCACGGACAGTGCGCACTACGTGCCTTTCGACCGTCCGGACGCGATCGCGGAAACCGTTCGTGAGGTCCTGGCGTCGCTCGTCTAGACTCGACGCGCGGACCGGCTGCGTAGACCACCTGACGCGAGCCTCCGCGATGCGGCAGGATGTGTCCGGAACGCGAGCGACGTGGAACAGGGAGGGCCAGAACACTCCGATGGCAACGTATTACGTGATCGCCCGCATGGACGGAACCCGGCAGATCGGTCCGGACCGGCAGGCGGTGGACCTGGCGGCGGCGCTCGAGCGCGGCATCACCCAGTTCATCGCCGAGACCGCGGCCGAGCCGGACGAGGAGCAGGCGCCCGAGGCCGAGCGCGAGCCCTACGGCCTGCTGCTGCACCCCGAGCCCGCGCAGACCGGGCTCGGCATCGCCGACGACATGACCCTGACGCTGGGGGTGGACGGCGCCTTCCGGCTGTTCCAGCTGCAGGCGGTGCCGATCCCCGAGCACTTCGTCCCGGCCTCCTCGGTCGGCGCGCAGGCGATCTTCACCCGCGAGTTCCTGGCCACCGCCGAGGTCCCCTCCTGGTGGGCCTACGGACCGAGCGGCCGCCGCGTGCTCGGCCTGCTCTACGCCCTGAGCGGACTCAAGCGCGAGCAGCTGGACAAGATCGGCCGCCGCATCGACGCCGCGGGCCTGGGCTTCGCCAAGGACAAGTTCGACGCGCTGGGCGCCGCGGACAACGCGATCAACGCCGCCGGCCGCTCCGGCGCCGCCCGGCTCGCCCGCGGGTACGCCCGCGCCGCGACGTACGGCACCTGGGAGAAGGACTCGGCCCTGAGCCACGCGGCCTCCGCGGCCGGCGACGTCGCCTACGTGCTGACCGTGGCCGACCTGCTCGAGGAGGACGTGGTCGACCGCCTCGCGCACTGGCTGGCGCCGGAGATCCCGGACATCGGCTTCGGCGGCGAGGACGAGGAGTACCCGAAGCCGGGCCAGCCCGAGGCCGAGCCGGAGCCGGACGCCCAGGAGGCCTGAGCAGCCGTCCGGGGCAGGTGCCGTCGCGCGTGTGAGTGACGGCACCTACCCATCGGTAACTTCTTGCGGCAGGATGGGCGGCACCAACACCGACCCCTTCTGGAGCTGACCCCATGCAGTTCGGCCGCTACTTCGAAGAGTTCGAAATCGGTGCCGTCTACAAGCACTGGCCCGGCAAGACCGTCACCGAGTACGACGACCACCTCTTCTGCCTGATCACCATGAACCACCACCCGCTGCACCTCGACGCGCACTACGCCGAGACCAGCACCGAGTTCAAGAAGAACGTGGTGGTGGGCAACTACATCTACTCCCTGCTGCTCGGCATGTCCGTGCCCGACGTGTCCGGCAAGGCCATCGCCAACCTCGAGGTCGAGTCGCTGCGGCACATCGCGCCGACCTTCCACGGCGACACGATCTACGGCGAGACCACCGTGCTGGACAAGACCGAGTCGAAGTCCAAGCCGGACCGCGGCGTGGTCTACGTGGAGACCCGCGGCCTGAATCAGGACGGCACCGTGGTGTGCGTGTTCCGGCGGAAGGTGATGGTTCCCAAGAAGCCGGTCGAGACCGCCGAATAAGGACGTTCACGGACGTTCGGGCAGACCGGGGCACCCCTGACGGGTGACGGGAGCTTGACGGGAGGCACCCGGACGGGAGACCGTTCTAGCCATGAAGGGCGAGCCCAGTTGCCCGCGGTGCGGGAACCGCGTCCATGCTCCCGGTGATCCCTCGGCGCACCTGCCGGTGGTCCCGGACTCGCTGGTGGGAGCGGTGCCAGACACCGTCCCCGAGAACCTCGCGACGCTGCCCGCCGCGGCGCTCCCGCTGGGCGGCAACGCCTCGGTGGACCTGTGGCACTGCGAGGTGCACGGCGCCGTCCACCCGGTGCAGCCGGTGCTGCCGCCGGACGCGCTGGGCCTGGCCGAGGTGATCGCGCACTCCCAGGTGCCGCTCTGGCTGCCCTGGCCGCTGCCCGGGCAGTGGCGGTTCTCCGGCCTGGCCTACGTCGGCGACCGGCTCGACGGCGCGCGGGCCACGGTCGTCGCCATCAGCGGGCCCTCGCCCTTCGGCGGCGAGGGCGACCTGCTGCTGATCGCCGAGGAGATGGGCATCGGCATCGGCGCCCGCTTCGCCGGCCTGCCCGGACCCGACCCCGGCCCGATCTTCGAGGACACCGCCGCGCACGCCAAGGTCTTCGCGGCCGGGCGCCCCACCCCGATGTGGGCGGTGCCCGGCACCGGCGACCGCGCCGTGTTCGTCGGCGAGGCCCGCGGCATGTGGCTGTGGCTGGTGCTCTGGCCGGCCATCGACGGCGCCATGATCTACGACGACGTGGTGCTCACCGACCTGCGCGACGCGCTCGCCGAGATACCGCACCTGCCGCTCGGCACCCTTTCGCCGCGCTTCTTCGCCTGACCGGCACGGCCCGAAGTGAGACGCCGTCGGACACCCGGTAGCCTGGGCGAATGCGGATCGACCTGCACACGCACAGCAGTTGCTCGGACGGCACCGACACGCCGTCCGAACTGATCGCCAACGCCGCCGCGGCCGAACTCGACGTGATCGCGCTGACCGACCACGACACGACGGCCGGCTGGGATGCGGCGGCCTCGGCGGGGGAGCGGCACGGCGTGCGCGTGGTGCCCGGCGCCGAGATCTCCTGCCGCTTCGGCGGGCAGGGCGGGATCCAGGTGCACCTGCTGGCCTACGGCTTCGACCGCGGTGCGCCCGAGTTCGCCGCCGAGCGCGCGATGCTGCGCGACGACCGGGAGCACCGGGCCGAGCTGATCACCGAGCGCTGCCGGGAGCTCGGCGCGCCGATCACCTGGGAGCAGGTGCAGCGGATCGCGCGCGGCGCCGCGATCGGGCGGCCGCACGTGGCCAGCGCGCTGGTCGAGGCGGGCGTGGTGCCGAGCGTGGACGCCGCGTTCTCCAGCCTCTGGCTCGCCGACGGCGGCCGCGCCTACGTGGAGAAGTACGCGCTCGACCCGGTGCACGCGATCCGGCTGGTGCGCGACGCGGGCGGCAAGACCGTCTTCGCGCACCCGGCGGCGGCCAAGCGCGGCCGGATCGTCACCGAACCGCAGATCGCGATGCTCGCCGACGCCGGGCTGCACGGCCTGGAGGCGGACCATCCGGACCACGACGAGCCGACCCGGGAGCGGATGCGGGCCCTGGCGCGCGACCTGAACCTGGTGGCCACCGGATCCAGCGACTACCACGGCACCCGCAAGACCGTCGTCCTCGGACAGTGCACCACCGATCCGGAAGCGTTCGCCGCGCTGTTGCCCGACTACGCCTGAGCGCTCGTACACTGGGCCGGTCACCGGACCATTCGAGTAAAGGCCCTCATGTTCAACGCGACCCTGTTCGGCACCAGCTTCATCACGCTGCTGGTCATCATGGACCCGCCCGGGACCGTGCCGATCTTCCTGGCGCTGACCTCGGGCCGGTCGAAGCGGGACCGCCGCTCGCTGGCGCTGCAGGCCGCGGCCGTCTCGCTCGGCGTGATCTCCTGCTTCGCCGCGTTCGGCCAGCAGATCCTGAAGTACCTCGGCATCAACGTCGAGGCGCTGGAGGCCTCCGGCGGGCTGCTGCTCCTGCTGGTGGCGCTGCAGCTGCTGACCGGCAACGCGGACGAGCCCTCGGAGACCACCGACGTGAACGTCGCGCTGGTCCCGCTCGGCACGCCGCTGCTGGCCGGTCCCGGCGCGATCGTCGCCGTCATCGTGTTCGTGCAGCAGATCCACCGCGCCGGAGACCTGCTCGCGGTGGCCGCCGCGATCGTGGCCACGCACATCGTGATCTGGCTGACGATGCGGTACTCGGTCTACGTGATCCGGGTGATCAAGGACTCCGGCGTCACGCTGGTGACCCGGATCGCCGGTCTGCTGCTCGCCGCGATCGCGGTGCAGATGGTCGCGGACGCCATCCACTCCTACCTCGTCGCCTGGCACATCGTCTGACTAGGATTCCTCGCATGGCTGAGGAAGAACGGCGCGCCGAACTCGAGATGCGCGCCTCCGACACGGACCGCGAGCGGGTGGCCGACCGGCTGCGCACGGCGGCCGGACACGGGCGGATCACGATGGACGAGCTCGAGGAGCGGCTCGACGCGGCGTACGCGGCGAAGACGTACGGCGAGCTCGTGCCGCTGACCGCCGACCTGCCGGTGGAGGACGCGCGCGCGGGCCTCGACCCGATCGCGCCGCCGGTGCGGTCGAGCGCGTTGGTCGTGGGCGAGCAGCAGCGGCACCAGCGCAGCACGGCGATCGCGATCATGTCGGGTGCCAACCGCGGCGGCCGGTGGATCGTGCCGAAGCGGGTGCGGGTGTTCGCGTTCTGGGGCGGGTCCGTGATCGACCTGCGGGACGCGCGCTTCGAAAACGGGACGACAATCATCACCGCGACCGCGATTATGGGCGGCGTGCAGATTCTCGCGCCCGAGGACGTGCACGTGCGGGTGACCGGCGTGGGCGTCATGGGCGGTTTCGCGGAGAGCCGGTCGAACGCGGTCGGCCCGGACAACGCGCCGGTGGTCGAGGTGCGCGGTCTCGCGTTCTGGGGCGGGGTGCACGTCAAGCACGTGGAACGGAAGAAGAAGGAGCTCGGGTCCTGATGGAGTTGCGCGACACGATCAGGCACCGGCGGATGGTCCGCACGTTCGATCCCGCGCGGCCGGTGCCTCGCGAGGCGCTCGAGCGGATCCTGCACGCGGGCACCCGGGCGCCCTCCGCGGGCTTCTCGCAGGGCCAGGCGTGGCTGGTGCTCGAGGGCGAGGACCTCGCGCGCTTCTGGGAGTTCGGCATCGTGGGCGCGGGCGAGTCGACCGCGGAGACGGCCCCGCTGGTGCTCGTGCCGTTCTCCTGCAAGGACGTGTACCTGGACCGCTACGCCCGCCCGGACAAGGGCTGGACGGACCGCGACGAGGCCCGGTGGCCGGTGCCGTTCTGGCACATCGACACCGGGATGGCCGCGATGCTGCAGCTGCTGACGGCCGTGGACGAGGGGCTCGGCGGCTTCTACTTCGGGATCGTGCCCGAGCAGGTGCAGCCGTTCCGCGACGCGTACGGCGTGCCGGCCGAGTACGAGCCCATCGGCGGCATCGCGATCGGCTACGACGCGGAGCCGGAGAAGCGCAACCTCAAGGCGCGCCGTCGCCCGATCGAAGAACTCGTACATTATGGAAACTGGGGTGGAAAGCAACAGTGACGGAAGCAGTCGACGCCGAAGCGGACGTCGTCAGGGATTCGAAGTTCCTCTCCGGAGTGCTGCGGCACAACCCGGGGAAGATCGGCATCACGCTCGACGCCGCGGGGTGGGTCGAGGTCGAGGTGCTGCTCGCCGCGCTCAAGAAGCGCGGCCGCCGGGTCAATCGTGCCCGGCTCGACTTCGTGGTCGAACACAACAACAAGAAGCGGTTCGAGTACGACGAGACCGGCACCCGGATCCGCGCGAGCCAGGGCCACAGCGTGCCGGTGGATCTCGGTTACGAGCCGATGGTGCCGCCGGAGACGCTGTTCCACGGCACGGCGACCCGCGCGCTGGACTCGATCTTCGCCGAGGGCCTGGTCCCGGGCGGTCGGCACCACGTGCACCTGTCGGTCGACGCCGAGACCGCGACGAAGGTCGGTTCCCGGCACGGCAAGCCCGCGGTGCTCGTCGTCGCGGCGGCCCGGATGCACGCCGCCGGGCACGCGTTCTTCCGCAGCACCAACGGAGTCTGGCTCACCGAGCACGTGGCGCCGGAATTCCTCTCGTTCGCGTCCCCGGATTCTGTCGGCCCGCTGACCTAGTCTGAGGGCATGTCAGACCGCCACGCATCGCAGCCCTTCATCCCCGCGCGCATCAGCCTCGTCACCCTCGGCTGCGCGAATCTGGAGACCCTCACCGCGTTCTACGCGAGCCTCGGCTGGCCGCAGGTGCTCCCGGCGGACGAGGGCGTGAGCTTCTTCCGGCTGGCCGGGTCGATCCTCTCGCTCTATCCGGAGGCCGACCTCGCCGCCGACGCGATGATCGCGCTGGACCGCTCCGTCGCCGAGTTCCGCACCCACACGACCCTCGCCGTCAACGTCGCCTCCCCGCCGGAGGTGGACGCCGCGCTGGCGAAGGTCGCGGAGGTGGGCGGCCGCGTCGTCAAGCCCGCGCAGAAGGCCTCCTGGGGCGGGTATTCCGGCTACTTCGCCGATCCCGAGGGCAACCTCTGGGAGGTCGCCCACAATCCCTTCTGGCCGCTCGACGAGCGCGGCCTGCCGGTCATTCCCGAGTCTGAATAGCCTTCGCCGCCTCCTCGATGCGCGCGTTGTACCGCTTCCACCAGTCGGCGTCGTGCTCGGGGACGTTGGAGTTGCGCGCGTTCATCCCGGTGGAGGCGTCGAGCTGCTCGCGCAGGATGTCGGCGTGCCCGGTGTGCCGGTTGATCTCGGCGATCAGGTGCACCAAGATCTGGTGCAGGGTCACGTTCCTGCGCTCCTCGGGCCACCACGGGACCACGCCGGGCGCGTCGAGGTCCAGCGCCTCGATGGTGGCGTCCGCGTGCTCCCAGACGCGCCGGTAGAGGGCGAGGATCTGCTCGGTGGGCTCCTCGGCGGGCACCCACATGTCGAGGTTGTCCGCCTCGTCCCCGTCGTCCCACGGGTACGGCTCGCCGAACGGCCGGTCGAAGATGTCCCCGAGGTACCCGGCGCTCACATAGGCCACGTGCTTGACCAGGCCGAGCAGGTTCGTGCCGGTCGGCGTCAGCGGCCGCCGCCGGTCGTACGCGGACAGGCCGTCCAGCTTCCACGCCAGCGCCTCCCGTGCACTGACGAGGTAGCGCTTCAGGGTCTCCTTGGCGGCGTTCGCCGCGGCTTCGTCATCGCTCATGTCCGGGAGTCTGCCAGTGAATCGGCGCCGGGGGGATTACCGCGACACGCCCGGGCCGGTGCTATGTAGTGATCTTCATTCCGTTGAAGTAGGGTGCGGGGCCACGAAGTCCCTCTGCAAACTTCTCTCCGCAAAAAAGGATCCCCGGGTGCGCATCGGTTTCTTCAGCGACCGCTACTTACCATTCACGGATGGAATCGCGTGCTCCATGGAGGACGCGCGTCGCGAACTCGAGGACCTCGGCCACGAGGTGTACATCTTCGCGCCCAAGCCGGATCGGCGGTACTGCGAGCAGGCGCCGCGCGTCACCCGCTTCCCGGCCGTGAAGGGCATCTGCTTCGACGACTACCGCTTCAGCGTCTTCTATCCGCCGCGCGCCCGCCGGCAGATCGACCGGCTGGAGCTCGATCTCGTGCACTTCCACACCCCCGGCCAGATCGGCGTGTTCGGGGCCTACTACGCCCACCGTCACGACCTGCCGCTGGTCACGACGTACCACACCGATCTCTACGAGTACGTCACGCACTATCCGGGTGTGCTGCCCGGCGTGGTGGCGCTCTCGATCCTGGCGCCGTACGTCACCGGCGGCGGCGCGGGGGAGCGGCGCATATCACGGTCCTGCGTCCGGCCGGAGCGCAGCATCGACCGGTGGAACCAGAAGGTCGTCGAGCGCGGCATGACCCTGATCCACAACAGCTGCGACCTGGTCATCACGCCGTCCGCGAAGATGACGGCGCAGCTCGGCGGCTGGAACACCACCAGCCGGATCGCCACGCTGCCCAGCGGCGTCGACGAGATCCCGTCCACCCCGGCGGCGGTCGCGGCGGCCCGGCGCGCGCACGGGATCGCCGAGGACGACGAGGTCGTGCTCTTCGTCGGGCGGATCGGCAGCGAGAAGAACCTCAGCCTGCTGATCGACGCGTTCGAGCACGTGGCCGCGCGGCGCGAGCGGGCCCGGCTGCTGCTGATCGGCCCCGGCGACGAGGACGGCGGGTTCCGGGAGCGGGCCGCGGCCACCGCGTGCGCCGACCGGATCACCTTCACCGGCCGGATGAACCGCGCGGACCTCGGCGCGTACTACGAGCTCGCCGACGTCTTCGCCTTCCCCTCGACCGCCGACACGCAGGCGCTGGTCGTCAACGAGGCGGCGTGGGCCGGGACGCCCGTGGTCATGGTGGACCGGAACATCAGCCAGATCGTCGAGGACGGGGTCAGCGGCCTGTTCGCGGCGGCGACCCCCGAGGGCTTCGCCGAGCGGATCAGTGCCCTGCTGGGCGATCCGGACCGCGCAGCCGCGATGGGCCGGGCGGGCCGGGAGCGCGCCGCGAAGCTGACCGCGCGCATCCAGGCGGCCAAGCTCGCGCGGCTGTACGAGGAGACCGCGGGCGGCTACGTGCCGCGGCTGCCCGCCCAGTACGCGGCGGTCCCGGCCGCCGCCTGACCCGGGCCCGTTCACCGGTCCGGCCGCCGACCGATTGCGGAAGGCGGCCGGACGTGGTGCGCTGGAACCATGGCATTGCCGGTCAAGCCGCCGATCGAGCCGATGCTCGCCAAGTCCGCCGCGACCGTGCCGACGGGCCGGTACCTGTACGAGCCCAAGTGGGACGGTTTCCGCTGCCTGGTGTTCCGGGACGGCGACGACATCGAACTCGGCAGCCGCGGCGGCAATCCGCTCACCCGCTACTTCCCCGAACTGCTCGTCTCGCTGGCTGAGGCGCTGCCGGAGCGCTGCGTGCTGGACGGCGAGATCGTCGTCGTGCACGGCAGCCGCCTCGACTTCGACCGGCTCACCGACCGCATCCATCCGGCCGAGTCCCGGGTGAAGCTGCTGTCCGAGCAGACGCCCGCGACGTTCGTGGCCTTCGACCTGCTCGCGTCCGGCGACGAGGACCTGACCGGCCGGCCCCTGACCGAGCGCCGCGCGCTGCTGACGGAGCTGTTCGCACCGCATCCGCACGTGCGCGTGTCCGGGGCCACCGAGGACGTGGACCTGGCCAACACCTGGTTCGATACCTTCGAGGGCGCCGGACTCGACGGCGTCGTGGCCAAGCCGCTGGACGACGCGTACCGGCCCGGCGTGCGCTCGATGGTGAAGGTCAAGCACGAGCGCACGGCCGACGTCGTGGTCGCGGGATACCGGCTGCACAAGAGCGGCCCCATCGTCGGATCGCTGATGCTCGGCCTGTATCTCGACGACGGCGTGCTCAACTACGTCGGCGGCGCGAGCGCGTTCACCATGGCCAGGCGCGCGGCTCTCGTCGAGGAACTCGCGCCGCTCGTCGTGGCAGAGGGCGAGGACCATCCCTGGCTCGGCGAGGACGACGGCGCGCACCGACGTCCCGGCACCCTCAACCGCTGGAACGCGGGCAAGGACCGCTCGTTCGTGCCGCTGCGTCCCGAGCGCGTGTGCGAGGTCCGCTACGACCAACTGCAGGCGGACCGCTTCCGGCACAGCGCCAGATTCGTGCGCTGGCGCCCCGATCGGCAGCCTGACTCCTGCGGCTACGACCAGCTGGACATCCCCGCCGCCTACGATCTGGCCGACGTCCTGGGCGCCTCCGCCGACTAGTCCTCGTGCCGCGCCTTGGACGGCTGCACGCGCTTCGGCTCCCCGGGCATCTTCGGAAACTCCGGCGGATACGGCAGGTCCCCGAGCCCGCGGTCACGTTCGTCCCGCTCCGCCATCTCCAGCAGCGCGTCCAACGTCGCCGCCGCGTCGTCGATGCCCTCATGCGCGTCTCCGCGCGAGGCGACCAGCCCCGGCACCGTGCGCACCGTGAAATCCTCCGGCGCGACGTCGGCCAAGTCCTCCCAGCGCACCGGCATCGACACCCTGGCCTCCGGAACGGCGCGCGTCGAGTAGGCGGCCGCGAGCATGCGATCGCGGGCCGCCTGGTTGAAGTCGATGAAGATCCGCTCGCCGCGCTCCTCCTTCCACCAGGACGTCGTGAACATCTCCGGCCGCCGCCGCTCCAACTCCCGCGCGAACGCGATCACGGCGCGGCGCGTCTCGATGAACGACCAGCGCGGCTCGATCCGCACCAGCAGGTGCAGCCCGCGCCCGCCGGACGTCTTCACGTAGGGCACCATCCCGAGCTCGGTGAACAGCGCCCGCGCCTCGTTCGCCGCCTGCACCGCCTCGGCGAAGTCCGTGCCCGGCTGGGGATCGAGGTCCACCCGCAGCTCGTCCGGCCGGTCCGTGTCCTCCCGCCGCACCGGCCACGGGTGCAGCTCCAGCGTGTTCATCTGCACCGCCCACAACACGGTGGCCGGCTCCGTCACGCACACCTCGTAGCCGGTGCGCCCGCTCGGGAACGTCACCTGCACCGTCTGCAGCCACTCCGGCAGGCTCTTCGGCGCGTGCTTCATGTAGAACGAGCTGCCGCCGAGCCCGCCCGGGAAGCGGTTCAGCGCCATCGGCCGCCCCGCCAACGCCCGCAGCAGCCCCTCGGACACGGCGACGTAGTACTCGGCCAGCTCCAGCTTCGTGACCCCCGCCGCCGGATACATCACCTTCTCCGGCGACGAGATCCGCACCTCACGCCCCGCGACCGTGACGAACACCTCGGTGCTACCCATGTCCGCAGGCTAAGCGCCGGGGGTTCGATGCGCATCCCGGTGACGCTGTCCGGTTACTCGTCTTCGTAGCGTTCGGTGAATCGATTCGCGGGGCGTGTCTCGTGGCTCAGTCCCCTGGATCAGGACCATTGACGGTTCCGGTCGTTCGCCATAGCATCCGCGTCGAACCGATTCGGCGAATCGGTTCGACACATCCGGCCCGCGCAAGGAAGCGCGGGTGACGAAGGGAACGATCAGCTTGCCGACCAGATTCAGAACCGGCCGCTCGGCCGCGGCCGTCGCGCTCGCCGCGGCGCTCGCGGTCACCGCGCTCGTCCCGACCGCCGGGCACGCGGCGACCACGGCCGAGTCGCTCAGCGTCAATCTCGCCTCCACCACCGGAGCCCCGACGGGCGTCGGCGAGGGCTTCCTCTACGGCCTCAGCCAGGACGGCTCGTCACCGGCCGACAACTACCTCCAGCCGCTCGGCCCCACGCTCATGCGCGGCGGCGGCGCGCGGATCGCGGGCGACGGCTGGATCGGGGACGGATACACCGACGGCTCCGGCTTCCAGGCGCGCATCAACTCCGCCCTCGCGCAGGCCAAGCGGATGACGCAGTCCCCGTACCACGCCGAGTACGTGCTGATGCTCAGCGACCTGTGGGGCGCCGACCTGACGCAGACCTCGAGCGCGCTCTACCCGTGCAACAACAACGACTGCTCGAACTGGATCACCTTCATCCAGGACGTGGTCGCGGCGGTCAAGGCGGCCGGCGTCACGGTCACCTACGAGCCTTACAACGAGCCGAACGGCACGAACTTCTTCGCGCCGGGCATCGGCACGCAGTACTGGGAGATGTGGAACAGCGCGGTCAAGGAGATCCGCTCGCTCGACTCGTCCGCCAAGATCGACGGTCCGGCCTATGCGGGCGCCTCCAACTCGGCCTACGCCAGCTGGCTCACGACGGCGAAGGCGGACGGCACGCTCCCCAACGTCTTCAGCTTCCACCTCGAGGGCGGCGGCCAGGACGACCCGGTTCTGGCGGCCCAGGAGGTGCAGGCCGACATGACCGCCGACGGCATCACCGGCGTCACCCTGTCCGCGAACGAATTCCTGCCGCAGAACCAGGAGAACGCCGCGCTGAACGCCTGGTATCTCGACCGGTTCGCCCAGTCCACCTTCGCCACGGCCGCGCGCGGCGAGTGGGACAACTGCTGCGCGTCCGGCGACGAGGGGACGATCCTCACCAGCAGTGGCGGCGATCTGATCCCGAGCGGCCAGTGGTGGGCCTACCGCGCGTACGCGGACCTCACCGGCCAGCTCGTCTCGACCACCGGCACCAGCACCACGGCCGTGACCGCGTCCGTGGACAGCAGCAAGGCCCGGGCCGTCGCGCTGATCGCTGACGATTCCGGCTACGAGGGCCCGATCTCGCTGGCGATATCAGGCTTCGGATCCGCCGCGTACCTGGCATCGGGCGGGGTGACGCACGTGGAGGTGGATCGGATCCACGACCAGTCGGAGTGGTCCTCGCCGCAGACCGTCTTCAGCGCCAACGAGACGGTCTCGAACGGGCAGATCACGGTGCCGTTCGAGGGCGCGGGCGCCAATGACGCGTACGTCGTCTACGTCACCGCGCCCGGTTCGGTCACCGCCGACACCACGACCGACGACGCGACCACCTCCGGCACCGACCACTTCGCCTACTCCGGCACGTGGGGCACCGCCACCGGCATCTCCGACCTCTACAGCGGCACCGCGCACTGGAGCACGACCACCGGTTCGAGCGCGACGTACACCTTCACCGGCAGCCAGGTCGCAATCCACGGCGTGAAGGACGTGGACCAGGGCATCGCCGGGATCTCGGTGGACGGCGGCCCGGTGACGTACGTGGACGACTACAGCCCCTCCCGCCAGGCGCAGGCCACCCTGTGGAGCAGCTATGGCCTGAGCTCCGGAACGCACACGGTCACGATCACCCCGACCGGCACCAAGAACTCGTCCAGCTCGAACGACATCATCGCGCTCGACGACGCCGTCGTGAACGGCACCTCCGTCGGCACCACCGCCATCGACGACGGGACCACCAGCGGCACCGACCACTTCACGTACGGCTCGAACTGGGGCACCGCGACCGGCGTATCCGACCTCTACGACGGCACGGCGCACTGGAACTCGACCGCCGCGTCGACCGCCACCTTCACGTTCACCGGCACCGGCGCCACGATCTACGGCGTGAAGGACGTGGACCAGGGCATCGCGACGTACTCGGTGGACGGCGGCACCGCGCGATCCGTGGACGACTACGCCAAGACCCGCGTGGCCGGTGCGGGGCTGTTCACCGTCTCCGGACTGTCGCAGGGCACGCACACCATCACGATCACCGTCACCGGCACGAAGAACACGTCGAGCTCGAACGACATCGTCGCGCTCGACTACGCGCTCGTGTCCTAGAGATCCCGGACCGGCGCGGCGTTGAGGGTCGCCGCGCCTGACGGCAGGGTCAGCCGCGCTCGGGAGCGCGGGCGCGGCTGACACTGTCCCGCAGCGAGATCGGCGGGGACAGCAGCAGGTGCTCGGGGACGGCCGCGGGGTCGGCGATGCGCTCGGTCAGCAGCCGGACCGCCGCCGCGCCCATCTCGCCCGCCGGCACGTCGGCGGAGGTCAGCGGCGGGTGGAACTCCTCGGCCCAGTGCTGCGCCGCCACCCCGATCAGCGAGAAGTCCCGCGGCACGTCGAGGCCCGCGCGGTGCAGCGCGCGTTGCAGGCCCGGCAGCGCCGCCTCGTTCACGGTCACCGCCGCGGTCACCTCGGGGTGGTGCTCCAGGATCCGCGCCATGCAGCCGTCCCCGGCCGGGGCGTCGTCGCCGCACGGATACTCGAAGCCGGACAGGCCGCGCTCGGCGACCGCGTCCTGGAAGCCCGTGCGCGCCCGCAGGCCCGGCCCGTAGCCGCTGGCCAGCAGATCCGCGGACCGGTTGATCAGGGTGATGCTGCGGTGCCCCAGATCGGCCAGGTGGTTCACGCAGCGCCCGACCAGGCCCTGGTAGTCCACGTCCACCCACCAGCTGCCGTCGGAGCGCGCCGTGTGGCCGATGGTCACGAACGGCATCCCGGCCTTCTCCAGCCGCTCGACGCGCGGGTCCTGCAGCCGGATCTCCATCAGGATCACGCCGTCCACCCGGCGGCCGTCGATCAGCCGCTTGAACGCGTGCTCGTACTTGTCGCCGGAGGGGGAGAGCAGCACGTCGAGGTCGTTCTGCGCGGCCGCCTCCAGCACGCTGGCGACGAACTCCAGCTGCATGTACGTCAGGCGCCGGGCCGGCGGCGGGATCACCAGCCCGATCGTGCGGGTGCGCCCCTCCTTCAGCGCCCGGGCGGCGGCGTTCGGCCGGTAGTCGGACTCGTCGATGACCTGCTGGATGCGCAGCCGGGTCTCCTCGGAGACGTTCCGCTTGCCGCTCAGCGCGTACGAGACCGTGCTGCGCGAGACCCCCGCGCGGCGGGCGATTTCCCCGATGTTCATGCGACTCCGTCGACAGGCCTGCGAACCGATTCGAATCAGTCTAGGCAGCTCGCACGTCTCCGGCAAGCTCGTGCGCGCTTGTTCACACGGGGTATTGACGGTGCCGGGAGAGCGGGCTTACTGTCTGTCGAACCGATTCGCCGAATCGGTTCGACAGCGCTCAGTGGTTCACCGACGAACTCGAGGATGTGCCGTGATAATCCCGTCGACGCCGACGTCTTCCGCTCGGCCCCGCACATACCGCCGCCGCCACCGCGCCATGGCGATGTCCGTCTCCGCCCTCCTGCTGGCCACCGGTGTCGCGGCGTGCTCCACCAGCACCGCGTCCTCCGGCGGCTCCAGCGGCGGCGGTGGCGGTTCGGCCGCCGCGGGCGGCACGTACACGATCTGGGACCCGTACCCCCAGTTCACCAACGACTCCGCCTGGGTCACGCTGCTCAACTCCTGCGGCAGCTCCGCGGGCGTCACGATCAAGCGCACCGCCTACGACACGACCGACCTGACCAGCAAGGAACTGCTCGCCGCGCAGCAGGGCGTGTCGCCGGACGTGCTGATCGTGGACAACCCGGTCGTCAGCACGCTCACGAGCGCGGGAGTCCTCACCGACACGACGCAGAACCACATCGACACCTCGTCCGTCGAGTCGAACCTGCTCGGCGCGGGCGAATTCCAGGGCAAGACCTACGGCGTTCCGATTGGTGCGAACACGCTGGCGCTCTACTACAACAAGAGCATTCTGAAGGCCGCGGGTGTTGATCCGACCACGATCACGAATTGGGCGACGCTCACGGCTGCGTTGGCGAAGGTGAAGGCGGTTGGTAAGACCGGGATCACGTTC
>DATJIF010000122.1:0-14053 GCA_035493475.1 Actinospica sp.
CGTCAACGAGCCCGTCTCCGACAGCCCGCTCGACCTGCCCAAGAGCGAGCGCGACCCGGATTGGTTCAAGCGCGCCGTCTTCTACGAAGTACTGGTGCGCTCCTTCCAGGACGCCAACGGCGACGGCATCGGCGATTTGAAGGGCCTGACCTCGCGCCTCGACTACCTCCAGTGGTTGGGCATCGACTGCATCTGGCTCCCCCCGTTCTTCAAGTCCCCGCTGCGCGACGGCGGCTACGACGTGGCCCACTACACCGACGTGCTGCCCGAGTTCGGCGACCTGGGCGACTTCGTGGAGTTCGTCGAACAGGCCCACCTGCGCGGGATCCGGGTGATCATCGACTTCGTGATGAACCACACGAGCGACCAGCATCCGTGGTTCCAGGCCTCGCGCAGCGACCCGGAAGGGCCGTACGGGGACTACTACACGTGGGCCGACGACGACAAGCAGTTCAGCGACGCCCGGATCATCTTCGTCGACACCGAGACGTCCAACTGGACCTTCGACCCGGTCCGCAAGCAGTACTTCTGGCACCGGTTCTTCTCGCACCAGCCGGACCTGAACTACGAGAACCCGCGGGTGCAGGAGGAGATCCTCGCCGCGCTGCGGTTCTGGCTGGACCTCGGCATCGACGGCTTCCGGCTCGACGCGGTCCCGTACCTCTACCAGCGCGAGGGCACCAACTGCGAGAACCTGCCGGAGACGCACGCGTTCCTCAAGCGGGTGCGCAAGATGGTCGACTCCGAGTACCCGGACCGGGTGCTGCTGGCCGAGGCCAACCAGTGGCCCAGCGACGTGGTCGACTACTTCGGCGACCCGGCCGCGGGCGGCGACGAGTGCCACATGGCCTTCCACTTCCCGGTCATGCCGCGCATCTTCATGGCCGTGCGCCGCGAGTCCCGCTACCCGGTCTCCGAGATCCTGGCGCAGACCCCGGCGATCCCGGACAACGCCCAGTGGGGCATCTTCCTGCGCAACCACGACGAGCTCACCCTCGAGATGGTCACGGACGAAGAGCGCGACTACATGTACGCGGAGTACGCCAAGGACCCGCGGATGAAGGCCAACGTCGGCATCCGGCGCCGGCTGGCCCCGCTGCTGGACAACGACCGCCGCCAGATCGAGCTGTTCAACGCGCTGCTGCTGTCCCTGCCCGGCAGCCCCGTCCTGTACTACGGCGACGAGATCGGGATGGGCGACAACATCTGGCTCGGCGACCGCGACGGCGTGCGCACCCCGATGCAGTGGACCCCGGACCGAAACGCCGGATTCAGCCAGTGCGACCCCGGCCGGCTCTACCTGCCCGCGATCATGGACCCGGTCTTCGGCTTCCAGTCCACCAACGTCGAGGCGGCGACCAGGAACTCCTCCTCGCTGCTGCACTGGACCAAGCGGATGATCGAGGTCCGCAGGCAGAATCCGGCATTCGGGCTAGGCACGTACACCGAGCTGGGGTCCACCAACCCCTCCGTCTTCGCCTTCATGCGGGAGCTGCGCGGGACCGATCCCTCGCAGGACGACCTGGTGCTTTGTGTGATGAACTTCAGCCGCTTCCCGCAGCCGACCGAGCTCGACCTGCGCGAATACCAGAACATCGAACCGGTCGAATTGCTCGGCGGTGTCCGGTTCCCGAAGATCGGTGAGTTGCCTTATCTTTTGACCCTCGGAGGTTACGGGTTCTACTGGTTCAGGTTGCAGCGTCCCTAGCGGGTAATAGGGAAGCTGAACGGGCGCCGCTCCTGCGGCGCCGGCGTACGCGCCCCCTTGGGCAGAAAGGGAGTCGCTGACCATGACCTCGATTGTCGACCACGTGCACCTCGCGCCGGCGAGCGGGCTCGACGCCAGGCTGGCCAGGCTGCTGGCCGACTGGCTCCCCCGCCAACGCTGGTACGGCGGCAAGGGCGCGCGCATCGACACCGAGACCGGGGTCAAGGTGCTGGCGCGACTGGACCTGCTGCCCGACCGTGATCCCGGCCTCGCCATGATCGTGGTGGAGGTGCGCCCCGACGGCCGGGATCCGGAGCGCTACCAGCTCTTCCTGGGCGCCCGGCGCGAGCTGCCGGACCGGCTCGCGCACGTCGAGATCGGCTCCGTGGCGGACGACCGCGGGGCCGACTGGCGGTGCTACGACGCGTTGCACGATCCGGAGCTCGCGGGCTGGCTGCTGGAGCGGCTGGCCGCGAGCGAGGCGATCGGCCCGCTGCGCTTCCACCTGCTGCCCGGCCGCCGGATCGACGAAAGTCTCAGGTCCCTGGTGCTCACCGGCGAGCAGTCGAACACGTCGGTGGTCTACGGCGACAAGCTGATCGCGAAGTTCCTGCGCCGCGCCGTCTCCGGCGTGAACCCGGACCTGGAGCTCTCCCTGGCCCTGGCCGACTCCGGCAGCCGCAACATCCCGCAGCCCGTCGGCTGGATCGACCTGACCCTAGACCTCGACGCCCTCCAGCCCGCCGCCCGCCCCGCCCCGTCCCCCCGCCGCACAGACCCGGACCAGGCCGACGCCGCCGACGACGACGAGAACGGCCGCCCACGCTACGGCGACTACGGCGGCCCCGAGCCCATCACCGTGGCCATGGTCGCCGAGTTCCTGCCCACCGCCACCGACGGCTGGCTGCTCGCCCAGACCAGCGTGCGCGACCTCTACGCGCAGCCCGCCGGCACCAGCCCCAAGGCCGCCGGCGGCGACTTCGGCCCCGAGGCCAGGCGTCTCGGCAAGGCCACCGCGCGGGTGCACCACGACCTGGCCACGATGCTCCCCACCGGCCGGATGGAGCCCGAGGAGCTCGAGCGCGTGGCCCAGGGGATGATCGACCACCTGCACCACGCCGCGGGCCGCGTGCGCGAACTCGAGCCGTACGTGCCCGCGCTGAGCCGGATACTGGAGAAGATGGGCCGGATCGACACGCCCATCCCCACCCAGCGCGTGCACGGCGACTTCCACCTGGGCCAGGTCATGCGCACCGTCAACGGCTGGGTCCTGCTCGACTTCGAGGGCGAGCCCAGCCGCTCCCTCGAAGAACGCCGCGCCATGCACCCCGCCGTCAAGGACGTGGCAGGCATGGCCAGGTCCTTCGACTACGCCGCCCATCACCTAGGCGGCGACCCCGAAGCCGCCCAAGCCTGGGCCGACCGCAACTTCAGCTCCTTCTGCAAGGGCTACGCCGCCATCAACGGCCACGACCCCCGCGAGCAGGACACCCTGCTCAAGTGCTACGAGATCGACAAGGCCGTCTACGAAGCCGTCTACGAGTCCGCCAACCGCCCCACCTGGCTGCACATCCCCCTAGGCGCCATCCGCAGACTCGCCGAAGGCAAGGGCCGCACCGAAGGGGAGTAGCGCACTCCCGACTACGGCACGACGATGAAGCCCCGATCCACGCTGGCGGCCCGTAGTTCGCCGAAGCAAAAATCGCCGCTCCGCGACAGTGGCGATAAACCAGCGCCCGACTCGCGCTCGGTTCGGCGTGCGCTGGCGGCCTGCGGAACAGCTTGGGGTGTTTGGTGATGTAAAAAATCGCCGCTCAGCTACGGCGGCGATAGAGCGGGCGTCCGGTTTGCGTTGGGTTTGGGGTGCGCTGGCGTGCTGTGGCTTGGCGAAGCAAAAATCGCCGCTCCGCGACGGTGGCAACAAACCAGCGCGTGGCTTGCGCTCGGGCTCGCTTGCGCCGGCGGCCTGCGGGGCCAGCTTCGGCGACGCGGAATATCGCCGCTTCGGGACTGTGGTGATGAATCGGCGCGTGGCTTGCGTTCGGGTTGGCGTGTGTCGGCGGGCTGCGGGAGCGGACTGGGGCGGACTTCAGGGCTCAGGCGCGGGCGGTGAAGATGAAGGTTTCGCGGTGGGGGCGGGCGGGGCGGTGGGTGCGGGCTTCGGTGAGTTTGGCGTCGGTGGCGGCGTCGCCGTCTTCTTGGCGGAGGGCGGGTTCGTGGGCTTCCCAGAGGTCGTTGAGGCGGTCCCAGAGGCCGTGCTCTTCGGGGCGGGGGATTTTCGCCTCCAGGTGCAGGCCGGCGGTGGCGATGCGGTCGTCCCAGGTGGGGCGGTCGGGGGTGTAGCGGGGGTGGCCGGGGAGGTTGCGGCCGCCGGTGAAGACGGCGCGGGCGCCGGGTTTGAGGATGCGGCGGATCTCGCGGAGGGAGGCGTCGCGGTCGGGGCCGAAGGAGAGTGCGTCCATGACGACTACGCCGTCGGCGCAGTGGTCGGGTAGGCCGGTGTCGGCGAAGGTGCCTACCTGGAAGCGGGCGCGGGCGGGTGCGGAGGCGGAGGCGGGTGTGGCGGCGGCGTGGGTTGGGAGGAATTCGGGGATGCGGGCGGTCGCCAGCTCTACTGCCTTGGGGGAGATGTCGACGCCTACCAGGCGGGCGGAGAGGGCGCGGGCCAGCCAGAGTCCTGTTCCGCCGCGTCCGCAGCCCAGGTCGACCAGCAGGTCGTTCGGCCGCAGCCTCAGGCGCCGGATCATCTCGCCTAGCACCGTCCACGTGCAACTGCTGGAGGGGTCCACCTCGGTCGGGTATTCCTCGCCGAACGCCTCTGCGTGCAGGCGGCTGGAGAGTCCGCGGCCCGCGGCGGCGGTGTGGAAGGTGTCGATGGCGTCGAGATCCAGATCCATGGCGGTGGCCGTCCTGTTCCTTCTCGGGGGTCAGTCCGCTCTCAGGTGGCGGACGGAGGTGCGGTAGAGCCGCCAGCGGGCGCGCAGGGGGCCGTCGGTGTTGGGGATGACGTCGGGCAGGCCGCAGTGCTCGGCGATGGTGTCGGCGACCTGGGCCACGGAGCGGTCGTCGGTGTGCAGGTGGGTGGCGAAGACGTCGGCGCGCAGGCTGGTGAGGCAGTCGTCGAGGCGATCGAGGGCCCACTGCTCGTGCTTGAGGCCGAAGCCGAGGCCGCGGCGCTTGAGGCGGGCTAGGACGGTGGGGCGCTCGGCCAGCAGGCAGAAGTGGCGCACGTCGTGGCCGTCGGCGCGGAGTCTGCCCACCGTCTCGGCGAAGTAGTCGGGGTTGGTGAGGGTCATGGGGACGAGGATGGGGCCGGGGTGGTTCCGGGCCGCCAGGGAGAGGACCTCGTGTACGCCGTTGCGCCAGGCGGGGAGGTCCTGGAAGTCGGCGCGGAGGGAGGGTGGCAGGGTTCTGTGCAGGCCGAAGCCTGTGTTCGGGGTCGCAGACGACGCTGCCGGGCAGCCGGCGTTCGAGTTCGTAGGCGGTCGCGGTCTTGCCGCCGCCGAAGGGGCCGTTGATCCAGACCAGCATGTATCTCGGGACGTGCCGCGCGGTGGGCACGGTTGCTACGCGGCGGGCAGGCGGTAGACGGAGACGTGGGAGCGGGAGTCTGCGGTGAACTCGGCGCCCTGCCAGTCGGCGTGCCGGGATTCGAGCTCGAAGCCCGCTAGTTGGGCCATCAGGTCGAGTTCGGCGGGCCAGATGTAGCGGTGCGGGCTGCGGAACAGCTTGGCCTCGTGCTCGTCGTCGTCCGGCTGGAAGTGGAAGTGGTGCGAGACGACGTGCTGGTTGAGCACGTCGTACGTGTCGATGCCGACGTAGCCGGGCTCGGCGCCCCAGACGGTGGCGGGCGCGCCGGGCGGGAGTTTGCGCAGCTCGGGGACCCAGAGTTCGATGACGAAGCGGCCGCCGGGGGCGAGGTGCCGCGCGGCGTTGCGGAAGCAGGCGACCTGCTCGGCCTGGGTGAGCAGGTTGGAGATCGTGTTGAAGACGAGGTAGGCGAGCCGGTACGTGCCGACGCCCGGCGCGGTCTCGGTGATCATGTCGCCGACCACGACCGGGATCTCCGCCTCGTCCGCCTTCGTGCGCAGCTGCTTGACCATCGGTCGGGACAGTTCGATCCCGGCGACGGGCACGCCGCGTCTGCGCAGCGGGATGCCGACGCGTCCGGTGCCGATCGCGAACTCCAGTGCCGCGCCGTCCCCGGCGAGTTCGGCGAGCCGGTCCACGGCCGGGCCGAGCACCTCGGGCGCGAACATGCCGCTCTCGGGGGTGTCGTAGTTCGCGGCGGCCTCGTCGTCCCAGAACACTTCGTTCTCGTCTTGGCGCATGGGAGCCGACTATCCCGGGCCACCCGCGGGGCTGTCGACCGAATATTCAGCTGAGCGGGAAGGCCTTGGCGAGCTTGGGGATCCGGGCCGTGGCCGCCTCCTCGTCGCGGGCGCTCCACTGCTTCTCTGCCAGGTAGTCGGGCATCGGTTCGGGTGGGAGGGCGCCGTTCACGGCGTCCTCGAAGTCGTCGGCGGCGTCCTCGCCGAACAGTTCCGCGTACGCCTCCTCCGCGATGTACGCGAGCGATTCCCAGTTGGGGTACTCGTCGTCCCACGCGCTGCTGGGGCGGCCGACGAGGGAGCGGACCTCGGGTGCGTCGGCGAGCGAGTCGGGCCACGCGACGGCCTGGGTGTACACGGTGCGGCCGCAGCCGATGAGCCAGAGGCGGAAGTACTCGAAGCCGTCGTCCGAGCAGAAGCCGCCGAGGATGCGCGCCGCGGACGCCCACAGGTCCCAGCGGTCTGCGCGCACGAGCATGGTCGTGACCAGCGCCTGGAAGTCGACGATCTCCGCGGGCGGCAGGTCGATCAGCCGTTCGCGGAGATACGTGCCGCGCGCCGCGTGTCCCGGGGCGTGCGCGCGGCTGTCCTCGATCAGGGTCCAGAAGGATTCGACGTCCACGGACCGCAGCTTACTCAGGCGAAGTAGACCACTGACACCAGGCCGACGACGCCGCAGTAGATCGCGAACGGCACCAGCGACTTGTTCTCGAAGTAGCGCACCAGGAACTTCACCGAGAGGTACGAGGCGAAGAAGGCGACGACGGCTCCCGCGAGGGCCGGTCCGCGCCACGTGGCGTACTGCGAGTTCAGCAGCGTCGGCAGCTTGTAGAGGCCCGCCAGCAGGATGACCGGCGTGGCCAGCAGGAAGGCGAAGCGCGCCGCGTCCTCCCGGCTCATCCCCTTGAACAGGCCCGCGACGATCGTGGATCCGGAGCGGCTCAGGCCCGGGAACAGGCCGCCGATCTGGGCCGCGCCGACCATCATGCCGGTCTTCACGCTCAGCCGGGCCAGCCGCACGTCGCTCGCGATGTCCGGCGGCAGTTCGCGGCCGTGCTTGTCCAGCTCGCGCACGGACGTGTCGGAGGAGGCGCCGCCGCGGCCGCGCCGTCCGCCCTTGGCCTGCTTCGCGTTCAGCGCCTTGCCGGGGCCGCGCTCGGCCAGGTAGAGCACCAGGCCGTTGATCATCAGGAACAGTCCGGCGTACACCGGCTTTCCGAGCGTGGTCCGCAGCACCTTGTCCAGGATCACGCCCGCGACCCCGACCGGGATGGTGCTGAAGATCAGCAGCCAGGCCAGCTTCTCGTACGGGGTGCGGATCCGCTTGCGCTTGATCGAGCTGATCAGGCCCTGGAACACCCGCACCCAGTCGTCCCGGAAGAACAGCAGCAGGGCCAGCGCGGTGGCCACGTGCAGGGCCACGATCAGCGCCAGGTACGGCGAGTTCGCGTTGGTCATGCTGAGGTCGGAGGCCCAGGAGCCGCCGATGAACGCCGGGAGCAGCACCGCGTGCCCGAGGCTGGACACCGGGAACAGCTCCGTGACCCCCTGCACCAGGCCGAGCGCGATCGCCTCGACATAGTGCTCGACGGAGGTCAGCGAGTTTGAGAGGGACATGGGCGGTAGCTTAGCCAGTCATCCAGCCTCCGTGGCCGACCTGCGGATGTCCTTCCTGCTACAAGTGTGTAGCAGCTCGCGCCGCGCGGCCTCGCGCGGCGCCGTACTACGCTCGCGGCATGACGATCGACTTCGCCGAGCTGTCCACGCCGCTCATCGCCGACGCCTGCGTCCGCCTCGGCGTCCCCGCGTACGTCGCGCCGCTCGGGATCCGGCCGGCGACGCCCGCGAACCGGGTGGCGGGGCGGGTTCTGCCGGTGCGTCACTACGGCAGCGTGGACGTCTTCCTGGAGGCCTACGCGTCCGCCGAGCCGGGCGACGTGCTGGTGATCGACAACGGCGGGCGTGCCGACGAGGCCTGTATCGGGGATCTCGCGGTGCTGGAGGCGCGGTCCGCGGGCGTGGCCGGGATCGTGGTCTGGGGGCTGCACCGCGACACCGCCGACCTGCAGGCGATCGGCGTGCCGGTGTTCAGCTACGGCGCCTTCCCCTTCGGGCCGCTGCGGGTGGATCCGCGCGAGCCGGAGGCGCTGGCCAGTGCGCACGTCGGGCCGCGGCTGGTCGACTCGTCCTCGGCCGTGTTCGCGGACGAGGACGGGGTGCTGTTCGTCGCCCTCGACCGGGTGGACGAGGTGCTGCGGACCGCGCGCGGGATCGCCGAGACCGAGCGCGCGCAGGCCGCGAGGATCCGCAGCGGTGAGACGCTGCGGCAGCAGACCCGGTTCGACGAGTACCTGTTCCGGCGCGGTCAGAACCCTGACTACACCTTCCGGGCCCACCTGCGGCAGGTCGGCGGGGCCATCGAGGAGTAGCCGTCCGGCGCGGCCCGGCTCAGGAGTTGATGAGCTCGTCCGGGGCGCTGAACCACGAGGTGAGCGCGGCCGGGGTGGTGCCCGCGGCCGCCGCCACCTTGTCCCAGGGCAGCGGATCCGGGCCGCCGGCCGCGATGCCGATGACCTCGCGCAGCATCGAGTCCACCACGCGGCGCGCCTTGACCAGCGAGGCCAGCGCGTTCTCGTAGGAGTAGCGGTCCACCTCGCGGATCGTCATCGGCAGCCAGCCGTTGATCATCCCGATGAACTGCCGGCGCAGCGACGGGTCGAGCTCGCCGAGCACCATGACGCCGCCGTCGCAGCGCACCTCGGCGAGCATCATGCCCTCGGCGTCCCGGATGATGCCGCGCACCAGTTGGTAGCTCTCGTACCGTCCGGCCGTCGAGCCCGCGTCGGACTCCACTCCGGTCAGCCGCTCCGCGAAGTCGCGCAGCCGGGGCGCCACCGCCGCCGCGTACAGGCGGAAGGCGTCGCCGTCCATCGGTCCGCCGCTCTCGGTCACCAGAGCCGACGGGTCGACCACCTCGACCCCCGCCGTGCTCCACAGCCGACGACCGTCGTGACCGCTCGACACCACCATGTCGTAGTCGATCCGGTCCGGGTGGTAGAACCGGGTCATTCCGTCCACCTCGTCACGATGGACATTATTCGCAGATTCCGGCGGACGGCCGATGAATCACGCATGTCCCCGGGGTGAACGGGCGCGTACCGGACGCGGCGGCGCCATCACCGTACGATCTCGACGGATGGATGTTCTGATATTGTCGAATCAGGTTTCGACGATGTGGTTCGCGAAGCGCTCCTTGGCCTGCTTCCAGTGTTCGTGGTCGAACTCGCCGGAGCCGAGCGCGTCCGCCGCCTCGTAGCCCATCACCATCGAGTGGTGCGTGTTGTCCGGGGTGAACAGGCCCTGCCGGCCGAAGGTGGTGACGTGCGGCAGGTTCTCCACCCAGTCCTCGAGCACCGAGAGCTGGCCGCGGTAGCCGCGGTGGTAGATCGGGTAGACGTTGCGCACCCGCTTGACCTGGACCCAGTCCATGTTGATCTCGGGCAGCCCGGTCTCGCGCACGCAGTCCCGGACCACCTCGGCGAGCTCGTCGTCCGAGGCGTTCCAGATCTCGTCCCCTATGTCGCAGGGCATTTCGAAGCAGATCACGTCGCGGTCCTCCGGGTCCTCCGGGTTGATCCGGTGGTTCATCGGCTCGGAGATCCGGCTGACCGGGGTGCGCCCGCCCGGGATGTAGTGCACGTCGTGCCGGGTCCAGCGCCCGCCCTTGTGCACGACGTAGACCAGCACGATCGCGCGGAACTTGAGGTCACCGCTCGCCTCCACCGCCTCGTACGGCGCGCCCGGCGTGGTCATCCGGGCCAGCAGCGGCAGCGGCAGGGTGGAGAAGACGTGCTTCGCGCGCAGCCAGCCGCCGCTGTCCAGGAAGGAGTCCGAGCTCCAGCCGGAGCGCTCGGCGGCGGCGTAGTGGTACTCGGACCGGCCGAGCCGCACGGAGACCTCGCCGTGGCTCACCTCGATCCGCTCGGCCGCGCTGCCCAGCCGCAGCCGCGCGCCCGCAGTGACCGCCGCGTCCGCCATCGTCTCGCACAGCTGGCCGAAGCCGCGCCGCGGGTAGAGGTAGGCCAGCGACTCGTTCGACAGGACATTGCGAACCGCGCGGGCCAGCGCCGAGAACGCGGTGGGCGCGCCCGCCTTGCGCCGCGCCTGCTCCGAGTCGATCTGCTCGCCGTCGATGCCCCACAGCTTCCGGGCGTACGGCGCGTACACCTGCTCGTAGAGGGTGGGGCCGAAGCCCTGCCGCATCAGCTCCGCGTAGCTCTCCGGCGACTCGCCCGGCTTCGGCTTGCGCCACGAGGTCGAGATGGCCTCGAAGGCGGCCCGGGCCATCGGCATCGCGGGCAGCGCCCGGGCCAGCTCGCGCGGCTTGAACGGGTAGGTGATCCACTTCTCGCCGAGCAGCAGCCGCCCGTCCCGGTACCGGGTCTGCAGGTCGGCGCCGAGCAGGAAGCGCAGGTCCGCCAGGACGTAGCCCGGCATGTCGGGATTGAGCCGGTGGCTGCCGTAGTCCACCCGGACCCCGGCGATGTCGAAGGAGGCGGCCATGCCCCCCACCGCCTCGGCCCGATCGAGGACGACGACGGACAGCCCGCGACGGGCGGCCCGCCACGCGGCCGACAGACCGGCGGGTCCGGCGCCGAGAACGACCAGGTCAGTGTTAGCCACTTAGAACATCACCCATTGTGTTTGCCAAGGCACGGTATCCGCTTGATTCTAGTCGTGCAAAGGGGTGCTCGTGCGCAGGTTCGCAGGTCTCGAACGGGATACAAGCAGTCAGCGACGCTCGAGCCGGGGCAGCAGTGCCTCCTGCGCGACCAGCTTGAGCGCGGCGGCGGTCGGAATGGCCAGCAACGCCCCGATGATCCCCATCAGCGCGCCGCCTATCAATACTGCTACCACGGTCACGATCGGCGGAACGTTCACCGCGTGCCGCATCACCTTGGGCAGCAGCAGGTAGTCCTCGGTCAGCCGGAACGCGACATAGAACGCGAGGGTTGCAACCGCCACCGGCACGGAGACCGAGAGCGCGACGAGGGTGACGATCGCGCCGCCGATGGTGGATCCGATCACCGGCACCATGTCCATCAGCGCGACCATCAGTCCGAGCGCGGCGGGGTACGGGATGCCGAGGATCGCCGTCCACACGAAAGTCGCGAGACCCGCGATGCTCGCGTTCAGCGCCGAGCCGAGCATGTACCGGCCGACCTGCGTGAGGATCTCGTCGCCGATCACCCGCGCGCGCAGCCGACGCGAGGCCGGCACCGTGCGGAAGACGGCGTTGACCACGTTGGGCAGCCCGGCCAGGAAGTAGATCGTGAGGGCGACGACGGCGAGCGTGGACGTGAGCATGTCGAGCACGTACTTGCCCGCGCCGACCACGCCGGTGAGCGCGTTCGCGCCGAGGCTCTTGGAACTGACCGCCGACTCGATCTTGGCGAAGACGTGGTACTTCTTCTCCATCCTGCCGAGCCAGGTCGACTGGTCCTGTGCCTCGTTCAGCAGATGAGGGACCTGATGCACCAGCGCGGTCACCTCGCGGTCCACCGGCGGCACGATGATCGCCAGGAACCCGGCCACCAGCGCCATGACACCGATCCCGACCACCAGCACGGCCGTCCAGCGCCTCATCGGGACCCGCCGCTGCCGGGTCAGGGCCGTGACGATCGGGTTGAGCGAGACCGCGAAGAAGGCGGCCAGCGCCACGAGTACGAGCACGGACTTGGCGTGCGCCGCGAGCCGCACCAGCGCGAAGGCGGACAGCGCACCCGCGGCGAGGCCGAACGCGTACGTGAAGTAGGACGAGGTCTCCACCCGCCCGCCGTCGCCGCCCCCGGCCTGCTCGCTCACGCCACCACCTCGCTGGCGCTCGGTAGGCGCGTTCGCGCACGCACTGTGCCGAATGGCTCGCTCGCAAGCTCGCTCACGTCGTCGCCGCCCGACGCCTACAGGTACAGCCCGGTGGCCCCGCCGACGTCGCCCAGGCGCTCGGCGGCGACCGCGTGGATGTCGCGTTCGCGCAGCAGGATGTAGGCGGTGGCGCGCACCTCGACCTCGGCGCGGTCCTCGGGGTCGTAGAGCACCCGGTCGCCGATCTCCACCGTGCGCACGTTCTGCCCGACCGCGACCACCCGGGCCCAGGCAAGCCGGCGGCCCACCTGCGCGGTGGCCGGGATGAGGATGCCTCCGGTGGACGTGCGGTCCCCCTCGGCACCATCGGCCTGCACGAGCACCCGGTCGTGCAGCATCTTGATGGGCAGCTTCTCGTCGGACGAGGGATTACGGCGACTCACGGACTCGACGGTAGCGCATTACCTGCGCAGCTTGCGCGCCGCGACCAGACCGCCGAGCACGGCGGCCACCGCGCCGACCGCCAGCGCGGCCCGGTCCTTGCGCACCGCGCCGTCCTCGGCCACGAACGTGCTGCGCGCCCGGGTGTTGGCCTGCCGCAGCATCCCGCGCGGGCTCAGCCGCTCCTGGAGCTCGTCCAGGGTGCCCGCCAGCCGGTCCCGGGTCGCCGCGATGTCCGCCTCGATCTGCGCCGGGCTGCGGTGGTCCACGACCTCGCCCTCGGTCACCGTGCGCGGCGGCGCGGTCCGGGTGACGGCCGGGGCGCGGTCCGGCGCGAGCGAGAGCACCGGATGCGCCGCCGCGGTGCCCTTGCTGGCCTCCAGCGCGTCGTTGATCTCGACCCGGTCGACGGCGGCCCCCGGCTCGGTCCATTCCGGCTTCTTACGGCTCATGCGCTCCGAGTGCCCACTCGTACGAAGAACATAACGTTCGTTGCGCCAGTCGAGCGAGGCGCGGCCGTGGAATGACTCGTCTAGATTGGCCCCATGACCGAAGCCATCCGCCTCGCCCCCGGCGAGACCGCCCCCGCCTTCACCCTCCAGGACGCCGACGGCAAGCCGGTCTCGCTGGCCGACTACGCCGGGCAGAAGGTCATCGTGTACGTCTACCCCGCCGCGATGACCCCCGGCTGCACCAAGCAGGCCTGCGACTTCCGGGACAGCCTGCAGTCTCTCGCCGCCGCCGGGTACGCCGTGCTCGGCCTGTCGCCGGACAAGCCGGAGAAGCTGGCCAAGTTCCGCGAGCGCGACTCGGTGAACTTCCCGCTGCTGTCCGACCCGGACAAGGCCGTGCTGACCGCGTACGGCGCGTTCGGCGAGAAGAAGCTGTACGGCAAGACCGTGGTCGGCGTGATCCGCTCCACCTTCGTGGTCGACGAGGCCGGGAAGATCGAGCTGGCGCAGTACAACGTGAAGGCGACCGGTCACGTGGCCAAGCTGCGCAAGGACCTCGGCCTCGCCTAGGCCTGAGCCGCCGTCAGCCCGGGCCCCCTTGCTTCTGTCCGCCCTTTGCGTTATGGCGAATGACTGGAACACTGTCAGCGTCATTCACACAACGAACTTCGCGAACAGAATAAGGGGGGCCGGATGACTTCCTCAGTCAGCCTGCTGCCGTCGCAGGTCACCGAGGGCCAGGGCCCCGGGCTTGCCTACCGGATCGAGGGACAGCTCGTCCCGGTCCTGCACCTCGCGCTCAACGGGCAGATGCCGGTGTACTTCGAGCACCACGTGGTGCTGTGGAAGCAGCCGCAGATCGACATCCAGCTGATGCGGATGCCAGGCGCCTTCAAGCGGGTCATCGCCGGCATGCCGATCATGATGACCCAGGCCGTCGGCTACGGCGAGATAGCCATGTCCCGGGACAGCTCCGGCCAGGTCTTCCCGCTCACCATCCCGCACGGCCAGTCGCTGTACGTGCGCGAGCACCAGTTCCTCGCCGCCACCATGAACCTCACCTTCGCGCCGGAGCGCATCAAGGGGATCGGGTCCATGCTCTTCGGCGGCCAGGGCTTCTGGCAGGACCGCTTCGACGCGCCGCAGGGCGACGGCCTGCTCTGGCTGCACGCGCACGGCAACGCCTTCGAGGTGGTGCTGCAGCCCGGCGAGGTCATCGACGTGGAGCCGGGCTCCTGGATCTACCGGGACGTCTC
>DATJIF010000123.1:0-153425 GCA_035493475.1 Actinospica sp.
CACCAAAATCCGCCTGATCACACGCATCGCCTACGGCTTCGCCAACCCCGACGCCCTCATCACCCTCGCCCTCCTCAACCACGGCGGATACCGACCCACCCTCCCCGGCAGAACCTAACCCACGGAAACAACACAAGAGCCAAAAATTCACATCGCCATCGCTCGACTGATGCCAACGGTAGGCGACAGATCCAGTCTCGCCGAACAATCTGCCAGATGTAATATTCTGTATCACCGGCCGGGCGGGCACTTCTGCTCTTTCCAACGCGCAGCACTCCCACCGAGTTCCCTCGAATCTGCACGTCTTTTATCAGACGTGCCGACTAGAATTGAAGTAGTGGGCGGAAGGCGAGATTCTAACGTCGTGTGCTGGTTGTGGCGATGTGGTTTTTCGCATTGGGCGCGGCCGGGCCGTGGTTTCTTCGCACGGGTTCGGCCTGGGGGTGGGTCTCTCTCCTCGGTCGGGCAGGCGCAGCCCTTATCAGTGGTTCTGGTGGGGCTGCACACGGCGAAGCAGATATTTACATCAACCCGAGCCGTCGCCGTTTGCGGCCCCGCCAGGTTCCTGATACGCCTCCGGTGCCCGGGCGAGGAGAGAGACCCACCCCCAACCCCACCACCCACACATCCCGACCCGGCCACGCGTCACTCTCCGAGGGAGGGCCTGCCGGAGGCGCCGTTGACTTTCGGGTGAAACCGCAGGCGGCGCTGCAACGCAACGGGTGGGAGGGTGGGCAAGCGCAAACCGGGGAGCGGAGCGAAGCGACGCCCGACCGCAGCATCTAGGAGATCTGAAGCCGAGCGCTACTGCCCTACTTCGAGGGCTCTTCGGGCTCAGACTCGGGCTTGGTCTCCGGGTCGGTGGTGGTTTCGACTTCAGTCGCGGCTGTGGCTTCGGCTTCGGTCTCGTTGTCGGTCTCGGTTGTGGCTTCGGCTTCCGTCTCCCCGGCTTCGGGTGCTGCCTCGGTTGCCGTTTCGCCCTCGGCTTCGGTTGCGGGCTTGGGCGCTTCGGGGTCGGCGGGCTTGGCTAGGGCGAAGAGGGTCCAGGCGTAGGCGGCGATGGCGAGCATGGTTAGGCCGGCCATGGTGAAGGAGGCGTCGTTGGCGGTGCTGGAGTCGGGGGTGGCGTTGATGAAGGAGGCGCCTTCGACTGCGGCGCCGGCGATGGCTAGCCAGCCGACTAGGGACGTGAGCTTCACGGTTAGGCCGCGGACGGGGAGGGCGAAGACGACGAGGAGGCAGGCGTTGATGAAGACCAGGAGGCCGAAGCCGGCGTGGGCGGCGATTTCGGCGGGGCCCTTGCTCATGGCGTCGCCGAAGGAGGAGAGCAGGCCCTTGCCCTGGTCGTCCGCGGGCACCTGGACGAAGAGGTTCACCCGCATGCCCAGCACGGTCTGCAGGACGAGCAGGATCACCTGCGCGAAGCTGAAGTCGCGCAGGCGGCGGGCGGCGAGCACGTGGTCGTCTTCGGTGGTGGGGACAGCGGCGGCGGGCTCGCTCACGGGGTGCCTCTCGAGTGGTGGTTGCCGGATTGCCGCGCCCCACCCTAGTGCTCGCCGCCGCCGTTCCCGACACGCGGGTGGCGGGTCAGGCTCGGGTCGCCTGGTAGTCCCGGAACAGGATGTACGTGTCGACGATGTCGGAGGACGCGCTCTGGATGGAGCGGTAGATCCCCCACTTCGGACGCACGTAGTCGCCCTGGTCGGGGATGTTCACGCCGTGCATCGTGCCGTCGGCCACGGTCTTGCCCGCGCTGTTCACGCACACGAAGCGGGCCGAGCCGGAGGAGCCGATCGTGAGGGTCCAGCGGATGGTGACCCAGGTGCCGCGCAGCGGGGCGAGGGGGGTGGAGGCGATCGTGGGCGAACCCGGGTTGGCGTACGCGCGGGCGCGCAGCGTCTCCGAGGTCGAGCTCTCCCGGGTCAGGTCGAGGGTGACGAAGGGTCCCGCGTCGGTGGCCGGGATCTTGGTCTGGAAGATGTGGGTGAAGTGGCTGGTGCCGTGCAGGGTCGTCGGCATGTACATCTGATAGGAGATGTTCCAGGTCTGGCCGTTGTTCATCTTGAGCGCCTTGCCGCCCTGCACCATGCCCTTGGCCTCGGTGCGCTGGCGGTCGCCGCCGCCGGTGGTGTCCCGGTCGGCGCGCCAGATGTTGAAGCGGTAGTGGTCGCCGTCCTCGACGAAGATGTAGTCGGAGTGGCGCTTCGGGAAGAGGTTCGCCCGGTCGAATTCGAGGCCCTCGAACGCCTTGGTGCCGTCGGTCGCGGGAACCGGGTGCCACAGGGGGGTGGCGGCGGCCTTCGTGGCGGAGTGGGAGGCGGGCGGCGCGGCCTCGGCGGCCTGGCTGAGCAGGATGGGTGTGCCGACGGCGGCCACGGCGGCGGTGCCGATGACGGCCCGCCGGGTGTAGAGCTTGCGGGGTGAGGGTGGTGTGGTGGTCATGCCGGGGATTATCACGTAAGGAAGGTTTCCTAATCATAAGTGGGACTTAAGGCTCGGCAAAGGAATCAGGGGTCGGAGATCGAATCGGAGCGGCGCGGGGCGGGCGGCGCTGGTACGGTGCCGTTCCTAGGGGATTCTGCGGAACGTTGGGGGTTTCGATGGACGGCGGGGTGTCGGCGCGGGACGCGGGGCCGGAGGATGCGCGCCCGGCGGATAGGGGAGTTGGGGCTGGGGCGGAGGCGGCTTCGGCGGGGGATGACAGTCGGGTTCCCGGGGTTCGGCGGGTGCTTGACGTCGTGCTGCTGGTGGGGCCGATCTGTGTGCTGACGGCGGCCGCGGTGCCGGGGCTCGGCGGTGCGCTGCTGGTCGCGGCCTGGTCGCGCAACGCCGGCGCGGTGCTGCTGGTGTTGCTGCTCGCCTTCGTGGTGCTGACGCTGGTGATCGCGGTGGCGGCGCGGCCGGGGCGGGTGCTGGTCAGCCGCGGGGAGACGTGGACGAGTCGGCTGCGCTGGGCCACGGGGGTGGCCGTGCTGGGGACGGTGCTGGTCGCGGTCGGCGCGGTCGCTTGGCGGCACGATCCGGGGCCGTTCGGTAGCGCGGCGGCGCGGATGTGGATGGTTGGCGGGGCTTATGGGCTTGCCGCCGCGTCCCTGTCTCGTTTACGTGTGCTGCGTAACGGCGCGATCGGCGTGCTTGCTGTCGGCGTGGCGCTGGCGTTGATTCCTGCGGCGGTGTCCGCGGCGCATTCGCAGCCGACTGGCGCCATGGCTCGGCCTACGCCTGCGGTTGAGCAGGCGCAGCCGATACCGGCGAGCTTGTTGCTTGTCGGGGACACGCCGGCCGGGTATCAGCCTGTCGCGGGATCCGTCAGTGAGGAGACGAACGGACCTACTCCGTTCGTCGGCACCTATACGTGCGTCTCGAACTGTCCGCCGGGGGAGACGGCGACGATCATGTTCGAGGCGGCGCCGGGTGGGACCAGCAGCATGTACAGCAGCTACAAGGACTTTTGCAGCCAGTGGGTACGCCAGGGGTATTCGTGCGGCAGTCTGGGGCCTGACATGTGGCGGGCCGTGCTGCCGTCCTCGTCGACCGTCTTCCAGGTCGTCGTCTACGAGCACGCTGGCGACGAGTTCACCCTCCAGGCGCCGCCCACGATGAGTCCGCAACTTCTGCGCGCGTACATGCTGAGCATCCACCCTGCGTCGAACGCGGAACTCGTTGCGCTGCTCAGGGGTTATCCGACCTACAACTAGTAGCAAAGGTCCCAGAGCAGCCGGTAGTACGCGATGCGGCGGGCGTCAGGCTCGATGCCGTATGCGTCGAGGAGCGGCTCGGTCCAGCCGGGGCCGTAGTTCCATTCCGTGGCCCACGTGGCGACGGCCAGGTCTGCCCAGCGGTCGGCGACGCCGAGCGTGTCTAGGTCTACGTGCGCGCACCAGTCGCCGTTCTCGTCGAGCAGCGTGTTGGGGGAGCAGGCGTCGCCGTGGCAGACGACGAGTTTGTCGACGGGCGGGATGTCGGTGAGGAGTTCGAGGCCGCGTTCGATAGTGAGGTGCTGGTGGGCCTTGTGCCATTTGTTCGGGTCCATGGCGCCGGTTGCCGCGTAGGCGTGTGCTCTTGCGACGCGGTCTTCGGCTGACCATTCGAAGGGGCAGTCGGCGACTGGCAGGGCGTCGTGCATTGCTCGGAGTCCGGCTCCGATCGCTCGGACGGCAACTGCGGGCTGTCGGCGCCAGCGTTCGTCCACGGCTGTGGTGCCTGGCAGGCCGGCGGAGAGGAACCAGGAGCCTTCGTCGTCGGATCCCTGCTTGAGTACGCGCGGCACGGTGATGTACTGCCCTGCCCACTTGAGCCGCTCGATTTCTCGCGTTAGGTCGACGCCGTTGTCGTGGGGCGTCCACTTGAGGAACTCGCGAGTCGGGCCCGCGCCGATCTGGTACGTCACGCCGCCGATCTCGTTGCACCATACGGGCTGCGTCGCGCGTCCGGCGGCCAGTTCGGCGAGGATGCGGGGAGTCGGGCGGCGGGGACCCTGGAAGTCTGCGGGGAACATTCCGTCAGGCTAGTGTGATCGCCGCCGCGACCGGGACCGATTATCCGCGTGGCTCGGCGAGTCCCTCCAGAAGTGCGCGGTAGTGCTCGAATCCGGGCACGTCGGCTGCCGGGTCCTTGGCTGCCTCGTCCCAGCGCCGCAGCGTCACGGCGTCGTCCGCGTAGCCGCCGCGTTCGAACTCGGCGACCTCGGCGGGGTTCATCGGGCCGCCCTGCACGCTGAGTGTGTAGACGGACGCCTCCGAGAGCTTGTCGAAGTAGCTGGGCTCGACGGCGCACAGGTAGCGCTTGGCGGCTACGTGCAGGCGGACCGGTTCGGTGACTGTCTCCGGGAACCAGGTCGCGAGCCAGTCGGCGCCTGCGTGGCTGTGCCGGTTGTCGGTGCCCTGCATGAGTTCCTGGCCGCTGATCTCGCCGGTGAAGTGGCCGACGTCGTGCAGCAGCGCGGCCGCGATCAGTGCGTCGGATGCGCCTGCGGTTTCTGCGCACGCGGCGGCCTGGAGCATGTGCTCGGCCTGTGTCACGGGCTCGCCGAGGTATTCGTTGCCGCCCTGCTCGGCGAAGAGCTTGGCGAGCACGTCGACGATCTCTCGGCTGGTCGTATCACGCGTCGTGTCACTCGTCATATCAATAGCCCCTGCGGAGTACAGCGAGCGTGCTCGCGGCGGAATCTAGGTCGGCGTAGCAGCCCTGCAGGTGACGATGCCCGCTAGCCGTGAATCCGGTGCGCGCGTGCAGGGCGCGGGTGTTGTCGAAGACGACGCAGTCGCCCGGTTCCAAGCGGAAGTCGAGCCGCGCTTCGTCGCGGTAGAGGAGTTCGGCGAATGCCCGGTACGCGGCGTAGAACGGCTCGATCTCGCTCGGCGGCAGGGCTAGGGGACGCATTGAGCGGTTGTTGAAGCGGATCTGCTTGATGCGCCCCATGGCGTCGAGGCCGATGAGGGGGTTGGTCGCGGCGAGTTCGGCGTCCGCGTCGAGGTACCGGAAGGTCACCGGCGTGCGTGTGAGGAGATCGAAGGCCTCGGGGTTCTCGCGGCGCAGTGTGGCCGCCGCGTGGAAGCCGTCCACGAGGCCTGAATCGCCGCCCTCGGCCGCGTTCGTGAGGCAGTGCAGCAGCTGGATCGTCGGCACGGGGTCGCGGTACGGATTGTCCGTGTGCGGCGTGATCGGCAGGGCGCTGAACGCGAGGTTCGCCGGGTTCTCCTCGACGCGCACTTCGAACAGGTCGCCGTAGTTCGTCTCGCGTACGAAACCGAAGGTCTCGGCAACGGAGAGCACTGCGCGATCGAGGAGGGGGACGCCGTGAAGTAGGAAGAAGCCTTTGGTGAGGAGCGATTCCAGGCAGTCGGCTCGTGCGTCCAGGTTTTGGGCGAAGGCATCCCATGTGGCGGAGGGTGGGGGTGTCTCGGCGAAGTCGGCGGCTTGCCAGAGCATCTTGGCGTCTTCGGTGCGGTCGTCGTGGGGGAGTGTGCGGCCGGGGCGGTGCTTGGCGAGCCAGTGGGCGTCGAAGCGCGACTTATGGCCGTCGGGTGCGAAGACTATGTCGATGTTGTCGTTGGTCTGTTCGAGGGACTTGATCTGGATCTCGTGGATCGGCGGCAGGTCCGTGATGCCGAACAGTTTCTGGCCGCTGCCGGGGATCGCGCATTCGGGGCAGGGGCAGTTGTCGCGCAGCCAGACGGCCGGATAGTCCGATATTTCCAGCACCCGTTCAGCTCCCTGTCGTGATCGGCGCGGCCCGGTCGCGCACCAGTGGCGAGAGGGCGATGGAATTGCGGATGGTGAACGCGACGGCGTCGCCTACGTAGCGGTCTTCGGACCACTCCAGGGCCTGGCCGCGCGGGTCCGTGGCGCGGCGCCGTTCACGCAGCAGCGCGATGCCGGGTGCGATGTTCAGCAGGCGTGCATCGTCCGGGGTGGCGTTGACGGCGTCGATCGTGTGCTCGGCGTGCGCGAAGACGATGCCGTGTTCCTCGAGCCGCTCGCTGATGGACTCGCGTTCGAGGTCGACGAACGAGAGCAGCATCCCGGCTCGCTCCACGTACGCGGTCCGCTCGATCATCACCGGCGTGTCGTCGAGCAGCCGCACGCGCACGACGTACACCACCGGATCGCCCGGCGCCAGGCCCAGTTCGCGGGCCTGGATCTCGGTCGCCGCACGACGCTCCATGAGATCGACCCGGCCGCCCGGCTCGGATCCGATCGACCGGGCCCAGCGCGAGAAGGACCGGAGTTCGCCGAAGTTCTGGAGGCGCGGCTGGGCCAGCACCGTGCGCCGCGCGCCCTGGTGCGAAGCCACGACGCCGTCCTCACCGAGCACGCCCAGCGCGTGCCGGATCGTCTGCCGCGACACGCCGTACTGCTGCGCGAGCTCGTGCTCCGACGGAAGCCGCGAGCCCGGCGGGTACGTGCCGTCGCTGATCGCCCGCCGCAGCCGCAGCGCCACGTCCTGGTACCGCGCCATCTTCGTCGCACCCTTCCCGGCCACTTGTAGGCACAAGCTACAACTTGGCCGTACAAGTTGTCCAGGGTGGGCCGTCCGGCACAGTGCCGCGGCCATTCCGTACGATGACGCTCACTCGACAAGCTGCTGGAGCGGGAGACCCACACCATGATGCGAGCGGTGCTGTACGCCGCAGTCATTGCCCTGATCTGTGCGCTGGTCGGCACGCCGATAGCGATCCGCGTGTTCACCCGGCGCGGGTACGGTCAGGAGATCCGCGAGGACGGGCCGCAGAGCCACAAGGTCAAGCGCGGAACGCCGACGATGGGCGGCACGGTCATCGTGATCTCGGCGGTGCTCGCCTACTTCGTGGCCAAGCTGGTCACGTGGAAGGCGCCGACACCGTCCGCGCTGCTGGTGCTGTTCCTGATGGTCGGTTTCGGCGCGGTCGGATTCGTGGACGACTATCTCAAGATCTACAAGAAGCGCTCGCTCGGGCTGCGCGCCAGAGCGAAGCTGATCGGCCAGTGGATCGTCACGATCGTGTTCGCCGTGCTGGCGCTGAACTTCCGGGACGCGCTGGGCCTGACTCCGGCGAGCTCCCACATCTCGTTCCTGCACGACATCAGCTGGCTCGGCATCGGCTCGATCGTGTTCATCCTCTGGAGCTACCTGCTGTGCGCGGGCTGGTCCAACGCCTTCAACCTCACCGACGGTCTCGACGGCCAACTTGCAGGGGCCTCGGCGATGGCGTTCGCGGCGTACGTCGTGATCGGCGTGTGGCAGTACGGCCAGAGTTGCGGGACGGCGGCCAACGCGGGCTGCTACCAGGTGCGTGACCCGCTCGACCTCGCGATCGTCGCGGCGGCCGTGATGGGCGCCTGCTTCGGATTCCTCTGGTGGAACGCCGCCCCCGCGAAGATCTTCATGGGCGACACCGGCTCCCTCGGCCTCGGCGGCGCGTTCGCGGGCCTGACCATCTGCACCCGGACCGAGATCCTCGGCGCGGTCATCGGCGGCCTGTTCCTGATGGAGCTGTTCTCCGTGATGATCCAGGTCGGCTCGTTCAAGACGCGGGGCGGCAAGCGCGTGTTCAAGATGGCGCCGATCCACCACCACTTCGAGCTGATGGACTGGCCCGAGGTGAACATCACGATCCGCTTCTGGATCATCTCGGGCCTGTGTCTGATGACGGGAATCGGACTGTTCTACGGCGGATTCAAGTCGCACTGGTAACGCAGGCTGCGGGTCGCGACCTCGGCGAACGAACGTGCCGCCGGGGAGAGCGCGTCCCACGAGCGCGCGGCCCAGCCGACCGGGAGGGGAGGCAGGCCGCGCAGCGGTACCAGGTGGACGGCGCCGTCCGCGAGGTACTGCTGATCGGGGAATCGGGGCACGATCGCGTGGCCGACGCCGAGCCCCGCGAGCAGCAGTGCGGTGTCCCAGTCGGTGGCGCCCGCCGCGTCGCCGAGGGTGACGTCCGTGAGCGCGGCGGTGAGCACGCGGCCTGAGGTCGAGTTCTCGGGCGGCCGGATCACGCGCAGGCCCGAGAGTTCCGGCACCTCGACCCACGCGCGGTCCGCGTAGTAGTCGCCGGAGCGCATCGCGAGCATCCACGGGAGTTCGACGACCGGCCGCTGCTCGACGTCGTCCGCCGCGCCCGAGACCGTGATCCACGCCAGATCCGCGTCGCCCTTCCGGAGCGCATCGAGGCATTCGCCGCTCGACGACGCGGTGAGGAACTCCATGTGGACGCGCGGATTGCGGAAGCGGTATTCGACTACTGCGTCGGACATGAAGTGGCGCAGCGTCGCCGCCCCGGTCATGATCCGGATCGCGTCCTTCGTAATGGGCATGGGCATAAGGTAGGGCTTAGCAGACCGAACGAGAGCGAGGCGCGCACGTGTGCACCGCACTGATCAGCGTTGATCCGAACAGCCGCGTCCCGCTGCTGCTGCTCTTCGCCCGCGACGAGTTCATCGACCGCTCCTGGAAGCTGCCCGGGCGGTTCTGGCCGGAGCATCCGCGGCTGGTCGGAGGCCAGGACGAGCGCGAGGGCGGCACGTGGCTCGCCGTCGATCCGGGAGCTGAGGGCGGTGGCGCGGCGCCTCGGGTCGCGTGCCTGCTCAACGGCTTCGGCACGTTCGCGGACGTGGCCCGGCGGCGCACGCGTGGCAGGCTCGCCTTGATCGCGGCGTCCGGCGGCTTCATCAGCGACCTGGACCTGACCCGGTACGACCCGTTCCACCTGCTCGTCGGCGACCCGACCGGCGTCAGCATGCTGACCTGGGACGGCAGTACCCTGACGGACCGCAAGCTCGCGCCCGGCACGCACCTCGTCTCGAACCGCGGCCTCGAGGTCGAGGACGACCAGCTGCCGACCGCCCCGGAGCGCGCCGTCACCCTGATCGAGGCGCGGATCAAGCATTTCAGGCCTCTGCTTCAGTCCACGCCGCGCCCCGAACCCGCGCCCGGCGACGAGCTCTCCACGCGGCAGGCCTGGGGCGCGTGGATGCGGCTCGCGGACGGCGACGACCTGGACACCGACGACGTGCGGGCCCTGATCGGACGGCACGACTGGGGCGAGGGCGCCGGAGTGTGGATCACCTCGTCCGTGTCCCTGGTCGCGCTGGGATCCGGTGGCGTACGGTACGACATGAACCCGGCTCCGGGCACAGGCGACTGGTACGAGGTGGTGACCGCGTGACCCGCACAGTGTTCGCCGGAGGAACGGTCTTCGACGGGACCGGCGCCGTGCCCGCGCGGGCCGACGTACTCGTCGAGGGGGACCGGATCCTCGACGTCGGCATCGGCCTCGACGGCGACGAATCGGTCGACTGCACCGGGACCACGCTGCTGCCCGGGCTATTCGACTGCCACGTGCACGTCGCGTTCTCCGGCCCCGTCGGCAGCATCACCGACCGCGTGCAGAAGCCGTTCTCGTATCAGTTCTACGAGGCCGCGCAGAACCTGCAGCGCACCATCGAACTCGGCATCACCACGGCGCGGGACGCGGGCGGCGCCGACGCCGGGATCAAGCGCGCCGTGCAGGACGGGCTGATCGCCGGGCCCCGCCTGCAGATCTCGGTCGCGGCGATGTCGCAGACCGGCGGGCACGGCGACGGATGGATGCCGTCGAGCCACTGCCTGCCGCTGTTCGTCGAGCACCCGGGCCGCCCGGCGACCATCGCGGACGGCGAGGACGAGGTGCGCAAGGTCTCCCGGCAACTGCTGCGCGCGGGCGCCGAGGTGCTGAAGGTCTGCGCGACCGGCGGCGTGCTGTCCCCGGCCGACGACCCGCGGCACAGCCAGTTCACCGAGGAGGAGCTGCGGGTCATCGTCACCGAGGCGGAGATGCAGGGCCGCTACGTCATGGCCCACGCTCAGGGCAGTGCGGGAATCAAGAACGCGCTACGTGCCGGGGTCCGTTCGATCGAGCACGGCATCTACCTCGACGACGAAGCGATTGAACTCATGCTGGCGAACGATGCGTGGCTGGTGCCGACGCTCATCGCACCGATCGCCGTGCTGCGCGAGATCGAGGCCGGTACCGACATGCCGGAGTTCGTGGTGCGCAAGGTCAACGAGGTCGCCGCCGTGCACACGGAGTCCGTGCGCCGAGCCGTGGACGCGGGCGTGCGCATCGCGATGGGCACCGACTCGGGCGTCGGCGCGCACGGCACGAACCTCGGGGAACTGCCACTGATGCAGGCCGCCGGCATGACTCCGGCGCAGGTCCTCGCGGCGACCACGTCGTCGGCCGCCGACCTGCTCGGATACGGCGACACGCTCGGCAGGCTCGCGCCGGGATTCCGGGCGGACCTCGTCGTCGTGGACGGAGATCCGCTCGGTCAGCTGGCCGACCTGCCGAAGCTCGTGCGCGAGGTGTGGCAGGACGGCCGCCGCGTGCACGGTGCTACCGGCTGACCTCGACCGACACCTCCGTGCCCGGGCCCGCGATGAAGCGTGCCAGGTCGGTGCCCTCACGCTCGATCGCCTCATGCTCGGCCGACGAGACCTTCTGAAAGAGCGAGACCGCCAGCACGGCGCGCTCCTGCTCCTCGCCGGATTTCGCCTTGCGCGGCAACGTGATCTTCCACATCCCGTCCCACTCGCCGTCCACGAACAGCGTCCCCGTGCGCGCGCCGTTGCCCGGCGGGATCGGCGGCTTGCGCAGGTCCGGGACGAAGCGCGTGCGATCCGCATAGCCGAAGAACATGTTGTCGTACTCAGGCAGAAAACGAACCGGAGCGTGTACGAACTCGGACGGTCGCGGCGCGTCGCGCAGGTCGTAGAGCAGCCGGCCGTCCGGATCACGGAATGTGGCCAGCTTCGAGGCGAGCCGGTCCGCGACCTCCGACAGCCGCGTCAACCCCGACCACGCCTGCGCGTCCTGGATGCTCGCGGGCCCGAACGCCGCGAGGTACCGCAAGAACATTCCGTCGGGCGTCACGTCTGCTTCCGGTTCACGGCCGAGGTACGCGGCGAAGGTCGTCTGCCGAGTCGGCGCGCTGGCGTCCCATTTCCCGCGCGGCGGCACGTGGATCAGCGCGAGCCGGCCGCGCGCGCCGTACGCCAGCGCGTCGGCGTCGTAACCCGGGAAATGCGGTGTGAGCTGCTGCCCGAGCTCGGCCGTGCTGAGTTCCGATGTGCTGAGCAGTTCGAGGGCTGTCGAGGTCAGCGCCGCCAGATCGATCCCGACCAGCCGCTTCCCGAACGCGGACTGCACCGTCCGCGCGCTGACCGGTCCGACGAGGGCCTGCCAGCCGAGGGCGTCGGCGGTGGTGACGAGATGGACGGTGGAGCGCATCAGATTCGAGCGCACGACGCGGCGTGCGTCGTAGAGATCGTCGAGTGCTGAGGGCGAGTAGCGGTCGAGGCGGGTCCACAGCCCCACGTGCGGGGCCAATGGAGCCTGCGCCTGGAGCCCGGCGAGCGCGTGGACCGCTTCATATGGGCGGACGGAGGCACGTTCGAGCAGCATCTGGCGGGAGAGGGTCGCCCGGTTGAGCGCCCTGCGGCTCAGGGTCGGTGGCGTGGTCGGCACGCCACCGATTATCTACGGATAGACGGGTCGGTAGTCGTCGTCGCCCGGCCCCTTGATCCAGGCGGCGACGGCCCGCGGGTCCGCCGTCTCGGTCGCGTTGTGCAACAGCATCCGCGCTGTTCGCAGCGCGTTCGACTCCGTCACCGCGCGGCCGGTCGAGTAGGCGGGGTACGGCGTGTCGCCCCGCCGTGCCCACTCGACGCGGTACTCCCAGGGAAGCTCCCGGGTGCGCGCGGCGAAGATCTCGCGGCGCACCTGCGCGACGAGCTGCACTGAGGTGAGGTTCTCGTCCACTGCGATCAGCCCTTGGTGCGTATGCCTATGCATGGGTTTCGGGATGCATCCGGCGAGGTGCTAACGTGGCGTCAGATCCGTTACATTTCCTCACGGAGGGTGACGGACCCTGCTTGCTTCGTTACATGGAACGTTACGAGTGACGTTCCGTTAATTTACCCGAGCTTTGCTTGATCACACGCGAAGACGCGCGATCCGGCAGGCAGACTTTCCGGGAGCCGGACGGGAAGGGAGTGACGCGCGTTGCCGTTCACGGCCAGTTGGACGCAGAAGGCGCTCGCCGAGGAACTCGCCCGGCTGCGGCGCGAACGCGGCTACTCGGTGCGCGACGTCGCCGAGCACACCGGCTGGAGCATCGCGAAGATCTCCCGGGGAGAGAACGGCGTGAGCAAGCTCGACCCGATCGACGTCCGCAGGCTCGCCGCGCTCTACGAGGTGGACGAGGCCGACGTGGACCGGCTGTGCGAGATGGCCAGGGACAGCATCGTCGACGCCTGGTGGCGCCGTTACGAGCGGTGGCTGAGCCCGACGTTCCTGGAGTTCCTCGGCTACGAGGCCGACGCCGCCCGGGCCTGGTCCGTGCAGACGATGTTCGTCCCCGGGCTGCTGCAGACCAGCGACTACGTCAAGGCGATCCTGTCCATCGGTCCGGTCCGCGACCCCGACCGCAACGACGCCGACTACGAGGTCAGGCTGCGCAGGCAGCGCCGCCTGGACGAGCCGGACCCGATCGAACTGACCGCGCTGGTCGCCGAATCCGTGCTGCACTGGCAGTTCGGCGGCCCCGACGTGATGCGCGGCCAGCTCACCCACCTGAACACGATGGCCGAGCGGCCGAACGTGAGCGTCCGGGTCATCCCGTTCGCGCACCCGATCCCGATCTACCCGATCGACCTGTTCGAGTCCGGCGGCTCCGCACCCGCCGTCGTGTTCTCCGAGACCCAGTGGGGCACGCCGTTCACGGAGGATCCCATTGAGCTCCGCCAGGCCCGCCGCGAGATCGAACGGCTCGAGGCGGCCGCCCTGTCGGAGGAGGAAAGCAGCACAATGATCGAGCGCCGAATCAGAGAGTTGGATTGATGCGCATCAACGAGTGGCACAAGGCCGTCGCCTCCAACGGCGGCACCAACTGCGTCGAGGTGATGGAGACCGCGGACGGCTTCCTGGTCCGCGACACCAAGGACGACGGCACCGGACCCGTCCTGTCCTTCACCCACGGCGAATGGGCCGCCTTCCTCGCCGGCGTCAACAACGGCGAGTTCGACCCCGTCGACACCCCGGCGGTCTGACCCGCCCACTCCAAGAGGCAGCGACCCCGTGCGAGCACCGGCTCTCCGGGGTTGTTTGCGTCATGAGGGATCTTCCGTGGAGATCGGTTCCCAGGTTCCGAAGTGCGTCAATCCCGCGGCCTTGGCCAGCGCGACGGAGGCGTGGTTGTCGAGCTGGCAGCGGTATTGGGGCTGGTATCCCTGTTCGGCGGCGTACTTGTACGACGCCCTGACCACGGCGCGGGCGTGGCCGCGTCCCCGATAGTCGGGCAGGGTCATCACACCGAGGTCGGCGACCTTTGCCCCACCCCACGGATACATGCTCGCGGCGCTGACCAGACGATCATCGGCGAAGGCTCCGAAAACCGCCCAGTGGTCCAACTCGACGTACGCGTCATCGAGGTCTTGCTCCGACGCCGAGGCCGTGAACACGTCGAACAACGCGGCATCGGCTTCCGTCAGTTGCCGAACGCTGGTGTTGGGCTCTTGGCGCAGTAGTTCCTGCAGGTCGTCCTGCGCGTAGTAGAACAGGTTGTCGGCGTCGTGCAGCGTGAGCCCGGCTTCGCGCAACGCCTCGCGGAATCCGGCCTCGCTCATCGGCGCCGCATCGCTGGAGCGGCCCAGCACCTCGGCCAACGCAGGCGAGAGCACCGCCCGGACCCGATCGGGCGTCGTCAGCACCATGAGCTGCCGGTCCTCGCGCAGGTCGGCGTTGACCGCGATGCTGAACGCCCCCTCGCGCGACACGACGTTGCCGTCCGCGAAGCTCTCACGCCAAAAGTCGGTGACAACCGGTGAAAACATGCGACGCACTCTTCCACCGGCGCTCGGGCGATGTCCAAGCAATATCACGGGGGCGGAGGCGGCGATGAGGGCGGCGGCGAGGTTCATGGTCGTGACGACGCCGAGGTGCTCGCCGAGGATGGAGCCGCCGAGCATGCCGGTGAGCGTGGCGGCGCCCTGGAGAGCCAGGTAGACGGAGCCCACGCGGCCTTGGATCTCGTCGGGGGTGCGGCGGGCCACGGCGGTATCGGCGGTGACGAGGAAGCAGACGGCTGGCGGGCCGATGAGCGTGAACAGGGCCAGGTCCCAGGCCAGGTGCGGGGTGTTGAAGCTCGCGGCGAAGACGGCCGCCAGCGCGAGAAGGCTGGCGACGATCGTGATCCGGTCGGAGAGGCGGTCGGCGACGAGACGGCTGAGCGGGCCGCCGAGGACGAAGCCGGCGCCCAGCGCGCCGAAGAGGATGCCCAGGCTTTGGGCGCCCGCGTGCAGGACGCCGCCGAGGTAGGGGACGAGGAGCGCGGTGAGCATCGCGTTGCCGGTGAAGAAGAGTGCTGCGATGACGAACAGGACGCGCAGGTCGGGGGAGTGGCGCAGGTGGCTGAGTCCGGCGCGCAGGTCGGTGCGGAAGGCGCGGAGCGGGGAGCTCGGGGGACGGGCGGCGCGAGGCTCGGCGCGGTGGCGGATGGGGAGGGTCAGGGCAGCGGAGAGGAGGTAGCTGGCCACGTCGAGCGCGACGACGATGTGGAAGCCGAAGAAGACGTAGAGGGCGCCGCCGAGCGGTCCGCCGACGAGCCGGATCACGCCGCCGACCAGCTGGGAGAGGGCGTTGGCGGCGCTCAGTTCGGGGCCGCGGCCGATGATGCTGGGGATGAGCGCACCGCGTGCCGGGTTGAAGAACTGGCCGAATCCGGCTTCGAGGGTCAGCGCGGCGTACACGATCCAGACGCCGCCCCGGCTGTGCACGGCGAGCATCGACAGGACGGTCGCCGCGCGCAGCAGGTCGGTGGCGATCATGATGCGGCGCCGGTCCCAGCGGTCGGCGAACACGCCGGCGATCGGGCCGAGCAGGATGGCGGGGACGGACTCGGCGGTGAGTGTGAGGCCGGTCGCCATCGTCGAACCGGTGAGCTCGAACACGAAGAAGGGGGCGGCGACCATCAGCAGCCAGTCGCCCGTGTTGGACAGGAACTGGCTGGTGAGCAGCAGCCGGAAGTCGCCGATCCGCAGGACCCCGAGCATCGACCGCACCCCTCCCGATTAGCACTCTCATGGTGAGAGTGCTAATCGATGATCGCATCAGGGTTCGTTCGGGGGCAAGGGAATGCGCTCTGCTCTCGGCTAAGCGTCGTCTGAGCGGGACGCGCCGAGGGCGTCGGCGGCCAGCTTGCGACGCTCGACGGCCCAGGAGTCGTCGGGGTTGAGTTCCAGGGAGCGGTCGAAGTCGGCGAGGGCTTCGGCGTGACGGCCTCGGGCGCGCAGGGTCTCGGCGCGTTCGGCGTAAGCCCAGGCGTATGCCGGGTCGCAGCGCAGGGCCTCGGTGAAGTCGGCTTCGGCGAGCTCGTGTTGGTCGTGCAGGCGGCGGAGGTAGCCGCGTTGGGCCCAGACCCACTCGGCGGACGGATCGAGTTCGAGGGCGCGGTCGAAGTCGCGGAGCGCTTTGCCGCGGTGGCCGGTGGCGCGGAAGCTGGCGCCTCGTCGGGCGATGGTCCCCGCCGTGTCGGGCTTGATCGCGAGCGCGCGATCGAAGTCGGCGATCGCGTCGTCGTGGCGGCCGAGATCGCGGTAGATGATGCCGCGTTCGTTCAGGACCCACGTGTCGTCGGGGGCGAGATCGAGTGCGCGGCCGAAGTCGGTCAGCGCCTCGTCGTAGCGCTTCAGGCTGCGGAGGGCGGCGCCGCGTTCGGCGAGGACCCAGCCGTCTTCGTCATTCGAATCGATCGATCGGGTGAGGTCGGCGAGCGCTTCGTCCGAGTGGCCGAGCTGACGATGCGTGGCGCCGCGCCGGCCGTAGCACCAGCCGTCGTCCGGATCGATTTCGAGCGCGCGGTCGAAGTCGGCGAGTGCTTCGTTGTATCGATCGGCGGCATGCAGCGTCGCGCCACGTTCGCCGTACACCCAGTTGTCGGAGTCCTTCAGCTCTATCGATCGGGTGAAGTCGGCGAGCGCTTCCTCCGTGTGGCCTAGCTTGCGCTGCACGGCGCCGCGCCGCCCGTACGCCCACGCGTCCTTCGGGTCGATCTCGATCGCACGGTCCAGATCCGGCAGCGCACGCTCGTACTGCCCGCGTTGCCGATGCACCTCGCCACGTTCGGCGTGCACCCACGCGCACGTCGGGTTGATCTTGATCGCGGCGTCGTAGTCGGCGATTGCCTCGTCGTAATGCTTCGCGAGACGGTGCGCGATGCCGCGCTGACCGACGGCCCACATGTACGTCGGGGAGCAGTCCACGGCACGGTCGAGGTCGGCGAGCGCGTCCGGAAGCCGATCGCACGAACGCAGCAGCTTGCCGCGCCGGGCCAGTGCCATGGCCTGCGCGTGCCGACCCTCGCAGTACTCGGATAGCGTGACCGCCGCATTCATGTGCTGCAGTGCGTCATCCGTACGACTGGCCCGTTCGTGGTAGTCGCTGAGGTAGAAGTTGCTCAGCATTCGATCGTACGGAGCAGTGTTCGATTCCTCGATCACGGCCCGGAAGTGCTCGGCGGCCTCGTCGCCCCGACCGGCCGCGAGCAGCGCGCGTCCCAGGCAGTTGTGGTGGTACGCGATGCTGTAGCCGGGAGCGGCCGAGTTGTACGTCTCGTACGCGGCCTGCGCGTACTCCAACGCTGATTCGATCTCTCCGTGGTCGAGATGCACCTCGGCACGTTGCAGCAGTAGCCCGGCGCGCCAGTGCGAATGCCCGGTCTGGACGAACCAGTTGTCCGCCTCCTCGATCAGCGCGATCAACTGCTCCCGGCTCGACGTGCCACGCAGCCTGACGACGAGTACGAAGCTCGTGTGCGCCGACCCGATCGCGCGCACCGCCGCCGGATCGGTGAGCGCCTCCTCGTTCTTCGGGTCCTTGGCGAGCTTGAACACCTCGACGTAGCTGACCATCGCCGCCGTGTTCTCGCCGAGCAGCCGCTGCGCCGAAGCCTGCGCGGTCAATGCGCGCGCGAGCAGCCCGGCGTCCCCGACGCGGCGTGCCGCCAGCACCGCGCGCTCGGCCGTGCTCAGCGCCTGGAGTGAGCGGTCGTTCCCGTTGAAGTCCCAGGATTCGTCGATCAGCAGCTCGATCGCGCGGCGCGCGGAATCCTGCGGAACGGTCAGTCCTCCTCGGCCAGCAGCCGCAGCCCCGACTTCGCCGCCTCGACCAGCGCCGCGTCGATCCCCGCCGCCCGCGCGATCTCGTCCGAGTCGGCCTTCAGGAACTCCGGCCACGTCGGATACCGCGCGCTGATCGTCTCGCCGACGCCCTCGTCGAGGTCGGCGCACCAGGCGAGGACGGAAGGGCTCAGATACCGTTCGTGCTCACGGTCGCGGCGCACGTCGGGATGGTCGGCGAGCGCGATCAGCACCTCCTTGCGCAGCACGGCGCCGAGTCCGTGCACAGTGCGCTGCGGCAGGTCCGCGAAGCTCGACGGCAGCTCGGGATGCCCCTCGTCGCACAGGATCAGCTGCGGCAGGTCGAGGATCTGCCCGATGGAGACCTCGTTGACCAGGCCCTGATTCAGCCCCGGCCCGGCGAACACGGCCACGTTGAGCGCGGCGCGCGCGGGCGGCTCGTCGAGATCCAGCGGCAGGTTGGAGTCTGCGGGCGGCGAGTCGGCCCGGCGCACCTGCCAGTAGTACGGTCGGGCCTCCAGCACCGAGCGGACGGCGGCGAAGATCTCCTCGGAACGCGGCTCGCCCTCGGGCAGCGTCACCGAGCAGGAGAGATACGCGGGCTGCTGCGGCGGCTCGGGGGCGACGGACGCTGCGGGACGGCTCGCGACCTGCTCGGCGAGGCCCAGCATCAGGTCGATCACCTGGTTGAACTGCGTGAACATGGTCTGCACTGCCTCGGCGGGCAGCGTGCGAGCGAGCAGCATCAGGGCGTTGTTGTAGAGCGACTGTAGGGCGCTGCGGCTGACCTCGTCGGTCAGGTCCGGCCGGTCGGCGAGCCTGCGGATGATCGGGTTGGCCGCGTTCAGGTGCAGGGTCAGCGGGTCGTCGGCCTCGGCGAGGAAGTCCTGCACGATGTCCCGGATCGCGGCGGGCATCGCCACGTCGCTGGTCAGCACGTCCATCTCGCGGCGACGACGGTTGTCCCGCGTCTCGGTGAGCACGGCCGGGAGCGCGACGGGCTCGAATCTGCTGGCCCGCGCCCGCACCGTACGGTCCTCGAACAGCGTCGCATAGGCCTGTTCGAGTGCTGCGAAGTGCTCGGCCTCGCTCGCGTCCAAGGGCTCGAACAGCGCCTCGGCACCGGCCTGGTCGAGGCGGTTCAGCCGCACCCGCTCCGGCCACGTCTCGGCGTACTTCTTCAGGAAACGCTCGGCGAACGCCTCGGTGCAGTCGAAGACCCGCACCCCGCGTGCCGCGCCGAGCAGCATGTACTGCTTGGCCGACTCGTCCTCGGTGATGTAGTGCACCACGCGCGCGCCGTCCGCCCGCCGCTCCGCCCCCGCGGCGTAGTCGGCGACCGTCATCGGGCCCTGATCCGTCTCCAGCAGCGCGAGGTCGGCGACGGCGCGGAAGAAGCGCTCGTGCTCGGGCTGTACCGACATCGCGAGGACGTGGTACGAGTGCCAGCGCATGATCTCGGTGAAGCTGCGGCGGCTCGCCTCCGAGAGCCGCGTAAGTTCCCGGACGACCAGGTCCCCGAGTGCGCGCTGGACGGCAACCAGCGCGGCGTTGTGTCGCACGTTGTCGCGCGCGGCGTTCGGCGTCAGCTCGTTGCACTCCAGCACGCCCTGCATGAACCTCGCCCAGGGCGGCAGCACGTCCCGGTTCGCGGCGCCGATGAACATGCGGTTCACGTAGATGTCGACCGTGCCGCGCGCGTTCACGTCCGGGGTGTGCCGATCCGTGACGGCCAGGACGCCGCGTATTCGGCCGATCCGCTCGCCGTCGGGGGATTCGGCGTTCGGCCAGTGAAAGGGTTCGTCGACGACCACGACGTGCAGCGAGTTCTCGTCGGTGAACCGGCGATCCCAGAAGTCCCGATGCGCGACAAAGCACTCATGCTCGCCCGCGTAGGTCCGGTGCCACGGCGCGTCGACCGAGTTGGCGGCCTGCGCGTCGTCGTTCACGTACACGGGCACGCCGATGAAGTCCGCGTACGTGCGGATGATCTGCTTGATCCGCACGGTTTCGAGGTAGCGCGTGTGCTGCGGGCTCACGTGCAGGACGACGGTCGTGCCGACGAACTCGCGGCGCCCGGGCCGCACGGTGTAGTCGCGGCCGCCGAGGCTCTCCCAGTGCAGCGCGTCGTGCCCGGCGGCCTTCGTGATCACGGAGACCCGGTCGGCGACGATGAACGCGCTCAGCAGGCCGATGCCGAACTGGCCGATCAGCTCCACGGTCCGGCCCCGGTCGGCGGCCACGATGCGTTCCCGCAGCTCGTTGGTGCCGGAGCGGCCGATGGTCGAGAGGTAGGCGTCGATCTCGGCGTCGGTCAGTCCGCAGCCGTTGTCCGCGATCCGGATCTGCTGCGCGGCCCGGTCCACCTCGACCGTGATGCGCGGCGCGGGCGGCTCGGCCTCGCCGCGTTCCCGGGCCAGCTCGGCGCGCCGGGTGATCGAGTCGTGCGCGTTCTGGATCATCTCGCGCAGGAAGACGTCCGGATCCGCGTAGAGGTTCTGCGCGAGGAGCTGGATCAGCCCCTCCAGCTGGATCTGGAACACGCGTTGTTCGTCGTCGGACACAAGACGCCTTCCCTCGGTCCCTCCCGGTTCGACGCAGCCGATGCTATCCGACGAGGCGGTCCACGCCGTAGCCGCTGATCAACAGTCGTTCCTTTCCGTTGCCGAGCAGCCGCGCGGTCCAGTCGGTGAACCCGCCGTCCCCCACCTCGCCGCCGTCGGCCGCGTGCACCTTGAAGCACAGCCCCGTGTAGTAGCCGCGCCCCGACTCCCGATCCGGATCCGGCACCACGCGCACGCCCGGGACCTCGGCCAACGCCGCCGCCGCGTGATCGAAAACGGCCTCGTACGACGGATCCAGCACGGTCACCCGAAGCTCGGCACCCTCTCCCAGGGCCTGCGCGGCGAAGCGGAAGTGCGTGGTCAGCGCCTCGCGTTCGAAGGCGAGTCCGCCCACGTCGCGGCCCGCGCTGACCAGTCCGAAGAGCTGGAAGTGCGCCGAAAACCCCGGGGTGTCGAAATGCTGCGCGCGTACGACCCGCTGGCTCGCGGCCAGGTGCACGCCGGCCGCCGATCGCGGGGCCTCCGCGAGCAGCCGGGACCTGCGCGAGGCGGCCTCGAGCGCGAGCGCGTTCGTCGGGTCGGCGGCCACCTCGCTCCCGCGAACCGTCGCGATCACCTTCCGCGGATCAACCGTCGCCACGGCAGCGTGCGTGGCAAGGGGAGTCAGCGGCGCGAGCGTGAGCACCTCGAAGGACGCCGGCAGCGCGGCGATCAGCGCGTCCTCCGTCCGGCGCAATGGTAGGACCGGCACCGTGGACGGAGCGACGAAACGATCCGTCCCGTACCGCCGCAGCACCTCGGCCGGCGCGGTCTTCAGCGCGCGTCGCCGGTAGACCTCCAGCAGCAGCGTGGTCAGGTCGGCGCCGGACATCCGGTCGGACAACAGGTCCAGAAGAGGGACGTCGCTCTGCGCGGCCGCAGTGTCCAAGATGCGGCGTAATGCGGGGTTCACTGCCAGATCCACCCGCGTCATTCTAGGGAGATCTTGTCCAGACGGCTTCCGAATTACTAAGCTTCAAACGCAACCGCACATGAGTAAACAGGAGGGCACGGATCCCCATGTCCAACGACGTCGATGTCGCCTACGTAGAGTCACCAGCCCCCGGGCGTGACCGACTGCGTCCCCGTGCCTATTTCGGCTCCGACGTGCCGGTCGTGGACCTGGACGGGACCTGGCGGTTCCGGCTGGCCGCGGGACTCGGCGATCTGACGCCGGACTTCCACGAAGTCGAGTTCGGCGGGGACGCGGGCTGGGACGAGATGCCGGTCCCGGCGTTCTGGCAGCTGAACGACTACGGCGCCCCGGCCTACCTGAACATCGACTACCCGTTCCCGATCGACCCGCCGCGGGTGCCCGACGCCAACCCGACCGGCGAGTACCGGCGCGAGTTCGAGCTCGCCGCGGACTTCCCGCTCGACCGGGCGGTGCTGCGCTTCGAGGGCGTGGACTCCTGCTTCGCCGTGTGGGTCAACGGCATCCGGCTCGGCGACGGCAAGGGGAGCCGACTGCCCACCGAGTTCGACGCATCCGGCGCGGTGCGGCACGGCCGGAACGTGATCGCCGTGCGGGTGCACCAGTGGTCCGCGGGCAGCTACCTCGAGGACCAGGACATGTGGTGGATGTCCGGGATCTTCCGCTCGGTGCGGCTGCTGGCCCGCGGGCTCGAGGACTACTTCGTGCACGCCGACTACGATCATGAATCCGGCGTGGGCACGCTCAGCATCGACACGACGTCCCCGGCCGCGCGGCTGACGGTCCCCGAGCTCGGGCTCGTGGACGCCGATCCGGCCGGGCCGCACACGTTCCCGGTCGAGCCCTGGTCCGACGAGACGCCGCGGCTGTACGAGGGCGAGCTCGTCGTGGACGGCGAGCGGGTGCCGCTGCGGATCGGCTTCCGGCGCGTGGCCGTCGTGGACGGGCAGATCGTCGTCAACGGGCGGCCGATCCTGTTCCGCGGCGTGAACCGGCACGAATTCCACCCGCGCACCGGCCGCACGCTCGACCGCGAGACGATGATCGCCGACGTGCTGCTGATGAAGCGGCACAACATCAACGCCGTCCGCACCAGCCACTACCCGCCGCACCCGGATTTCCTCGCGCTCTGCGACGAATACGGTCTGTGGGTCATCGACGAGTGCGACTACGAGACGCACGGCTTCGGTGCCGTCGATTGGGTCGGCAACCCGAGCGCCGAGCCGGTTTGGCGCGAGGCGCTGCTCGACCGCGCGGCCCGCATGGTCGAGCGGGACAAGAACCACCCGTCGATCATCCTGTGGTCGCTCGGCAACGAGGCCGGTGTCGGCGAGAACCTGGCCGCGATGGCCGAGTGGATCCGCGGCCGCGACGGCAGCAGGCTGATTCACTACGAGGGCGACTGGGCCAGCTGCGCGTACGTCGACGTGTACTCGCGGATGTACGCGGGCTACGAGGAGGTCGACGAGATCGGCCGTGGCGTCGAGGCTCCGACCGCGGATCCGGCCGATGACGCGCACCGCCGCGCGATCCCGTTCATGCAGTGCGAATACGGGCACGCGATGGGCAACGGTCCGGGCGGCCTGCGCGACTACCAGGACATGTTCGAGAAGTACCCGCGGCTGGCTGGCGGCTTCATCTGGGAGTGGATCGACCACGGCATCGAGCAGACCGATGCGAACGGCGTCACCTACTACGCGTACGGCGGCGACTTCGGCGAGGAACTGCACGACAGCAACTTCGTCGCCGACGGCCTGATCTTCCCGGACCGCACACCGTCGCCCGGCCTGATCGACTTCAAGAAGGTCATCGAGCCGGTGCGGGTCGCCGTCGACGCGAGCGCGCGGGCGCTCGAGATCAGGAACCTGCATCACTCGCGGGACACCGGGTACCTGCGCTGGGAGTGGACCGTCGAGGCCGAGGGCGTCGAGGTCGGCAGCGGCACGTTCGAGGCCGAGCCGGTCGCGGCGGGCGAGACGCTGAGCGTGGCCTGGCCGAAGGATGCCGCGGACGTTGCGGCCGGTGACGGCGAGCTGTGGCTGACCGTGCGCGGTGTGCTCGCGGCGGATGAGCTGTGGGCCGAGGCCGGGCACGAGATCGTCTGGGGACAGGGGCGGATCTCGGGCGTTCAGGAGGCTGCCGCGCCGGTGCCTTCCGGAGCGCCGGTCGTGCGGGAGAACAGGATCGAGTTCGGCACGGCTGTCTTCGACGCGCAGACCGGCGTGCTGCGGAGCATCGGCGGCATCGATGTCGAGGGGCCGCGCCTGGACGTATGGCGCGCGCCGATCGATAACGAGGTCTGGGGCGAGCACGGTCCCCGGCACGAGCCGCTGAACTCGCGCTGGCATGCCGCCGGTCTGCACCGGATGCACCACAAGACTCTCGGGATCGACGTGACCGGGAGCGGGCTGGAGGTGCGGACGCGGGTTGCCGCGGCGGCGGTCGGCTTCGGGCTGGACGTCGTCTATCGCTGGACTCTCGGCGCGGACGATGTGCTGTGGCTCGATGTCGTCGTCGATCCGTACGGGACGTGGACGGTTCCGCTGCCGCGCCTCGGCGTCGCGCTGACGCTGCCGGGCGAGTACGACCACGTCGAGTGGTTCGGCCTCGGTCCCGGTGAGGCGTACCGGGACGCGGCGAACGCGGTGCGCGTCGGGCGGTACCGGGCCTCGGTCGCCGAGATGCAGACGCCGTACGTGCGGCCGCAGGAGAACGGCAACCGGCACGACGTGCGCTGGGCCCGGCTCACCGACGCGTCCGGCGACCGCGGCCTGTCGGTGATCGGCGCGCCGGTGATCGACGTGACGGCCAAGCCGTGGTCCACGCAGGTCCTCGAGGCCGCCGCGCATCGCAATGATCTGCGTGCGGGCAGCGGCCGGATCTACGTGAACCTGGACCATGCGCACCAGGGCGTCGGCAGCGCTGCCTGCGGGCCGCTTCTGCCCGAGAAGGACACTCTGCACGCGGCGCACGCCGAGTTCCGCATCGGCTTCGCGGAGATCGACGGCGAGTCGTAGGGCGGCGGATCGGGGGATCAGAGCCGGGGGCGGCGGCAGTCGCGGACGATTGCCGCCGCCCCCGAACCAACGGGACTGGATCAGTCCTTGATGTCGGCCGTCACCTGCGCGAAGTACGCCTCGCGCTCGGCCCGCGTCGACGGACGTCCGGGGACGCCGGGGCGCTTCTGCCAGGGCAGCGGGCCGTCCTGGTGCCGGTATTCGACGCCCAGCGCGTCGAGGCGGGCCAGGTGCTCGTCCAGCCGCGCGGAGAACTCGCCGAAGTCGCGCTTGCCGTCCGTCCAGAGTGCCTCGGCGATGGCGCACAGCCGCGGGAAGACGTAGAAGTCGACCATGCGCGGCGTGTCGATGTGCTCGGTCCACACGTTCGCCTGGCCGCCGAGGATGCGCCCGGCCTGCTCCGCCGTCAGACCGTCCGGCACCGGCTCGAAACCGTAGGTGTCCTCGAGGGTCAGCGGGATGGAGACCGGGACCGGCTCCTCCAGCGACTCCGACTGCCGGTAGTCCAGGTAGACGGTGTGATCCGGGCAGGCCACGACGTCGAAGCCGCGGTTGGCCGCCGTGACCGCGCCGGTCATGCCGCGCCAGGACGCGATGACCGTGCCCTCGGGGAGCGAGCCCTCCAGCATCTCGTCCCAGCCGTACACGCGACGGCCGCGCGCCGCCACGTGTGCGCTGAGCTCGCTGATGAACCAGGCCTGCAGGCCCTTCTCGTCGCCGAGCCCGCGCTCCCGGATGAGCTCCTGCGTGCGCGCGTCCTGCTCCCACTGGTCTTTCGGGCACTCGTCGCCGCCGAGCCCGATCAGCTCGCTCGGGAACAGGTCCATGATCTCGTCGAGCACGCCGCGGTAGAACTCGATCGTGTGGTCCTCGGCGCCGAGCACGTTGTGGTTGATGCCCCAGCGCGTCCACACCTCGAGCTGCTGGTCGGGGCGGATGCCGAGCTCGGGGTACGCGGCGATCGCGGCCTGCGAGTGGCCGGGGATGTCGATCTCGGGGACGACGGTGATGTGCCGTTCGGCCGCGTAGGCCACGATCTCGCGGACGTCGGCCTGGCTGTAGTAGCCGCCGTGCGGACGGCCGTCGCCGGGCGCGTCCCGGGCGGCGCCGAGCTGCGACTCGGTCCGCCAGCCGCCGACCGAGGTCAGCTTCGGGTAGCGCAGGATCTCCACCCGCCAGCCCTGGTCGTCGGACAGGTGCAGATGCAGGGTGTTGAGACGGTGCACGGCCATCAGGTCGAGGAAGCGCAGCACCTCGCGCTTGGTCATGAAGTGCCGCGAGACGTCCAGCATCGTGCCGCGCCAGCGGAAGCGCGGGGCGTCCGCGATCCGCACGGCCGGGACCGACCAGCGCACGCCGTACGCGAACGCGTGCCGGTACACGGCGGGCGGCAGCAGCTGGAACAGCGCCTGGCAGCCGTAGAACACCCCCGCCGCGCCGCCGCCGACGATCCGCACGCCGGTCGCGTCCACATCCAGTTCATAGGCCTCGGCGCCGAGATCGGCCCGCAGCGCGAGGGAGATCACCGACTCCCGTGGACCCGGGTGCGCGGCGCCGGACTCCTCGGTGTGCAGCAGCCGCAGCGGGAGGCCGGTCGGCGGCCGCAGCGCCGACTGCAGCCAGCGGGCCGTGCCGGCGAGCGAGCCGTCGGTGCTGCGGATCACGGTCGCCTCGGTGAGCGAGAACTCGCCGTCCTCGACCTGGTACCTCGCGGGGCGGGGCAGCAGCATGGAGCCTACGTCCTTTCACAGGAATGGTAAGAGGTATGGACCAATATCCCGTGCTCCCCGGCGGCCAGGCAAGGGCCGCTTTTCGCCGTCAGCGCTCCCGCAGCTCCCGGCGCAGGATCTTGCCCGACGCCGACTTGGGCACCACCTCGATGAACTCGACGCGGCGCACCTTCTTGTAGGGCGCGACGCGTTCGGCGACGAAGTCCATCACCTGCCGCTCCGTCAGCTCCGGCGAGCCCGCCCGCCGCACCACGAAGGCCTTCGGTACCTCCTCGCCCTCCTCGTCGTGCACGCCGATCACGGCCGCGTCGGCGATGTCGGGGTTGGTCAGCAGCAGCGCCTCCAACTCGGCGGGCGCGACCTGGTAGCCCTTGTACTTGATCAGTTCCTTGATCCGGTCGACGATGGTGATGACGCCGCTCGCGCTGACCGTGGCCACGTCGCCGGTGTGCAGGAAGCCGTCGGCGTCCAGCATCGCGTCGGTGGCGGCCGAGTCGTCGAGGTAGCCGAGCATCACGTTCGGGCCGCGCACGCACATCTCGCCGGGCGCGCTGACCCCCGACTCCGGCAGCGGGATCTCCTCGCCGGTCGCGGGATCGAGCAGCCTGTTCTCCGAGTTCGGCACGGCGAATCCGACGCTCTCGCACGAGACCTCGCCGCTCATGGCCTCCGGGGTGAAGTGCGAGACCGGGCTCAGCTCGCTCATCCCGTAGCCCTGCACGACCGTCACGCCGAGCCGCTCGACGAGTGCCTTCCCGAGTTCGCCGTCCAGCGGCGCCGCGCCGGAGAAGACCACGCGCAGGCTGCTCAGGTCGTAGTCCTCGACGGCCGGGTGCTTGGCGAGCGCGACGGCGATCGGCGGCGCGATGAACGCGAACGTGACCCGGTGCCGGGCGATCGCGCCGAGGAATTCGGCCAGGTCGAAGCGCGGCATCGTCACGAGCGTGGACCGGCGGCGCAGTGAGAGGTTGAGCAGCACCGTCATGCCGTAGATGTGGAAGAACGGCAGCACGGCCATGACCACGTCGTCCCGCTGCACGCCGATCCGGTCCTCGATCTGCGCGATGTTGGCGACGAGGTTGCGGTGGCTCAGCCGCACGCCCTTGGGACGGCCGGTCGTGCCCGACGAGTAGGGGAGTGCGGCCAGGTGCGTCGCGGGATCGAGACTCAGCGCGGGCGGCACCGGCGCGTCGGTGGCGTCGGCGAGCGTGGGCAGCAGGATGAAGCGATCCGCCGGAAGCCCCGCGGCCTCGGCGCCGGACAGCGCGTTCTCCGCGACGGCCGGGTCCGCCAGCATCGCGATCGCGTGGCTCGCCTTGAGCTGCTTGGCGATGTCCTCGGGTGTCGCCAGTACCGGCATCGTCGTCACGGAGGCGCCCGTGCGCAGCACTCCGTGGAACGCGACCGCGTAGTCGGGGCTGTTCGGCGCGATCAACGCCACGACGTCGCCCTGGCCCACACCGAGCGCAGCGAGCGCACCGGCCGCCGCGTCCACCCGATCCCGCAGCTCACGGAAGGTCACGGCCGTCCCGGTCGGCGCGTGCACGAACGCCGTGCGGTCCAGGTCGGCCTGCTCGTCGAGCGACGCGAACAGATAGTCGTACAGGGAGACGTCCGGGATCGACACCGGCGGAAAGGGGCTCGCGAAGGTCATCTGCGTCCTTGCAGCTGGGAGAGTTCGGCGAACAACCGCAGAGTATCGAAACACCTCACCACGCGCAGCCCTCGCGCGCCGTTCCCGTCCGGCGCGGCGGCCGCGTGGAAGACTCCGGGCCATGGATTTCGAGTTGGTGTTCGCGGGCATGCCGGTCAGCGACCTCGGCGTCGCGGTCGACTGGTACACCAGGCTCATCGGCCGCGCCGCCGACGTCCCGGTCAACGAGACCGAGGTCATGTGGCAGCTGGCCGACAGCGCGTTCGTCTACGTCGTGCTGGATCCCGAGCACGCGGGCAGTTCGGTGCTCTCGCTGGCCGTCGCCGACCTGGACGCGGCGGTCGCCGAGGCGGCCGAGCGCGGCGTGCCCGGCGGCCCGATCGAGCTGGTCGGCACCGCCGGACGCCGGGCCACCTGCACCGATCCGGACGGAAATCGCGTCGCCCTGATCCAGGTGAATCAGTAGCCTCTGGCGAATGCGTGTCCACTATCCCCGCACGGCGCACCTTCCGTGGTCCCCGGGGGCCACACCCGACGACGTCCGCACCGGCGACCTGCGCGGGCTGAGCGGCCGCGAGGTCGTCGTCACCGAGAAGCTCGACGGCGAGAACACCACGCTCTACCGCGACGGCCTGCACGCCCGCTCGCTCGACTCGGCGCACCATCCGTCGCGGGCCTGGGTGAAGGCGCTGCACGGCCGGATCGCGTCGCGGATCCCGGACGGCTGGCGGGTGTGCGGCGAGAACATGTTCGCGCGCCACTCGCTCGCGTACGAGGACCTCGACTCGGGCTTCTACGGCTTCTCGGTCTGGGACGAGACCGACCGCTGCCTGGACTGGGACGAGACGGTCCGGTTCCTGCACGGCCTCGGGATCCCGACGCCGCCGGTGCTCTGGCGCGGCGTGTTCGACGAGAAGACGATCAGGGCTCTGCGGCTCGATCTGGGCACGCAGGAGGGCTACGTCGTGCGCGCGGCCGCCGGGTTCGCGCGCGAGGAGTTCGGCGCACGCGTGGCCAAGTGGGTCCGGCCGAACCACGTGCAGACCGACACGCACTGGATGCAGGCCGACGTGGTGCCGAATCGGCTCGGCCCACGCAGCATATTCTGGTCACTGCGATCCGGCGCTCACGTCGACACATCCGCGCTCCTGGCAGCGATCGGCTTCGATGAGGCGCACGATCCGGTCATCGATGAGACTCTCGGCCGCATCGACGTCGCGCACCGATTCGGCGACGTCCGACTGATCGCGGCGGTCGCAGCGGCCTTGCACAGCGTGGACCGCACATCGATCGCCACGCGGCTCGCCGCCGGACCGCTCGGCATGCCGCTGGCTCGCCGCATCGCGGATCTCGTCGGGCTGCACGGCCGCCTGCACACGCCGTTCCCGGACGAGCAGCGTCGCAACGGCCTGGCACGCATGTCCCTCGCGGCCGACCTCGGCGCCCTGCACGCGCTCTCCGAAGCCGTCCTCGCGCACCGTGCCGACGATGAGGCGAAGGCGGCGCGCGAGCAGGTCCAGTGGTCGGCTCTGCACGCCGAGGACTCCGGTCTGATGGTGCCCGAGCCGTGGCGCCCGCTGCGTGAAGGGCTGCGCGCCGAGCTTGCCGACGTCGTTCCGCGACCGGCCGCCGACCGCTGCTGGGCCCAGGCGCGCCACGCGTGGGCTGAGGGCAGGCTGGCCAGCGTCGAGGAGGCACTAGCGGCGACGTGGAAGTGGCGCGGCGGCGAGTTCCCGCAGCTCATTCAGCTCATCGGGCCGTCCGGCAGCGGCAAGAGCCGGTTCGCCGCAGGGCTCGGCGACGTCGCGGCCGTCGTCAGCATGGACGACATTCGCGAGGAACGCGGCTCGCGCGCCGACCAGAAGTCGAACGCCGAAGTCCTCACGGCCGCGCTCGGCAAGCTCGAATCGGCGCTGAGCACAGCGGGTCCGGGCGCCCGCGTGCTCTGGGACGCCACCGGCCTCAACCGTCCGCAGCGCAACCTCGTGCTGCGCGCCGCCCACGCCGCCGACACGTACGTCACGCAGGCGGTGTTCCTGGCCGAGGCCGAGACGCTGCGCGCCCGCAACGCCGTCCGTCCACATCCCGTGCCCGACCAGGTTCTGACCGGCCAGCTGCACCGTTTCCAGCCGCCGTACCCCGGCGAGGCGCACCGGCTCTGGTATCTCGACGGCTCCGGTGCTGTCGCGGACGCCGACGGGGAGCTATAGTGGAACCACCGACAAGAAAAGTTGTCGGTCCACGGATGGGACGGAGCGCACCATGAAGAAGATCTCGGCAGGCCTGTTCACCTCGGTCGACGGCGTCGTCGGGGAGCCCGCCTCCTGGCACTTCCCGTACTTCTGCGAGGAGCTCGGCGCCGCGGTAACCGAGCAGCTCGGCAGCGCCGACACGATCCTGTTCGGCCGGGTCACCTACGACTCCTTCGCCGGCGCCTGGCCCGCGCGCGAGGAGGCGGGCGAGGCGGACGCGGCGATGGCGAAGTCGATCGGCGACGCGCGCAAGATCGTCGTCTCGCACTCGCCCCTGGAGTTCACCTGGCGCAACTCGGAGCAGCTGCAGGGGGAGCTCGTCGAGGGCGTCAGGGCGCTGAAGAACGAGCCGGGCGAAGGCGTGATCGGGCTCAGCGGCTCGGTCTCGATCATCCGTCAGTTGCTCGCGGCGAAGCTGATCGACGAGCTGCACCTGTACGTCCACCCGCTCGCGGTCCGCGACGGCCTGCGGCTGTTCGAGGACGCCGACTCGCACCTGCCGCTGGCCCTGCTGTCCTGCACCGCGTTCAAGAGCGGCACCGTGCACCTGGTCTACGGCCCGAGCGACGGCCCCGCGCTGGACAACCAGGACCCGGTCGCCGCGAAGATCGAGCAGGACTTCGCGGCCGCGGCCGAATGAGGCACGGGCACGAAGCCGCGCCAGTTCACGAGCCTCATCGTCGCCGTGTGCCCGGTTCGGGTTTGTCGTGTGTGCTGCGGTCGGCGTCGCTTCGCTCCGCTCCGCTCCGGGGGTTACGCTCGCCCACCCTCCCACCCGTTGCGTTGGCGAGCCCGCTTGCGGTTTCGGTCAAATTCAACATCAAGATCAGTCTGATGTAGATATTTACATCACTGCCCGGATAGTCACTCCTGCTGTCTGGTAGATCTGTTCATCGGTCATACGCTTCCGGCGACCGCGCGAGGAGACAGACCCACCCCTACCTGACCACCGTCCTGGACCGCAGCCGATCCACCCCTGGCCGTTTCCGAGGAAGGGGCCCCCGGAGGCGCCGTTGACCTTGACGTTGACGTTGACTGAAACCCCCGCTCACAGACTGACGCAACGGGCGGGAGGGTGGGCAAGCGCAAACCGGGGGGCGACGCGAAGCGGCGCCGACCGCAGCACACACGACAAACCCGAACCAGCGGGGCGCAAGGCGTCTGGTTATCCGGGGAGGATGCGCCGTAGCCCGCTCGGGCCGCCGCGCGGCTGCCATTCCCTCGGATAGCCGAGCGAGACCTCCTCGAACCGCACCCCGTCCTCCCACGTCGTGCGCGGGATGTGCAGGTGCCCGTAGACGACGGCCTTCGCGTCGAAGCGGGTGTGCCAGTCCGCGGTCCGCGTCGTGCCGCACCACTGCGCGAACTCCTGGTAGCGCAGCTTCCGCGTGGCCTCGCGGGTGAGCGGGAAGTGGTTGACGAGCACGGTCGGCAGGCCGTCCGGGCGCTCCTCCAGCCGCTTCTCGGTGTACTCCAGGCGTGCCGCGCACCAGTCCTCGCGGGTCGGGTACGGGTCCGGATGCAGCAGCACCTCGTCGGCGCACACGATCCCGGTCTCGTACGCGTACGCCAGGCCAGCTTCCTTCGTCGTGGTGCCGGGCGGATGGAAGGAGTAGTCGTACAGCAGGAACAGCGGCGCGATCACGACCGGGCCGCCCTCGCCGTCCCAGACCGCGTACGGGTCCTCCGGCGTGAGCACGTCGAGGCGGCGGCAGAGTTCGACGAGCTGCCGGTACCGCTCCTCGCCGCGGGACTGGACCGGATCCGTCTTCGGCGTCCAGAGCTCGTGGTTGCCCGGGACCCAGATCACCTTGTCGAAGCGCGCCCGCAGCGTGTGCAGCGCCCGCGCCACGTCCGTGAAGCGTTCGGCCACGTCGCCGGCGACGATGAGCCAGTCCTGCGCCGACTCCGGCCGCAGCGACTCCACGTGCTTGAGGTTCTCCTCGTACCCGACGTGCACGTCGCTGACCGCGAACAGGGTTCCCGGCATGCTGAGGGCCGCCTTCCTCGCCGTGGACTGAGATCCACAGATCATGGTAGACGGCCCGGAGCGTGCGGAATCCCTCAGAGCGTCGCCTCGGCCGGATCCCAGGAGACCGGAAGCGGCTCGGGCTTGACGATGTCGCTGGTCACCTTCTGGAACGAGCCCTCGGCGGCCGAGCCGGAGATCGCGGACATGACGTCGAGCACGTGCATGCCGAGGTCGCCGGACGCGCGGTGCCGGCCGCCGGAGCGCAGCGCGCGGGCCATGTCGACGACGCCGATGCCGCGGCCCGCCTCCGTGCCCTCGATCGGCAGTTCGCGCCACTCCTCGTCGCCGGGGCTGCGCACCAGCAGCGGCCCGCCGAAGGTGTTCGGGTCCGGCAGCGCGAGGGTCGCCTCGGTGCCGCCGATCTCCAGCACCCGCTTGAAGGCCGGGGAGTCGAAGCTGAACGTGGCGTTCGCCCCGTAGCCCTCGGCGAACTCGAGCAGCGCCGTGACGTGCGTCGGGACCTCGACCGGGAACGTGTTGCCCGCCTTCGGTCCGGAGCCGACCACGCGGGTGTCGCGGGCCTTGCGGCCGGACGCGGCGACCGAGGTCACCGAGCCGAGCAGCGCGATCAGGGCCGTGAGATAGTACGGGCCCATGTCGAACAGCGGGCCCGCGCCGTCTACGTAGAAGAACTCTGGGTTCGGGTGCCAGCCCTCCGGACCCATGCTCTCCAGCGCCGAGTACGCGGCGACCGGCTCGCCGATCACCCCCGCAGCGACCGCGCGCAGCGCCGACTGGATGCCCGCGCCGAGGAACGTGTCCGGGGCGTTGCCGACCAGCAGTCCGCGCTCGGCGGCCTCCGCGAGCACCGCACGGCCGCCAGCGGGGTCGAGCGCGAGCGGCTTCTCGCCGTACACGTGCTTGCCCGCGCGCAGGGCGGCGAGGGCCACGTCGGCGTGCGCGGCCGGGATCGTCAGGTTGATGACGATCTCCACCTCGGGGATCGCGAACGCGCTGTCCGGCGAACCCGAGGCCTCGATCCCGTACTCGGCGGCGGCCTGCGCGGCCCGCGCCTCGTCGATGTCGGCGACGGCGAGGACCTTCACGTCAGGGAACTTCGTCAGGTTCCCGAGGTACTGCCCGCTGATGTTGCCGGCGCCGATGATCGCGACGCCGACCGGACCTGTGCTCAATTCCCGTCCCCTTCCAGTCCCGCGACGTACGCGCGGCTCTCCCCGATCGCGGCGAACAGGTCCGTCGCGCACTCGTCGAACTCGACGATCCGCCAGGCGGTCGCGGGCGCGGCGCCGAGCACCTCGGCCACCGGCATCGCGCCGGTCCCGACGGCCACGTTCGGCTCGCCCTTCTTCAGCGGGCCGTCCTTCACGTGCAGCGCCTCGACCCGGGAGCCGAGGCCGCGCAGCACGGCCGGCACGTCCGCGCCGCCGACCGCGGCCCAGTACGTGTCGACCTCGAGGAACACCTCGGGCGCCAGCAGTTCGGCCAGCACCTCGAGGCCGTGCTTGCCGTCGAGCACCGGCTCGAACTCCCACCAGTGGTTGTGGTAGCCGAGCCGCAGGCCGTGCGCGGTGGCCTTCGCGGACAGCGCGTTCAGCAGGTCGGCCGCGCGCTGCAGGCCGTCGCGGGTGGTGAAGTCCTCCTGCGCGATCCCGGCGGGCACGATCGCGAGGTCGGTGCCGAGCGTGGCGATCGCCTCGAACGTCGGGCCGGGCTCCGGGTCGAGCAGGCTCATCGCGTGCGCGCTGGAGACGGTCAGCCCCAGGTCGTCGGCCACCTTGCGGAAGCCGGTCGGGTCCTCGGTCGGCTGGAACGGTTCGACGGCGCCGAAACCGAGGTCCGCGAGCTGCCGCAGCACCCCGTCGCGGTCCTCGGCGATCGCGGCCCGGACGGTGTAGAGCTGCACGCTCAGTGGGCGGGACATGGTGGAGCCTCCTTGCTGCCTGAAGTCAGAGTCCTGTTGGCGGTTCAGCCGGTGATCAACGGTCGCAGTGTACGGTGCGCGATCTCCAGCCCCTGCTTGACCTTCTCCTCGGTGCCGCTCCACACCGGGTCCTCGTGCTCGACCGACAGGGTGCCGGTGAAGCCGCCCTCGTAGAGCGCGTCGACCACGCCGCTCCAGTCCACCTGGCCGCGGCCGGGCACCCGGTAGCGCCACCAGCCCTCGTCCCACGGGTGCTCGCGGCCGATCGTCTTGCCGAAGAAGCCGTAGCGGTCGCGGGCGTTCGGGTCGAGCTGCGCGTCCTTGGCCTGGGCGTGCGGGATCCGGTCGATGTACGGCTTGAGGGCGGTGACCGGGTCGATGCCGAGCCAGAGCAGGTGCGAGGGGTCGTAGTTGAGGTACAGCCCGAGGGAGAACATCCACTCCCACAGTTCGGGGGAGTAGGCGATGTTGCCCGGATAGCCGTCCGGGTGCCAGCCCTCCATGACGCAGTTCTCGATGATGATCTTCACGTCGCGCTCCCCGGCGTACTCCACCAGCGGCGGCAGCACACGCTCGGCGAGCTCGACGTTCTCCTTCACCGACAGCCCCGGGTGCCGGCCGATGAACGTGCCGACCGTCTCCACGCCGAGCAGCGCCGCCGCGTCCACCGCCCGCTTGACGTGCGCGGCGATCTCGGCCCGGCGCGCCTCGTCCGGGTGCAGGTTGTTCTCGTAGTACGCGAGCGAGGACAGGTGCAGGCCGTGCTTGGCGAACAGCTCGGTCACCTGCTCGGCCTCGGCGGAGCCGAAGTTCGCGACGTCGATGTGGCTGGCCTCGAAGTCCCGGCTGCCGGTGGACGGCCAGACGGCCACCTCGAGCGCCTCGTATCCGGCGGTCGAGGCCCACGCGGCGATGTCCGTGAGCTGGAGTTCGGGCAGGCAGGCGGTCAGGAAGCCGAGTTTCACGGGACCTCGATCCAGGTGCGGGAGTGGGCGGAGCGCAGCACGGCGTCGGTGATCCGGGCCGTGCGGGCGGCGTCCGCGAAGGTCGGGTAGAGCGGGTTCGGATCGGCTCCGGCGCGCACCGCGTCGTAGACGTCGGCGACGAACGCGGCGAAGCAGTCGCGGTAGCCGAGCGGGTGCCCGGCCGGGACCGGGCTCAGGCGCGCGGCCTCGGCGGAGAGCGTCCCGGGGTCGCGGATCACGGTCTCGGTGCGCTCGCGGCCGCCGACGAGGAGCGTCTCCGGGTTCTCCTGGTCGAAGGACACGCTGTGCTCCGCGCCGTCCACCTCGAACCAGAGCCGGTTCTTGCGGCCCGGTGAGACCTGCGAGACGACCAGGCTGCCGGTCGCGCCGCGGTCGGTGCGGAACACGACGTGCACCACGTCCTCGGTCGCCACGGCGCCGGTCCTGGCCCGCTCGGGGTGCACGGTCTGCGTCACGGCCGACAGTTCGCCGATGCGGTGTCCGGTCACCCACTCGACCAGGTCGCACCAGTGCGAACCGATGTCCGCGAAGGCCCGCGAGGCGCCGCCGGCGGCCGCGTCCACGCGCCAGTTGTCGTCGTCGGCGCGCATCAGCCAGTCCTGCAGGTAGTGGCCGTGCAGCAGGCGCACGTCGCCGATCGCGCCGCTGCGCACCCGGTGCCGCGCCTCGGCGGCCATCGCGTGGTAGCGGTAGACGAACGGCACCGCGTTGATCAGGCCGCTGCCTTCCGCGAGCGCGGCGAGCTCGCCGGCGTCGGCGGCCTCGACCGAGAGCGGCTTCTCGCAGACCACGTGCTTGCCCGCGGCCAGCGCCAGCCGGACCAGCGGGCCGTGCAGGTCGTTCGGTGTGCAGACGTGCACCACGTCCACGTCGTCGGCCGCGGCCAGTTCCTCGGAGGAGTCGAAGGAGCGTTCGGCGCCCAGCCGCGCGGCCGCGGCCTTCGCCCGGTCCGCCGTCGACGCCGAGACGCCGACCACCCGGGCCCCGGCCCGGCGCGCGGCGTCCGCGTGCACCGCGCCGATCATGCCGGTGCCCGCGATGGCGATGCGCAGCGGCTGCATGCAGTTCCCCCTCGATCCCGTCAACGTTTACGGTCGAGGGTGACGCTATGCCGCCCCTTTACGCCTGACAAGAGTCATGATTACGCTTACTTCTGTCATAAAGTCGAGGGGAGCGCACGTGCCGGCGACCGGGTCGAACTCCGCCGAGGAGCGCCGGCTGTCCGCGCTCAGCGAACTGGCGTGTCTGGTCGCGGACGGCGCGGCCACCACGCGCAGCGCCCTGATCGCGGCGACCGGGCTGTCCCGTTCGGCCGTGGCGCAGCGCGTGGACCTGCTGATCGAACGCGGCCTGCTGGTCGAGTCCGAGCCGCTGACCACCGACCGCGGCCGCCCGCCGTACAGCCTCGACCTCGCCTCGGACGAGGTGCTTGTCGGCGGCGTGGACCTCGGCGCCACGCACAGCCGGATCGCGCTGACCACGCTCGGCGGCCGGGTGCTCGCCGAGGAGTCCCGCGAGGTCGACATCAACGAGGGCCCCGAGCGGATCCTCGGCGGCGTCGCGGACCAGATCGCGAAGCTGTGCGAATCCACCGGCCGCGCGCCGGAGGGCCTGCGCGCCATCGGGATCGGCGTGCCGGGACCGGTCGAGGCGGAGAGCGGCACGGTCGTGCGCCCGCCGATCATGCAGGGCTGGGACGGCTACCGGGTGCCCGGGTTCTTCGAGGACCGATACCCGGTGCCGGTGCTCGTCGACAACGACGTCAACATGATGGCGTTCGGCGAGTACGTGCACCGCCGCGAATCGGAGCACCTGCTCTTCGTCAAGGTCGGCACCGGCATCGGCTGCGGCATCGTCTCCGGCGGCGTGCTCCATCGCGGCGCGTCCGGCGCGGCCGGGGACATCGGGCACATCCAGCTGCCCGGCCGTGACGACGTGCTCTGCCACTGCGGGAACACCGGCTGCGTGGAGGCGGTCGCGTCCGGTTCCGCGGTGGCGGCGGCGCTGCGGGCCGAGGGCCTCGACGCGCGGCGGGCCCGCGACGTCGTGCGGCTGGTCTCCGAGGGCCACCCCGGCGCGCGGCGGCAGGTACGGCTCGCCGGGCGGGCGATCGGCGAGGTGCTGGCCTCGCTGGTCTCCTTCCACAACCCGGACACGATCGTGGTCGGCGGCGTGCTCGCCCAGCTGCACGACGACCTGCTCGCCGACATCCGCGGCGTGATCTACCGCAGGGCCCTGCCGCTGGCCACCCGCAGCCTGCGGATCGAGTCCTCGATGCTCGGCGAGCAGGCGGGCGTGCTCGGCTCGGCCCGGATGGCCGCCCGGCACCTGCTCTCGCCGCGCGGGATCAGCCGGTTCCTCGCGGCGGCGCGTCGCCGCTGAGCAGGTAGGCGTCCTCGGCCGCGTAGTCCAGGAACCGCGCGAAGTACGGGTCGTCCGGCGCGGGCAGGATGCCGTCCGGGTCCCCGGCGCGGAACACGTCGAAGAGCCAGTCCACCTCGTCCGCCACGGTCGCCGCGTAGTCGCCGACCGGCTTGTAGCCCAGCTCCAGCGACGCCGTCGTGTCCAGCACGACCGGATGCGGTGCGTCCCACGGCGTGCGGCCGAGATCCGGATCGGCCGCGTCGTCGAGCAGCACCTCGTCCCAGGAGTGCCCGAGCTGCCGCGCGATCGTCTTGGCGATCTCCCGCGCGGACGGCGCGTCCGGGTCGGCGCTGTTCAGGATGCGCGCGCCGGGCTGCTGCGCCACGGTCTCGATCAGCGCCGCGATGTTGACCGCCGCCGTCGGATGCACGATCCCGCCGCCCCGACCGGCCAGCAGCACGGCCGGCCGCCGGTCCAGCACCCGCTTGACGAACACCCACTCGCGCGGCCGGCCGGAACCGACCCCGTGCACCCGCGACGGACGCAGAACGCTGATCGGCAGGCCGCTGTCCAGCGCGACGTGCTCGGCGGCCACCTTGTTCGGTCCGTACCCCTCGCGGCTGCGGTAGTCCATGTCGCCGGGCGCCATCGTCGGCTGCGACTCCGGGACCGGGCCGCCGTAGTCCGGCGGCGTGTCGGAGTTCGAGTGGTTGCCCGCCGCGTCCACGTAGACGGCCTTGCTGGAGAGCAGCACCGTGGACGCCGCGTGCTCGGCGAGCGGCAGCAGCGTGCGAGCCTCGGCGCCGGTGAAGCAGACGCAGTCCACCAGCAGGTCGGCGCCCTCGCCCAGCACCTCCCGCAGCCGCGCCGCGTCGGCCCGCTCGGCCGCGTGGAACCGCACCCCGGCCGCCGCCAGATCCGGCGCCAGCCGCCGCGCATCGCGCCCGGTCACGTCCACCCGCCAGCCCGCCGCCGCCAGCCGCCGGGCCGTCGCCCCGCCGATCATTCCGGTTCCGCCGAGAATCAGGGCTCGAAGCATCAGATCATCCTACCGCCGACGGCCCGTCAGGTCAGGGGCGCGTTCCGGTGAACTGGATCACCGCGTGCTTCCCCGCGTAGCGCCAGCCGGGTGACGCGGCGTCGAGTTCGTCCGCCGCCTGTTGCGTCAGGCCGACCGCGACGTCCGACTTGCAGGTGCGCAGCGCCACGACCGGGCCCGGCAGGTACGCGGTCAGGTCGGCGAAGGAGGTGGTCACCGGCCAGAGGCGGTCGCCGACCAGTCGTCGATAGTTGAGATCGCCCTTGACCAGCGTCAACGTCGCCGAACCGACCGCGGCGGCGAACTCCGGCGGGAAGTCGTGGAAACTGAGCGGCGAGCAGAAGTAGTCGGGCGCCTCGAAGACCACGCGGCCCTCGGAGCAGTACTGCCACAGCTGCCTCCCCGCCTCGCTCACCAGGCCCTTCGCGGCCACGAGGCGGCGCAGCAGGGCCGCGGCGTCCTGCGTCATCGCGTCCGACACGTAGTAGGGGCGCGGCTTGAGGAAGACCACGGCGTCCGCGGCCCGGCCGGTCGTGATCAGATGCTCGATCAGCAGCAGGTCCGGGAGCAGTTCCTCGGCCGCGTTGTCCGCGACCAGGTTCACCCGTCCGGGCTTACTTTCATTCAGATGCGCCCAGACGGCCGCCTCGTCGTCCACGAGCAGCGACACGCCGACCGGCTCGCCCGCGATCAACTGGAAGCCGAGATCCGCCTGGTTCCCGGACAGGCAGGCGACCAGCAGGGCCGAATCCCGCTCGGCCGAGGTCATCTCCGCCAGCGCCGAGTACGCCGCGAGCTCCCGGTCCACCGCCGGCCCGGCGAGGCTGTCCGACTTCATCGGACCGAACGGGTCCACGCCGCACCAAGGACCGGCAAAATACCCCGTCGCCGACAGGAGTCTGCGATAGAAATAGCTCTCGGACCACAGGAAGGGCGCGTCCGTCCAACGCAGACCCCTGCCGAAGTACGGCGCGCCCCACGCGGTCCACGCCGCGTAGTCCCCGGCCGCCGCGTGCTCCGTGCGCGGATCCAGCGGCTGCAGCGTCCCGCCGAGCGTCTCCTCCTCGAGCCGCCGCAGGGCGCCGAGCTGTGCGGGTCCGTACGGCAGCGCGTCGCGGACCCGCGCGAACAGCCGGGGATGGCGGTCGTGGAAGACGGTGTAGGCGAACTCGGCCGGATCGGCGGCGGTGATGATCGGAGCGTCGGGCAGGTGCGACGCGGCGGCGGGGCTCATGCCTCGACGCTACCGACTGCGATCTTCCCGCGCGAGACGGTCGGGGGACTACTCTGGTTGACGTACTCGGAAAAACTCGAGAGCCGCCTCAGGGACAAACACGAGGGGATTGTTGATTGAGGTCTACGGCGAACAGTGGAGAGGAGCGACCCGTGCGGCCGGTCACCTTCGTGGCCTGCCAGAGTGTGCTGGAACTCGACCTCGGGCACGTCACCGCGCAGCGCGCGGTGCTCGACCCGCAGTTCCTGCACAAGATGGTGATGAGCGGATTCTACGGCTGGGTGGCCGAGGGCGAACCTAACCCGCGGGCCCAGCTGCGGGTGCTGCACGCCGCCCGCGTCGATCTCGGGGACGAACTGCTCACCATCGTCACGCAGTCACGGGTCCAGCCGGACTGGGACCGGCTCGCGAAGGCCGCCCTGCGCGACCGGCCGCGGCTGCTCCGGGTGGAGCACCAGATCGAGACGGGGCGGCGCTACGGCTTCCGCACCATCGTGCACCCGACCCGCGACGCCGGCCCGCGCCGCCGCCGACGGGACCTGACCGACCCGAAGGACGTGCTCGCCTGGTTCATGGACCGGCTGCAGCCCGAGGGCGAGCCGGCGTTCTCCACCGACGGCCGCCGGGTGCGCCGGATCGGGGCGGACGCGCGCACCGAGCACCTGGAGGTGCGGGTGCTGCCCGCCGTCCAGGAGATGCGCGACCGGCCGGGGCAGCGGCTGACCCGCTCGGAGATCCACGGCGAGCTCACCGTGACCGACCCGGCCGCCTTCGCCGACGTGCTCGGCTCCGGCCTCGGCCGATCCCGCTCGCTGGGTTGTGGTCTCGTACAGGTCGAACCTCTAGACTGAGCGGGTACCACCGCCCCGCCGTCGCGGGGAAACCTGAGCACAGCCCTGTCGTTCTCCGGAACGGCAGGGCGTTCGCGTCTCAGGGACCGGCTAGCCGACGGCGCGCTTGGTGTTCGCCACGATCTCGTCGATGTACGCGCCCCACAGCTGGCGCGGCAGGTCGTGGCCCATGCCGGGGAAGGTGCGCAGGATCGCGTCCGGGATGGCCGCGGCGGTCGCGTGGCCGCCGCTCACGTTGATCAGCGGGTCGGCCTCGCCGTGCAGGACGAGGGTCGGGGTGGCGACGTCCTTGAGGGCCGTGGTGCGGTCCGGCGAGCAGAGGACCGCGACGAGCTGGCGTACGCCGCCCACCGGGTAGTAGCAGCGTTCGTAGAAGGCCACTTCCTGCTCGCGGATCACCGCCTCGGACACCGGGTACGCCGGGGACTGCAGCAGACGCCACGTGTACACGGCCTTGGCGATGGCCTCGTCGCGGGTCGTGGCGGCCGGGGAGAGCAGCATCTCGGCGGCGTCGGGGGAGGGGTGGCCGACGTCCGGGCTGCCGGTCGTGGACATCATCGAGCAGGCGGACAGCAGCCGGTCCGGGTGGCGCAGCAGCAGTTCCTGCACGATCATTCCGCCCATCGACGCGCCGACCACGTGCGCGGCGCCGATCCCGAGCGCGTCCAGCAGGCCCGCCGCGTCGTCCGCCATGTCGGAGAGCAGGTACGTCACCCCGGACGCGTCGCCGCCGAGCACCGCGCCGAGGTTCGGTACCGGCGCGGTGTCGAGGTGCGTGGACAGGCCCGCGTCCCGATTGTCGTATCGGATGACGAAGAATCCGCGCTCCGCGAACTGCTCGCACAGGCCCGGCTCCCAGGCCGTCAGCTGCATGCCGAGGCCCATGACGAGCAGCAGTGCCGGATCCGTCGGCGAACCGAAGGTGTCGTACTCGATCTCGATCCCGTTGGCATGGCAGCGAGGCAAGGCGGTCTCCCTCGGTCGGTACTGTCGCTGACCTGCGACAGTACCGCACCGAAAGCGATCAAACCGGGACGACACGAAAGTGCTGCGTCAGCTGAGCGTCCACTGCTGGTTGCTGCCGCCGTTGCAGGTCCAGAGCTCGACGAGTGCGCCGTTCGCGGTACTCGCGCCGGTCACGTCGAGGCAGAGGCCGGACTGCACCTCGGTGATCGTGCCGTTCGAGTTGAACGACCACGCCTGGTTCGTGCCCTGATTGCAGCTGTAGATGTCCGCCTTCGTGCCGGCCGTCAGCCCCTGGCCGTAGCCGTCCAGGCACCGCAGGGTGCTGCCGCTGTACACGCTCACCTGGTTCTGCGCGGTGTGCGTGAACTCCTGGTTGCTGCCCGCGTTGCAGGTGTAGATCTCCAGCTGCGTGCCGACGGTGGTCGTGCTGCTCGGCACGTCGAGGCACTTGCCGGCGCCGACGGCGTGGATCTCGCCGGTGCTCGCGGTCGGGAAGGCGTAGTCGGTCGCGACGATGTTCGACTGCACCGCGTTGTCGGCCGCGTCGCTCGGCTCGCCGCTGGTCATGACGCCCTCGAAGAAGTCGCCGACCGAGCCGTTGCTGTCGTCGCCGCCGGTGCCGAGCACGATCGCGCCCTCGAGGTGCATCGGGGTGTAGCCGCTGGTCGTCGGCAGCGCCCCGGAGTACCAGGTGGTGAGGCTGCCGGACTGCGCGTTGCCGCCCTTGATCGCGTACGTCGAGGTGTTGTCGCTCTTCACCAGGGCGGTCACGAAGTCGCTCGAGTTGCCGGTGTTCGACGCGTTCACGCCGTTGCCGCCCATGAACAGGCCGTTCTCCAGGTCGGCCTGGACCCAGGGCCCTGATCCGGTGCACGGGGTGAACCAGCACTCGGTGCCGAAGTTGATGGCCTCCATGTGGCCGTTGCCGGTGTCGTCGTTGCTGGTCTCGGCGTTGCCGTAGTCGAAGCAGCAGCTGCCGTTGACGTGGTCGCCCGAGGTGACCATGTATTCGTCCTGCGGGGTCGAGCCGGTCGGCACGCCGCTGGTCGAGTCGTCCCGGTAGCCGACGCCCGCGGTCACGTACACGCCGTAGACCTTGTTCCCGGCGATGGTGATCGGCAGCGCGTTGGCGACCGCTCCGACGTCCGCGCCGCCGTTGCCGCCCGCGCCCTCGACGGTGAGGTTGTTGCCCTTGCCGCTCTGGTCGAAGATCTCGGTGATCCGGCACAGGGTGTTGACGCAGAACGAGTCCTGCGTCGCAGCGTTCGCGTACCCGCCGGTGCTCAGCGGGTAGATGTCCGTGCTGGTGCCGTCGGAGGTGCGGGTGACCTGGTAGAGCGGGCCGTCGTACGCGGCGTACAGCGCGCGCGTGGTGCTGTGCGCGGCCACGCAGGGGGTGCTGTACGAGGCGTAGACGTCGCACGGGAGGGAGGTGGCCGCCTGCGCGGTGCCGCCGACGCCGACGGTGAGCCAGGCGACCGCGAGCGCGAGGGCCGTCAGCAGCGCGACGGCCGGGTTTCGCAGGGGCCGATCGTGGGATCGCAGTTTCACAGTGTGCCCATTCTTGTTAGCGCTAACAACATTGTGAGCGAAAAACCGCAGGCCAGAACCTACGGGAACGGGGATTTGCTCATGCGGAGCGGACCGATCGCGCTCACTATGGCGCGGGCCGGAGGCGGCGTCAAGGTTCCGGAACCGCCGATTGTTTACGTGAACATCACGATCCACCGGGACGGGCCCGCTTTGACCGTCCACATTGGACGGTCTTGACAGCGGTGTGCGACAGCCCGCAGACTCCCACCCATGTGGAGCGTGACGCCCGACAGGCAGGCCGTGTCCGCGGCCTTCGCGCAGGAGAGCGCGCGTGTCGTCGAACTGGTCCGGAACTGCCGTGACCTGCGTGAACCCGTGCCCGGACTGGCCTGGAACGTCGGCCAGCTCGCCGCGCACCTCACCAGCGTGTACCTGGCCTTCGGCTCGACCGTCCGCGGCGACTATCAGGACGCGGATCTGGAGCGCGCGGCGGCCGGGGCGGGGGCCGACGCCGCGCTCCCGGCGACCATAGCCGCCGTGAACGAGTACGCGATCGGACTCCTCACCGCGGACAGCGCCGCCGCTGCCGCCGAGGGACTGGCCGAGCAGGCGGCCGCGTTCCTCGAGGCGATCGCCGCCGAGGACGACCTCGCGCGCGAGCTTCCGACGCCCTGGTACGGCATCGGCATGACCCGCAGCGTGGGCACGCTCGCGTCCCTGGTCGTGACCGAATCCCTGGTGCACGGCCACGACCTGGCCCGCGCCGTGCACGCCGACCCGCGGATGTCGCAGAGCTCAGCCGCCGCCGCGACGCCGACCGTGATGAGCGCGATGCTGCCGCTGCTGTTCGCCGCCGACCGGGCCAAGGACCACCGCGCCGTCTACGAGGTGCGGGTGCGCGGGGGAGAGCGCTTCGTGATGCGGATCGCCGACGGACGCGCCGAGTGCTTCGCGGCCGCCGAGCAGGACGCCCGTAAGGTGGACTGCGTGATCTCGCTCGACCCGCGGGCCGCCCTGCTGATCGGATTCGGCCGCAGCTCGCTCGCCCGCGCCATCCTGAACGGCGCCGCCTTCGCCAGCGGCCGCCGCCCCTGGCTCGGCCTGCGCTTCACCTCGCTGTTCGCCACGCCGTGACCGCGCAGCAGAAGCCGGAGATCAACGCGACCGCCGCGTCGTTGCTCGGTTTCCTGCACGACGGCCCGCTCACCGGCTGGGACCTCGTCGCCCAGGCCGAGCGCACCATCGGCCCGTTCTGGTCGCTGACGAAGAGCCAGGTCTACCGCGAGCTCGCGCTCATGGCGGAACACGGACTCGTCACGCCCGGCGAGACCGGCCGCCGCGACTCGCGGCCGTACGCGATCACCGACGCCGGACGAGCAGCCTTCGCCGCATGGGCTGCGCGCGGCCCCGGCGAGGGCACCATCCGGCTGCCGCTGCTGCTGTTCGTCACGCTCGGCAGGCATCTGGAGCCCGGCCTGCTGCGCACGGTCCTGGCCGAGCAGCGGATCCAGCAGGCCGCGCTGCTGCGCGACTACCTGGGGATGCGTCAGATGCTCGACGAGCTCGACGGCGTGGACCCGCACCTGCTCGCCACGCTCGACTACGGCATCACGGTGGCCCGCGCGACGGTCCGCTGGATCGACCACCTGCCGCCCGAGGTCGGGGCCTGAGACACGGCCCGTCGGTTTCTGTCAGTGGGCCTGCGTACTGTGGCTCATGTTGACGAAGTACTTTCCTGACAGGAGAGCCATGTACCGACAAGGCGACGTCCTGATCGCCCCGATCGCCGAGGAGCAGGTCCCGGCGTTCGTCCCGGGCCTTCAGCCGCTGGGCCGCGACCCGCGCGAGCGCATGATCCTGGCGCTCGGCGAGTCGACCGGGCACGCGCACGCCGTCGTGGGCAAGGGCGCGCTGTACCCGTCCGCGGGTCCGCTGGAGCCGATGTACCTGCACCTGCCGCAGGGCGGCCGCGTCGTGCACGAGGAGCACGCCGCGTTCACCCTGCCCGCCGGCTGGTTCCGGGTGATCCGGCAGCGCGAGTACGAGCCCGGCTCGGTGCGGATGGTGGCGGACTGATGAGCACCCTCGAAGCCTGGAATCAGATCGCTTACAGCACGGAGCCGGTGAACCGGGTCGCCGCCGCCGACGCCGTGACCGCGCTCTACGAGATCGCCACCGGCGAGGCTCCGCGCGAGATCGTCTGGTGCGCCTCCCCGGCCGAGGCCGCGCGGCTGATCGCGCCCGGCGAGGAGCGGTACGGCGCGTCGCTGCGGGAGAGGCTGCGCACCGAGCCGTGGCAGCGGGCCCGCGCCGAACTGCTGGAGCAGTTGGGCCGCGAGGAGTGGTCGTCGGCCTGGCAGCAGACGTGCGGTCAGCTCGCGCCGACCGTCTCGCGCCTGGTCGAGCAGATCGGCGCGGCGGTCGCGGAGACCGCCGCCGAGGAGTCCGCGCAGACCCGGCTCCGGCTCGCGCTGACCTTCGCGGATCTCGGCCAGCACAATGCGTCCTGGCTCCCGCTGTTCGACGACCGCGTCCTGGCCGACGCGCCGATCCTGGTCGCGCTCAAGGCCGTCGCCGAGCAGGTGCACTGGTGGTGGCCCTTCGAGAACGTCGCCATCCTCTGCGAACGCCCGACCGAACTGCACCTCGACGACCGCGGTCGTCTGCACCACGGCGACGGCCCGGCCCTCGCGTACCAGGACGGCTTCGCGCTGCACCGTTGGCGCGGGGTGACCATCCCGGTCGAGTTCGCGGAAATCCTCGCGACGCTCACGCCGGAGGTGATCCGCGGCGAGCGCAACGCGGAGCTGCGCCGGATCATGCTGGAGCACTACGGCCACGAGCGCTACATCGTCGACTCCGGCGCCGAGCCGGTGCAGCAGGACGAGGCCGGGAAGCTGTGGCGGGTCAACCTGCCGGGCGACGAGCCGATCACGATGGTCGAGGTGGTCAACTCGACCGCCGAGCCGGACGGCAGCTTCAACGTCTACTGGCTCCGCGTCCCGCCGCACACCCGCACCGCGAAGGAGGCCGTCGCCTGGACCTTCGGCCTCACCGAGCAGGAGTACGCGCCGCAGATCCAGACCTGAGCAGCAGCGCGGAACGCGGCAGGCCGGTCGCGGCGGCGACCGGCCCGTGCGTGGCCGAGCTGAACTACCGTCAGGCGGAGCGCTGGATGGTCAGGCGGTCCACTTCGACGCTGTCCTCGTTGATGGCGCGCAGCACGAGCTTCGGCTTGACGCCGTGGCTGCCGGGCTTGCTGTCCACGACGAGCAGCGAGTAGCCGGTGTAGCGCACCCGCGACCAGTCGATCGTCTCGGCGGTCTGGCCGCCGGAGGAGTTGCGGTACCAGGTCGTGATCGAGCTGTCGTCGTCGACCGCGCCCTCATAGCTGTCCGAGGCGGTGAACGAGTACAGGCTGTTGCCCGCGCCGCCCGCGACGACGTACGTGGTGCCCTGCGTCGCCGAGTAGACCGTGGAGCCGATCGGCGCCGCGGTGGTGACCTTGCCCGCCTTCAGGGGGTCGGTGCGCTCGTAGACGTGGTTGTGGCCGTTGATGATCAGGTCGACCGAGTACTGGTCGAAGATCGGCGTCCACATGGCCCGCACACCGCCGTCGGAGGCGTGCGCGTCCGCGGTGCAGTAGGCGCACTCGTGGAAGAACGCGACGATGAAGTCGATGTTCTTGTCCGCGCGGAACGCGGCGAGCTGGCGGGTGAGCCACTTCGTCTGGGCGCCGCCCGAGTAGTCGTGGTTCGCGGTGTACTCGTAGGTCACGTCGTTGGCGTCGAGGGCGAGGAACGCCACGTTGCCGTACGTGAACGAGTAGTAGGTCTGGTTCTCCACCGGCATCGCGAAGCGCTTGAACATGCCGCCGTAGCCGTCGGGCGAGTACCAGGGCTCCATCTCGTGGTTGCCGACGACGGCCTGCCACGGGATGGTCGAGGCGAAGCCCTCGTTCTGCACGAAGAAGGAGTCCCACACGCGCGGGTCGTAGCTGTTGGTCAGCAGGCCGCTGCCGCCGTCGTTCGCGTACGCCAGGTCGCCGGCGTGCAGGTGGAACGCCGGGTTGACCGAGCGCACCAGGTTGCCGGTGGCGACGCCGTCGTAGCTCGGGCCCTGGTCGCCGAACGCGGTGAAGGTGAACTCCGTCGTGCAGCTCGGGGCGGTGGTGAACGAGCGCACCGGCTCCAGCGCGGGGTTCGCGGCCGGGTCGTAGCCCTGGTGGCCGACGGCGTAGTAGTACGTGGTGCCCGGCAGCAGGTGCGAGATGCGCGCCTGGATGTAGTACTGCTCGACGTCGCTCGCGTGCACCAGCGGCACCGAGTCGACGGCCGAGATGTCGGTCCACGGCGTGCTCAGCACCTGGAGTTCGGCGGAGATCTTCTCGCCGAGCGCGAAGGGGGCCAGGCCGATGCGGACGAACGGGGCGTTCACCAGCGCGGGCACCTGCCACGACACGGTGAACGACGTGGTCGGGTCCGCGCCGTACGAGACGTGCCGGCCGTACGGGGACACGAACGAGCCCGTGGTCCGCGAGGCGGAGGCCAGCAGCGACGGGGTGGACGCGGCGGAGGCGGAGCCGGTGGCCGCCGCGGCCGGACCGGCCAGCACGGTGCCGCCCGCGGCGACCGCGCCGGCGCCGACGAGGCCGCCGCGGATCAGGGCGCGGCGCGAGGTCGCGGCCTTGAACCACTCGTACTGCTCGGCGATGGACATGCGCGCCAGCTCGGCCGGCGTGAGGTTGGATTTGGCCATGGTGCGCAGGCTAGGCGGCTTAAATGGACTGCAATCAAGGCCAAAGTGAATAGCGGAGAATAATTGTTGTTAACTCAGCATCCGCTCGAGGACACCGGTGCCGAAAACGGGATACAGCGCGAGCTCCGGCATGTGCACGTAGCCGATGTGGCAGTCGCACTGGAGCAGCGGGCACGGCCGCGGCCGGAGCGCCGCGCGGAACGAGCCGTCGTACAGGTTGCCGAGTTCCTCGCCCGGATCCGTCCGGGACACGAAGTGGCAGCGCCGGACGACTCCGTCGCCGTCCACGGAGATCACCGACTCCCCGGTCCGGCACGCGCGGCCGAGCGAGGGATGCGCGTGCCGCGAGACCGGGAACAGTGCGTCGATCTCGGTCCACTGCGCCGCCTCAGCTTCCGTGTATGTGCGTCCCTCGGCGGCGTTCACCCACAGATACGTCGCCGGGTCGAGCTCAGCGCGCAGCCGCCGGGCCGCGTCGAGGTGCTCCGGCTCCCCGACGATGCCGACGCTGTGCCGCACGCCGTGCTCTGCGAGCCACCGATGCTTGGCGAGGAACCGATCCTGCGTGACCTGGCTCGGGTGGTACGTGCACCAGAGCGCGAGCGTGTCGAGGTCGGCGGCTTCGAGCCAGTCGAGTCGGCAGCTCAGGTTCGTCTGTACGGCCACGCGCGCCACGTGCGGCAGGTGGCTGAGTTCCGTGAGCGTGTCCCGGTACCAGGATCGCGTCAACGCCTCGCCCCACGGCGTGAACAGGACACTGATCCGGTCCGTCGTCTGCTCGGCGACCCATGCGGCGAAACGACGCAGCGCGGCACGATCGGCGCGCAACTGCTCCGGCGTGTCGCGGCGCTTGGCGAACGGACAGTACGCACAGTCGTAGTCGCAGCTGGCGAGCGGGCCGCGGTAGAGGATCGTCAGGTCCATGCGCGCAGCCGTCACTTCAGCTCGTACGCACGCATAGCGGCACGCACGTGGTCCGAGAACAGCAGCGGCCCGATCCCGTCGGACCACGCGAGCCCCTCGGGAGTCAGCCGCAGCGAAGACGAGTCCGCGATGAACCCCGCGTCGCGCAACTGCCCGATCTCGGCGGCGAAGTCCTCCCGCGCCGAGGTTCGGAAGCGCTCCACGTACGCCGCCTCATCGACGCCGTCCGCCTGAAGCAGCGACTGCAGAAAGTGCCGCCGACGCTGCTCGCCCTGATCCAGCAGGTAACCGACCTCGGCGTGCGCGAAGTCCTCGGTCGTCACGTAGTCGTCGATGATGCCGCGCACCTCGTGCGCCGAGACCGCGTAGTCGAATGAGTAGTGCAGCGATGACGTGTACGAACGCGCGCCGCAGCCTAGCCCGATCATGCCGTCCGTCTGGCACGCGTAGTCCTCGCCGCCCTCGACACGCGGCGCGCCGATCGACCGGAACATGCGCATCGACGTCTGCGCATAGCCCTGCGCCACGAGGTGATCCCGGCCGACGCGGTAGAGCGCGAGCCGCTGCTCGTCCCACTCGCGGTCGGCGTCCCGGCCGATCCGCGCGAGCCCGGTCAGCGGACGCACGTACAGCGGATAGAGGTAGATCTCCTCCGGCCGCCAGCGCAGCGCCGTGTCCAGCGACCGCAGCCACGAATCCTCGGTCTGGCCTTCGATTCCGTAGATCAGATCGACATTGAGGATCGGGATGTCGGTCTCGCGGACGGCGTCCAGCGCACGCTCCACCTCGGCAGCCTTCTGCGGACGCACGGCTGCCCGCGACTCCGTCTCGTCGAAGCTCTGCACGCCGAGGCTCAGCCGCGTCGTCCCACGCTCGGCGAGTACCTTGAGCCGATCAGGCGTGGCCGTCGAGGGCGACGCCTCCACCGACAGCGGTACCGCGCCGAGCTCGACCCTCATCACCTTCTCGACGAGATCGAACAACCGCGACAGCTCAGCCGCGTCGAGGAACGTGGGGGTGCCGCCGCCGATCGCGGCGTTGGCGAACGTCGGCGCCTCGCCGGACTCCTCCAACGCCGCGTGAACCTGCCGCGCCTGCCGTTCGAGCGCGTCGAGGTAACGCGTCGTCAGCTGCTCCGGCGCGCCGACCCGCGTGAACAGGTTGCAGAAGCCGCAGCGCACCTCGCAGAAGGGGATGTGCGCGTAGAAGGAGAGTGCGCTTCGATCCTTTTCCGCCCGCCACACGTCCGCCAGCGTGGGCCGAGATTCCAGCGGCCGGTACGCGGTCTTGTGCGGATACGCGTACACGTATGACTCGTATGGCCTCATAGTACGAACTCCGCGTACGGCACCGTCCACACGATCGGGTGCGCGACGCGGTGCCCGGTCAGTCCGTCCTCGCCGTACAGCGTGCCGTGGTCCGAGCACACGATCGCGAAGCAGCGGCGCCGCGAGGCCATCAGGTCGAACAGGTCGCCGATGTGCCGATCGACGTATTCGAGCGCTGCGGCGTGGCTCTCGCGCGTGTCGCCCTTCGCCGGGAGCGAGTCGTCCCGCTCGGCGCCGTCGAGGTAGAACCAGTTCGGCTGATGCAGCGCCGGGACGTTCACGAACAGGAACAGCCGCTGCTCCGCATCCAGCCTGCGCACGAGATCCGACGCCATGCTGATCTGCGCCTCGAATGAATCCGGCGCGGCGACGCTCGTCTCCCGGGACCAGTGCGACTCGGCGAACAGCGACGGAAGCACCGTGCCGAGCGCGCTCTCTGGGTTGAAGAAGCCCACGCCGCCGATGCACGCCGTGTGATACCTGGCCGCCGCGAGGCCCTCGACCCACGACGGCTCGTCGAACACCCACGTGTCGGGCGCCGTGCTCTCGCTCCCGCCGAACCGCGCCGCGAAAAGCCGCGGATGCGGACCCGGCGTGATCGGTGTCGGCAGGAAGCCCGCGAAGAACGCCGAGTGTGCCGCGAACGTGAAGCTCCCCGGCGAGTGCCGCTCCTCCCAGCACGGGCGACCCGCCTCGTCCGTGGGCAGAACCTTCGCGAGATTCGGCAGCCGACCGGCGTCCAGGAGTTCGGCGGCGACGTCGTAGCGCAGGGTGTCGATCGTCACGAAGAGCAGGTCGTGCGTGCCGACGATCTCGTTCATGTTCACGTGCGGCTGCTCGCCGTCGTCATCGACACCAGGTCCCGAAGCTGCGCGGTGTAGGTGTCGACGCCCTCGCCGACCGTCCCCGGCAGGCCGATCAGGTTCGGCAGCAGGTCGCCGTACGCGTTGACCTCGCCGATGTAGTCGCGCTCATGGTCCGAGAGCACGTCGATGCCGAGGCAGTGCGAGTCCGGGAAGCACGCGGCCGCTCGTTCGGCGAGGTCGAGGACGCTGCGCCAACGCTCCTCGCCGACCTGCTCGCGGAAGCGCGCGATCTCCTGGCGGCGGCCGCCGAGGTGCAGGTTCGTGATCGGCAGGTGGCTCGTCCGGCCCACCGCGTGCGTGACCTTGCCGCCGACAGTGACCAGCCGGAGGTCCATGTTCTCGCCGTCGACGTACATCAGACGGACGGTCTGCTCCACATGCAGGCCGTCCGCCGCGAGTCGGTCGATCAGCTCCCTGACCTCGCGCTCCTGCCGATAGTGCCGCACCTTCAGCGAGTTGTAGAGCTCGTATCCGGTCGGCACGCGGTGCAGTTCGGTGGACGTCGTCGCCCACAACTTGTCCTGCGACTGGAAGCCCATGGCCACGACGCCCGACGCCGACGAACCGTGCCGGATCTTCACGTGCGCGTAGTGCCAACGCCGCTTGTTCACGGCCGTGAGCAGGCTGTCGTAGTCCGCGACGCCGGGGATCGCCTCGGGTACGCTCACGCCGCGCTCGGACAGCAGCGCGTGGCACCGCGCCTTGTCGAACGCGGTCGCGGTCTCCTCGGCCGACTCCAACGCGACGGCGCCCGCCGCCTCGATCTCGACGTGCAGCTTCTCCAGTGCCGCGACGAAGCCCCCATACCACGCGCGCGTCCCCTCGACCCGGTACATGTCGACCGGCTCCGGCTCGCCGCGCAGCAGCCGGGTGACCTCCGCGTCCTCACCGGGAGAATCGATGCGCACGTACTCTCCGGCCTCGAACGCGGCCCGGCCGTTCAGCACGTCGATCCACGGCACGACGCGGGGTTCGGGCAGCCCCAGCGACGCGGCGGCGGCCTTGAGCAGCGTGACCCGCCGGTTCTCCGGATTGCCGACGACCGCCAGGCGCAGCGCGCTCACTCGGCCACCGCGATGTACCGGTGCACCTCGCGCTGCGGCTCCGCCTCGTCCGGGCCGTTCGAGGTCTCCCACACGTCCGGCTCCTCCTGCTGGTCGAGGTTCACCCCGACGCCGGGCAGCGTGGCCCACACACGCTGCATCATCTCCTCGCTGAGGTAATGATGATGCAGGTCGAGCGACTTCAGGTGGGTGAGCGGCTGACCGGCCAGCAGCGCGGCGGCGCCGTCGTCGCTCATGTTGCCGAGCGACAGATCGAGCGATTCGAGCTGCGCGATGACGGGGGAGTGGGCGATCCCGGCGGCGATCGCGTCCTGATTCGCCGCGTCCCGCAGGCCGAGATGGCGCAGTTTGGGGAACGCCTCGCCGCTCAGGATCCGCGCGTAGTCCTCCGGCTCCGAACCGCCGCTGTACCAACGCTCGCCGAGGTAGAGGTCCAGGTGCGTCAGCGCGGGCAGCGTGCTGTCGCCGATCGCGCGCGCGACCGCCGGCGGCAGGCCGCCGCCCTGGAACGTCAGCTCCTCCAGTTTCGCGTGCGTGAGCGGCGCCATCGTCAGGTTCGATGTGCCGCGCAGGCCGAACTCGCGCAGCCCGGGGAACGCCGCGAACAGCGGCGCCGGATCGTCCATGTACAGCCAGGAGACCTCGCACTGCTGCGAGTCCATGTCGCCGACGAACAGCGACTCCAGCGCCGGGAAGCGCGCAGCGTTCTCGATCAGCGGCCCGGTGGCGACGGTCGGCGACACCTCGACGTCGCACTCCTCCAGCCAGTAGCCCAGGATGAGGGCCTTGACGCGCGTCGTGTCCACGGTCTCCAGGAACACGCTGAAGACCTGCGCGAACTCGTGCTCCTCGCCGTCCTCGATGGCGATGCGCCACGCCCACGCCTCGGGCTCGGCCGGGAGCTCGCCGTGCGCCACGTCCTCGGCGTCGATGAAGTCGAACTCGAACACGGGGCGGCCGGCGAACGTGGTCAGCAGGCCGCGCCGGAATTCCTCGATCATGATCCGCCCCGCCCTACTCGCTGATGGCGATGTACCGGTGGGACTCGCCGCCCCACGTGTCCGGACTGTTCTGCTCGTCGAGGTTCAGCTCGACGCCGGGCAGTGCCTCGCGGAGCCGCTGCATCATCTCGTCGGACATGAAGTGGTGGTGCAGGTCCAGCGACTTCAGGTGCGTGAGCGGCTGACCGGCGAGCAGCGCGGCCGCGCCCTCGTCGCCGAGCGTGCCGAGGGAGAGGTCCAGCGATTCGAGCCGGGCCACGATCGGGGCGAGCGCCACGGCCGCCGCGATCTCGTCCTGGTTCGGCGCGTCCCGCAGGCCGAGGTGGCGCAGCTTCGGGAACCGCGTCCCTTCCAGCAGCCACGCGATGTCCTCGACGGTGGCGCCGCCGCCGTAGTTGTCGTCGCCGAAGTAGAACTCCAGGTGCTCCAACTCAGGCAGTTGCGACTCGCCGACCCCGTTCATGATGACCGGAGAAAGACCGCCGGACTCCAGCACGAGCCTGCGCAGCGTCTCGTGCTTGAACGGCCGGATGCTGGCCGCCTGGCGGTTCTCGTGCCAGCTGTAGCCGCCGCTGCCGCGCGCGTGGAACTCCTCCAGCAGCGGGTAGCTCTCGAGGATCGGCATCAGATCGTCGTGCTCGAGGTACGCGACGTCGGACTCCTCGCGCACGACGTCCCCGAAGAAGATCGCGCGCAGGTTCGGGAAGTCGGCCGCCTGCGCCGCCAGCAGCTGCACGGCGCCGGTCGAGTCGAACTGGTCCTGGTACGCCGTGTGCCCGATGATCAGGGCCTTGACCTGCCGGGAGTCCACCTGCTTCCGGAACTCGGCGAAGGCCTCGGCGAATTCGTGGAAGCAGTCCGGTCCGGCAGCGCCCCAACCGTCGATCCGTATTCGCCAGGCCACCGCGTCCGGCGCCGCCGCCTGGACGGCGATCCCGGGCGCGACCGGGAATTCCACCACCGGCAACCCGGCGAATACGGTCAGATGCTCCTCGAACGACACTGCTTCGGCTCCCGCCCTGTGACGTGCTGGCTGTCAGTGGCCCAATTCCTATCACGCGCCACTGACAGCCGGTCCCGCCTCAGGCGTAGTGCCGGTAGAGCGCCTTCGCCACGCACGCGGGCTTGCCGCCGCCCTCGATCTCGATCGTGAACGTCAGCGCCATCTGCACTCCGTCGCCCGCCACGTCCTCGACCGAGTCGACCGTGCCGAGCAGCCGGATCTTCCCGCCGACGCGTACCGGCGAGGGGAAGCGCACCTTCTCCAGGCCGTAGTTGACGCTCATCTTCACGCCGCGCACCTCGAGGAGCTCGTTGAACAGCGGTATGAGCAGCGACAGCGTCAGGTAGCCGTGCGCGATCGTGCCGCCGAACGGGCCGGAGGCGGCGCGCTCCGGATCGGTGTGGATCCACTGGTGGTCCTCGGTGGCGTCGGCGAACAGGTTCACCCGATCCTGCGTCACCTCGAACCAGTCGCTCGCGCCGAGGTCCTGCCCGGCCAGCGCCCGCAGTTCGTCGAGACCGGTCGCGGTCTGCGTCATCTCTTCCGTTTCCTTTCAGTTCCCGTGCCGCTCGCGCAGCGCGGACTTGAGCACCTTGCCCGCGCCGGTTCGCGGCAACGAGTCGGTGAAGACCACTGATTTGGGCACCTTGTACTTGGCGAGCCGTTCCGCCGCGAACGCCAGCAGTTCGGCGGCGAGCGCGTGCCCGGCCGCATCGGCGTCGCGCGGCACCACGACCGCCCGTCCGACCTCGCCCCAGCGGTCGTCGAGCACGCCGATCACCGCGCACTCGGACACCGCCGGATGGTCGTAGAACACGGACTCGACCTGCGCGGGGGAGATGTTCTCGCCGCCCGAGATGATCAGATCCTTGATGCGGTCCACGACGCGCACGTAGCCGTCCTCGTCGGCCGCGGCCAGGTCGCCGGAGCGCAGCCAGCCATCGCACAGCGCGCGCCGCGTCTCGACCGGCCGGCCCCAGTAGCCGAGCATCACGTTCGGCCCCTCGACCTGGATCTCGCCCGGTTCGCCGACCGCCGCCACGCCGCCCTCCGGCAGCGCGAGCCGCACGTCCGTGAAGAAGTGCGGCACACCGGCCGTGCCCGCCTTGCTGAGCGCGTGCGCGGCGTCGAGCAGCAGCGTGCCCGGCGACGCCTCGGTCATCCCGTAGCCCTGCACGAAGCTGAGCCCGCGATCCAGGTAACGCCGGATCAGCGGCTCGGGCACCGGAGCGCCGCCGCACAGCAGATTGCGCACCTTGCCGAGGTCGGCCTCGTCGAAGCCCGGCGCGTCGGCCAGCCGCTGATACATCGTCGGCACGCCGAACAGCGTGGTCACGCCGCGCGTCGCCATCAGTTCGAGCGTCCGCGCCTCGTCGAAGGCCTCTTCGAGGATCACGGTGCCGCCCTTGAGGAGCGTGGGCAGGCAGGTCATGTTCAGCGCGGCCGTGTGGAACAGCGGCGCGCTGACGAGCGTGACCTCGTCGTGCGCGAAGTCGGTGTCGACGACCACGTTGATCGAGTTCCACGTCAGATTGCCGTGGCTGAGCACCGCGCCCTTGGGCCGGCCGGTCGTGCCCGACGTATACATGATCATGCACGGTTCGGACTGCGCGACCGGCTCGTCGATCGGTTCCGCCGGACCCTCCGACAGGACTCGCTCGTACTCCTCATCCACGACGACCAGCTGCAGGTCCTCCAGCTTCACGCCCGCGAAATTCGGCGTGTGGACCAGAACGCGCGCGCCGCTGTCGGCGAGGCAGTACTCGACCTCGGCCGGGGCGAGACGCGTGTTCAGCGGCACGAAGACCGCGCCGAGGATCCCGGCGGCGAACAGCGTCTCCAGGTACGCGGGATGGTTCGGCCCGAGATAGGCCACCGCCTCGCCGCGCTGCAATCCCCGGGCGCGCAGTGACGCAGCCAGCCGCAGCGAGCGTTCGTGCAGGTCGAGGTAGGTGAACGGCCGGTCCTGATGCAGTACGGCGAGGGCCTGCGGGCTCTTGCGGGCGCGCCGCGCGGTCCACGAGCCGATGCCCTGGTTTCGCATAGTCGATGGGCTCCTTTGCGCATCGGCGACCTCTAGACGAGGCCGAGCAGCCTCGCGGCGTTGTCCTTGAGGATCTTCGGGCGGACCGAGTCCTTGATCGGCAGCTTCTCGAAGTCGGCCAGCCAGCGCTCCGGCGTGAGCAGCGGATAGTCCGTGCCGAACAGCACCTTGTCCTGCAGCAGGCTGTTCGCGTACTGCACGAGCTGCGGCGGGAAGTACTTCGGCGACCAGCCGCTCAGGTCGATGTAGACCTGCGGCTTGTGCGTGGCCACCGACAGCGCCTCGTCCTGCCAGGGGAAGGACGGATGCGCCAGGATGATCTTCATGCCGGGGAAGTCCACCGCGACGTCGTCCACGAACATCGGGTTCGCGTACTTCAGCCGGATCCCGCCGCCGCCCGGAGCGCCCGCGCCGATCCCGGTCTGCCCGGTGTGGAAGACGGAGATCGCGCCGCACTCCTCGATCGCCTCGTACAGCGGGTACGCCATCCGGTCGTTCGGGAAGAACGCCTGCACGTTCGGGTGGAACTTGAAGCCGCGCACGCCGTACTCCTCGACGAGCCTGCGCACCTGCCGCGCGCCCGCCTTGCCCTTCGCCGGGTCGATCGAGGCGAAGGGGATGATCGCGTCCGGGTACTTGCGCGCGGCCTCGGCGATCTCCTCGTTCGGCACCGGCTTGGTCCCGGTCGCGGCCTCGGCGTCCACCGTGAACACGACGGCGGCCATCTTCAGCGAGCGGTAGTAGGCGCCGATCTCGTCGAGCGTCGGCTTGCGGTGCTCGTGCGCCACCTTGAAGTAGTCGGAGGACGCCTCTTCCAGTTCCTTCGAGAGCGAACTCTCCCCGGACGAGGAGACCTCCGCGTGCGTGTGCACGTCGATCGCGACCAGTTCGTCGAGGTTCATGACCGGCTCCCTCACAGCTGCGGGGCGGGGACGCCGACGGTCTCGGGGGAGCGGCCGAACGTGGACGGCCACACGGCGGCGATCTGCTGCGCGCTCCAGCCGCCGTCGGCGAAGTTCACCAGCTTCTCGCCCGGGTGCGACCAGAGCGCGAGCCGGTCCCCGCCGATTCCGATCGCCTGCCCGTTGACCTGCGCGGACGCGTCGGAGGCGAGGTAGACGACCAGTCCGGCGACGTCCTCCACGGTACCGAAGCCCTCGCCCTTGCGCAGCGCGTCCGGCAGCGGGATCCCCTCGTTCTCCAGCGCCTCGACGTGCGGCGCGAAGAACGGGATGGTCTTGGTCATCGCCGTCGCCGCGACCGGGATCAGGGCGTTGACGGTGATCTCGTTGCGGGCCAGCTCCATCGCCCACGTGCGCATCATGCCGACGATGCCCGCCTTGGCCGCCGCGTAGTTCGTCTGCCCGAACGTGCCGCGCTGCCCGGTCGGCGAGCCGGCCACGATGATCCGGCCGCCGCCGCCCTGCTCGCGCATCTGGATCGCCGCCGCGCGCACGCAGGTGAAGGTGCCGCGCAGGTGCACGTTGATGACGGTGTCGAAGTCCTCGTCCGTCATCTTCCACAGCACCTTGTCGCGCAGCACGCCCGCGTTGGTGACCATGACGTCGAGGCGGCCGAAGTTCTCCACCGCCGCCGCCACCAGCGCGTCCGCGGTCTCGGTGCTGCCGACCGGCGCCACGACGGCCACCGCGCGGCCGCCCGCCCCGACGATCGCCTTGGCCGCCGCCTCGGCCGCCTCCGCGTCCACGTCGTTGACCACCACGGCCGCCCCGCCCGCGGCCAGCGCCGTCGCGTAGCCGAGTCCGAGTCCGCGGCCCGAGCCGGTGACCACCGCCACCTTGCCGGAAAGATCCACGCCGCCGCCCGTCACGCCTGCTGTACCCATGCGTATCCACGTTCCTCTCGACACTGCTCGTGGCGGCAACATTAGGCAACTTTGCATCTGCCGTCAATGGATCGCCGAATAAGAGGCGTGGCCAGCGCGGAGCCGGTACGGTGGTGCCGTGGAGACTCCCGCCGAGGACGGCGCCGCCCGTCCGCAGACCCTGATGCTCACCCTGCTCGGCCGCTACCTGCTCGGTCGCGAGGTCGCGGTGTCCGCGGCGAGCGTCATCGAGGTCTTCGGCCGGGTCGGGGTCGGCGAGCACGCGGCCCGCTCCACCCTCACCCGGATGGTCAACCGCGGACTGCTGGTGCGCCAGCGGCACGGGCGCACGATGTACTTCGGCCTGACCGACCGCAGCGAGCGGATCCTGCGCGACGGCGAGGCCCGGGTCTGGAAGACCAGCGCCGTGAACCGGGACTGGGACGGGGTGTGGACCCTGCTCGGCTTCTCGCTGCCGGAGTCCTGGCAGAAGCAGCGGCACGAACTGCGCTCGCAGCTGACCTGGGCCGGCTTCGGCCCGCTGTTCAACGGCCTGTGGGTCGCCCCCGGTCGCACAGCCGTGGACGAGATCGTCGGCAGCCTCGGCCTCGAGTCGCACGTCAAGGGCTTCCACGCCTCGACCATCCCCGGCACCGACGTGGACCACATGATCCGCGAGACCTGGGACCTCGACGCGATCGCGGCGCCGTACCACGCCTTCCTGGACCGCTGGCGGGACACCGAGACGGAGCTCGACAACGGCGCCGACCCGCTCGTCGTCAAGCTGGTGATCGACTCCGACTGGCTGCGTGTCATCCGCGACGACCCGCGCCTGCCGGTCGAGCACCTGCCCGCCGACTGGCCCGCCGCCGACGCCGAGGCCCTCTTCCTGCGCGTCGACCGCCGGGTCGACCAGGAGGCGGCTAGAATCGCCGAACTGCTCCTCGACGTGAGACCCCTGATCGCAGCACCCGCATGACCTCTGAGACCTCCGGAACGGCCGCGTCCTCGCGGTCCGGCGTCGCGCAACGCCTGCTCGCGCTGCTCGCCGCCTTCGACGCGGACCATCGAGAGCTGACGCTGACCGCCCTCGCCCGCCGCGCCGAACTGCCCGCGGCCACCGCGCACCGGTTGATCGGCCAGCTCACCGCGTGGGGCGCGCTGGAGCAGTCCGAGTCCGGCGCGTACCGGATCGGGCTGCGGCTGTGGGAGGTCGCCACCCTCGCGCCACGCAGTTCCGGGCTGCGCCGCGCCGCGCTGCCGTTCATGGAAGACCTCTACGAGACCACCCACGAGAACGTGCAGCTGGCCGTGCGCGACAGCCTCGACACGCTCTACGTCGAGCTCATCTCCGGCCGGTCGGCGGTCGTCGTGCGCACCACGGTCGGCTCGCGCTGGCCGCTGCACGCGACCGGCGTCGGCCTGGTGCTGCTCGCCTTCGCCGAACCCGCCGTCCAGGAACGGCTGCTCGCCGCGCCGCTGAACCGCTTCACGCCGTACACGATCACCGACCCGGCGAAGCTGCGCGCCAAACTCGCCGAGGTACGCCGCGCCGACGCCGCCGTGAGCGACCGTCAGATCACCGACGACGCCGTCTCCGTCGCCGCGCCGATCCGGGACGCCGCGGGCAGCGTCGTGGCCGCGCTCTCCCTCGTCGTCCCGGCCAGCACCAACGCCGCCGCGCTGGTGCCCGCGGTGCGGATGGCCGCGCGCGGCAGCTCCCGGGCCCTCGGCTACCTCGGCGGAAACGGCGGTGGCGACCGCGCGGTTTCCACCCAGTGAAAACCGGTCTTGTCGCCGGGCCCTGACCTCGCGAATCTCTGCGGTAACGCCCCACACCGAGGTGGGCGCGAATGAAGGAGTCCCGCAGTGGCCGCACCGAACATCCCGATCGTCCGCGACCAGTGGTATGTCGCCGCGTACGCCGACGAGGTGACCCGCACATTCCTGGGCCGGACCATCTGCAACGAGCACATCGTCTTCTACCGCACGCAGGACGGCCGGCCCGTCGCGCTCGCCGACCGCTGCGTGCACCGCCGCTTCCCGCTCTCGGAGAGCCGTCTCGACGGGGACAAGATCGTCTGCGGCTACCACGGCTTCACCTACGAGACCGACGGCAGCTGCTCCTTCGTCCCCGGCCAGGAGCGCATCCCGCGGACCGCGCGCGTCACCTCGTACCCCGTCGTGGAGCAGGACGCGTTCATCTGGGTCTTCATCGGCGACCCGGCCCTCGCCGAGCAGCGCGAGATCCCGCGCGCGCCCTGGCTCAACAAGGACTCCGGCTACGTCACGTCCGCCGGGATGGAGCCGATCCGCAGCCGCTACAGCATGCTCGTCGACAACCTGCTCGACCTCTCGCACGAGACGTACCTGCACGCCGGATACATCGGCACGCCGGAGGTCGCGCAGACCCCGATCGAGACGAGCGTGGACGAGGACACGAACATCGTCTACGTCAGCCGCCGCATGGCCGACGCCGAATGCCCGCCGCTCTACGCCAACTCCACCGGCATCCAGGGCCGCATCACCCGCTGGCAGGACATCGAGTACCACGCTCCCTGCCTCTACCTGCTGCACAGCCGCGTCGCCCCGGCCGGCGTGCTGCCCAACGAGGACGGCACCGACCCCGAGGGCAACCACCTCGAGGTCACGTACGCGATCACGCCGGAGACCGACAACTCCGTGTTCGACTTCTGGGCGATCTCCCGCGACTTCGCCAAGGACGACGCGGACGTCACCGAGTTCCTGCGCAAGAACAACCACACGGTCGTGATGCAGGACGTGGACGCGCTCAACATCCTCGAGGTCGTCATCGAGCAGGAGCCCGAGGGCTTCCAGGAGCTCAGCATCAACATCGACTCGGGCGGCCTCGCGGCGCGCAAGGTCCTGAAGAAGATGGCCGAAGCGGCGGGCGCGGCGTGACGGAGCACCGTAGAGCGACCGAGGGACGGGGGCCGGCGTCGCGTGCCGATGGCTCTCGCCTGGCCGCGTTCTCGTCGGTCGCCACCCAAACCCAGGGTGCCTCCCTCCTCGGCCTTGCCAGACTCGGCCCTCGACCCGCTCCTTCACCCGGCCCCCGTCCCTCGGTCGCTCTCCAGGCCGTCGTCGGCGCGCGGACCGAGGCGGCGGACGGCGTCGTCGCCCTCACCCTCGTCCCCGCCGACGGCGGCCCGCTGCCCGAGTGGACGCCCGGCGCGCACATCGACCTGCAGCTCACCGAGACCCTCACCCGGCAGTACTCCCTGTGCGGCGACCCGGCCGACCGCGACGCGTGGCGCATCGCAGTGCTCCGCGAACCCGCGGGCCGCGGCGGCTCGGCGTACGTCCACGATTCGCTCGCAGTTGATTCCACTGTCCCGATCTCCGCCCCCCGCAACAACTTCCAGCTCCAGCCCGCCCCGCGCTACCTCTTCATCGCGGGCGGCATCGGCATCACGCCCCTGCTCCCGATGATCGCGGAGGCCGAGGCCGCGGGAGCCGACTGGACCCTGCTGTACGGCGGCCGCACGCGCGCCTCGATGGCGTTCACCGACGAGCTCGCGCGCTACGGCGAGAAGGTCCGGTTTCGGCCACAGGACGAGCACGGACTGCTCGACCTCGCCGACTATCTCGGCCTCGTTCAGCACGGCGCGCTGATCTACGCCTGCGGCCCCGAGCCGATGCTCAAGGCGGTCGCGTCCGCATGCGACCACTGGCCGCCCACCGCCCTGCACGTCGAGCGATTCGCGCCGATCGAGCTCGCCGAGCCGGTGCGCGGAGACTCGTTCGAGGTCGTCCTCGCACGCAGCGGCAAGACCGTCACCGTCGGCCCCGACCGCTCGATCCTCGAAGCGCTGGAGATCGAAGGCGTGAACGTGCTCTCGTCCTGCCGCGAGGGAACGTGCGGCACCTGCGAGACCGACGTCCTCGAGGGAGAGCCCGAGCACCGCGACAGCCTCCTGACCCCCGCCGAGCGCGCGGCCAACGAGACCATGTTCATCTGCGTGTCGCGCTGCCTCGGGGCTCAACTCACCCTCGACCTGTAACCGGTTCGTGACTACACTCCCGGCCTGAATCAGACCTCGTGTCCCGCAACGGAGCGGACGGAGCGGCCGAGCATGCGGATCATTGTCCTGATCAAGCCGGGAGCCGAACTCGAGGACGCCGACGCCCGCGCCGTCGAGCACGCGCTGCGGGTGGCCAGGCGTCGGATGGACGTGCAGGTCACCTTGCTCGCCGCGGGCTCGGCGGGCTGCGTCCACGCGCTGCGGTACGCCCTGGCCCTCGGCGCGGACGACGCCGTCCACGTGCTCGACAAGCGCATCTCGCCGTACGACGCGCTCACCCTCTCCCGCGTGTACGCCGAGGTCGCGGCCGACCTGGGCTACGACATGATCGTCTGCGGCGCCACCTCGGAGCGGCCCAACCTGTCGATGATCCCCGACATGGTCGCCGCCCGGGTCGAGGGCCCGGTGATCGCCGTCCCCGCGGACGCCGCCGCGCCGGGCGTCCCGGCGTTCCCCGCGATCGCCGAGGCCCGCCAGAAGTTGATCAGTACCCGAATTCACCACGTATCGCCGGCCGCGATCTCCGTGGCGGATCTCCCCTCGAATCCGAACACGATCATCAACGCCGACGACGATCCGCGCGCCGCCGTCGTGAAACTCGTGGACTTCCTCGCCGAACGCCGACTCGTCTGAAACGCGTGGGAAAACATTGGTCAAGAGTCGCGTTTGACGGACCCGCAGGACGGACATGTTTCCGCCCATGCCCCTCGCGGACCCGATCCTGGTCCTCGCGGACGAGACCGACGACGATGACGCGATCGCCCAGGCCACGCGCGAACTTCTCGCGCTCGCGCGCCGCGTCGGCACGCCCGTCCTCGTGCGCTGCGATCATTGCCGCGCCGTCGAGGAATTGACCGAGATCGCGCGCGACCACCATCCCGTCGCGATTCTGATCACCTCCTCGCCCGAGAATGATCGAATATCCGCGAGGCTGGCCGTCCGCCTCGAATCCGCGATCATCACAGACGTCACAGACCTCATACTCAGAGATGATCACCTGATCGCCCTCTCCGACCGCGTGAGAAGCGAGATCCACACTCCCACCTCCGTGATCACCGTCCGCCCGCGCGTGCACGAACCGGCCCGCGAACTGCTGCTCAGCGAGGCCGACGTGGTGGTCGCCGGAGGACGCGGCGTCGGCTCGGCCGAGGGATTCAGCCTGCTGGCCCGAGTCGCCTACGCGCTCGGCGGCTGCCTCGGCGGCACGCACACCGCGGGCGAACTCGGCTGGTGCCCGCACCACGCCCGGATCAGCCTGCCCGGCGCCCAGATCCACCCGCGGCTCTACCTCGCGGGCGGCGTGTCCGGATCCGTACGGCACCGCTCCGCCATCCGCGGCGCGCGCACCGTCGTCGCCATCGACAGCGATCCGCACGCCCCGATCTTCCGCGAAGCCGACTTCGGCATCGTCGGCGACCTGCACGCGGTGCTGCCCGCCCTCCTCGACGAACTGGCCGCCCGCGCGGCCCTGACATCCGCCACGCACCCCACCCCCGAACCCGCGGAGGCCTAAGTTGCTCGTACGACTCCTGATCGGTCTGGCGATGACCGCGGTAGCGCTCGGTCTCGCCGGCCGCCGCCTGTTGTTCCTCTACCGCGTCGGACGCATCGGCCAGCCGGTCGATCCGGACCGCACCAAGGACGTCCCGGCCCGCGCGTGGGCCGTGCTCAGCGAAGTCCTCGCGCAACGCAAACTGCTGAAGTGGACCGTCGCGGGCGCCGCGCACGCCGCCGTCTTCTGGGGCTTCCTCATCCTCGGCGCGACGATCCTCGAAGGCTACGGCGCGCTGTTCCAGCGGGACTTCCACATCCCGCTGATCGGCACGGACACCTGGCTCGGCTTCCTCGAAGACCTCTTCATCGTCGCCGTGCTCTGCGGCCTCGTCGTCTTCGCCGCCCTCCGGATCCGCCAGTCGCCGGAACGCCTCGGCCGCTCCTCCCGCTTCTCCGGCTCGCACCTCGGCGCCGCGTGGCTCGTGCTGTTCATGATCTTCAATGTGATGTGGACGCTGCTGCTCTACCGCGGCGCGCAGATCAACACGGGCTACTTCCCGTACCGGCACGGCGCCTTCGCCTCCGAGATCGCCGCCAAGATCCTGCACCCGCTCGGCCACACCGCCAACGACGTCCTCGAAACCGTCGGCATCCTCGGCTCGCTCGGCGTCGTGCTCGGGTTCCTCGTCCTCGTCGTGAACTCCAAGCACCTGCACATCTTCCTCGCCCCCTTCAACATCGCCTTCTCCCGCCGCCCGCGCGCCCTCGGCCCGCTGCTGCCGGTCTACTCGGCCGGGAAGGAGGTCGACTTCGAGGACCCCGGCGAGGACGACAAGATCGGCCGCGGCGCCATCGAGGACTTCACCTGGAAGGGCCTGCTCGACTTCGCGACGTGCACCGAATGCGGACGCTGCCAGTCGCAGTGCCCCGCCTGGAACACCGGCAAGCCGCTCAGCCCCAAGCTGCTGATCATGGGCCTGCGCGACCACGCCCTCGCCAAGGCCCCCTACCTGCTCGCCGACTCCGACGGCGCCCGCGCCGCCCTGTCCGAGGCCGACCGCGCCGAGGGGGAGCGGGCACTCGTCGGCCCCGTCGCGGACGGCGGCGTCATCGACCCGGACGTCCTGTGGTCCTGCGTCACCTGCGGCGCCTGCGTCGAACAATGCCCGGTCGACATCGAACACGTCGACCACATCGTCGACATGCGCCGCTACCAGGTCATGATCGAGTCCGAATTCCCGCACGAGGCCCAGGGCATGCTCCGCAACCTCGAACGCAAGGGCGACCCCTGGGGCCGCGGCAACAAGGCTCGCCTCGAATGGACCCAGGGCCTGCCGTTCGAGGTCCGAGTCTTCGGCGACAACGGCGAGGAAAGCCTCCCCGACGACGTCGAGTACCTCTTCTGGGTCGGCTGCGCGGGCTCCCTCGACGACAACGCCAAGAAGACCAGCCGCTCCGTCGCCGAGCTCCTGCACGAGGCGGGCGTCGAGTTCATGATCCTCGGCAGCGGCGAAACCTGCACCGGCGACGCGGCCCGGCGGCTAGGCCAGGAACTGCTCTTCCAGGAACTCGCCAAGCAGAACGTCGAGACCCTCAACGAGGTCGGCGCCCGCAAGATCGTCGTCACCTGCGCCCACTGCTTCAACACCCTCTCGAACGAGTACCCGCAGTTCGGCGGCGACTACGAGGTCGTCCACCACACCGAACTGCTCGCCAAGCTGGTGGCCGAGGGCAAACTCCGCCCCGTCACCGACGTCGACGTGGCGGTCACCTACCACGACCCCTGCTATCTCGGCCGCCACAACCGCGTCTTCAGCCCCCCGCGCGAGATCCTCGGCAGCATCCCCGGCGTCCGCCTCACCGAGATGCCGAGGAACAAGGAACGCTCCTTCTGCTGCGGCGCCGGCGGTGCCCGCATGTGGATGGAGGAGACCATCGGCTCCCGCATCAACGAGACCAGGACTGACGAGGCCCTGGGCACCGAGCCCGACCTCGTCACCGCCGCGTGCCCCTACTGCATCGTCATGCTCACCGACGGCGTCAACACGCGCAAGCAGGAGGGCAAGGCCGCGGAGAACGTCCGCGTGACCGACGTCTCCGAGGTCCTGCTCCGCTCGATCCAGAGGCCTGCGGAGGCAGCGCCCGCCCCCACCCCCGCCCCCGAAGCGGAGTGACCCCGTTCCGCTGAGCCCCTAGACCTCCCCGTCCGCCATCTTCCACAACCGCTCGAACACCGCGTCCCCGCTGGACCGCAGCCCGTCGTGCTCGTACTCGTTCGTGATCCAGCGGCGTAGCCCTCTGATGCGGGACGCCGTCCGCGACGAATGGTCGGCGTCCACGTACAGGTCCTCCGCGTACACGACCGCCGCCACCGGCACGCTGTTCGAGGCGAGCACGTCGGCGTCGTACAGCCGCGGCCAATCCGTGCGCTCGGCCAGCAGATCCGCCACCGAGCGCAGCGGCCGCAGCGACGGATCGGTGCGGAAGTGCCACGGATGGATGGTCTCGCCCGTGAACAGCAGTGGAGAGTCCCCCGACCCCGACGTGGCCCGCGCCGCCGAGAACTCCGGAAACTCGCCACGCACCCGTTCCGCCGACCAGCCCGTCGGCTTGCCACCCTGCGCGTAGCACGGCTCATGCAGCAGCGCGTAGATCGGATGCCCGGCGAAGCTCAGCTCGCTCTGCACGTCCTCAAGGAACGCGTCAGACAGCGCCGTCGAGCCGCCGCCCGCTCCCGTCCCGCTTCCCACCTGCAGCAGCGCACCCTCCAACAGATAATGCAGCCGCTCGTACCCGTCGCTCATCCCCAGCATGATCCCGAGCGACTGGAACGCCTCAGCCGTCAGCAGCATCCCGCTTGACAGCGTCACCTCGTGCTCGGTCAGATACGCCGCGATCGAGCGCACGTGAGCGACGTCCTCCGGATACCGCTCGTAGTACGTCTCACTCTTGCGCACCATCCGCGGATAGGCGGCCCGATACACGTCGTCCGCGTGCGCATCCAGCGAGGGCAGCCCACCGCAGATCAACACCCGCCGCAGCCCCTCCGGCGCGATGGACAGGTACGTCGTCGCGCAGAACCCGCCGAAGCTCTGCCCCAGCACCGTCCACGGCTCGTCCCCGGCCAACTCCTGCCGGATCAGCTCGCAGTCCCGCACGATCGAGTCCGCCCGGAAGTGCGTCAGATAATCAGCCTGCGCCGCCGCGTCCCCCCGCGCAGGCAGCGTCTGCCGATTAACCGGCGTGGACCGCGCCGTCCCCCGCTGGTCCAGCAGCAGCACCCGGAAGTCCTGCACGGCCCGCCCCACCCAGCCGCCCACCGACCCCGACCCGAACGACCCCGTAGGCCGCGGCGACCCGAACCCCGGCCCGCCCTGCAGAAACACCAGCCAAGGCCGCCGCTCCCCACCCGGCGCCCGCACCTCCCGCGCGAACACCGAGATCCGCTCGCCGTCCGGCACCCCGTGATCCAACGGCACCGAAAACGTCCGCTCGGCCACGACCAGGCCCGGAATGCGGAATGTGGGGGAGGGCAGAAGTTCAGGCATGAGTACAGTCTGCCGCAGTTGCCCGCCCGCGCATCACCCGCCACGTCCCCGCAACGGCTCCGCACGGCCCCGCAACGTCCCCGCAACGGCCTGACCCGCCGTCACGCGCTGGCATGGACGGCCCCCCGGAGATGATATTGTTCTCCCCACGAGGGCGATTAGCTCAGCGGGAGAGCGCTTCGTTCACACCGAAGAGGTCACTGGTTCGATCCCAGTATCGCCCACTGCATGTAAGCCCCCTGCCGGTTCCGCGGCAGGGGGCTTTGCGTTTGCTCGGGCTGGGGGCCGGCGGTCTGTGTCCGGTGTCCGTGGGTTTGCTGGCGGTGCGTTACCCACCCGCCCGCCCCGGTCTCGGCGTGGCCCGGCCGCGTCGGCTGCCTGCGGGGAGAGCCGGTTAGAACATGGTGTTGTCGTTGGCGGATTCGGCCGGGACTTCCTGGACGGCGTCCCAGTGCTCGACGATCTTGCCGTCGCGGATGCGGAAGAACTCGATGCACGCGAAGCCGAGGTGCTGTGGGTTGAGCTTGAGGTGGTGGTGGACCGCGACGTAGTCGCCCTCGGCGATGACCCGCTTGACGTCGAAGCTGGCCTGCGGGTGTGCGGCGAACAGGCCGGTGAACAGCTCGGTCGCGGCCGCGACGCCGTCGGGGTGCTGCGGGTTGTGCTCGTAGAACGACTCGACGGCGTACCGCTCGAAGACGGTCGGGTCCTTCTCGACGGCCAGCGCATGGAACACCGCCTCCACGATCTTCCTGCTCTGCGCGGCGTCCGCGTTCGGGTCGGGCGCGTTCACGGACGGCTCGCTCAGTGTGGTGAACAGGTCGTGGCCGCCGACGGTGGTGTCCGGGACCGGCTGGATGACGTCCCAGTGCTCGACGATCTTGCCGTCCTGGACCCGGAAGATGTCGACGACGACGCTCGCGGTGGCGCCGGGTTCAGGGGCGGACTCGCTGTGCAGCAGCACCAGGTCGTCCTCGGCCAGGATGCGGTGCGTGGTCTTCTGCAGGTTCGGAAAGGTGCTGCGGAAGTACGTGATGAAGCGCTTGAGCCCGTCGGCTCCGTCCACGCCCTGCGGGTTGTGGTTGGTGTAGCTCCCGACGTGCTCGTCGATCACGTCGAGGTTGCCGTGGCTGAACAGCTGGTCGTAGAAGTGGGCGACGATCTTCTTGTTCTCGGCGGACATGGTGGGGCCTCTCTCCATAGTTACCTCTTGTGCGTAACCCCATGATCGGTGACTATGGAGAGAGATGTAAGGAGGCACTTTCATGTCAGTCACGCACACCGATGTGCCTAACCCCGGGACCACGGCCCCGGACTGCCCGATCCGCGAGGTGCTCGACCGGGTCGGCGACAAGTGGAGCACGCTGATCGTGATCCGCCTCGGGCCTGGCGTGCGCCGGTTCAACGAACTGCACCGCGAGATCGAGGGAATCAGCCAGCGCATGCTGACCCTCACCCTGCGCGCACTGGAACGCGACGGCCTGGTCACCCGCACCGTCTACCCGAGCGTGCCACCACGCGTCGACTACGAACTCACCGAACTCGGCCGCACCCTGCTCGAACCGATTACCGCGCTGCACGAATGGGCCGTTGCACACCGCGACGACATCCGGCACGCCCGCGACCTCCACGACCGCGCGACCGACGATCCGGACGGACTCCGCCCACCCCACGGACAACAGCGCTGATCACTCTGCGCCGGGCGAAACGGCGCGCGCCGGGAGGATCGACGCGTGGGGATGGGCCGACGGCGCCAAAACGCCGCCTGACCGCGACACGCGCCCGCAGCCTGAAGGCCGACTGGCAGAACACGATCAACACGGCATACCTAAGCCGATACCAGCATGTCCAAGCCGTCGTCCAGAACCCCGGGGCGGGTTAACTCGGTTGACGGTGGGCGGGTCTGGCGGGTCGGATGGGCTTGTGAGTTCCCGTGAGGTCTACGCCGGCCAGGTCGATATCGGTGTACCGCTTGTGCGCGAGTTGGTGGCTGCGCAGTTCCCGCAGTGGGCTGGGTTGGCGGTGGAGCCGGTGGAGTCGAACGGGTTGGTGAATGCGGTCTACCGGCTTGGTGAGGACCTGTCCGTGCGGTTGCCGCGGCGGCCTTCGAGTACCGACGAAGTGCGACGGGAGGAGGCGAAGCTGACGGCGCTTGCGTCGTTTCTGCCGGTGGCCATTCCTGTTGTCGAGGGGATCGGCTCGCCTACGCCCGCGTTCCCGGGTGAGTGGTCCGTCCATCGGTGGCTCAGCGGTACGACGCCTTCGCCCGGCGCGCTCGTTGACCCGCTTCGGTTGGCGAGGGACCTTGCGGCGTTCGTCCATGCGTTTCGGCGGATCGATCTGCCGGATCGGGCGCCGGCGTATCCGGGTGAGCGTCGGACGCGGGCTTCGATGGACTCGATGGATTCGGGGACGCGTAAGGTGATCGGTGAGTTGGACGGCTTGATCGACACTCGCGCGGCGTTGGCGTCGTGGGAGGAGTCGCTCGCGGCGCCGTACGACGGGCGTGAGGTGTGGGTGCACTCGGACTTGAAGCCGAACAACCTGCTCGTGTCGGCGGACGGTCGGCTGGCCGCGGTGATCGACTTCGAGACGTGCGGTCTCGGTGATCCGGCGTGCGATCTGTTCCCCGCGTGGTATCTGCTGCCTGCGAACGCTCGCGACGAGTTCCGTGCGGCGCTCGACGTGGACGACGCGGCGTGGCTGCGCGGACGGGGGCGCGTGCTGTCTCAGGCTCTGGGCTATCTGCGGGACTTCAAGGAGACCAACCCGGCGCTCGCGAACTATGCGCGATACGCCGTCGACCAGGTGCTCGCAGCCTAGCTTCTCGGTGAGCTCTCGTTCTTGCCCCTTACTCAGGCCTGGTTGATCAGTTCGTTGACCTGGTTGGCGGGGACGGAGGTGCCGGGGGTCTCTAGGAACCAGCTCTGCAGCTGGTCCTGCGGCAGATTCTCGGGTCGCGCGGGCATGTAGGGCTGGACGTAGACCGGGGTGCCGGGCTGGCTGCGGCGGGAGTCGGCGAGCTTGCCGTAGGGCACGGCGTCGTAGCCGAGGGCGTCGAGGAGTTGCGCGGCCTGCTCGGTGGCGTGGGGGTCGTTGCCCGCGATCGGCAGGGCACTGCGGTCGGGGGCGCCTGCGGGGCGGGCGAGGGCGAGCAGGCGCACGAAGTCGATGTTGTTGAACGCCTTCACGACGCTGGACTGCGTGAGGTGGCGTTGCACGAGTTCGCTGGACGTGGCGGTGTCCCCGGTCAGCTCGGCGATCTCGCCGTCGCGGTCCGGGTAGTAGTTCATCGTGTCGATCACGGTCTTCCCAGCGAGGGCGTCGGCAGGTAGCTGCGGGTAGGCGGCCAGCGGGATGGTCGCGACGACCAGGTCTCCGGCTCGCGCGGCCTCGGCGGGGGTGGCCGCGCGTGCGTGCTCGCCGAGTTCGGCTACCAGGTCGGCGAGGGTCTCGGGGCCGCGGGAGTTGCTGAGGACGACGTCGTAACCGGCGGCCACGGCCAGGCGCGCGATCGCGGTGCCGATGTTGCCGCTGCCGATCAACCCGAGGGTGCGAGTCATGAGGGCTGCTCCTTGCCGATGGTACAGGTTTCGTTTGTGGAACTGAGTGTCATACTAGGTACTGAGTGTTGAAACTGCAATTCGGCACGGAGCGAAGGTAGGATCGTGAGGTGGCCAGTGGACGTGCGAACACCCGGGACATCGCTCGTGCGGCGGTGCGCTCGCAGTTGGCCGAAGTGGCGTTCGAGATGTTCCGCCGTGAGGGCTTCGAGAACGTGACCGTCACCGATCTCGCGAATGCGGCGGAGGTCTCGCGCAGCACGTTCCTGCGCTACTTCGGGACCAAGGAGGACGCCGTCCTCTACGCACTCGACGCGCAGGGCGAGACGGTCGCTGATGCGTTGCGTGAGCGTCCGTCCGGCGAGGACGACTGGACGGCGCTGCGTCGGGCATTGGATGTCGCGATCGGGCAGTACCGGCACGAACCGGCCGAGGCCCTCGCCGTCACCCGCCTGGTGCGCGAGACCCCGGCCCTGTGCGCGCGCCGGTTGGAGAAGCAGCAGGGATGGCAAGTCGCGCTCGGACGCGCGCTGGCCGACCGGTCGGGCCTCGATGGTCAAGGCGCTGATGCTCTGGAGGCGAACGTGCGTGCGGCGGCGGCGTTGGACTGCCTGAACATCGCCTTGGACCACTGGACGGCCTCGGACGGGAAGTCAGACCTCGAAGCGCTGCTGGATCGGGCTTTCGGCGCCCTCGCACCCGGCACGTAGTACCTACGGCTATTCGCGTCCCTACACGCTTGAGACGTTGTTCGCCACCAGTCGCAGCAGATGCTTCGCCTCGTTGAATTGCTGCGGGGTCAGGCCCATCGCGTCGATGATGGCGGGGGGCACCTGGGCGGCGCGTTTGCGCAGTTCGTCGCCTTGCTGAGTGAGGCTGACCTGGACGGTGCGCTCGTCCTCGGCCGATCGTTCTCGGTGCAGGAGGCCGTTCGCCTCGAGTCGCTTGATGAGCGGGGTGAGGGTTCCGTAGTCGAGCTGGAGGGCGGTGCCGATGTCCTTGACCGGGACGGTGCCGTGTTCCCAGAGCACGAGCATGACCAGGTACTGGGGATAGGTCAGGCTCAGCTCCTCCAGGATCGGCCGGTAGCGCTGGGTGACGGCTCGCGATGCCGCGTACAGCGCGAAGCAGAGCTGGTCGTCCAGCAGGAGCGAGACGCCGTCCTGCTCGTCCTGCTCGTCGTGCTGCGTGCAAGTCCCTCATTCCGACCCCGCCACCACGAGGAGTTCCCATGCCCCTGGTACGCATCGACATGATCCGCGGCCGCAGCTCGGAGCAGGTGCGAGCCGTCGCGGACGCCGTGCAGCGCTCGCTGATCGAGGTGCTCGAGATCCCCGAGCGCGACCGGTTCCAGATCGTCACGCAGCACGACCCGGACGAGATCGTCGCGCTGGACGCCGGGCTGGGCTTTGAGCGCACCGACGGCGCGGTGATCGTGCACATCTTCACGCAGCGCGGCCGGAGCACGCAGGTCAAGCAGCGGCTGTACCAGTCCCTGGCCGAGCGGCTCGGCGCGGCCGGCGTCGCGGGGACGGACCTGTTCGTCAGCTACTACGAGAACGGCCCCGAGGACTGGTCGTTCGCTGACGGCCGCGCCCAGTACGTCGAAGGCGACCTGGCCGTCCCCGGCCGCTGAGCGGCGACATCATGCGGACGGCCGTCGCACCCACCACCTTCAGCGCGAGCGGCCGGTCCGCTGCCACTCGCTGACGGCCCGTCGCGGGCCGGTCTGCGTACCTCCGCGCGCGGGTAGGCTACGGGCCTAGGGCAGGCGGGTGCGGTCGAAGGCTGAGATGCTCGAGAGGGTCGAGTCGATGGGATCCGGCACGCAGCAGCCCGCACAACCTTCCGCCGAGCTGGTGGAGGGTGCGGCGCGGGTGCAGTCGCTTGAGGATTTGGCGCAGCTGCTTCGTGCGCTGCGGCGGCGGCATGCTCGGGCGAATCGTGACACGCCGCTGACGTATCGCGAGTTGGCGGGGCGTACGGGGTGGTCGTTGAGTGCGATCGCGGAGTACTTCACTGCGCGCACGTTGCCGCCGACGGACCGGTTCGACGCGCTGTTGGGGGTACTTGGCGCCAGTCCGGCAGAGCTGCGGGCGCTGGCCGGGGCGCGTGATCGGCTTGAGGAGAGTCTGCGGGGGAGCGGGCGGCGGCGTACGGATCAGGCCGTCGCGTCACGCTCGGGTGGCGGGGGCGCGGAAACGGACCGGGTGCCGAGGCAGCTGCCGGCGCGCACCGCGTTGTTCACGGGGCGCGAACGGGAGTTGGCGCGGCTGCTGGACACGGTTGGGGGCAGCCCGGTCGGTGGCACGCCGGGGACGGTGGTGATCTGGGCGATCGACGGGATGGGTGGGATCGGCAAGACCGCCTTGGCCGTCCACGTCGCACACCAGGTGGTTGAGTATTTCCCGGATGGGCAGCTGTTTCTTGATCTCCGAGGATTTACTCAGGACGCTGCGCCGCGTGATCCGGGCGACGCGCTGGCCGTGCTGCTCGGTGCCTCGGGGGTGGCGCCCGACCGGATACCCGCCGACACCGATGCGCGCGCAGGGCTCTACCGGGAACGGCTCGCGGGTACGCGCACGCTGGTAGTGCTGGACAACGCGGTCGACGAGGCTCAGGTGCGGCCGCTGCTTCCTGCGACGTCGGGTTGCCTGGTGCTGATCACGAGTCGTCGGCGGCTGAAGGCCCTGGACGACGCGGTGCCCGTGTCGCTCGACGTGCTCTCGCCGGGGGAGGCGGTCGCGCTGCTGAAGCTGGCCGCCCACGTCGGTTCCGATGGCGTTGAGGACGAGGACGCCGGATGGGCGCGCGTCGCCACGTTGTGCGGATATGTTCCGCTCGCTCTGGTGATCGCGGGGGCGCTGCTGCGCACGGGCGGCAAGGCGTGGACGTTGGAGCGGCTGATCGACCGGCTTGCTGCACGTCGTCCCGGGGATGAGCTGGCCGGGTATACGGACGAGGTTCGCAGCCTCTCCGCGGTGTTCGATCTCTCATATCGGAGTCTGGGAGACGCGGAGCGGTCACTGTTCCGCTACCTGGCACTGCTGCCGGGGTCCGAGATCGACGCCTACGCTGCGGCCGCGCTGCTTGACTGCGACCTGAACGCGGCCGACGTGCTCGTGCAGCGGCTCGCTGATCAGAGTCTGCTCAGCGCCGTGGCTCCGGGCCGCTACCGTGTTCACGACCTGGTCCGCGCCTATGCCCACAGCCTGGCTCGTGAGGACTCTGAGCAGGAGCGTGCGGGCGCCGTCGATCGGCTGCTGCGCTACTACGCGTACACAGGTCAGCGCGCCTCCCTGCTCGTGGCGCGGCGGCCACGGCTAGTTCCGGCCGGTTCGGTGCCTGCCTGCGTACCTGTGTTCACGGAGCCCAGCGCTGCCCGAGCCTGGCTGCGTGCGGAGCATGCGACTCTGGATGCAGCGTTCGGACGTGCCCACGCCGATGGTCTGCACGAGCACACGATCGCCCTGGCCGCAGCGTTGGCGGACGTACTCGAGGCCGACGGTTCGTGGACCCGAGCCCTCGAAATCCAGGAAGCGGCCGCCGAGACCGCCGCGCACCACGGGCAGCCTGCCGACCACGCCAATGCGCTGACCGACCTGGGACGCGTATACGAGCTCATCGACGACAGTTTCGCGGCTTCTCAGGCGCATAGCAGTGCATTGAGTATCTACCGTGAGATCGGCGAGCGGCACGGCGAGGCGGTGAGCCTGGTCAGCCTCGGCGGCGGCGTTCGGATCATGACGGCGGACTATCCCGAGGCCGAAGAAGCGCTGCGCCTGGCCCTGCACGTCTTCCGCGAGATTGGCGATCCGCACGGTGTTGCCGATGCTCGGTACGGCCTCGGGCGCGTGCTGACGCAAACCGGGGGATATCCGGCCGCCGCGGATGAGCTGAAGCAGGCTCTGGACATCTACCGCGAGACTGGCAATCGGCGCGGTGAGGCTCGGGCGCTGCACGATCTGGGGCGCGTTCGCTATATGACCGGGGACTTCGCCGAGTCCGAGACGCTTGCTGTTCAGAGTCTCGATATTTGCAGCGAGCTCGGCGACCGCTCCGGCGAGGCCATGGCTCTGATCCAACTCGGCCGCGTCCGGCAGATGACGGGGGACTATCCCGGAGCCGAGGACGTCCTCTCCCGTGCGCTGGGGCGCTACCGCGGGCTCGGCAGCCGGGTCGGCGAGGCCAATGCCCTGAACATGCTGGGAAACATGCGGTACGTGACCGGCGACTACCGCGGGGCCGAGACGGACCTCGCCGACGCGCTGGAGATCCACCGCGAGATCGGCAATCGGGTAGGTGAAGCCGACGTCCTGGTCTTCCTGGGGTACGTGTGGCACACCGTGGGCGATCATCCTGCCGCGATCGGCGCGTTCACGCAGGCTCTCGGCGTCTTCCGCGGGCTCGGCCAACGTGGCGGCGAAGCAACCGCACTGATTCACCTGGGCCTGGTGCGGCTCTATACCGGTGACCATCCTGCGGCGGGCGACGCTTTCACGCAGGCGTTGGAGATCGAGCGCGAACTCGGCCAGCGCAGTGGCGAGGCGAATGCGCTCATGGGCTTGGGGCGCGTACGGCACGCGGGCGGGGACTACGCGGCCGCGGAGGACGCCCTTGCCCGCGCCCTGGAGATCCACCGCGCACTCGGTGCCCGCGGCAACGAGGCCTTCACGCTCAACTACTACGCCGCCGTCTTCGCAGCCACCGACCGCAGGCCGCGCGCCCTCGACCTCTATACGCAGGCCTTGGCCATGAACCGCGAACTCCACAAGCCCGACGACGAAGCCGTCTCCCTCGAAGGCATCGCAGACCACTACTTCGCCACCGGGGACGATGTCAGGGGTGCGGCACATCTGGACGGGGCGCTGGCGATCTATGAGCGTCTCGGCATGCGCGCGGAGGCGGAGCGCGTCCGGTCTCGGATCCAGGCTGTAGGCCCCGCTCCGGCCACGCCCGACGCGGACGCGACTGCCTGAACTTTCTGCCGTCGCTGTTCGCCGAATTCCGCCGCTTTCCGGACTTCCCGTTGTGCGCCGCGTCCGCCGAGCACCATGGCCGTGCGCAGCCTCCCATCGGTACGTTCCAGCGCGACCAGGAGTTCGCACATGCCGCAGCAGGTCAAAAGACTCAAACTCTCCCGGGAACAGGCGTCCGCGGGCGCCGCGGTGACCATACCGCTGCCCACGGGCACGGTCCGAGCGTCCCTTCCACCGGTTCAGACCGGCGGCGTCGTCAAAATCCGCACGGCACAGGGCGATCAGTACCTGCGCGTCCGGGTGACTCCGTCGATCGGGCGACGGCTGACGATGGGTATGGCGGCCGTGGTGCTGCTCTTGATGTTCGGCCTGGGACCCATCGCCCTCGTCACTGCCGCGGTCAGCCCGCCTCCCGACCCCAACGCCGCGCCGCTGTGCTCCGGTCAGGTGATGAGTCCGGGCGACATCTGCCAGATCACCACGGAGGGCGGCAGCACGAACTACACGTACTTGGAGATGCAGCAGATGCAGACCGCTGAGGGGAACAGCGGGCTCGTCGCCGTGGGTGTGATGTGCACCGCTATCGACGTGGTCGCCGGAGTGATCGTCTACGCCAAGAGACGCCGCGCGCTGAAGCACCCCGTCGCCGTCCTCGCCCCGCGCACCGCCGGCTCGTAGCGCCGGCGGCCTGAGACCCCGCGTGACGCAGGTCCCAGGCCGCCGGAAGCCCTCAGAACTCCGTTGCCGCTACGGCAGCTTCCACTGCTGATTGGCGGCATCGCTGCAGGTGTAGAGGATGAGTTGGGTGCCGGAGCCTCCCGCGCCGGAGTCGTCCAGGCACTTGCCGGAGGACGGGTTGAGAAGTTCGCCGTTGGACTGGGCCTGCCAGATCTGATTGGCGCTGGCGCTGCACGTGTAGAGCTCGATCTTGGTGCCGTTGGCGGTGCTGCCGCCGGTGATATCCATGCACTTGCTCTCGGTCTTCAGCGTGCCGTCGGGTTCGACGGTCCACTGCTGGTTCGCCGAGCCGGAGCAGGTGTAGACGATGATGGCGCTGCCGTTGCTGGTGCTGGCGCCTGTGTCGTCGACGCACAGGCCGTCGTAGCCGGTGATCTCGCCGGTCGGCCCGTCGATGCCGATCTGGACGCTGCCGAGGTGGCTGGCGCCGGTGGCCGGGGCGCCGGTGACGGCGGCGAAGGTCATGCCGGATACGGGGGCTGCGACCTGCTGTACGAGGTAGGAGTGCCCGGCGGTGGTGGGGATGGTGAACTGGCTGGCCGTGGTGGGCGAGACGATGACGGTGGACTTGTTGCCGCCGTCGACCACCTCGACGCTCTTGCCCGGCCAGGGGTTGCGCACCGTAAGCGTGCTGCTGGACCCGGCGTTGATGCCGACCGTGCCGATGACGCCGCCGTGCACCTGGACCGAGACGGTGTCGTTGCCCTGGATGTACTGCGTACCGTCGGCGTCCCAACCGGAGGGGAGGGCGGGGGCGATGCGCAGGATGCCGTCGTAGTCCTGGACGAGGGATTCGTTGAGCGTGAGGGCGACGTTGGCGGACTGCTCGATGTACGGTTCGTCGCCGGTGCCCCAGTCGGCCATGCCGTCCACGTACTTCTGGTACTTCTCGGTGATCGCGGTCAGATCCGAGGCGACCTGCGCGGGAAGCTGCAGGCGGGCGGCGTCTACGGCGTCGAAGCTCCAGTCCTCCGAGATGACGTTCACCCGATCGGCGTACGTGCGCTGGGCGAGCGTGAACAGCGACGACGTGTCGCCGATCAGGTTGTAGGGCCAGACGGCTTCGAGGTCGTCGTTCTCCGAGTTGTGCACGGTTGCGGTCGGCTGCGAGGACTGACCGAGTACGTCGGTCCCGCCAGCGTCGGACGAAGCCGTCAGCAGTTGCGAGTGCGTGGCGCCGTCGGTGCGTGGATAGTCGGGGATCTGCGTCTCGGCCGTCTGCAGTTGCGAGACGAGCGACGAGTCGGTCCCGAGGGTTTGTGCGGCGGCTATGGTGGCGGGGAACAATGCCTTCATCGCGTCGATCATGTTGACCGGGTCCTGGACGTCCCACTGGTTCTCGTGCGCGTTGGCGATCGCGTGGCGCAGGCCGTCGCTGCCGACGGTCGTGTAGGCGAGCAGGAACTCGGCGGCCTGCTCCATCAGCGGGTAGTTCGTCTGCAGGAACGACGTGCTGCCGGTGTCGAGGTACTGCTGCCAGACCCACAGACCGATCTCAGCACCCGTAGACACCGTCTCGCCGTTCCAGGTCGTCACGGACTGGTCGCAGGAAGGGTCGCTGAACGGGGCCGAGTCATTCTGGAAACCGTTGCCGTTGAAGCGCATCGTCTCTGGTACGCAGATGCCCGCGCGTCCGCCCATGTACGTCTTCGTCCACGCCTCGAGGTTCGCGAGGTTAGAGGTGTAGAGGTTGAATACCGGCGCGTTCAACGACGACTCACCTGCGCCGAGGTTCGCGGCGATCTGTCCGCGCAGGTTCCAGAACCAGTACCCGGCCGGATACCAGTCCTGATGGTCCTGGTCCCAGTTGAACAGGTCCGCCAAGCCCGCCTGCGAACCGGGCAGCGAACCGCGCGACTCGGCGGCCTCTCCGTAGTAATAGAGCGTCCTGAGCTTCTCCATGTAGTTCGCGGTGCCGTCGGTCGAGGACAGCTTGATCAGCCCGACGTGTGCCCAATAGGCCTGCCACCAGGTGAGATGCGCGGACTCCAACGTGGCGGACGCGACGGTGGCGTCAGTGCCGATCAGCGCGGACGCCGTCGTTGCCGCGTTGCCACCGGCCCAGTGCGGGGCGCCGACGATGACGCGGAAGCTGCCGTCGGCGTTCGGGTTGAAGGTGACCTTCACGGTCTCCGAGTTCACGACCGACGCGGTCACGTTCGTCCCGCCCGCGGTCAGCGCGGCCAGTGAGCCGAAGGTCTGACCGGAGCCGGTGGTCGCGGTGTTGTCCACCCACGTCTCGGCAAGCGTGGCGATCTGCCCGGACGTCGCGGCGGTCGGGGTGCGCCCGGACCACAGGTTCACGGTCGCGGTCTGCGTGCTGGTCGGGCTCGCGCCGGTGACGTCGACCACGAGTTCGTCCTTGTTCGCGGGCACGTAGATCGTCGCGGTCATCCCGCCGCCGGTCTCCGTCAGCACCGCGTCATACGGGTCGAGCACGGCGTGGAAGTCCGACGCGCTCGTGATCTGCGACAGTCCCGGGATCTCCAGCCAACCCGGCGACTTGCGCCCCGGCAGCGTGTCCGCGCGGTTGAGCTGGGCAGTGAAGCCGTTCGCCGCCCACACCGCGGCGCCGAGCGTACCGTTGCCCAGCGGCATCGACTGCGACGCGGACGTGTTCGCACCGCCGAGGACGACATCCGCCTCCCGCACGACGTTCGCGGTGTCAACGGAGAACCCGCCGTTGGACCACGCGGTAGTCGTCGTCGCGGCCGTGGCCTCCGTAGCGGTGGCCCCTTGCAACGCCGCGACCGGCGCGCACAGGGCGAGCGTGAGCACGACTCGGCTCACTGAGATGGGTATACGCATGCTCATGCCTTTCGGGCGCTTCGTTGCAGATCCGAGGACTGAGTGAGCCAGAGTTCCTATGTATGGGCAGCGGACTCCGACAGCTGACGCCGGTTGCCTGCGGTGGAGCGTAAGAGCACGAATGCACCGCGTCAATACATCCTATGAATCGGCCGGATGGCTGGGCACGAAAAAGAGCCTGCCCGCGCTGTGGCGCGAGTAGGCTCTGCGTCTGGCTTTCTCTGCATCGTCGAGCCGGTGACGACTCGTGACGACTTCCCGTGTGAGCGCCGCGACTGGTGGTCCGGCGCGGTCAACGCTTTCCCGTATGAGTGCCGCGGCCGCTGGTTCGGCGCGGTCAGCGCTTGATGAGCACTCCGCCCAGCTTGTCGCAGCGTTCGGCCAGGTCGTGGCCGGGTCCGCGGCCGTCGGGGCGCCATTCGGTGGCGCGGACGAGGCCGGGCGGCTGAAACTCGAGGCCCTCGAACAGGGCGGCCACGTCGTCCTGTGAGCGGGGCGTGAACTGTGCCGGGTTCTCGCCCATCGCGCCGAGCACGGCCTCGCCGATCTCGGGCGGGAACTCGAGGTGGTGGAGCGTGACTACCAGGCTGCCCGGTGCGAGTGCCGCCATGATGTCGAGCACCGCCTGCCGCGCCCTCTTGTCGGACAGCGTGTAGTCCAGCATCCCGATCAGCATCACGCCCATGGGCCTCGAGAAGTCGAGCAGCTCGCCCAGCCGGCGCGAGTCCAGGATCGGGGCGGGATCGCGGAATTCGCCGAGTTCGATGTGCATCGGCCCACGTGCCCGCGCCACCAGCACGGCCCGCGCGTGCGCCGCGGTGATCGGATCGTCCGTGACGTAGACGTACGGAGCACCGGGCCGCCGCTCGTGCACGATGCCGTCGAGCGGCGTCTTGAGCGGGATCGCGCAGCCCAACTGGAGGAACTGCGTCAGCTCCGCGTCGGCGATCCAGGCGGCCGCCCGCTCCGCGTACGCCTCGGCGGCCCGGGCGCTCAGGAAGATATCGGGCCAGAGCGTGGCCAGATAGTCCACCGCCATCCGGTCGGAGACGTAGTGGTCCTTGCCGCCGATCATGTAGTCCCACATGCGAACCGGATGCGGCACATCCGTGTCGATGACAGGCGGTTCCCATCGCTGGCCGATGATCGATGCCCAAGGTCCGTCGCGTGATTCAGCATTCACGACTAGCAGCCTAGCCCTGACGCTCCGTCAGTACACCGCCCACCGACAACCAAACCCCTTTTTCTGCTTCTACCGGCCCGACGAGTCCGTCATGCTGGTTGGCGGGCACTTCAGGTCCGGAGGGGATGGTGAGGCGTGAGCATACGTCCGGTGGATCCGGCGCGCTCCCGAATCGTGCTGCTGGGCACACCGGCGTACGGCGACGACGCGTTGCCGGACATCCCACAGGTCGCGGCGAACCTCAGCGATCTCGCGCGGGTGCTCACCGATCCGGCGCTAGGCGGCTTCGACGAGCGGCAGTGCGTGACCGTCCCGACCGGCGCGGGAGTGGAGCAGGTAGGAGATCTGCTGCACGCGGCGGCTGGCGAGGCGGAGGACCTGCTGCTGTTCTACTACGCGGGGCACGGCGTCCTCGGGCGGTCCGGCGAGCTGTATCTGAGTCTACGCAACACCCGGCTGCGCGCCCCCGACTACAGCGCACTGCGGTTCGAGACCGTGCGTGGCACGTTCCTGGACAGCCCAGCGGCAAACCGCGTGGTGATCATCGACAGCTGCTACAGCGGACGAGCGATCGGCCCAACCCTGTCCGCGGCCGAGCAGGAGGTGCTCGGCCAACTGGAGATCACCGGCACCTACACCCTGACCTCCGCCCCGCCCAACAGCCTGGCCCTGGTGCGCGACGGGGAGCCGCACACCGCGTTCACCGGCAGACTTCTGCACCTCCTCGAGAACGGCAGCGAGCACGCCGGAGACCTGCTCAGCCTCGGCGAGATCTACCGCCACCTGCACACCCGCCTGCGCGCCGACGGCCTGCCACTACCCCAACAACGCGGCACTGCCACGACTGACCTGCTCGGACTCGTACGCAACCCGTACCGACACCGACACCGAAGTCGTAAACCGTTGCGCGAACAGGCTTTGGCTCTCGCTGCGACAGCCGAACGCGCGGCGCGGGCGCTCCTGCCCGACGGCGACGCGAGCTGTATGGCCGACCTCGCCGCCGCTCTCGCGTCAGTGGACCCGCCGTGGGCCAGGGCTTTGGCGGATCAGGCGTGGGCGAGTGCCGGTCGCCTGGCCAATCCATCGGCACGAGGTATGTATCAGTACCGTTGCATCAATGCCCACGTCATGCTCGACATAGACTCCGCCGCACGGTTGGCATCGGAGATCGCCGACGACTATTGGCGGGCACGCGCCCTGGTCGAGGTCGCGGAGTCTCTCGCCGTCACCGACCGGGACAGAGCCGTGTCGCTCGCCCAATCGGCCTATCGATCCGCAGCCCCGGTCCAGCACGTGGAACCGAAGGTGCAGTTAGTCGGACTAGTTGGGCGGGTCCTCGCTCGCGCGGACAGTGATCGAGCCCTCGTCTTCGCGGAATCGGCGGACCCGCCCACGGGGCGTGCTCTGGTCTACGCCGAGATAGCCCGGCAGATCAGTGACGAGCATCCGCACCGGGTGCCGGGATTGGTCAGGAAAGCCGTGCAGGCTCTGCGGTCCCTTGACGAGCAGGGCCGCCAGGACGGGCTGGTCCGGGTGGCCACGGTGATCGGCTCCGTCGCACCTGACGAGGCGGAAGGTATTCTGCGGAGCTTCTCCAGCCCTGGCTATCGAACGTACAACGCACGCTCGGAGATCGCCCGGGGTCTGGCCGCCACCGATCCCGATCGGGCCGAGACGTTCGTCGCGACAGGCGAGCTGGGCGGATACGAGTTCCGGGCCCTGGCGGCGATCGCGCGCGTCGTGGCGGCCACCGACGCGTCCCGGGCGAGTCGCCTGGCCGATCTTGCCGAGCACGCCGTCAAGCGGATCAATGTCACGCGCCGGGCCCGTCCGCTGGCCGACTTGGCGGTGCAGCTCGCGGCCGTGGACAGCGAGCGCGCCGCCCGACTGCTCACCGAGCTCAAGCAGTTCCCACCCCAAGAGGACTACGACGCGGTGGCTATCGCCGCGCAGGTGGCGCCCTTCGACCCGGACCTGGCCATAACGCTCGCCGACGGGATCGCGGATGTGTACCAGCGCGTCGTGGCGCTGGCTGCGGTCGTATCGGCACTGCTCACGGCCTCTGTGGACGGGGAAGGGCCTCAGTTGTGAGAAAATCGCGCGGGTGAGGGTAACGACTGGTGACATCGAGAAAGCGGTCCGCGTGCTGGGGGACGGCGGGCTGGTGGCCGTGCCCACCGAGACCGTCTACGGCCTGGGCGCCGACGCCGAGAATCCCGCCGCCCTCGCTCGGATCTTCCAGGCCAAGGGGCGTCCGCCGACGCATCCGCTGATCGTGCACATCGGCGGGGCGCAGCAGCTCGACGAGTGGGTCGAGGACGTGCCGGAGGCCGCGCGCGTGCTGGCCGAACGCTTCTGGCCCGGGCCTTTGACGCTGGTTCTGCGGCGTAGCGAGCGGGTGCCGTTGGAGGCGACCGGAGGGCTGGAGACCGTGGCCGTGCGGGTGCCCGCGCATCCGGTCGCGCTGGAACTGCTCGCGGCCTTCGGCGGCGCGATCGCCGCTCCGTCCGCGAACCGCTTCGGCTCGGTCAGCCCGACGACCGCCGACCACGTGCGCACGGAGCTCGGGGACGCCGTGGACCTCATCCTCGACGGTGGCCCGTGCCAGGTCGGCCTCGAATCCACGATCGTCGACGTCAGCGGCGCGAGCCCGAGCGTGCTGCGGCCCGGGGGCATCACGCGTGAGCAGCTTGAGGAGGCCCTCGGGCACCCGCTCGCGCTCGATGCCGACAGCCCCGTCCGCGTCCCGGGTCAGCATCCCTCGCACTACGCCCCGAACGCGCACGTCATCCTGGTCGAGCCCGAGAGCATTCCGGCCGAGGTACGGCTTGCTCAGGAGCAGGGTCGCCGAGTGGGGGTCTTCCTGCCGCCGTCCCTGGCCGATGCCCAGGTCACCGCGCACGCGATCGCGCCGGTTCCGGCATCGATGGACGTGTACGGTCGCGAGCTCTACAACATGCTGCGCGACCTCGACGCGCAGGGCTGCGACCTGATCATCGCGTCACTGCCGGCTGAGCACGACCTGGGGCTGGCGATCGCGAACAGGCTCCGCCGCGCCGCCGGACCCCGTCAGGCCGAATGACCGCCACCTCGCCCGCTGCTGGTTCCGGCCGCCGTCCCACGAGCCAGGACGTGGCGCGGCTGGCCGGGCTCTCGCGGTCGGCGGTCAGCCAGATCCTGAACGGCAACGGCGAGCGGTTCGCCCGGGAGACGCGGGATCGGGTCACGGCGGCGGCCGCGAGCCTGGGGTATCGGCCGTCGCGGGCCGGGCGGGCGCTGGTGAGCGGGCTGAGCGACATCATCGTGCTCGCGGTGCCGAACGTGAGCTTCGGCCGGCATCTGCAGGACGCGGTGGATCAGATCGCGAACAGCTCGGCGGCGATCGGCAAGAGCGTCGTCGTGCGGTATCTCGGCGAGGATCCGGCCGCCTCGCTCACCGCCGTGCTCGATCTGCGGCCGGCGGCGGTGATCGATTTCGCAGCTTTCGGGACCGAGGAGCGGGAGGCGATCCGCGCGGCCGGGGTACGCCTCGTGCCCGACGTGTCCGAGGACGTGCGCGCCGCGTTCGTGGACCCGAACCTCGTGATCGGCCGCCTCCAGGCCGAGGAACTGCTGCGTTCCCCGGAACGGCGGCTGATCTATGCCGCGATGCTCGACGAGCGCAGCGACGTGTTCGGTCCGGCCCGCGCGCAGGGTGCTGCCGAGGCGGCCCGCGCTGCCGGATGCGCGGAGCCGACGATCGTGCACATTCCGCTGCGACTCGAAGCCGCGATCGAGATTCTGGCGCCCGTGTTCGCCGATGCGGGGCGCACGTCGTTCGGCGTGTGCTGCTTCAACGATGACGTGGCGATCGCGGTGCTCGCTGTGGCGCGGCACCTGGGGCTGAGCGTGCCCGAGCAGGTCGCGGTCGTGGGCGTGGACCGGACGGCGGTGGGACAGTTGGTCACGCCGAGGCTTACGACTGTCGATGTCGACTTGGCGGCCGTGATCCGGTTGTTGACCGGGGACGGCGCCGGACTGCGGGGCGGGGGCGCCATCGCTCGCGCCGGGCTGCCGGACCTCGAATCCTTCGTGTCCCTCGTGCCCGGAGAAACTTCCTAGCGACAGTGTCTCGGCTGGCCAGTCTTTATAATCTGGCGGCTCATTGACACGTGACACCCGATAATTTATCGTGCTGCGTCATGGCCACCTCTCAGCACATCGAGCAGCCGTCCGACGATGTGTTCGGCGCTCAGGTCGAGGCCGTCCGCGCGGGTCGCGCGTCGGCTCGGGACGCGGCGGCACTGCTGGTCGCGCGATTGGCGGACGACGAGCTGCTGTGGCTGCTCGACGGGGACGTGTCGGTCCGCAAGGGCGCGCCGGAGATGGGCAAGCGGTACAACGCGGTGCCGATCGAAGCGGGGCGGCTGGAGCGCTGGGGCATCCCGGGGATCCGCTTCACGGACGGACCGCGCGGCATCGCGGTGGGCAACTCGACCGCCTTCCCGGTCTCGATCGCCCGCGCCGCCGCGTTCGACACGGAGCTCGAGCGGCGGATCGGCGCGGCGGTCGGAGCCGAGGGCCGGGCGGCGGGCGCGAACCTGTTCGCCGGGGTGTGCGTGAACGTGCCGCCGTTCCCGGGCTGGGGCCGATCGCAGGAGTCGTATGGCGAGGACCCGGTGCTGACCGGGGCGATGGGCGCGGCGCTGGCCCGCGGAGTAGAGCCGTGGATGATGACCTGCGTCAAGCACTTCGCGCTCAACTCGATGGAAGAGGCTAGATTCACCGTCGATGTGCACGTGGCCGAGGACGTGCTGCACGAGGTCTACCTCCCGCACTTCCGGACCGTCGTCGAGGCGGGCGTGGACTCGGTGATGACCTCGTACAACGCGGTCAATGGCGAGTGGGCCGGGGACAACAGACCACTGATGACCGGGGTCCTGCGGGAGACCTGGGGCTTCGACGGATTCACGATGACCGACTTCGTGTTCGGGCTGCGCAAGCCGATCGAGTCGGTCGGCGCCGGACAGGACCTGGAGATGCCGTTCCGGCAGCAGCGTGCAGCCACCCTGCCGCGCGCCCTGCGGTCAGGCCAGCTTGACCGCGCCGACGTCGAAGCCGCCGCGATCAGGATCCTGGCCACTCAGTTGCGCTACGCGGTGCGCGCACAGCCGGATCCGGAACCCGACATCGTGGCCTGCGATGCGCATCGGGAACTCGCGTACGAGGCGGCCGTCCGCGGCAGTGTGCTGCTACGCAACGAGCCGGTCGGGGATGCTCCGCTGCTTCCGCTCGATGTCGCCGCGCCGGGGAAGGTCCTGGTCTGCGGCGCGCTCGCGGATCAGCCGAACCTCGGTGACAACGGCTCGTCCCGGGTACGTCCGCCGTCGACTGTCACCATCCTGGACGGCCTGCGCACACGGCTCGGTGACCGGCTCGTGCACATCGATGGAGGTACGGACGAGGCAGCGTCCGCCGCGCGTGACGTCGCGGCGGCCATCGTCGTCGCCGGGCTCGGCGCCGAGGATGAAGGCGAGGCGGTCAGCGGTCTCGACGTGGACACGCTCACGCTGCTCGGCGGCCCGCTGAAGTGGCGTCCGGTCGCCGCGGCCCTCGCCCGAATCGGCGCCCGCAAGGCGCGCAACGCCGGATTCACCGGAGGCGACCGCCGCGACCTGCATCTGAAGCCCGAGGACGTCGCCCTGATCGAGGCGGTCAGCGCGGCGAATCAGCACACGATCGTGATCCTGGTCGGCGGCGGCACGATCATGACAGACCCCTGGGACCAGCACGTCGCCGCGATCCTGCTCGCCTGGTATCCGGGCTTGGAGGGCGGACGCGCGGTCGCCGACATCGTGTTCGGCGACGTGGAGCCCGGCGGACGGCTGCCCGTGGCCGTTCCGCGTCGTCGCGAGGACCTGCCCGTCGTGGACTGGAACGCCCGTCGGGTGAACTACCCGCGCTGGTTCGGTCAGCGCAAACTCGACCGCGATGGCGTCGCTGCCGCCTACCCCTTCGGCCACGGACTTGGCTACACGAGCTTCCGCATCGACTCGATCTCCGTCGAAACAGGGGACGACGAGACCTTCACGGCGACCGTCGGCGTCACCAACACCGGGCACCGGCGCGGCCGCCACGTCGTGCAGCTGTACGCGACCCAATCGCAGAACCCGGAGTTGCCCGGCCGCGTGCTCGCCGGGTTCAGCCCGATCGAGTTGGACGCCGGGCAAAGCGGCTCGATCACCATCGAAGGCACGCTCCGATCCCTGCAGACCTGGGCCGACCACGGATTCACCACGGCCGTCGAGGCTGCCGCGGTCACGATCGAGGCCGCCTCGTACTCCGGCGATTCGCACGCGATCACAGCGCGAATTCCCCAGCACTGAAAGAGGAAATCCATGCACATCCCCGACAGGGTCTTCGTGGTCACCGGCGGAGGCAACGGCATCGGGCGTGAAGTCGTACTCGAACTCATCCGCCGGGGCGCCCGGGTCGCGGCTCTCGACATCAGCGGCATAATCCACCGCTTCGCGCCCGTCGCCGACCTGGCCATCGAGGAGATCGAACGCGTCGTCGGCATCAACTTCCTCGGCACGCTCTACATGGACAAGGCGTTCCTGCCGCACCTGCTCAAGCGCCCCGAGGCGAGCCTGCTCAACGTCGCCAGCATGGGCAGCCTCGTCCCCTTCCCCGGCCAGGGCGCGTACGGCGCGAGCAAGGGTGCCGTCAAGCTGCTGACCGAGACCCTCTATGCGGAACTGCGCACTACGAACGTCGCGGTCACCGTCGTCTTCCCCGGCGGCATCGGCACGAACATCACCGAGAACTCCGGTGTCGACGCCCCGAAGCTCGCCGGCTCCGGCAAGGCCCCCAAGCTCACGTCCCCCGACGCCGCGGCCCGGCGGATCGTGGGCGCCGTGGAGAAGGGCACCTTCCGCGTGCTGATCGGCCGCGACGCGAAGGCCCTCGACACGTTCGCCCGCGTCGCCCCCACCCGCTCGGTCAAGACGGTCGGCACTCTGATGAAGAAGCTTCTCTCCGTCTGAGGGCACTGTCGCGAGGGGCTGCTAGAGGGCATCGCCGGCGGTGCCCTCGTCTTCGTCCTCGGCCTCCCAGCGCAGCAGGTCGCCCGGCTGGCATTCGAGGACTTCGCAGAGCGCTGCGAGGGTGGTGAAGCGCACCGCCTTGGCGCGGCCGTTCTTGAGCACGGCGAGGTTGGCGGGCGTGATCCCGACGCGGTCCGCGAGTTCGCCAACGGACATCTTTCGCCGGGCCAGCATCACGTCGATGTCGACGGCGATCGGCATCAGATGACCTCGTCCAGCTCAGCCCGCAGCTGCGTCGCCTCGACGTCTCGTGCGACGGCTTGGGCGAGCAGCATCCGGAGCACGAGCACGATGAGGGCGACTCCGAGGATGGCCAGGCCGATTCCGAACATGATGCCGGTGACGCCCGGGTCTGCGCGTTGGCCGGGCGCGTTGATGGCCGTGACCGCGAACCACACGAGGGCTGCGGCCACGATCGCGCCGATCACGATGTCCACGTAGCGGAAGGCGGCGTGCGAGAACACGGTTCCGCGACGCACCATCGTCACCAGCCGCCACACGCACACCACGGCGACCTCGACCGACGCCATTCCGAGGATCGTGACCACGCGCAGCGGCGTGAGCGGGAGCGATCCGTCGACCGGCTTGGTGGCCAACGCCCACACCATCAACACCTGCACCAGGCACGTGCCGACGAATACCACGGCGAGCACGGCGCGCAGCGCGCCCACAGCTAGCTTTCCCATGTCCCAGCTTCCCATCGATTGACGATGGGAAGCTATCGAATTTCGATAGGTTCGGCAAGGGGGAGTCGAAAGCCGTTGAGGAAGGTGTCGATCAGCACGTCCGCCGCCTCGGTCGTGCTCAGGGCGGGGAGTTCCTGGGCGGCGAGGTGCAGGAGTTGGCCGAGGACGATGCCGGGCCAGCCGGTGGGCAGGTCGGCGCGCAGGTAGCCCTCGGCGGCGGCGCGGTCGAGGAAGGCGTCCACCTCGACGATGGCGCGGTTGCGACGCTCGCGGATCGCGGGGTCGGCCTTCATCCGGGTCAGCTCGACGGGCCACTTGCGGTTCACGGCGACGATGCCCGCCACGTAGTCGTGCAGGGCCGTGGCGACGGGGGCCTCGCGCAGTCGGGCCGCGGTGATCGCCTCCTCGATCGCGTCCAGGCGCGCCTCGTAGACGGCGGCGAGCAGTTCGTCGCGGGAGGCGAAGCGGCGGTAGACGGTGCGCCGGTCGATGCCCGCCTCGGTCGCGATCGTGGCGATGCTGGTCGCCGGATCCCGGGCGAGCAGGCGTGCGCCGGTGGTCAGGACGAGCTCCAGGTTGCGCGCGGCGTCTGCTCTCATGCCGCCATAATGCCACATCGGTGTGACATTTAAGTGCTACAGTGGTGTGACAGATAACCGAGGAGGCATCACCGTGACCACCTACGACAAGCTCTTCATCGGCGGCTCGTGGACCGCGCCGAGCGGCTCTGACCTGCTGGACATCGCGTCTCCGCACGACCGGTCCGTGATCGGGCGGGCCGCGCAGGCACTGCCCGCGGACGTCGACCGGGCCGTGGCCGCCGCGCGTGCCGCGTTCGACGAGGGACCGTGGCCGCACGTCGCGCCCGCCGAGCGGATCGCCGTCATCCGCCGACTCAACGCGCTGCGCGAACAGCGCGCCGAGGAGATCGCGGCGCTCATCACCGCGGAGAACGGATCAGCGCTCTGGTTCACCAGGGCCGGGCAGCCCGGACTCACCCGGCAGGCCGACGCGTACCTCAAGGCGGCCGAGGAGTTCGGCTGGGAGGAGACGCTCGCGCCCTCGGATCCGGCGGCGGCCTTCCGCTCCGTGGTCCGCCGCGAGCCGATCGGGGTGGTCGCCGCGATCATCCCGTGGAACTCGCCGTTCTCCGCCGCGCTCGCCAAGATCATCCCCGCCCTGCTCGCCGGGAACACGGTCGTGCTCAAGGTCTCGCCGGAGAACTCGCTGAGCATGAACCTGCTGGCCATGCTGCTGGACGAGGCGGGCGTGCCGGAGGGCGTCATCAGCGTGCTGCCGGCGGACCGGGAGACCAGCGAGTACCTGGTCAGGCACCCGGACGTGGACAAGATCGCGTTCACCGGCTCGACCCGCGCCGGGCGGCGGATCGCCTCGCTGGCGGGGGAGCAGCTCAAGCGGGTCAGCCTGGAACTCGGCGGGAAGTCGGCCGCCGTGATCCTGCCCGACGCCGACCTGGCCAAGGCCGTCGCGGGACTCAAGTTCGGTTCGCTGCTCAACAACGGCGAGGCCTGCATCGCGCAGACCCGCATCCTCGTGCCGCGTAGCCGGTACGAGGAGGTCGTGGCCGCACTCAAGGACATGATCGAGTCGCTGCCGGTCGGCGACCCGCTCGACGAGAAGACCTTCATCGGGCCGATGGTCCGCCCCGACCAGCAGCAGCGCGTCATCGAGTACATCGAGATCGGGATCGCGGAGGGCGCCCGGCTGGTCTCCGGCGGCCCGCAGATCCCGCTCGGCCTCGAAGGCGGCAACTACGTCACCCCGACGCTGTTCGCCGACGTCGAGAACTCGATGCGGATCGCGCAGGAGGAGATCTTCGGGCCGGTGCTGGTCGTCATCGCGTACGAGGACGAGGACGACGCCGTCCGCATCGCCAACGACTCCGAGTACGGGCTCTCCGGCGGCGTCTGGTCGGCGGACGAGGCGCGCGCCCTGGCCGTCGCGCGTCGCATGCGGACCGGAACCGTCACGGTCAACGGCGCGCCGCTCGGCTTCGACGGCCCGTTCGGAGGCTTCAAGGCCAGCGGGATCGGCCGCGAGTACGGCGCCGTCGGGCTCGCCCAGTACGTCGAGTACAAGACCGTCACGCTGGCGGCTCAATAGGATGGAACGGTGCCACAGGACGTGAAGGGCCGGCTGCTCGGGCGGCGACGGGAAATCGAGGAACTCGACCGTCTGCTGCGCGAGGTCGGCGAGGGCCACAGTCGGGTGCTCGTGCTGCGCGGCGAGGCCGGGATCGGAAAGTCGGCGCTGCTCGACCACGTGGCGGCCCGTGCGGAAGGTGCGCGGGTGGTGCGCGCGGCCGGTATCGAGTCCGAATCCGACTTCACCTACGCGGTCCTCGAACGCGTCTGCGCCCCGTTGATGCGGTACGCCGAGCATCTGCCGCCGCATCAGGTGGACGCGCTGGACGTCGCCTTCGGGGAGCGCGACGGCGAGCCGCCCAAGCAACTCGTGCTCGGTATGGCCGTGCTGATGCTGTTCTCGTTCGCGGCGGCCGACTCCCCGACCGTGTGCCTCGTGGACGACGCGCACTGGATGGACCGGCACTCCCGGCAGATCCTCATGTTCGTCGCCCGCCGCCTCGACGCCGAATCGGCCGCGCTGATCTTCGCCGAGCGCGTCACCGAGGCTGAGACGACGCTGCCCGGCCTGCCGGAACTCGCCGTGCGCGGCCTGGCCGACGCGGAGGCCCGGGCCCTGCTCGACGGCGCGCTGCCCGGGCCGGTCGATCCGCGCGTCCGGGACCGGCTCATCGCGGAGACCGGCGGCAATCCGCTCGCGCTGCTCGAACTGCCGCGCGGACTGTCGGCGGCGGAACTGGCCTTCGGCTTCGGCGGACAGGCGGGCGGGCCGCTGGAGACCCGGGTCGAGGAGGGGTTCCGGCGCCGGATCGAGGCGCTGCCGGACGACACGCGCCTGTTCCTGCTCGCTGCCGCCATCGAACCGACCGGCGACGTGCTGCTGCTGTGGCGCTGCCTGGCCGGGCTCGGGATAGGGCCGCAGGTCGGGCAGGCAGCCGAAGCCGCCGGACTCGTCACCGTCGGAGCGCAGATCCGGTTCCGGCACCCGCTGGTGCGCTCGGCCGTGTGGCGCCGCGCCGATCCCGCGACGCTGCGTCGGGTGCACGCCGCGTTCGCCCAGGCCACGGACGCGCAACAGGAGCCGGACCGACGTGCGTGGCACCTCGCGTACGCCACGGCCGGACCCGACGAGCAGGTCGCCGAGGCGCTGGAGCGCTCCGCCGACAGAGCGCTGACACGCGGCGGACGTGCCGCCGCCGCGTGCTTCCTGGAACGTGCGGCCACGTTGACGGCCGACCCCAAGGGACGCGCGCGCCGCACTCTTGCCGCCGCGTTCGCCCACCTCGACGCTGGCGCCCCGACCCGGGTGCCGGAACTGCTGGCCGCCACCGAACTCGGACCGCTGGACCCGCTACAGCAGGCCGAGGTCGCCCGGCTGCGCGGCAAGGTCTCGTTCATGCTCAGCCCCGGACTCGGCTCGCTCCCGCCGCTGCTCGACGCGGCGAACAGCCTGCGCGAGCTGGACCCGGCCGCCGCGCGCGAGACGTACCTGATGGCGCTCGGCTCGGCGATGTGGGCGGGCCGTCTCGACCCGAGCGCGCTGGACCGGGCCGCGGCGGCTGCGGGCGACATGCCGCCGGGCGACGAGGTCGCGGGCCGGTTCCTGCGTGCCCTGATGGCATGGGCCTGCGACGGCCCGGTCGCCGCGAGCCCGCCGCTCGCCGAGGCGCTGCGCTCGTTCACCGCGGGCGACGAGTTCGTGCTGCTCTGGCTCGCGGCGAACGCGGCGATGGAACTCGGCGACCTCGAAGCGTGGTCCGGCATCACCGAGAAGGCGATCCGGTTCGCGCGCGAGACCGGCACGCTCTCGATCCTCTCGACGGCGCTCACGTACCGGGCAGGCGCGGTCGGCTACCTGGGACGTTTCGCAGAGGCCTACGAACTGCTCGACGAGGCGACGGCCACCGGCGAACCCGGCGGACTCGCGACCCACCACGTCACCAAGGTGATCATGGTGGTGTATCAAGGGCGTGAACGGGCCGCCCTCGATCTGATCGAGTCCATCGAGCGCGACGCGGAGCAGCGCGGCATGAAGCGCCTCTACGGCACGACCGGATTCGCGCGGGCCGTGCTCTACAACGGCCTCGGCAACTACCCGGCCGCGATGAACGCCGCGCTGCACGGCGTCGAGCACGATGACCTGGGCCTGCACTACTGGGCGCAGAGCGAGCTGGTCGAGGCGGCGAGCCGGGTCGGGGACGCGGCCGTGGCGAACCGGGCCCGCGAGCAGTTGACCGCGTGGAGCCGAGGTGGCACGCCGTGGTCGCTCGGTGCGCGTGAGATCGCCGACGCGCTCGTCGGCCCGGAAGGGCAGGCCGAGGAGCACTACCGCGCAGCGATCGACCACTTCGCTGGCGGCGGACTCGCGCTCTTCGAGGCCCGCGCCCACCTGCTGTTCGGCGAGTGGCTACGTCGTCAGAACCGCCGCGCCCTGGCCCGCGAGCACCTGCGCGCCGCACACGAAGCGTGCACCGCGATCGGCATGGAGGCGTTCGCCGAACGCGCCCGCCGAGAACTGCTCGCCACCGGAGAAACCGCACGTCGCGGGGACATCGGCGCGCCGGAGCTGACCCCGCAGGAAGCGCAGATCGCCCGGCTCGCCGCCGACGGACGCTCGAACCCGGAGATCGCCGCGCAGCTCTTCCTCAGCCCGCGCACCGTCGAATGGCACCTGCGGAAGATCTTCCAGAAGCTCGGCGTCTCCTCCCGCCGCGAACTCGAGGCCGCGCTCACCGGCCGGTGACCCCAGGGTGTAGACCAGGGTGCACCCTGGCTCGACGGAGGCAGTGCTCCGGGCAGGCTGTGAGCCATGGACGAGTACTACCTCCTGGGACGGTCGGGCCTGCGGGTCAGCCGACTGTCGCTGGGCACGATGAACTTCGGCACCGGCGGCTACCACGCCGCGTACGGCAAGACCGAGGACGAGGCCCGGCCGATCTTCCGGCGCTACCTGGAAGCGGGCGGCAACGTCATCGACACCGCGGACTTCTACACGGCGGGGGAGAGCGAGACCATCCTCGGCCGGCTGATCGCCGAGTCCGGCAACCGCGACCGCCTCGTCGTCACCAGCAAGTTCACCAACAGCGTGGACCGCGGCGACCCGAATGCGGGCGGCAACGGACGCAAGCACATGGTCCGCGCCGTCGAGGAGTCGCTGCGCCGCCTCGGCACCGACTACCTCGACCTCTACCTGCTGCACACCTGGGACCGGATCACGCCGGTCGAGGAGGTGCTGCGCACGTTCGACGACCTGGTGAGCGCGGGCAAGATCCGGTACGCGGGCCTGTCCGACGTGCCCGCCTGGTACGCGGCGAAGGCCCAGACGCTGGCCGAGGCCCGCCCGTTCGCGCCGATGGCCAACCTGCAACTGCCCTACTCGCTCGTCGAGCGCGCGATCGAGACCGAGCACGTCCCGGCCGCGCTGGAACTCGGCATGGGCATCACGGCCTGGAGCCCGCTCGCTGGCGGATTCCTCACCGGCAAATACCGCGCCTCCGACGACGGCTCGACCGGCGACGGCCGCCTGAACGGCACGAGCTGGACCGCGCGGCAGTGGGAGCTGCTGCGGACCGTCGAGTCCGTCGCCGACAAACTCGGCGTGACGACGGCTCAGGTGGCGCTGAACTGGGCCGCCACGCAGCCGGGGATCGCCTCCGCCATCGTCGGGGCGAGCAGCGTACGCCAGCTCGACTCCTCGCTCGCGGCTCTCGACTTCGAACTGCCGCCGGAACTGCGCGCCGAACTCGACGCGGCGAGCGCCGTGCCGCCGAGCAAGCCGTACATGATGTTCACGGCGGAATATCAGTCACAAATCATCAATACCGACGTGAAGCTCGGCGACAAACCGGCCGGCTACCAGCCCGTCGTACGCAACTGGGTCTAGGAAGGGCTCTACCATGATGATCAGCAGGCGTACTCTCGGCAAGGCCGTCGGCGCGGGCATCGGCGCCGCCGCCCTGCCCGCCACCACCACCGGCATTGCCTCGGCCGCCGATACCGGCTCTGTCCCCGTCCGCAGCGCATCGTCGTCATCATCGTCGTTCACCGAGATCAAGCAGGTCGACGCCGGTCTGCTCAACGTCGGATACGCCGAAGTCGGCCCCGCGCACGGACCCGTCGTCATCTGCCTGCACGGCTGGCCGTACGACATCCACAGCTACACCGAGGCCGCGTCGCTGCTCGCGGCCGAGGGATACCGCGTGATCGTGCCCTACCTGCGCGGCTACGGGACGACGACCTTCCTGTCCGCCGACACGGTACGCACCGCGCAGCAGACCGCGTTCGCGCTCGACCTCATCGCCCTGATGGACACGCTGCGCATCGAGAAGGCCGTCCTCGCCGGATTCGACTGGGGCTCGCGCACGGCCGACTGCGTCGCCGCGCTGTGGCCGCACCGCGTCAAGGCCCTGGTCTCGACGAGCGGCTACCTCATCACCAACCTCGAGGCGCAGAAGACGCCGCTGCCGCCGAAGTCCGAGTACGCGTGGTGGTACCAGTACTACTTCGCCACCGAGCGCGGCGAGCTCGCGATGAACAACCAGCAGGACCGCCACGACCTCGCCAAGCTCGTGTGGAGCGTCGTGTCCCCGAACTGGAACTTCACCGACGCCACCTTCGAACAGACCGCCGCGGCCTTCGAGAACCCCGACTACCCGGCGATCGTCATCGACAACTACTGCTGGCGCCTCAGCCTCGCCCCGAGCCGGCCGCAGTACGCCCGCTACGAGGACGTGCTGCAGACCAAGCCGACGATCTCCGTCCCCACGGTCACCCTCGATCCCGCCCTCGACCCCTTCACCGCACCCGGCGACGGCTCGACCTACCGCGCCATGTTCACCGGCCCCTACCAGCACCACACACTCCAGAACGTCGGCCACAACGTCCCGCAGGAGGCCCCCGCCGCCTTCGCCGCCGCCGTCCTCGAAGCCGACCGGCTCTAGAAAGGAACCGACCATGCAAACCCGACCCGAGTCAGCCCTCGAAGACACTGCCGCGGCCGCCGCCCGCCGCGCCCGCTTCGGCTCGCTGCCCGCCCCGATCCCGCTCTCCGCGATGGTCGAGGAGCAGCCCGCCACCCCGAAGGCCGCCGACGGCTACAGCGAGGAGCGGTCCTGGCTGCACTACTCCTGCGTAGCCCTGGACCTCGCCTTCTGAGACACGCCGATTTCAGTGCTCTCGTCGCGTCGGCTGCCTGCGCTCCACACTCAGCCGAACAGGACGTCGCGGATCTCCAGACGGGAGACTCCGTCGGCGTCCTGGGTGGGGATGGTCTGGAAGAGCGGGTCGAGGGAGTCGAGTCCGGCATCGGCGGCGCGGTGGATGAGGATTTTGGCGGCGGAGGGGAGGTCTACGTCTTCGGCGCCCAGGTGCGGGCCGGAGGTGTCCGAGGGGGTGATCGGGTTGGGGGTGAAGTCGTGGACGAAGGCTTCCCAGCGCTCCTGGCGTGCGTAGTCGGTGGCGCGGGGTTCGGTGCGTTCATAGCGGGCGCGCAGCACGGGGTCGGTGGTGAGTTCGTGCCTCGCCCAGGCGATGAGGTTACGGTCCTCGTCGGTGGCGGCGATGCGTGCGAGGTCGTCGGCGCGGGCGAGGATCTGGTCTCGGGACGCGCTGATGGGCATGCCGAGGACGTGGAATGGGTTCAGCCAGCCGGTCATTGGTACGGTCCTCCCGCTCCTGAGCTCAGCACTTTCATGGTCTCGCGGATCTGCGCCAGGTTCTCGCCGATGCCCGTCTCGGTCGGGTCGAGGCGGCCCGCCTCGATCAGCAGCCGTTCCGCGTCGAGGAGTTCGGGCAGGAAGTTCGCGCGCTGGGCCGGGTTGAGGTCGATCTGCCTGCGGTGGAAGCCCATCACGGTGTCGTAGACCTGCGTGTGCTTGGCGACGCCGCGGTTGTTGAGTTCGGTCGAGAGCATGCGGCGGCCGTCGGGCACGAGCGCCATGATCGCCTCGGCGTCGGGCAGCGAGTTGCGGTCCAGGTGCTTCCTGGCGACCTCGAGGCACAGCATGTACGCCTCCCAGAGCAGGTCGGGGACGCGTTCGGCGTCCGGGTTCCAGATCCGCGCGTGCTCCAGCAGGCGGATGCTCTCGTCCGGGGCGATGTCGAAGTTGAACACGCCGAGCTCGATGTAGTACTCGGCGATCGTCTGGACTTCCGAGAGGTGCCCCTGACCCGGCGTGCACATCGGCGCGAGGATGTCGACGTACCGGATCGCGGATCGGACGATGTATTCAGCCATCCGCCTGTCTGGCGAGCCGTGCGTGGACTGCAGCCACGCGTTGTGCCACTCCAGCGCGACCCGAAGCACGTCCTTGAGGTCGAGGCCGAGTTGGGCGACTATCTCCACCTCTTCGATCGCCGCGCCGTAGTCGGTGACGACTGTCTTGGCGCGTCTCTTGGCCGGCGTGCGGTCGGTGAGACGGAGCTGCCCGGCGGCTACGCGTTCGGCGCCCCATTCCTCCAGCAGCGCCATCGCACGCTCGCTGATCGGGGCGAACTCGGAGTCGACCCCGATGCGTGCGGCGATGTCCGCGAAGTCGCCTGCCACGAGGCTCCTGGTCGCCGCTGCTCCGTGCCGCACGCTGTCGAGGCTGTGCACGTGCGCGCGCACGGCGTGGAGGTCGGGTTGCGCCAGGGATTCGGTCAGCAGGGCCTTCTGGCGCACTAGGAGCTCGTCGATCAGTTGCGTACGGAGCTGAGTCTCGGCTTCCGTCGCGTGCGGGCGTTCTCCGAAGAGTTTCCGCAGCGCGGGCTCCGCGAGCAGCAGCATCCACAGCGCCATCGCGGAGATCCCAGCCGGCGCGGCGGCCGCGGTTCCCGGCGGCCGGGCGAACGCGTCCTCGCGGCTCAGCACGGCGATGGTGTGCCAGAGTTCGATGTCGCCGCCCGTGACCGCGAGCCGCCACTGGCCGAGGATCTGCTCACGCTGGTCCGCGTCGAGCGCCGCGCAGAGCTCGGAGTTCGACGTGATCAGCTCGTTCAGGCTCTGATACCGGCCCGGCCGCTGCCAGCCGAGGACGGGCGACTCGGGGAACAGGCTGCTGACGAGCTTCTGGACCCGCTCGTCCGCCTCCAACTGCCGCAGGATCCGCTCTGCGGGTTCGGGCACGTAGGTGGCGGCCGTCCGCAGGTACCCGAACATCTCCTCCCGGCGGCCGCCGAGGTGGGCGAGGACTGCGCGGTGGCAGAGGAATCCGCCGTATTCCGCACGCAGTCGCGGGAGCCGGATTGTGTCGGCGCGCGCATCGTCCAGCGCGCGCAGCCACAGCCTGTCCGCGGTGTCGAATTCGTTGACGACGGTGGCGTATTGGGCCACGGGGTGATTGCCCAGACCGCCGGGCTCGCCAGCGTTGGCCGCGACGCGCAGGACCGTCGGTGCGAGGGCGGCGGCGGACGCGTCGCGCTTGCTGCCCTGCTGCTTGGTGATCTGCGTGCACAGGGCCGCCAACGCGCGTTCGAGGTCGACGAGATCGCTGACGTCAGCCGTCCGAACCGCGCGCAGGAGCATTTCCGCGGCGGCTTCGTCGTTCCCGACGGCGCCCATCGCCGCAGCCAGTGCGAGTGCTGATTCAGCTCGTGCGGACATCTCGATGGGCAGCGATTCCGGCAACTGGCCGCGATCCAGCGCGTCCGCGAGCAGGGCGGCGAGGACCTGGTACTCCGGCCGAGGATCAGAACTCTGACCAGCCGTGGCGGATCGCAGGATTCGTACGGCCTCGGACCGCTGTTCGGATGCGTTCCCGTTCCGGCCGAGTACCGTGCGCGTGGCGGTCAATGCGATCAGCGGGTCCTGCGATGCCTCAGTGCTCTCGCCGCGTGCGTGGAGAGCAGCGCACGCTGTGGCACGTCGCGCGGTCGTCTGAATCTCGGGCACCGGAACACGTTTGGCGATTCCGGTGAGTAGCGTCGCAGTCTGTTCGCAGATCGCAGGATCCGTAGTCAGCAGCGCGACGCGGAGCAGTGCCTCGGCTAGGGCAATACATACGTCCGGTTCCGGGGGAGCCTGCAAAGCCCAGTCGGAGATGGTCTTGAGTAGCCACGAATCCACCGTCTCGGGGGCGAGCACCAGCCGTCCGAAGCCGAGTTGCCGCGCCGTCCACGGCTGCGCGGCGAAATCGTGCCAGGGCAAGGCGTTGTCGGCGCTCGGAACGGTGAGGAACTGCCTGGCCGCGGATGTTAGCGACGTGGTGTCGAAGCGATCAGGCGCACGCTGCGCCGCGATGGTCAGCGCATTGACTGCCAGCTCAGCCCGAGACGTCGCCCGCCCGGCCGGTTCGAGCGCCCACAACGCGGCGGCGTCCCGAAGCGCGAGCAGCCCGAGTGCGTAGTCCGCGTGCGCGCTGCCCTCCTCGGCCAACGCCTCGAACCGTTGGACCGCCTGGGAGAGTTCGCCGGTTCGGATGTCGGTCCACGCGCGGGTCAGCTCGGCTTTCGGCCCGGTAACGCCGTGCACGAGCTGCCGAGCCTCGTCCGACTTGCCGTCGTCGAGCGCGTCCACCGCGAGAATCAGCGCGGCACGCTTCCTGCCGAGGGCGAGCGAGCGGCGCAGCATCTGCCGGGCCCGCTCGGGACCGAAGGGGCGCACGGCCAGTCCCGTCCACAGCAGGCGCTCGGCAGCGGGCAGTCGGGCGAACAGCGGCTGGCGGATCAGTCCGTCGAGCGCGCGGTAGTCGTCTCGGGCGACGGCGACTCCGAGCGCCGTGCGCAGCGCCTCGAACAGGTCGGGGCGGGTCGCGCCGTGCAGGCTCAACGGAATCAGGTTCAGCGACACCGAGGACGCACCCTGTCCGGCCAACGCCTCGCGCGCGTGGGCCACGTCCCGGAACGCGGCGGGCACGACGGGAACGAACTCAGGCGTGGCCTGCCCCGGAAGCGCATCGTGCAGCACGCAGCCGAGCGCCCAACTCCCGGGCTGACCGGCCAGCACGAGAGCGGTCGCCCAGACAGCCTCAGCGTCCTGACAGAGCAGATGCGCCCAGGCTGCGTGGTAGAGCGCGTCGGGATCGGAGAGGCCGCTCATCGGCAGGGGCGCGAGGTACTGCTGCGCCTGCCCCGCCTCGCCGTCCAGGAGATGCGTACGGCCGACCGCATAGTGCAGCCACGGTCCGGTGTCGCGTCCCGGCGCGATTCCGGCGAGCCACGCCGCGGTCTGCGGAGGCGTATCGCCCGGCACTTCGATCTCGGTCAGGCTCCGCGGCGAGTCGAGCCAGGCGAGCTGCCGGCAGAGCGCGAGCAGTTCCGTGCAGCGCGGGTTCAACGACGTGGCAGCCATCGCCGCGGAGACCGCCGCCGTGAACTCCCGTGCGTGCATGTGCGCCGCGATCACCCCGCGCAGCGCCTCCGTGTCGAACGCCTCATGTCCGTGCGCGGCCTGGAAAAGCGGCAGTGCGGCCCGCGGACGTCCGTTGAGCAGCAGTTCGCCGAGGGCCAGCGCGAAGGTCGCGTCCACTCGCGGCACCCGCTCGCCGAGCTTCGACGCGAGCGAATACGCCTGGCCGAGCCGGTGGTCCCCGTCGTCGAAACCGACCCGGAGGACGCGGTCGATCAGCGTCATGACCTCGGGCATCGGCGCCGGGAGCAGCGCGACGTCGGCGTACACGGCGAGCTGGTCCTCACCGACCGCGCCGAACCCGGCCAGCGTCACCGCCGCGCTGCGCCGCACGTCATCGGCGACGAGTGAAGACCAGTACAGGCCCGTGAGCAGCCGATACGCACGCTGCCGGTCCGCACTCGTACGCCGCGCGAGCGACGCCTCGATCAGCGGCGACCACGCTTCCGTCAGGTTCGCTCCCGACGCGATCGCCAACTGCTCGCCGACGGTGCTGAGCTGATCGAGGTCGTCATCGGTCAGCATCCCGGTGAAACGTTCGTCGAGGACGGACTGCTGGAACGGAAGCCACAGCCGCGCCGCGTCCGCGGACAGGCGATCGAAGCGCCGGTAGAGCGAGCGCAGCCGGTCGAGCGCGCGGGCCGGGTCGGGCTGGGTGAGGGCGGCAGCCCAGGCGTTCTCCAGACGTCCCGTGCGGCTGAAGTACCGGCCGAAGGATCGCTCGGGCTCCGTCGTCATATCCTGCCCGCAATCCAATCCGTTCGCCCTTCCGTCGCTGCTCGCAGGTTACCGCACGTCGACATATCGATCTTGGGCGAGATATTCGCTGGGGCCTGAACAGGCGATCCCTATACCGTACGGGGATGCCTTCGCAGCCTGCGCTCCTCCCGCGCTCGACCCCGTCAGCAGAAGGGGTCTCCTCCCGCGCACTCGTCGCGCTGCTGGACCGGCTCGAGGAACGATCCGTCGAATGCCACTCGATCATGGTCGTGCGGCACGGCCGGGTCGTCGCCGAGGGCTGGTGGGCGCCGTACTCGGCCGAGCGTCCGCACCTTCTCTACTCGCTGACCAAGTCCTTCACCTCGACCGCCGTCGGGCTGGCCATCACCGACGGACTGCTCTCGTTGGACGATCGCGTGGTGGACGTGCTGCCCGACCGCGTACCCGCCGACGTCTCGGAGCAGGGCAAGCGCATCACCGTCCACCACCTGCTGTCCATGACAGCCGGGCACCCCGAGGACACTCTCGCCGAGGCCTGGGAGCTGGAGCCCGACGACCTGGTGAAGGGCTTCCTGCGCCTCCCGTTCGCCGTCGCCGAGGGGAAGCAGCACACGTACGACAACTCGACCACGTACATCCTGGCCCGGATGGTCGAGCGGGTCACGGGCCGTGGCCTCCCGGAATACCTGGACGAGCGCCTGTTCAAGCCGATGGGCATCGACCACGCCGAATGGGACCGCGTGGCGAGCGGCGCAGCCTTCGGATTCCACGGACTGATCCTGCGCACCGAAGCCGTCGCGGCGTTCGGCGAACTGCTGCTGCGCGGAGGCACGTGGGGTGACCGCCAGCTCGTCCCGCGCGAATGGGTGGAGCTCGCGACCAGCCGACACTTCGATTCCGTCTCGTACAAGGATGACGAATCGGACGACATCGACTTCACCTGCGGCTACGGATATCAGTTCTGGATGTCGCGCCACGGCTACCACGGCAGCGGCGCCTACGGCCAGCAGTGCATGGTCGTCGCGTCGCACGATCTCGTCGTCGCCGCGACCGCCCAGACTGAGGTCCAGGACCTGATCAGCGCCGTATGGGACTGCCTGCTCCCCGGCATGGACCGGCCGGACAGCCCCGTGGACGACGAGATCCTCGCCGACCGCCTGAGCCAACTGTCGATGCCAATACCGTCGGGTACCTCGGACTCCGGCCGTACTGCCATCGCGAGACTCGACGCCTCCGCCGAGGACTCCGCCCTCCCCGACCGCACCACCGTGACCCTCGAACCCACCAGCGGCGGCTGGCTCGTACGCTTCGGCTCGCCTTCCGACTCGCTCTTCGACCTCGAGGTCGGCCACGGCAGTTGGCGGGAAAGCTCCCCGCTCGGCCGCCCCGTAGTCGCCGCCGGAGCCTGGCAGGGGACCACGTTCGTCGCCTACCTCTACGTCATCACCACCCCGCACCGCGTCCGCCTCGTCATCGACGCCGAGGCCGGGACCGCGTCGGCGACCTGGAGCACGCCGCCGCTGACCACTCCCGACCTGGAGCTACATCTGCGGTCACCGCTGATCACGAGGCCCGACGTCGCCTAGGCGATCGGTGGGCTCTGGCCGGTGGCGTCGCCAGCAACTTGCTCGCCACGCCTTGAGGATCTCGGCGGCCTGTGCTTCATGGCGATCGGGGCGCGTCCGACTCGCTGGAGTTCGACTCCCCGATCGCCGACCAGGACGTGGTCCCGGCCCGACCAATACTCCGTTCCCTCCACGGCTGGAACGTACTACGGTGCCGGGGCCGCAGCGAACGTGCCGCCTCAGGTGAGGATCAGGCCGCCGTCGACGGTGAGCACGGTGCCGGTGACGAACTGGTTCTCCATCAGGTAGAGGTGTGCGGCGGCGATCTGCCGCGGCTCGCCGACCGTGCCGGTGAGGGCGCGCTGCGCGAAGCTGTCGAATATCGCCGCGCGCTGCGGTTCGGGGACGCCGTCCCACAGCGGGGTGCGGACGGCGCCGGAGCGGACTGCGTTGACGCGGACGGGGGCGAGGTCGGCGGCCAGGCCACGCGTCAGGCCCTCGGTGGCCGCGGATCCGGCGGAGGCGAGGGCGGCGCCGCGGACCGGGCGGATGCCGACCGTGCCCGACGTGAGCGTGATCGAGCCGCCGGGGCGGATGCGCGGGGCCGCGTACTTGGCGACGGCGACGGCTCCCCAGAACCGCACGTCGAAGGTGCGGCGGGCGTCGTCGAGGGCGAGTTCCGCGAGCGTGCGGCGGTCGGCCTGATCGCCCGCGGTGAAGACCACGTGGTCGAGTTCCCCGACGTGGCCGAACAGGTCGGCGACGGCCGCCTCGTCGCGCACGTCGAGCGCCACGCCGTCGCACGACTCCGGAAGTTCGGCGAGCGCGGCGTCCACGCGCTCCTTGCTGCTCGACGCGATCGTGACGACGGCGCCCGCCCCCGCCGCCGCGTGGGCCGTGGCCAGTCCCATGCCGGAACTGCCGCCGAGGACGACGATGCGCTGACCGGTGAGTGCCATGGTGCTCCTCCTGGATCCGAGCTGATGACTCTTTGAGACATCACCGTAGCACCTGATGCCCCACTGAGTCATCACCGCTAGAATTCCGGTCATGCCGCGTTGGGAGCAGGGAGCAGAGGAACGGCTGCGGGAAGCCGCGCTGGAGCTGTTCACGGAGCACGGGTACGAGAACGTCACCGTCGCGCAGATCACCGACCGCGCCGGGCTCACCCGGCGCACGTTCTCCCGCTACTTCGCCGACAAGCGCGACGTCCTCTTCGCCGGCTCGGACCAGCTCCCGGCTGCCCTGGCCGCCGCCGTGACGACGGCCGACACCGCGCTCACCCCTTTCGAAGCCCTACTCGACGCCCTCGAAACCGTCGGCGACGTCGTCGCCGGCCGCGTCGCCCCCCACGCCGCCCAACGCCAGGCCATCGTCGACGGCAGCACCGAACTCCAGGAACGCGGCCGCACCAAGTTCGCCGCCGTAGCCGACGCCCTGAGCGCCGCCCTCCGACAACGCGGCGCCGCCCCGGCCACGGCAGGTCTCCTGGCCGACGTCGGCGTGGCCGTCTTCCGCACCGCCTTCACCCGCTGGGCCGCCGACCCGACCGCCGCCCCCTACTCCGTCCACGCCCGCGAAGCCGCCGACGAACTCGCCGCCGCATTCATCCGGCGCTGACAGGGCGTAGCCCCCGAACCCGTGGGGCTCGGGGGCGACGCCGGTCTGCTGCTACTGCTGCTGTTTACCAGTGGTGGCCGCTGTGCCTGCGCATGTCGCCGCTCGGACGGGGAGTGGCGGTCATGCTCGGGGTCGGGGCGGGGGAGGACTGGCCGCCGGCTGCGGCCAGGGCGCAGGCGGTCTGCGCGGTGGCGTTGGCCATGGTCACGCACTTCTCGGCCGGGTTGCCGGCGCCGGCGGTGACCGGGTTGACGCGTTGGGCGAAGACGGCGGCGACCACGACTCCGTTGCCGTCGGTGGCGAGGGAGGAGACCGGGTTGGTCAGGCCGAAGTTCTGGCAGTTGAGGTTGCCGAACGACTGTTGCAGCCGCATCGCCAGGAAGGTGAACAGGTTGCTCGCCGCGGCGGCGGACGGGGTCGTCTGGTTGATCAGCAGGTTGACGTCCTGCTGGAGCCGGACCGACTGGATGCTGTCCATGTCGCCGCAGTACGTGGCCGCCGAGGTGCCCGCCGGGAGCGGCGGCTGGTCGACGCCGGCGCGGTAGAGGTTCGTCTTGGTCTGGCTGGTGGCGCCGTTGACCAGGGTCATCGGGTCGTTCACCGGGACCAGTGCGAGCGGGTTCGCCGGGAACGCGTTGGCCTGGATCTCGTCGAGGCCGAGCGAGGTGCTCATGGTGCCGGGGCTGCCGAGGTTGGGCGCGGTCCACGGCGTGCAGTGCAGGGCCGGGTCGACGAAGTTGTTCAGCAGCGCGTTGTCGCTCGGGTTGGCCAGGGTGACCGCGCCGGGCAGCGCCGCCGTGTTCGCCGCGTTGTCCTGGGCGGTCTGGCCGTTCGCGGTGGCGAGGTAGTCGGTGGTCACGTTGTCGCTCTGGTCCTGGTCGATCAGCGCGAAGTTGCGCGTCGTCAGGCAGGACTGGCCGTCGACGGCCGTGCCGGGCGCGGGGACGTGGACCATGCCGGCCGCGATGCCCTGCTTGACCGCGGCGAAGAACGCCGGGGTGTTGCAGTACGCGAACTGGCTGAAGACCGAGGCGCCCAGGCCGTTGACGCAGTTGCCCGAGGCCAGGCTGCCGCCGGAGTCCTGCAGCGTCAGGTTGGTGGCGTTGAAGCCGAACCAGATGCCTACGACGGCGTTGGCCGGGAGCGTCGGGACGACGGTCGCCGCGGCGGGCGTGGTGCCCTGGTCGATGACGAGCGGGTCGTACACGCTGATCGTGCCGGTCGCCGGATCATAGACGCTGGCCTGTACGAAGGCGCTCTGGTTCACGTTCGTCTCGTGGCACGGACCCATCGCGGCGTTGGTCGCGACGAACTGGTACGGCGTGGCCAGGCCCTGCGCGGTGAGCGGGTTGGCGGGCACGACGAGGGTGCAGTTCGGGTTCGGCGTCGCGGCGGCCACGGCCGTCGTGGTGGCCGTCGCGGAGGCGGACGTGGTCGTCGTGGCGGTGGCCGTCGTGGTCGCGTTGGCGCACGTCGTGGTCGCGGTGGTCGGTGCCGCGCTCGTCGGGGTCGTACCGGACGCGGTGGTGGACGTCGTCGTGCCGGCCGCCGTCGTGCTCGGCGATGCGGTGGCCGAGGTCGACGCGCTCGCGGTGTTCGACGTGCCGGTCATGCCGGTCGTGGTCGCCGTGCCGGACGCGGCGGTGGAGACCGAGACCGTCGCCGTCGGGGACGCCGCCGCGGTCGTCGCCGTCGATGCCGCCGCCGTCGTCGCGGACGCCGTGGAGCAGACCGGCGGGGGCTGATGGTGGTGGCGGCCGCCGGGCGCGGCGATGGCGTATCCGGCCAGTGCTATGCCCACGATGGGCAGTCCCGCGACGACCAGTGCGAGCTTCTTGGTGCGCCAGCTGCGCAGCTTCTGCCGGGCCTGGCGCGACTCGCTCCGGGTGGGTTGCCGCAGCGGCCGGGGTTCGTTCGGGTCTTCCCGATGGGAACGCGATGAGGTCATCAGGTGCTCCTAGTCGTGGGAAACGGCGGAGTTGCGACGCCGCCGGTGCAGCAGGAATCCGACCGCGCAGGCGACGAGGCAGGCCGCGGCCACCAGTACCGCGGTGAACGTCGTCGAGAGCGGGCTGCTCTGCCCGGCCAGCCCGACCCGGATCACGCCGGTGCTGGTCACGGCCGGTGCCGCGGTCGTGCCCGGGGCGGCTGCGGCCATGCTGCTCGCGGGCGCCGAGGGCATGCCGGGGGAGGGGGACGTCCTGCCGACGGACGGGGTGGGGGTGGGGGTGCCGGCCGTCGGCAGGACGGGCATGGGGGCGGCCGCGCTGGAGGTCAGCGGCGCCGACGAGTGGGTGGGCGTCGGCGAGGGCTGAGCGGGCGCGGTCGTGGGCGGCGCGGTCGTCGGCTTGCCGACGGCCGCGGAGACGGTGATGTTCACGGACGGGCTGCCGGAGCCGCACTCGGCCGTGACGGTGTACGAACCCGGCATGGCGGACGAGGCGATCGTCGCCGTTCCGCTGAAGTTCTCCGGGCCGAGGGTGACCGAGGCCGATCCGCCGACGAAGGCGCTCGAGCGGACTCCGGCCAGGGTGGAGCCGTTCGTGGGGCAGACGCCCAGGATCGAGACGGTCTGGCCCGGCGACGCCGTGCCCGGATTCACGATCAGCTGGCCGTAGCCGGTGCCCGCGGACGCCGGGCCCGCGGAGCCGAACAGCGTGGCCGCCGTGACCGCGAGCAGCGCGAACAGCGGGGCCGGGTGGTGGAACCTTCCTGAGTGGGCTCCAGGATGACGCACGGCTCATCACGCCCTTACGTGTCGTGTTCGAGCGCCGGACCGAGTCGGCTCGGCGTGTGCGCTCGTAAGGAACGGCGCCGATTCCGCTGCGGTTCAACGGAATTTCGAAATGGCCCGTGGCCTGCGTGGCAGAACCCGAGTACCGGTGCCGCCGGCGAACCGGGTTGAACCGCGGCGCCCCCCGCTCCGTCTGGGGGCGGTGACACCGCTGGACGCGCGGTCCGACTCGGGTCGCGTGCACAACCTCAAGAGGAGCGTGTCCATCATGTTGAGGAGAACGAAGTTCCGCGTCGGGGTCGGTTCGGCACTGGCCCTGACGCTCGGCGCGGCCGCCGCGACCGCCGCCTACGCCTCGCCCTGGGACCACGGCCGCGGCAGCGGCTACAGCCAGACGGCGAACCGCGTGACGCTGTCCGCGGCCAATGTGGCGACGAGTACCACGGCCTCGAAGATGCTCGCCTCGACCATCCCGTCGAACGGCGACCTGAACCCGTACGGGGTGGCGGTCGTGCCCGAGGGCATGGGCAAGCTGGTCCGGGGCGACGTGCTGGTCAGCAATTTCAACAACAAGGCCAACATGGGCGGTACCGGCACCAGCATCATCGAGGTCAATCCCAATACCGGCGGGCGGATCGTGTTCGCCTCGCTCACCCGGTCCTCGCTGCCCGCGGCCTGCCCCGGCGGGCTCGGGCTGACCACGGCGCTGGTCGTGCTGCGTGACGGATGGGTCGTGGTGGGCAGCACGCCGACCACCGACGGCACCGCGGCCACCCTGCACTCCGGCTGCCTGATCGTGCTCAACAGCCGCGGCGAGGCCAAGCTCGTGATCACCGGGCACGGCATCAACGGCCCCTGGGACATGGCGGCCGTGGACGGCGGCAACGCGGTCGAACTGTTCGTCAGCAACGTGCTCAACGGCACCGCGTCGAGCATGGGCATGCAGGTGAACAAGGGCACCGTGGTCCGCATCGCGCTCGCCGTGTCCCGGCAGCACTTCCGGATCCTGAGCGCCGTCACGGTCGCCTCCGGCCTGCCCGAGCAGACCAGCATGGCCAACCTGATCCAGGGCCCGACCGGCGTGGCCGTGATCGGCTCCACGCTGTTCATCGCCGACACCCTCGGCAACCGGATCGCGGCGATACCCCACGCCACCACCCGGCACAACAGCGGCGGCCTCGGCACGACCATCGCCGAAGCCGGCCTGATCCAGGGCCCGCTCGGCCTGACCGCGCTGCCCGACGGCATCCTGCTGACCGCGAACGGCAACAACGGCAACCTCGTCGCGATCTCCCAGCGGGGCGCCACCGCGCTGGTCAAGCCGCTGGACACGACCGCCGTCGCCGGTTCGTCGGCCGGCGCCGGAGCCCTGTTCGGCCTCGCCCCGAGCGCCGACGGAAGGCGCCTGTTCTACGTGGACGACATCAGCAACAGCTTGAGCATCCTGGGCCCGATCCAGGGCTGACCGAGTCTTTACCCACCCTCGACCAACCCACGTCTGTCAGAGTTCTGGTGCATAGTACGGCCCATGTTCGCTGAAGAAGCTGATGTCGACCGGGCCGCGTTGGGGCACGCCCTCGGTTCGATCGGGGACGTGCCCGGACGCGTCACGCTGATCGAGGGCGCGCTGCGGCGCGCCGATCCGGAGCACCACGCCGACGCCCTGTGGTTCGCGGGAGACCTGATGCGGAGCTATCGGGGCTCGTATTCGGACCTTGTGACGCTGATCGGCGGCCGGGTCACGGCGGGTGAACCACTGGTCCGGCACGCGGCGGTGCTCGCGCTGCGGAACAAGTTCGGTCTCGTGGCCCCGGCGGCGGACGCGCTCGCCGAGCAGGTCGCGCTGATCGGGTTGGACGGTTGGAACACCGCCGATCTGAGGGTGCGCAAGGATTTCCGCGAGATGGTCCTGGCGCTCGCCCGGCTCGGCGACGAACGCGTCGTGCCGGTCGTCGCGTCGGCGCTGACTCAGGACATCGGCGCGCGTATGCTCGGCGGCTCGCTCGCGAAGTACCGCGCGCACGCCGACCGTCTCGTGCCGACGCTGCGTGCCCGACTCGCTGCGTACGCGGGTGTTCCGTCCGGCCTGTTCGGGCTGCTGTCGGCGGTGCGCGATCTCGGCGCCGTGGACGCGGTTCCCGAGGTTTTGGGCGTGCTGGATTCGGCGGTGCGCGGGCAGAAGCGCCTGGTCATGGAGGTGGCGCTCCGGACGCTCGCCTCCCTCGGGCCGGGCTCGGCGGCGGCGCACGACGCGGCGGCCGAGATCGCCGCGGACAGCGAACGCTGGGGCGGCCACGTGGCGCTGCGGGCCGTCGAGGCCTGCTGGTCGGTGCACGGCGAGGTCGACGGGCTGCTTCCGCTGCTGGAGTCGCGGCTGCGCGAAACGGACTGGTTCTCGGACGGGGCACCCGCCGAGCGGACCGTCGTGACCGTCGCCGCGGAGGTGGTCGGCGCGATCGGACCGCAGGCCGCGCCGCTGGCCGATCATCTGCGCACGCTGATGGACTCGGCCGAGGACGATCAGACGCGCGTCGAGAGCGCCATCGCGCTCATGCGCGTGACCGGATCAGCCGCGTACGCTGCGGGCCAAGGCGTGCTCGAAGAGGCATGGGAGGCGTTGCCGGAGAACCGAATACGTATCGCCGAGTGCGTCCGCGACCTCGGTCCGGCCGCGAAGTCCTTCCATCCGATCCTGCGCGCCGAACTGGACGATCCGTTCCGCCACGTCCACGCCATGGAGGACACGGACAGCGACGAGGTCGGTCGCGACGAACGCCTGCTGGTCCTCTGCGCGGAAGCACTCGGCGACTGACACTCAGACGCTCGGTTCAGTGGTGCCCGCCGCCGCCCCCGCCGTCGTGCGAAGCGCTGTGTGCCGCACTGTGCGCCGCGTGGACCGAAGCCGAGACGGCGGCGTGCACGGACGCGTCCACCGCGGCGTCGATCGAAGCGTCGACCGCTGCCCGCTCGGCTGCCGAGCGGACAGCCGTCGCAGTCGGATCCCGGCGGGCTATCTGCTTGAGGCGTTCGCGGGCGAGCTTGCTCTCCTCGCCCGCGCTGCGCGGATAGAGCACCGCGTCGAGGCCGATGGCGTGGACGAGCCCGCCGAGCGCGGATTGAGCCGAGTCGACGGGGCCGGACGAGTGCGCCACCGCGTCGATCCGGGCCCGCGCCTCGGCAGCGCGGGCCGGGTCGCTGATGGTCCAGCGGAATGTGGGCAGGAACCCCAGCACCTTGCGACGCTCGATGTCCACGGCGCCCTGGTCCGCCAACTGCTCCAGATACGATCCGGCCTGATGCGGCCGCAGCATCGCCACCCAGTTCTTCGCCTGCGGCGGGCGCTTGGCCTGCTGGATGCTCGCGAACGCCGCGTCCAGCAGCACATCGCCGGTCGGCGTCGGGTCCAGGACCTGGATCCGGCCGTCCACGACGTCCACCCGGCGCTCGGCCGCCAGCCGCACGAGTTCCGAGCCGGCCAGGGCGAAACGCAGCTTGTCGTGCACGCTGAGCTTGCCGTCCGGCCGGATCGCCAGCAGAACGATGTCCTCCCCGAGGGTCCGCATGACGCCGACGATATCCCCTCGGCGCGTTGGCCGCCGGGACGCCGCCGGAGCCCGGCATACCCCACCCCCTGAGACGATTCGCGGAGCGACACGCCCTCATTGCTAAGATGCGGCGATTTCTAGACGATCTCTTGGTGGTTCCATGAAGATACGCGGGACGGACGCGCCTGTTCAGAGCGCGTCGCGGGGGCGCCACGGCCGCAGCCGCGCGGAGACCGCCGCGCGCTTCCTCAGCACCGGGCAGAAGGCCCTCGGGCTCACGCTCGTCGGCCTCGTCGTGCTCGGACTCGTCCTGGTGCCGCGCGTGACGGCCATGCTGCTGGTCGGGTTCTGCGTCTTCTTCTACGTGCTGATCGCCGGGCTGCGCATCGTGATCATGTTCGCCGGACGCACCTACCGGCACCCGCGGCGGATGACGGTGCGCCCGGAGGACCCGGGCCTGCCGCACTACGCGGTGCTGCTGCCGGTGCACAAGGAGGCGAACATGCTCCGGCACCTGGTCACCCGGATCAGCAGGCTGGAGTACCCCCGGCGGCGGCTGCACGTGCTGCTGCTGATCGAGCAGGACGACGAGGAGACCCTCGCCGCGGCCCGCGCGATCGGCCTCGCCTTCGACACCGACCCCGGTTTCGACGCCTCCGCCGCCGCGCGCTCGGAGCACCCGCTCGCGCACGTGACCGTCGTCGTGATCCCGCCGGGCGGCCCGAAGACGAAGCCGAACGCGATGAACGTGGCGATGCGCCGGGTCATCGAGGCGGGCTGCGAGGTGCTGACCATCTTCGACGCCGAGGACCGGCCCGACCCGGACCAGCTGCTCAAGGCGATCGGCGTCTTCCGGCTCGCCCCGCCCGCGACCGCGTGCCTGCAGGCCGAACTGGCGTTCTGGAACGACGACACCAACTGGGTCTCCGCGCTCTACTGGATCGCCTACAAGATCCACTTTCTGCGCTTCCTGCCCGGCCTGGCCCGGCTCGGCCTGCCGATCCCGCTCGGCGGCACCTCCAACCACTTCAAGGTCTCCGCCCTGCGCGACGCGGCGCTGCCGGACGGCTCGGTCTGGGACGCGCACAACCTCACCGAGGACGCCGACCTCGGCGCCCGGCTGATGGCCGCCGGATACCGGATCGAGCTGCTCAACTCCGTGACCCTGGAGGAGGCGCCGGTCAGCAGCCGGGTCGTGGACAAGCAGCAGCGGCGCTGGAAGGGCGGCTACATCCAGACCGGCCTGGTGCACACCCGGCATCCGGCCGAGGCGATCCGCCGGATGGGCCTGGCCCGCTGGTTCTGCTTCAACCTGCTGATGCTCGGCACGCCGCTGTCCTTCATGATCAACCCGGTCTTCTACCTGCTGACCCTCGCCTACTTCGTCACCCGCACGCACGTGATCGCCGAGCTGTTCCCGACGGCGATCTACTATCCGGCGCTCGCGCTGCTCGTCCTCGGCAACTTCGTCCTCGTGTACGAACTCGCGATGACCTGCCTGGAGGAGGCGAACAGTACGCGCGGCCGGTACTCGCTGCTCTGGTACATGATGCTGGCGCCGCTGATGTGGCTGTGGATGAGCCGCTCCACGTACATCGCGTTCTGGGAGCTGCTGATCGGCAAGCGCGGCTGGCACAAGACCCCGCACGGCCACGCGCTCGACGAGACCGAGGTGGACGACGGGCTGTTCGCGGCGATCCCGGCGCCGACCGGAGAGATCGCATGACATCACGTCGCGCAGCCGTGCCGATCCTGGCCACGGTGCTCACGCTCCTGCTCGCCGGATGCGCGACGCTCGCGCCCTCCATACCCGTCGGCAACGCCCCCACGTCGGCTGCGTCCACCACCGCCTCGCAGTCGGCCCAGGCAACCGCGACGGCAACGTTGTCGGTCACCAAGGTCTCCGCCGCCGCGCAGGCCCGCGCACAGCAGCTCGGCATCCAGGTCTACTGGCACACGAACGGAACCACGACTCAGGTGGAGTCCGCCGCGACCAAGGTCCTGGACTACGTCGTCGGGCTCGGGGCCAACAGTGTCGGCCTGACCTTCCCGATCTACACGGACGGTCAGCACCCGACGAAGGTCTACGGCGTGACCGGCTCGACCCCGTCGCCCGCCACGCTCGACCTGGTGATCAAAGCGGCCCAGGCCCGCGGGCTGCGTGTCATGCTGCGGCCGCTGATCGACGAGACGAACCTCAAGACCAGCGCGAACGCGTGGCGCGGCACGATCGATCCGCCGAGCGTCTCCGGCTGGTTCGCCAGTTACCGCACGTTCCTCACGCCCTATCTCCAGCTCGCGCAGCAGGATTCGGTGAACTACTTCGACGTCGGCGTCGAGCTGGTCTCGCTGGACTATCAGAGCACGCAGTGGGGCAAGTTCGACACGTACGCCGCGGGGATCTACCACGGCGAACTCGACTACAGCGACAACTGGACCAGCTGGCAGAACGGCGGCTCCTACGCTCCGGCCTCGAACATCGGCGTGGACGCGTATCCCGACACCGACCTGACCGACGGCGCGTCCGTCGGCAAGATCACCGACACGTGGGAGACGTGGCTCGAACACCGCTCGTCCTCGGTGCTGGAGAAGACGGTCCTGCAGGAGGTCGGCATCAGCGCGGCGCACGACGCGTACCAGCACCCGGCCGCCTGGGGTTCGACCTCGACGACGCCCAAGACCTCGATCCAGGTGAACTGGTTCGCCGGTGCCTGCGCGGCCGCCCAAGCCCTGCAGGTGGCCGGAATCTACTTCTGGGACGTCGACAGCTACGCCGAACCCGCGGCCGGGGCGACCTCGGACACGGGATCGTTCATCGGGCGCGGCGACCAGTCGATCAAGGCGTGCTTCGCGAGCGGTTGGAGTGAGTGATGGGCGCCACCGACGAGACGACGATCCTCCCCAGCCTCAAGCTGCCGTGGCGCGACGCCCACGGCACCGGCCAGGGTTCCGAGACGGTCGTCATCCGGCTCAAGCCCGGGCGGGACCGCGTCGCCGTCACGCTGGCCGCCGTCGCCGCGCTGGTGTCCGCCGCCGCGACCTACTACTTCTTCTCCGACCACATCCTGCTCGGAATCCGGGACGCCTTCTCGCATCTGGAGATCAGCCGCCGCGTGCTCGTCGGGCAGACCACCGGCATCGCGCAGCTCGGCGGGATCTGGCTGCCGCTGCCGCACATCATGCAGGCCGTCTTCGCCTGGAACTGGACGCTGTACTCGACCGGGCTCGCGGGCAGCATCGTCTCCGGCGGCTGCTACGTCGGCGCCACGGTGCTGATCTACAAGACCATCAGGGCCCTGACGGGCAGGAAGTCCTCGCCGTGGCCGGGCGTGCTCGGCGCGGCCGTGTTCATGACCAACCCGAACGTGCTCTACCAGCAGAGCACGGCGATGGACGAGCTGCCGCTCTACCTCTTCGCGCTCTGGACGGTCTACCTGCTGGTCCGCTGGACGACGACCGACCGCCCGACGTACGTGCTGCTGGCCGGGATCGCGAGCGCGGCCGCGATGCTCTGCCGCTACGAGGCGTGGTACCTCGGCGCCGCGTACACGGTGCTGGTCTTCGTGATCGCGCGGCGGCAGGGTCACGGCTGGAAGGACACCAGCGGCCTGACGCTCGTCTTCGGCACCTTCGGCTTCGCGGTCCCGGCCGGTGCGTGGCTGATTTACAACTGGGTCATCTTCGGCACGCCGATCTACTTCCTGACCGGCCCGAACTCCAGCTCGGACCAGATGGCCAGCCTGCAGAGCGAGGTGGAGATCCACGACTGGCCGCTGACGCTGAAGGCTTACGGCACCGCCGCGACCGCCGACCTCGGGCTGGTCGTGATCGGGGTCGCGGTGGTCGCGCTGATCACGTACCTCGCGGTCGAGCGGCTGTCCGTGCGCAGCCTGCCGGTCCTGGCGCTCGTGACCGTCGTGCCCTTCTACACGTACACGCTGGAGTCCGGCCAGGAGCCGATCGGCACTCCGACGCTCAACGGCGGCCTGACCAACTTCCGCTTCGGCCTGATCGGGCTGCTGCCGGCCGCGATCCTGATCGGCTGCCTCGTCCACCTGCTCACGAAGCGTTCCCCGCGCATCGCCCTGCACGCCGTGGCCGTCGCGGGCTGTCTCGGGCTGGTCGGGCTCAGCGCCGTCACCGTGACCGGCCATCAGATCGTGCTGGAGCAGGAGGCCCGGGAGAACCTCGCCGCCCAGAGCGACCCCCTCGCTGCCGGATCGTTCCTCGAACACAGCACCTCGGGCCGAATACTCATCGACGTGGTCCGCAACGAGCTCGTCGCCTACGACGCCCTCGACCGCACCGTCTACTCCGGCACCCGCGACAGCCACGGCAACGTGTACGACCGCGCCCTCATCGACCCGCGCGCGAACGACATAGCCCTGATCGTGATGCGCACGACGCCCGGGGACCACGACCAGGTCTACAAGTCCCTCTACGGCACGCCCGCCCTGACGGACTACTACCGCGAGGTCTACCACAACGCGAACTACGTGATCTACCAGCTCAAGGCGGGCGTCACGCCGTGAGTGGATCCGGACCCCGGCCTGGAGCGGCTCGTCTCCAGGCCGGGGCCGGTGTCGACCATCCTGCGTGACGCAAGCGCGCGTGGGCCAGGATTCCGTACAAGTCCGTACGGCTAGCCCTCGCGGACGGTGAGCGTTCCGGCGAGGTCGAGGTCTGCGGCGGCCGCGGCGGATCCGGCCCGGGACAGCAGGACGGCGCCGAGGGCGGTGCTCCAGAAGGTACGGGCCTCGACTTCCGGGGTGCGCGCAAGGGTCCAGCCGCGCTCGCGCATCAGGCGTCGGAGATAGCGGGCGGACTGGCCGAAGAGCAGGTCCAGATGCTTGTCGACGACCGGGGCGAGGGCGGGGCGGGAGACGGCTGTCGCCAGGGCGCGGGCGACGAAGGTGAGCGAGGGCATCGCGAGGACCGCGCGGGCGATCTCCATGCGGAACGTCGCGGCGTCGGTCGCGCGGAATCCGACGGACTCGATCGCCTCCGCGTCGTGCAGCAGACCGAGGAATGCGGCGTGCACGAGCAGCGAGTCCTTGGAGCCGAAGTAGTACGTGACCTGATTGGGGAACACGCCCGCCGCGGCGGCGATCTGGGCCACGCTCGGCTCCGCGCCCGGCTGCTGGGCGTGCAGCCGCGTCGTCTGCTCGATGATCCGGTAGCGGGTGGAGCGCCCGCGCTGCTGGGCCGGGGCGAGCGGCGGGCGCGACCTCGAGTCTGTAGCCACGAAGGAATTGTATGTGATACAAACAGGCTCAGGAAGTTGTACGGCATACAAGATCGAGGGAGCGGCCGGATGTCAGTCAGCGAAGTGGTGGTCACCGGACTCGGCGCGATCACGCCGCTCGGCGGGGACGTCGCCGCGACCTGGGCGGCGCTGCTGGCCGGGGAGTCCGGGATCCGGGACGAGGCGGAGGGGCTGCTCGCGGACGCCGAACTGCCCGCCACGATCGCGGCGGCGATGGCCGTCGACCCGGCGGACCGGATGAAGCCGGTGCAGGCGCGCCGGCTGGACCGGTCCCAGCAGGCGGCGCTGGTGGCCGCGGCCGAGGCGTGGGCCGACGCCGGCTCGCCGGAGGTGGATCCGGACCGGCTCGCGGCGGCGGTCGGCACCGGGATCGGCGGTGTCACGACCCTGCTCCAGCAGGACGACGTGCTGGAGACCCGCGGAGTGCGCAAGGTCTCTCCGCGCACCGTGCCGATGCTGATGCCGAACGGTTCCGCCGCGCTGGTGAGCATCGAGTACGGAGCCCGCGCCGGGGCGTACACGCCGGTGTCCGCGTGCTCGTCCGGGGCCGAGGCGATCGCGCTCGGCGCTCGGCTGATTCGCGCGGGGGAGGCGGACGTGGTCATCGCGGGCGGTACGGAGGCCGCCATCACGCCGATCACGATCGCGGGATTCGCCCAGGCCGCCGCACTCTCCCGGTGCGAAGGCGATCCGGCCTCCGCGTCACGTCCGTTCGCCGCCGACCGCGACGGGTTCATCCTGGGGGAGGGTGCCGCGATCGTCGTGCTCGAAAGCGCGGAGCACGCCGCCGCGCGCGGTGCCCGGGTGCACGCCGTCCTCGCGGGCGCCGGAATCGCCTCGGACGCTTACCACGTCACCGCACCGGCGCCGGACGGCAGCGGCCAGATCGCGGCGATCCGCAAGGCTCTGGCTCAGGCCGGGCTCGCTCCCGGGGACGTCAGCCACGTGAACGCGCACGCGACGGGAACGCCGGTCGGCGACGTGGCCGAGGCGGAGGCGATCAGCCAGGTGTTCGGCGACTCCATCGCCGTCACCGCGCCGAAGGCCTCGATCGGCCACCTGGTCGGCGCGGCCGGGGCGGTCGAGGCGCTGATCGCGATCCTGAGCGTCGAGAACGACGTCGTCCCGCCGACCCGGAACCTCACCGAGACGGCGATCGATCCCGAAATCAAGCTGGACGTCGTGACCACGCGGCGCGACACCCCGCAGCGTGCCGTGCTCTCGAACTCCTTCGGCTTCGGCGGCCAGAACGTGTCGCTGATCTTCACGAAGTCGATCTAAGCGTTCGGAACCGCCTTCGCGATGGCGCGCAGCACGCGTTCGTAGGCGTCGACGTCCGCTTCGTCGAACCCGTCGATAGTGTCGAGGATCCGTCCGATCAGCGGCCCGAAGAAGCTCCAGCCGAGCGCCTTGGCCTCCTGGCTCACGATGAGCAGCACCCTGCGACGGTCGTGCGGGTCGCGCTCGCGGGCCAGCAGGCCGTGCGCTTCGAGCCGGTCGACCACGGCGGTCGTGGCGGGGGAGTTCAGCCGCAGCCGCGTGCCGAGGCGGCCCGGCGTCATCGACTCCTCGGCGCGCTCGGCGTCGAGCATCGTGATCAGGGCGCGCAGATCGGTCGGGTGCAGGCTGTGCTCGGCGGCGAACGCGGCGGCCTGCAGGTCGAGGTCCACGGCGACCGACCGCAGCAGGTGCACCAGGCCGATCCGGGGATGCGTGGCCGACTCGTCGCCCGCATTGCGTGGCATCCGCTACCCCACTATTCTCTCGATGAGTGAGCTACTCACTCATCGATACTACTGCCTTCGACGCCGCCTACGACACGCTCATCGCCCGCTGGGATGTTCCCGTAGAGCCCATCGACGTGCCCACGCGGTTCGGCGTGACGCGCGTGAACGCCTGCGGACCGCACGACGCGCCGCCCCTCGTCCTGCTGCACGGCGGCCGCGGCAACTCAGCCTCCTGGTACGCGAACGCCGCCGCGCTCGCCCGAACCCGACGCGTCTACGCCCCGGACACCATCGGCGACCCCGGCCGCAGCCGCAACACCGGCGATCCGGTCCGTACGCGCCGTGACCTGCTGGACTGGCTGGCCGGTCTCCTCGCCGAGCTCAAGATCGAACGCACGGACCTGTGCGGCCACTCCTTCGGCGCCTGGCTGGCCCTGACGCACACCCTGCACGCGCCACGCGGCAGCGTCGGCCGACTCGCCCTGCTCGACCCGACGCAATGCTTCGCCGGATTCGCCCCCGCCTGCCTGTGGCACGCCTTGCCGACGATGCTCCGCCCGTCCCGGGGCAACGACGGATACCTGCGCTGGGAGACCGGCGGCGCCGAACTCGATCCCGACTGGCTCGCCGTGCAGCGGCTGTCCGCGACGGTCCCGACCGGCAGGATCATCCCCGGTCAGCGGCCGAAGCGAGCGGACCTCGAGGTGTTGGACGTGCCGGTACTCGTCCTGCTCGCCGAACGCAGCCGCGTGCACGACATCGACACCGTCGCCCGGCGCGCCAGCAGCACCCTGCCACGCGCCGTCGTCCACACCCTCCCCGGCGTCTCCCACCACATGCTCCCGTTCACGCGGGCCGAGGAGCTGAACGAGCAGCTCACGGACTTCTTCGCCGCCGACGCGTAACCCGAATGGCCGTACCCCGGTAGGCGGTGCGCGCCGGGGCGGCCGAGGCTCGAGGCGTACGGCTTGTCACGCAGAAGGGATCCGATGGCGATGAGCGACATCCTCGGGAGTCTGCTGTCCCAGGTCACCAAGAGCGACGGCCTCAAGGGTCTGGTCTCCAAGCTGATGGAGGGCGGCCTCGGCGACCAGGTGAAGTCCTGGATCGCACCCGGCAGCAACCAGCCGGTCAGCGCCGACCAGGTCAAGGACGCGCTGGGGCAGGAGCAGGTCAACAAGCTCGCCGAGCAGGCCGGGACCACGCCGGACGAGGCGGCCTCGCAGCTCGCGCAGAAGCTGCCCAACGCGGTGGACCAGCTCACCCCGGACGGCACCGTGCCCAGCGCCGACTCCGTCAAGGACCAGGTGGGCAAGCTGTTCAGCAGCCACTGAGCGCGGACGACGAAGGTGTGGCGCCGCCGGTCAGTCCTGCGGCGCCACGCGGTCCGCCAACTGCTTCGCGGCGTCCAGACCGGCCGTGACCAGGTTCGAGCCGTGCTGCCCGAGCACGACGCCGATCAGCGTCACGTCGCCGCTCGACGTGTGCCGCTCGGACCGGAACATGAAGCAGCCCCCGGCCGCGTCGTCCGAACCGGTCTTCATGCCGACGAACCCGTCCTCGCCGAGCAGCGCGTCCGTGTTGGTTATCTCCCCGGCGACCGGCAGCGAGTAGCTGCGGGTCGCCATCATCGCGGCGAGCGTCGGGTCCTGCGCGACCACCCGCGCCAAACGCAGCTGATCGACGGCCGTCGACACCGTGCCCGTGTCGAATCCGCTCGGATCGGTATAGGTCGTGTCGGACATGCCCAGCGACTGCGCGGTGCGGTTCATCTCGGCTACGAAGGCTGAGACGCTGCCGTCGATCTCGCGCGCGGCGAGGACGGCGACATTGTTCGCGGACGGCAGCAGGATCGCCATCAGCGCCTCCCGCTCCGTGAGCTCCTCACCAGCGCTCACGTCGACGACGGACTGATCCTCACGCCGCCGCGCCGCGGTGTCCACGACATCGCTCTCACTGACCGAGAACGTCGGCCCGCTCTCGCCCGCACTCAGCGGATAGTGCTTGAGCACGAGGTACGCGGTCATCACCTTCGCCACGCTGGCTATCGGCACCGGCCCCTCATCCGGGCTCGCCGCCACCTGGCCGTCACCGAGCACGTACGCGCCCTGCCCGACCTGCGGCCAGCCGTCCGTCGACAGCACTGTCGCCTGCGAGTCGCCGCGCAGGTGGACGGCCGCCGCGATCCCCGTTGCCGCGAGCACGAGGGCCAGCAGCATCCCGAGCACCGGGCGACGGCCCCGCCCCTGTCGGACCGTCGCCCCGTGCCGAGGCTGCACTGTCGTGGTCATGCCGACCAGTCAAGGCGGCGTGACGTTGCCGGCGTGTATGTGCTTTTCGATACGCGGACGATATGCGCCGCGGCTCAGACAACCCAGAGCGAGCCGTCGTTGTTCTGGCGAGTCCGGACACCGGCCGGTCAGCCGTCGAGCCCCCGCAGCGACTGCCGCACGCGCGCTGCCTGCCGGGTCAGGTGGTCGCGTTCGGGCACGTTCGTGGCGGCGCGGGAGGCCTCGGCGTAGAGCTCGGCGGCCTGCTTGAGATCGCCCGCGCGCTCGGTGAGGTGGGCGCGAACGGCCGTGTGGCGCGGCAGTTCCGGATCCAGCCCGGCCAGCGCGCGCAGTCCGGCGTGCGGGCCGTCCGCCTCACCGACCGCCACCGCGCGGTTGAGCCGCACGACCGGACTGTCCGTCAGTTTGAGCAGTTCGTCGTACCACTCGACGATCTGCACCCAGTCCGTCTCGTCCGTGCTCAGCGCGTCCGCGTGCAGGGCAGCGATCGCGGCCTGCGCCTGGTACTCGCCGAGCCGGTCGCGGGCCAGTGCGGCCTGGAGTATCGCCACGCCCTCCGCGATGAGCCCGGTGTCCCAGCGGGACCGGTCCTGCTCGGCGAGCGGCACGAGGCGGCCGTCCGGGCCGGTGCGCGATGCGCGGCGGGCATGGTGCAGCAGCATCAGCGCGAGCAGGCCCGACGCCTCGGGTTCGTCGGTCGCGGCGGCGAGCTGCCGGGTGAGCCGGATCGCCTCGGCGGCCAGGTCGACGTCCCCGCTGTAGCCCTCGTTGAAGACCAGGTAGAGCACGCGCAGCACGGTCGCCACGTCGCCCGGCCGGTCGAGCGGCAGCCCCGTGATCCGCCGCTTGGCCCGGCTGATCCGCTGCGCCATCGTCGCCTCGGGCACCAGATAGGCCGTGGCGATCTGGCGCGTCGTCAGGCCGCCGACGGCGCGCAGCGTCAGGGCGACGGCCGAGCCGGGGGACAGGGACGGATGGGCGCACAGGAAGTAGAGCCACAGCGAGTCGTCCGCGCCGGTCACCGGGCCGGCCGGGGGCTCCACCTCGACGGCGAGTTCCCGGCCCCGGCGCGAGGCCTGCGCCCGCGTGGCGTCGACGAACCTGCGCCACGCGGCCGTGACCAGCCAGCCCTTCGGGTCCCGCGGCGGATCGTCCGGCCACGTCTCCAGGGCGCGGATCACGGCCTCCTGCACGGCGTCCTCGGCCGACGCGAAATCCGCTCCGCGCCGGACGAGGACGCCGATCACCGCGGGGACGAGCTCCCGCAGCAGCGGTTCGTTCACTCTGTCACCGTGGGCATCTCGGTGAGGAACGGGCGCAGCTCGAGCCACTCGTGGATCGGCTCGCCGTTCGCACCCGGCGCCGCGGACAGCTCGGCGGCCAGTTCGAGCGCCCGCTCGTAGCTGTCGACGTCGATCACCATCCAGCCGGCGATCAGGTCCTTCGTCTCCGGGAACGGGCCGTCCACGACGGGGGCGCCGGTCTCCGCGTCCGAGCGGACGAAGGTGCCCTGCGGGGAGAGCGCCTCGCCGCCGGCGTACTCGCCGGTCGTCTCCAGCCGCGCCGCGAAATCCCGCATGTACTTGATGTGCGCCGAGACCTCCTCCGGCGTCCACTGGTCCATCGGCACGTCGTTGACCGCGGCCGGGGCGCCCCGGTAGTGCTTGAGCAGCAGGTACTTCGCCATGATGTCCTCCTCGTGTCGTCGGGTCCCATTGTGGACTCGCAACCCTGGGACGGAGCCGACCCGGCGTTCTCGACATCCCCGACGGAGCAATCCCAAGATTTTTTCGACAGCCGGGGTTCGGATCGTGATACTGGCTCGGTGAATGACGCGGGCATTGAGTGGGGCGGGCGGCGCGAGACGCCGGCGACGCAGAGCGAGGAGCGGTTCGCCGCCGCGCTGGAGGCACTGTCTCCGGGCCTGGATTACTGGCTCCACCACGACGGACGCGGCGACTGGCTGCTGGTGTCGTGGGACTTCGTCGAGGAGAACACGGTGCGCGCCACGCTGCGGCTGGACGTCGACGAGTCGGGTTTCCGCGGCGGCTGGAGCCCGTCGCTGCTGAACTGGGACGACGGCATGCGCGCCGAGGACGCCGAGATCAGCACGGTCGGGCCGGACGGCGTGAGCGAGGCGACGAAGGACCGGTCGCCGGAGGAGCTCGCCGAGGCGGCGGCCCTGTGGTTCGCCGACCACCAGAGCCGGTGGACGTGGTCGGGCAAGAAGTAGTCGGACGATAGCGCCGCCCTGCCCTCCTCCACCCCCCTGTGAGTGGAGGGAGCAGAGCGGATCGCTACTCACGGCCGGGTGGTGGTGGTCTACCGCTCCGTCGGGGCACGTCGCTCCGCGGCGAGTGCGTAGGTGTCCGGCCGTCTCGCTGATCTCATGGGATCCCTTTCGCTCAAGTGGGGCGGCTCGCCGTTCGGGCCCGTCACGCGGCGGATCCCCCGGTGCGTGCCGACCTCGAACTGCGAGCCGAAGTCCACTCTGCGTCGCCGACATCTACGCTTCATCTATCCTCTGCGGAGGCACCCGCGTCCGCGGGGGTCGTCAGGAGCGGGAGCGGCCGGTCGTGCAGTTCGAGATCTTGGGTCCGATGCGGGTGACGGTTTCCGGGCAGCCTGTGCGGATCGGATCGGCGCGACAGCGGGCGGTGCTCGCCGTGCTGCTGCTCTCGGCGGGGCGCTCCGTCTCGGTGGAACGGCTCATCGACGCCGTGTGGGGCGCGCAACCGGCCGACAGCGCGCTGAACCTCGTGCGCACGTATGTCTGGCGGCTGCGATCGCTGCTGACCGAGGACGGCGAGTCGCGGCTGACGACCGAGCCGTCCGGATACCTGCTGCGGGTGCGGCCGGGTGAACTGGACCTGTCCGAGTTCGAGCGGCAGGCGGCGGACGGCCGGGCCGCGGCGGCGCGCGGAAACGAGGCTGCGGCCGCGGTCCATCTGCGTGCGGCGCTGGATCTGTGGCGCGGCGAACCGCTCGAGGACGTGACGCTGCACGGCGCCGACCTGGCTGCCGAGACGCTGCGGCTGACCGAGGCGCGAGTGGCCGCGCTGGAGGAGCGTATCGAAGCCGACCTGGCCCTCGGCAGGCACGAGGACCTGATCGGCGAGCTGATGCAGCGTGCCGCGCAGGACCCGCTGCGGGAGCGGATCGCGGGCTCGCTGATGCTGGCCTGCTACCGCGCCGGACGCCAGGCCGACGCCCTGCGCGCGTACCAATCGCTGCGGACCACGCTCGTCGAGGAACTCGGCCTCGAACCCGGCCCGGCCATCCGCGAGCTGCACGACCGAATATTGAAGGCCGATCCGGACCTGCTGGCGGGCCGCGTCACGACCCGGTCGACCGCGCGGCGCACGCCTCGACAACTGCCCGCCGCGCCCCGGCACTTCACCGGCCGCGGCGAGGAACTCCACGCCCTGACCGCGCTCGTCCAGGAGGGCGACGAGGCGGTCGGCACCTTCGTGATCTGCGCGATCGACGGCATGGGCGGCGTCGGCAAGACCGCGCTCGCGCTGCACGCCGCGCACCAGCTCGCCGATCAGTACCCGGACGGTCAGCTGTTCCTGGACATGCACGGCTACACGAAGGGCCTGGAGCCGCGCGACCCCGCCGACGCGCTCGCGGTGGTCCTCCAGTCGCTCGGCATCCCGGCGCGCCAGATCCCGCCCGCGCTCGACGCCCGCGCGGCCCTCTACCGCGACTGGCTCGCCGACACCCGAACCCTGATCGTGCTCGACAACGTCGCGAACGAGGAGCAGATCCGGCCGCTGCTGCCCGGAAGCGGCCGCTGCACGGTGCTGATCACGAGCCGTACCCGGCTGCGGTCCCTCGACGACGCGCACACCGTGCCGCTGGACCTACTGCCGCCCGACCTGGCCGTCGCGCTGCTGCGGGTGATGGCCGGACCCGCGCACAGCACCGTCGACGACGCCGAGTTCGCGCCGATCGCAGAACTGTGCGGCCGACTCCCGCTCGCGCTGCGCATCGCGGGCGGCCTGCTGCGGCACCGTCCCGCGTGGACCGCGAAGCATCTGGCCGACAAGCTGCGGGAGGGTCGTCCCGGGCTCGGGCTCTTCCAGGACGGTGAGCGTGACCTGACCGTCGTGTTCGAGCTCTCCTATCGAGCGCTGCCCGAACGCCGGCAACTGTTGTTCCGTCGCCTCGGCCTGCTGCCCGGCCCGGACACCGACGAATACGCCGTCGCCGCACTGCTGGAATGCACCCCGGACGAGGCCGAGCGTTCCCTGCAGAGCCTGGTGGACCATCACCTGCTGACCGAGCCGACCCCCGGCCGCTACCGGATGCACGACCTGATCCGGCAGCACGCGACGACCCTCGCCGAGCAGGACCCGGCCGCCGAGCGTGCCGCCGCGCTGAACCGGCTGACGGACTACTACCAGTACACTGCCGAGCGCGCGGACACCCGGATCGCGCGCTATCCCCGGGCCCCGCTGCCCGAGCATCCGGCCCCGGCCCTCGACCTCACCGACACCGAGCGGGCCTACGCGTGGCTGCGGGCGGAACGGGCCAACCTCGAAGCCTGCTTCCAGCGCGCCGTCGCCGAGGCCCGGGACGACCGCGTCGTCGCGCTGTCCGCCGGCCTCGAGGAGATCGTGCGCGAGGACGGTCCGCTGTCCTACGCCGTGTCCTTGTTCACCGCCGCGTCCAAGGCCGCGGAACGCCTCGGCGACGCCGGCCTGCGTGCCAGGACCCTGACTCAGCTCGGCGGGTTCCAGGCGATCGCCAGTGAATTCTCCGGCGCGCTGTCGAGTCTCGGCCAGGCCGTCGCGCTGTACGTCGAGGCGGACGACCGGCGCGGGCTGGCCTGGGCCCGCACCGAGTGGAGCGTGGCGCTGCGCGTGACCGGCGAGCTGGACGGCGCGCAACGGCTGCTCGAGGAGTCGATCGCCGCGTTCGCCGAACTCGGAGAACCGCTCGGCCAGGCCGTCGGCCTCGCGGAACTCGGCCTCACCCGCTACCTGATCGGCGGCGTGGCCGGCGCGATCGAGGACCTCGCGGAGTCGCTGCGGCTCTACCGGCTGCTGGGGGAGCCGCGCGGCCAGGCGCACGTCCTGTGCAACCTCGGCGGCATGCGGCACACCGTCGGCGACCTGCAGGGTTCGATGAAGGACCTCGAGGAGGCGCTCGCCCTCTACCGGGCGGTCGGCAACCGCATCGGCGAGGCGAACACGCTGGTCGAGCAGGCCTCCGTGTTCCGGATGGCCGGCGACCTGAGAGCGGCGCTGCACGCCGTGGACGGCGGCCTGCGGCTCTACCAGGAGAACCGCAGGCGACTCGGCCAGGCCATCGCCTGGCACAGCCGCGCCGCGATCATGCAGGAGGCGGGCGACCTGGCCGGGGCGCTGGAGGACTTCGAGAGCTCGCTGACCGTGTTCCGCGAGGTCGGCGCGCGCGGAAACCAGGCGTGGGTGCTCAACGGCTACGCGGCGGCCGTGCGGGAGTCCGGCGACCCGACCCGTGCGCTGGCCATGTACCGCGAGGCCCTCGACCTCGCGCGCGAGTCCGCCATGCGCGAGGAGCAGGCCATCGCGCTGGAGGGGATCGGCGAACTCCAGGCGGCGCACGGCGACCCGGCCGAGGGCAAGCGCAGCCTGGCCGAGGCGCTGGAACTGCTGCGGCAGCTCGGCCAGGAGTCCGACGCGGCCCGGGTCGAGGAGCGGCTGACCCGAATCTTGACGACGTCTTGACGTTCCGGGAGGAATATCGGTCTGGGGGACCATCGAGACGAAAGGCGGGTAACCGATGAGCATGTCGGACACTAGCTCGATGTTCGACATCGAGACGCTGCGCCGCGGCATCGAGGAGCGCGACGCCGCCGCCATGCGCGGGCTGTACGCCGAGAACGCGCTGATGACGCTCGTGGACCAGCGTGACCAGCCGAGCCACCCGCACGAGATCGCCGGAGCCGCCGCCATCGGCGCGTTCCTCGACGAGATCTGCGAGCGGGAGATGGAGCACCACCTCGACCAGGTGGTCGTCTCCGCGGACGGCACGCACGCGGCCTACCTGGAGCAGTGCCGCTACCCGGACGGCACCCGGGTGATGTCCACCTCGATGCTCGACCTGCGCGACGGCCGCATCGCCGCGCAGACCAGCGTGCAGGCCTGGGACGAGACGGACGCGGGCGCGACGGGCACGTCGGCCACGGCGAAGGCCGCGACCACGCCCGAGCACCGCACCTTCAACCTGCCCGACGAGGTCCGCGCCTTCGAGCACGGACGCATGGAACTGCTCAACGCCGGCGGCGGCGCCGTCGGCCGCGCCCTGTTCAACCCCGGCTGGCGCTGGTCTCAGGACGTCAAGCCCATCGCGGGCACCGACCTGTGCGAGGCGCCGCACTTCTGCTACCAGACCTCGGGCACCCTGCACGTCCGGATGGCCGACGGCACCGAGTTCGACCTGCGGGCGGGCGACCTCGCCGTCATCCCGCCGGGCCACGACGCCTGGGTGGTCGGCGACGAACCGGTCGAGATGATCGACTGGCAGGGCGCCCTCCACTACGCCGAGAGCGCCTGAAGCCAGACCGCACGAGCCCCGGAGCGCCACGTGCCTCGCGCGGCGCTCCGGTCCGGTGGAACGGGGTGACCAGCACCATGAATCCACGACGAACGCACTACGCGGCGGCAGCCATCGCGACCGGCCTGATCCTCGCCCTCGCCGCCTGCGGCTCCACTTCCTCGGCAGGCAAGTCCACCACCACGCAGTCCACGGCCGACGGAACCGTGGCCGTGGCCGGATCCTCCGCCTCGCCGACCCCCGCGGCGACGCCGAGCAGCGCACCGCCGCCGACGCCCGCCGCACCGGCCACGACCCAGAGCCAGAGCCCCGTGATGACCCCGGCCGAAGTCGTCGAGGCCTACTTCGCGGCGATCAACGCGCAGAACTACGCGGCGGCCTGGACACTCGGCGGCGACCATCTCGGCCAGAGCTACGCGCAGTTCGTCGCAGGCTTCGCCGACACGGCCACCGACAGCGTCCAGATCCTCTCGACCAGCGGCGACACGGTGAGCATCAACCTCGACGCCACGCAGACGGACGGCTCGCAGCAGCAGTTCACCGGCACGTACACCGTCTCGGGCCAAGCCATCAGCGGAGCCTCGGTCAGCCAGGTCGGCTCGGATCTCTGCGGAGCGCCGCCGAATCCGTACGGCTACAACCTCTGCGGAAACGGGCACAAGATCACTGATCCGGATAGCGGTGTCTGCAACTACTTCAGTTGCATCGACAACTTCTGGAACGGTCGGGGCTACATGGTCGAATGCGCCGACGGTATGTACAGCATGTCGGGCGGGATCGAGGACGTGTGCAGCTACCACGGCGGCGTGGCCAGCACCGTCTACAGCGGCAGTTAGCCTGCGCCCGGCAGATCCTTCACCAGATGCGTGTCCACCTCGGTGACGTCGTGGGCGACGTCATCCGCGTCGTACCAGGTGTAGCGGGATTCGGCATGGATGTGCGTGTCCTGGTAGCCGAGGCGGAGGTAGAGGCGGGCGGCGTCGGGGTTCTCCACTCCCACACCTAGACCGGCCTGGCGGAGGCCGCGGGCGGCGATGCGGGATTCGGCCGCGGCCAGGAGGGCGGTGCCGATGCCGTGGCCGCGGTGGGATGTGTGGACGTGGAGGTTCGTGATCTCCGCGCAGTCGGGGTACGCGGCGCGGGCGGCGTCGAAGCGGAAGCCCGGCCACTCGATCACGGCGGTGCCCACCGGGGCGTCGTCGAGCCATGCGATGAGGTATTCGGCCTCGCCGCTCTGCTGCTGGCCGAAGTGGTAGGCGTGCGCGTCGTTGCGGCCGGTGGGGAGGTGGGTCTCCAGGGGGCCGAGGTCGCCCTCGGTGCAGGTCGTTATGCGCACGGGTCTCAGCCTAGGAAGGTGAGGCGGACTTGGCGGTCGGGGTTGTCGCGGTTGGTGTCGACGAGGACGACCGACTGCCAGGTGCCGAGTTCGAGGCGGCCGGCGATCACCGGCAGCGTGGCGTGCGGGGCGATGAAGGCGGGCAGCACGTGGTCGCGGCCGTGGCCGGGGGAGCCGTGCCGGTGGCGCCAGCGGTCGTCCGCGGGCAGCAGGTCCTGTAGCGCCGTGAGCAGGTCGTCGTCGCTGCCCGCGCCGGTCTCCAGCACGGCGACTCCGGCGGTCGCGTGCGGGACGAAGACGTTGAGCAGGCCGTCCGCGCCGTCGGCGGCCTCGCGCAGGAAGGCCTCGCAGTCGGCGGTCAGGTCGCGCACGGCCTCGGCGCGGCCGGTGCGCACGTGCAGGACGGTGCTGTGGAACCGGGCGCCCATCAGACCAGGCGGCCCATGTGCGCGAGGGCCTGCTTGAGCAGCGTGCCCTGGCCGCCGACCATCTCCTGCTGCACGAGCGGGGACGCGGCCTCCTCGGGCGTGAACCAGACGAGGTCCAGCGCGTCCTGCCGGGGGCGGCAGTCGCCGGAGACCGGGACGATGTAGGCGAGCGCGACAGCGTGCTGACGCGGGTCGTGGAACGGGGTGACGCCCGGCGTGGGGAAGTACTCGGCCACCGTGAACGGCTGCGGGGACACCGGGATCCGGGGCAGCGCGACCGGGCCGAGGTCCTTCTCGAGGTGGCGCAGCAGCGCGTCGCGCACCCGCTCGTGGTGCAGCACCCGCCCGGAGACGATCGCCCGGCTCATCGTCCCGTCCGGCATGATCCGCAGCAGCAGGCCGATCGCGGTCACCTCGCCGCTGTCGTCCACGCGCACGGGGACGGCCTCGACGTACAGGATCGGCATCTGGGCGCGGGCCTGCTCGAGTTCGCCGCTGGTGAGCCAGCCCGGGTTCGTCTCTTCAATCACCTCTGCCACGCGCTGATCGTATCCGGAACCCGCCGCCCTCCGCGCCCCCAGCCGTGTAAATAAGCTCATCCGACCTATGCCGGACGGGGCCGGGCCTCGGCGGCCAGGATCGCGCGGGCCAGCGCGGCGCCGGGTCCGGTCTCGCCGCGTCCGCGGGCCAGCAGCACGAACTCGACCTCGCCGAGCGGCGGCAGTCCGGCCTCCGGCGGGAGTTCGACGAGCCCGCCGGGCATCAGGCTCCGGGTGTGCGCGGTCACGCCGAGGCCCGCGCGCGCCGCCGTGTGCAGGCCGCTGAAGCTCCCGGCCGTGCACGCGATGCGCCACGAGCGTCCGGCCCGCTCCAGCGCGCGGATCGCCAGTTCGCGGCTGATGCTCGGCTCCGGGCACGCGATCAGCGGCACCGGCTCGCCGGGATCCGCGCTGACCCGCACGTCCGGCGCCGCGATCCACGCCATCGCGTCGCGGGAGACGAGCGTGCCGTGCGTCTCGCCGCTCTTGCGCTTCGCCATGACCAGGTCCAGCCGCCGCGCATCGAGGGCCCGGTGCAGCACGCCGCTCAGACCCACCGTCAGTTCCAGCTCGACGAGCGGGTGCGCGGCCCGGAACGTGCGCAGGATGTCCGGCAGCCGCGAGTGCGCGAAGTCCTCCGACGCGCCGAGCCGCACGCGGCCACGCAGCGCCGGGCCCGCGAAGTAGTGCACGGCCCGCTCGTTGCTGTCGAGGATGTCGCGGGCGAATCCGACCATCGCCGTGCCGTCCGCGGTGAGCGTCACCGAGTGCGTGTCGCGTTCCAGGAGCGTGCGGCCGACCGCGTCCTCCAGTTTGCGCACGTGCTGGCTGACGGTCGACTGGCTGGTCCCGAGCCGCTGCGCCGCCGCCGTGAAGCTGAGCGCCTCGGTCACGGTCAGGAACGTGCGCAGTTGCGTCGCGTCGAGCAGCGCAGCCGGGTTATCGGATTTCTCGATCACAGTTACCACGGTATCCCGCTTTCCGGTATACCGTCCGGCTGCCACTGTGAATGACGTGCAACGTCTCCGCTCCAGCCTCGACCCGTTCATCGTCTCGCTGCTCGCGACCGTCGCGATCGCCTCCGCGTTCCCGGCCCGCGGCTCCGGCGCGCGCGCCTTCAGCGACCTGAGCACCGCGAGCATCTGCCTGCTGTTCTTCCTGCACGGCGCACGCCTCTCGCCCCGGGCCGCGCTCGACGGCCTGCGTCAGTGGCGGCTGCACCTGTACATCTTCAGCCTCACGTTCGTGCTGTTCCCGCTGCTCATGCTGCCGCTGCGGCTGCTCGAACCGGGACTCGTTCCGCATGAGCTGTTCGTCGGGCTGGTGTTCCTCAGCGTGCTGCCGTCGACGGTGCAGTCTTCGATCGCGTTCACGTCCATCGCGCGCGGCAACGTCGCGGCGGCCGTCTGCTCCGCTTCGCTGTCGAACCTGATCGGGGTCGTGCTCTCGCCGATCCTGGTCTCGGTGCTGCTCGGCGCGAACGCGCGCGTGTCAGGGTCCTCCATGCTGGACGTCGCCGCGCAACTGCTGCTCCCGTTCGCGGCCGGGCAGCTCGTCCGCGCCCGCATCGCCCCGGCCCTCAAGCGGCACCCGCGCGCCCTGTCCACGGTCGATCGCGGGTCGGTGCTCATCGTCGTCTACACGGCGTTCGGCGAAGGCGTCGTCGCAGGGATCTGGCATCACGTCTCGTGGCAGCAGCTCGTGACGCTCGGCGTGATCGACATCGCGCTGCTCGCGGTCGTGCTCACCGCCTCGACGGTCGGCGGACGGATGCTCGGGTTCGATCGCGGCGACCGGATCGCGGCCGTGTTCTGCGGCTCGAAGAAGAGCCTGGCCAGCGGCCTGCCCATGGCCACGCTGCTGTTCCCGGCCGCCACGGTGAGCACGATCGTGCTGCCGCTGATGCTCTTCCACCAGGTCCAGCTGTTCGCCTGCGCCGCGCTCTCCCGACGGTATGCGCGCCGGCAGACGGACACGGAGGCGGCGGCTCAGGCCCCTGCGTTGGTCGCGTCGTAGTCCTGCTGGGTCACGATGATCTGCGGCATCACGCTCTCCAGGTGCTCGACCAGCTCCCACAGCTTCCCGGCGGTCTGCGTGCCGAGCGGCGTCAGGCTGTACTCGACCCGCGGCGGGATCGTCGAGTGCACCTCGCGGGCCACGAAGCCGTCCCGCTCCAGCGCGTGCAGGCTCTGCGAGAGCATCTTCTCGCTCACCCCGCCCACCCGGCGGCGCAGCTCGTTGAACCGGGCCGGGCTCTCGCGCAGCGCGATCAGGATCAGCGTGCCCCAGCGCCCGGTGATGTGCTCCAGGACGGGGCGCGACGGGCAGCGTTGCGCCAGCACGTCGAACGCGAAGTCACCGCACTCGTCCGTGTCGGTGGGCAGCTGCTGCGTATCCATGCCCTCCAGGATACTCCAGCACGTGCGATGCGACAGCGCTCACCCTCAGATTGCACTTTCTAAAAGTTAGTGCCATCCTCGGGTGAGTACCGAGAGCGCACAACACGAGCACCGTACGACGGGAGACCCCTCATGATCGTCATCACCGCTGCCAGCGGACACCTCGGCCGCCTCGTCCTGGAGGAGCTGCTGGGCCGCGGCGTCCCGGCCGCCGGGATCCGCGCCGTCGTGCGCGACACGAACAAGCTCGCCGACTACGCCGCCCGCGGCGTCGAGGTCGTGCCCGGCGACTACTCCGACCAGGACAGCCTGGTCGCGGCGCTGACCGGCGCCGACAAGTTCCTGCTGATCTCCAGCGTGGGCGGCAGCGAGCAGCGCGTGGGGCAGCACCTGAACGCGGTGGCCGCGGCGAAGAAGGCGGGCGTGCAGCACATCGTGTACACCTCCATCACGCACGCCGACAGCAACCCGATCAGCTTCTCCTGGGTGCACAAGGACACCGAGGCCGCCATCGCGGAGTCCGGCGTCGCCTACACCTTCCTGCGCAACAACTGGTACTTCGAGAACCTGCTCGGCTCGGCCGGCGTGGCGCTGGAGCACGGCGCGTTCCTCGGTTCGGCCGGCGAGGGCAAGATCGCGTACGCCACCCGCGCCGACTACGCCGCCGGTGCCGCCGCCGTGCTGACCGGCGAGGGCCACGAGGGCAAGGTCTACGAGCTCGGCGGCGACGTCGCGATCAGCAACTCCCAGGTGGCCGCCGAGGTCGCCGCGCAGTCCGGCAAGGAGGTCGGCTACGTCTCGATCCCCGAGCAGGAGTACGCCGCGGCGCTGGAAGGGTTCGGCGTGCCCGCCGAGCTCGCGCCCGAGCTGGCCCAGGCCGACACCGCGATCTCCGGCGGCGCGCTCGACGCGGCCGGCGACACGCTCAGCACGCTGATCGGCCGCCCGACCACGACGCTCGCCGACGCCGTGGCCCAGGCGCTCAAGGCCTGATCGACGAGAACTCCGCGGGGCGGACGGCGCGCATCGCTTCATCGAGAAGCCGCACGACGTCCGCCTTGCCGTTCGAGCGCAGCCAGGCGTGGTTCGCCGCGTCCAGGCAGGCCAGCGCCGCGCCGACGACGGCCGGGGCGCACGGTCCGTACCCGCCGCCCTCCTCGGCCTCGCCCAGCCGGGCCGCGATGTCCGGCACCAGCAGCTCCTGCCAGCGCATCAGCTGCTCGAAGTGCCGGGCCTTGAGCGACGCGGTCTCGTCCAGCATCCGCCAGAAGGCCAGTGTGCGCTCCGGATCGTCCACGTTGTACGTGATCATCACCCCGAAGGAGTGCCGCAGCGAGATCCACGGATCCTCCTCGCGCGGCCGCTTCGCCAGCACCTCGGCCACCTGCTCGCCGACGTCCTGCATGCTGTCGAAGATGATCGCCTCCTTGGAGGCGAAGTAGCGGAACATGCTGCGCCGGGATATCCCCGCGACCGCGGCGATCTCGTCCACCGTGGTGGCGTCGAAACCCTGCCGCAGGAACAGGGTCAGCGCCACGTCCGTCAGCTCGGCCCGCACCGCGCGGCGGGTGCGTTCGCGCAGGCCGGGCGCGGGGGCCGCGGACGATTCAAAGGACACGATGTCCACTGTACCCGTGTAAGGTACGACACGGGTAGGCTACCTTGACACTGAGTGCCACTTCGGGCGTATGGTGTCGGTAGAGCGGCGTCACAGCGGACTGTCGCTCCGCGGAATGCGGATTCGTGAATCGAGCGTCGGCCATGACCGTCCATCAGCTCAGCGGCACGGACGTCGGCACCATCGCGCCGAACTGCGTGCTCGTCGCCGTCGACCTCTCCCGCACCTCGCTGCGCGCCGCCGACTACGCCGCCGGACTCGCGCGGCGCACCGGCGTCGGCGTCGTCGGGGTCTATGTGCGGCAGAACAGCGCCTTCGTGATCGCCTCGCCCGGCCTCGCCGTGTACGCGCACGCCGCCGAGACCGACGTGGCCCACGAGGCGGGGGAGTACCTCGCCGAGAGCGCGCTGCGGCTCGGCACCGCGTGCGCCTTCACGATCCAGAACGGCCCACCCGCCGAGGCGATCCGCCGCCTCGCCCGCGAACTGCGGGTGTCCGCCCTCGTCGTCGGCGCCTCCGAGCAGCCCGTACACCGGCTCTTCGGCTCGCTCGCCGCCAAGCTGGCCCGCTCCGCGCCGTGCCCGGTCATCGTCGTGCCCTGAGATTGATCTTGACAGCATGACGTTGGGAGCCTACGGTCCATCCCGAGTTAATTCATGGGCGAATTAATGACTTTGGAGCGTGGATCGTGAAGTTCCTCACCGGGCGCAGACGCGCCGCACTCGCCGCACTCGCGGTCACGGCCGGACTCGTCGCCGCCGCGACCACGACAACCGCCTTCGCCTCGTCCGCGGCGCAGACGGCCTCCTCGGGCGCCGCCGCGAGCACCTCGGCCGCCGCCGCGCCGAGCAGCTTCCACGGCGTGAACTGGGCCGACCCGAACGACAACTACAACAGCGGCCCGGTCGTGCCGAGCGGGCTGAGCACCTCGGACTCGTACCAGACCGTGTACAAGATCACCCTGAACATGGTCGCGGGCTTCCGGAAGAACCTCGGCGCCAACACGCTGCGGCTGCCGATCAACCCGGCGAGCGTCGGCACCGCCTGGTGGAACTCCTACCGCGCGACCATCGACGCGGCGACCGCGGCCGGCGACAAGGTCATCCTCAGCTACTGGGACGAGAAGTCCTCGAACGACGGCGTGATCGACGACACGGCGACGTGGAACCAGATGTGGAACACCGTCACCAAGGCCTACGCGCACAACCCGCACGTCTACTTCGAGCCGATGAACGAGCCGTACGGCTACTCGGCCACGCAGTGGGTGCAGATCTGCACGCAGTGGCTCGCCGACCGCACCTACATCCCGCGTGACCGCGTCGTCATCAGCGGCACCGGCTACAACGACAACGTGACCGCAGTCGGCGCGGCCTCGGCCCTGAACGGCACACTGCTGTCGCTGCACTTCTACGGCTACTGGGCCAGCTACACCACCGAAGCGGACTGGATCAACAACCTGCTTCCGCGGCTCGGCGCCTACGCCTCCCGCACGATCATCGACGAGGCCGGCGCCCCGATGACGATCGGCCTGAACTACGGCGCGCACAACGGCAACACGTACACGGCGTACCTCGCCGCCACCACGGACATCGCCCGCGGCATGGGCATGGGCCTCGTCTACTGGCCCGGCCTGCGCTTCGGCGACTCCTACTCGATCGAGAGCCTCGGCTCCGACGGCAAGCTGACCAACAACAGCGCCTCCGGTGTTGCCCAGCTCCAGTGGGGCTACGGCTTCGGCACCATCCCGCCGGTCAACGACCAGCCCGCCGCCCCTCCCGGTGAGGAGCTCGTCAACGCCGCCTCCAGCCGCTGCGCCGACGTCCCCGGCTTCTCCACCACCGCGGGCACGCAGCTCGACATGTGGGACTGCAACGCCGGCGGCAACCAGACCTGGGACTACAACAGCAGCCACGAACTGAGCGTCTACGGCGACATGTGCATGCAGGCCGGCACCTCGTCCACCGCCACCTCCGGCACCGCCGTAGTCCTCGAGAACTGCACCGGCGCCACGAACCAGCAGTGGACCGTCAACGCCACCGGCACCGTCACCAGCGCCGCAGACTCCACCCTCTGCCTGGACACCGTAGGCGAAGCCACCGCCGACGGCACCCTCCTCAACGTCACCACCTGCTCCGGCGCCACAAGCCAGAGTTGGAAGTTGGGTTCGTAACCAGCAGTTGAACTAACGCGAGGTGGCGCACCGGACCCAGTCCGGTGCGGCACCTCCACTTCACTGCGCCCCTATCCAGCGACTCAGTACCCGCATGGCGCTTTGAAGTGCGGATAACCGGGGTAGGTAGCTAATGCGAGGTCTACTCGGCCGAGGAGCACCACGTAGAGCGTGTTGCTGACGTAGATCTGTTCTCCGTTTGATCCCAGGTAAGGCCTCTGGCATTCCCTCTGGCGTCGCGTCGGCTGCACACAGGAAGCGGCTGACTTTTCTACGCGGCCCGAGGGGAGCGAACCCAACCATGGCCTCATCCGAGAAACACGATGCGCCCGACATCCTTCGCCGTATGCTTTCGGCGAGGAACGGCGCGCTGATCTTCCTGGTGTTCGCGCTCGCGACCACCCTGGTCAGCGTCGGAATCACCGCGGTGCTGGCCAACGTGCTGAGCATAGGCCTTGGCAACCGCATGGGCACGCTCGGCCAGATATTCGAGTCCGTGAACGCAGCCTTCTCCGGCCTTGCTTTCATCGCCCTCGTCGTCACCTTCAGGCTCCAGTACGACGAGTTGAAGTTGCAGCGGGCCGAGTTGCAGAACCAGCATCAGGCCATGGACAAGAGCCAGGCGGAACTCCATCGAAGCGCCTAAGCCGACATGCGAACACTGCACATGCGGCTGATCAAGATGTCGATGGACGATGACGAACTGGCCCCCGTCTGGCCACAGTACCAGGGTCATACTTCACCCGTACGGGGCAAGCAGGACAACTATTCGAACTTGATCATTCAGCATCAGCGTATGCTGTATGAGCTCGGATACTTCAACAGGGACGATGTCCTGGGAGTCCTGCGCTACCTGTTTACCAGCGCTCTGATTCGCAGGTTCTGGGAAGGCCAAATGTTAGCGCGTCAGATCATCAGACTCGACGCGCGCGACGCCGAATTCTACGAGATCGCCGACATCGCGTACCGCGAATCCTCGCCTCCAGAGCCGCCGACGCCGTCCGGCCGCGAACGCGGCGCGGACGTGATCGACCTGGAGTTTCGCAGGAACTCCGGATCAGACGCCGCGTGAGAAATGCTCGAAGGCGGAGAGGAGGACGGCGCGGGGGATCAGGACCAGCCGCTCGGTTGTCGAGAACCCTGCGTCCGACGGCGGCGGCACCATGCCGGTGGCATCTTGTCCGATGATCGCAAAATCTCCCGTATCCGTCTCGAACACGTCGGGACAGTTCACGGAGTCACCGCAGCCACGCTCTGCAGGTGCCGTCCCCCAGCGTCGCTCAATCGCAGGCCAGGTCCCGTGTCGGGAGACGTTCATTGAGTGGTTACCGTACCTTTCGTGGCTGCTGCGAACGCAGTGAGCTTACACAGTGCAAGGTGGCTGTGCATGGAGATTCCAAAGCGTGTCGGATTCACAACCCTTCCGTGAGCAAACCGTCGGAGATCGTCAGGACGCGGTCGGCGATCTCCATCAGGGCCTTGTCGTGGGTGGCGATGAGGGCGGTGACGCCTTCGGAGTGGACGAGGGTGCGGAGGAGGCGCATGATCTGGGCGCCGGTTTGGGAGTCGAGTTGGCCGGTGGGTTCGTCGGCTAGGAGAAGGGTGGGCTTGGCGGCCAGGGCGCGGGCTATGGCTACGCGTTGTTGTTGGCCGCCGGAGAGTTCGTGGGCGCGTTGTTGCATGTGGTCGCCTAGGCCTACCAGGCGCAGGAGGGTCTTGGCGCGGTCCTCGCGTTGGGCGGCGGGGACGTTGAGGAGGCGGAGGGGGACGCCCACGTTCTCGGTGGCGCTGAGGATGGGGATGAGGCCGAAGGACTGGAAGATGTAGGAGACCTTCTCGCGGCGGAGTTCTAGGAGCTTGTTCTGCGAGATGACGTCTAGGCGCTGACCGGCCACGGTGATGGTGCCATCGGTCGGTCGGTCGAGTCCGCCTAGCAGGTTGAGCAGGGTGGTCTTGCCGGAGCCGGAGCGGCCGCGTAGGACGACGAGTTCTCCGGCGCCGATGCTGAAAGTGACGCCGCGTAGGGCCTCTACTTTGGCTGTGCCGGTGCCGTAGCTGCGGCGCAGTCCCTCGGCGCGCACGATCGTGGTCGTCGTGTCGCTCATATCGTCGGCTCCTCGCGGTCCGCGCGGACGGTGATCTGTTCGGGTTCGAGGCCGAGCCGCACGCGGTCGCGCAGGTCTAGGGCCTCGATGTAGTCGGCGGGCAGCTGGATCCGGCCGGCCCGGTCGAGCAGTGCGAACTCCTGGGCCGTGGCGAGCTCGCCGAACTCGGTGCGCAGGACTTCGCTGCTCGTGCGGCCGTCTCGGATCTGTACTGTGCGCGGCACCTGGCTGGAGACGTTCTCGTCGTGGGTCACGATGAGTACCGCGACGCCGAGTTCGTGGTTGGCGGTGCGTAGCGCCTGGAAGACGGTGTCGGCGGAGTTCGTGTCGAGTTCGCCGGTCGGTTCGTCGGCGAGGACCACCTTGGGTCGGTTTGCCAGGGCTACTCCGATGGCTACGCGCTGCTGTTCGCCGCCGGAGAGTTGGCCCGGGCGGCGGCGGGCGCAGTAGCCGATGCCTAGGAGGTCGAGCATTTCGTGGGCTCGGCGGCGGCGCTTGCTTCTGTTGACTCCGGCGAGGCGGAGCGGCGTCTCGATGTTTTCTTGGGCGTCTAGGTAAGGCAGGAGGTTGCGGCCGGTCTGCTGCCAGATGAAGCCTACGGTCTCGCGGCGGTAGCGCAGCCGTTCGCGGCCCTTCATCGTCAGGAGGTCGTGGTCGGCTACGCGGGCTCGGCCGGCTGTGGGGCGGTCCAGGCCGGAGAGGATGTTGAGCAGCGTGGACTTGCCGGAGCCGGACGCGCCGACGATCGCGGTCAGCTCGCCGGGGCGGATCGTCAGGTCAAGGCCCTGCAACGCCTGCACCTCGACGCCGTCCGCCGCGTAGACCCGGACCAGCCGGTCGCACAGGATCAGCGCGTCGGCGCCGTAGTCGGCACGCGCCCGGGCTGCGGTCTCGGCCTCGAGTTCCAGGCTCGCCAGGTCGGCGGCGGGCGCCTTCGCGTCGGTCATGCGTCCTCTCCCATCCTCAGCTGCGCGGGAACGCTGCGGCGTCGGGCTATCGCGGCTTGCAGCAGCACGCCGCAGCCGGTCAGCGCCAGCGCGGCGGCCACGGTCAGCAGCGGGGTGACCGCGTCGAGCTGCAGTGCGCTCTCGCTGGCCAGTCCGGTGAACACGGTCAGATTCAGTGCGCTGCCGAAGACCAGCGGCAGTGCGAGGGCCGCCAGCAGGCCGCCGAGCGCGGTGCTCGCGGCCAGCGGTGCGGTCTCGGCGAGCGCGATTCCGCGCGCCTGGCGTGCGCTGAGCCCCAGCGTGCCGAGCAGGGTCAGGCGGCGCGTGCGTGGGGCCGCGGTCAGGGCGAGCGCGAGCAGGATGCCGCAGATCCCGAAGCAGCCCGCCGCGCCGATCCCGAGTACGTACCCGAACTCGGCCAGTCCGCCGAGCGGCAGGTGCACGAGCTGGTTGAGCGCGTCGGTGCGGTAGGTGACGCGGTTGCCGCCGGTCAGGGTGCTCGCCACGACCGCGTTCATCTTCGCCGCGTCGATTCCGTTGCCGGACACCAGGATCTCGGTCACCGGCCAGAACTGCGTGGAGGCCGCGACGGCCCAGGACGGCACCAGGATGAACGACTCTCCCGGCGAGTACGCGGATCGCGCCGGGCTCTGCGCCTGTATGCCGATGACCTTCGCCTCGAACGGCGGCGCCGAGCCGGGTTCGAGGCCGAAGTCCGAGCCGACCGTGAATCCGCTGTCCGCCGAGACGATGACCGGGACCGCGCCGGTGCTGCTGCTCGTCGGCAGGGCGTTGCCGAACGGCCAGGGCGAGTCGGCGGTGACGGCCGCGTACGAGCTCGGATCGACCGCGAAGACCGTGGCGGTGTTGGCCGTGTTGCCGAGGAGCGGCTGCGTGGCGATGGCGGTCGCGTGCGTGACTCCGGGCACCTTCTCCAGCGCCGCCACGGCCTTCGCCGCCTGCGTCTGATCGGCTGCGGTGTTCAGCGTCACCGTGGCGTCCGCGCCGGTCTGGATCCAGGACTCTGCGACGCGTCCGGACTCGACGTTGTGGTACGCGAGCCCGCCGAGAGCCGCCAGGGTGAGCGTGAGGACGAGGCCGAACGTGGGCAGCGCGAGACCGAGCGAGGAGCGCGCGGCCCCGGTCAGCCCGAGGAACGCGGTCGCGCCCTTGCCGCGTTGCGCGGCCCGGGAGGCGGGCACGAGCAGCAGCGGATAGCAGCGCACTGCGATCGTGGTGGCCACGGCGGCGACCAGGATCGGTGCGAGCGCGCCGAGCGTGTTCGAGCCCTGTCCCGTGCCGCCGATTCCGCGCTGCCGCAGCAGGGCCACGGCCGCCACCGCGAGCAGCACGAGTACGAACTCGAAGACGCGGCGGCGGGCCTTCGGACGGCGCCGTACGAGGTCGTCGCGGCCGGTTCGGAGCCGTGCGTTGCCGCGATGGTCGAGCACGGCGAGCACCGGCGGTCCGCCGAGCACGACGAGCGCGACGACGCCGAATAGGTACTCGGCCTGCGTACTCGGTCCGCCGGTCAGTACAGTGCCGAGGGCTCCGGCGACGACCAGGGCCAGCGCGGTCGGCGGACCGAGTTCGCCGAACACCTGGCGCGCGAGCTGCGGAAGCGACTGGCCGCGTGCGCGCAGCAGGGCGAAGTGCGCACGGCGCCGGTTGATGATCAGACGCGCGCAGAGCACGACCGTGGCCGCGCCGACCGTCGCCACGCCGATCAGCACCAGGCTGAGCACCGAATCGACCGCGGAACGCTGTGACTGGAAGGCGGAGAGCGTCGCCGCCGGACCGGCCGTGACCTGCACCTGGAGCGTCGTGCTGACGGTACCGGATTCGAACGCCGTCATGTCGTTGAGCAGGGTCGCAGCGTTCTGCGCCGAGTACGTGCTCGTGTCCAGCGGCACGCAGTAGACCGCCGAGAACGGGTCCGACTTCCCGGCGGGGAAGTCCACGGACGCCAGCGGGGCCAGCTCGCCGTCGCCGATGAGCCCGGCCGTCAGCCACGTCGTGCTGCCGTTCAGGTTCTTGTGCGGCGCCGGGGCCGCGAGATTCGGATCGTACTTCCAGAACGTCGAGGTCGGGTCCGTCGGCTCGATGATTCCGGTGATCCGGAACGAATAGGTGCGCCCGGAGATCACGCCGCCGATGCCCACGCCGTAGGTCTTCGCCGTGGCGGCCGTGACCGCGATGTCGAAGGTCCCGGTGCCGTTGCCCACGGTCGCCGTGTCAGGCATCGAACCCGAGACGAGCCGCAGGTGCGCATCGATCGAGCTGCGGAACTCGAGGTTGACCGAAGCGGGAACCGGCGTGCTGATGATCGGTATCGGCAGGCCGAGCGACGCGCCGTCCCACGCCTGGTCACGCAGCGGATTCGCGTCGGCTGGCACGCCGTTCGCGAACGTCTGCAGCGCGCTCGCCATCGAGCTCGCGTCGATGCGCGGCGACGGCGTAGCGCCTGCGGTGACGGCGCGATCGATCGGCAGCGTGCTGTTGATGCTCTGCTGGAGCGCGTTCGTCAGCGCGCGGTCTACGAGGCCTGGTACGGCCGCCGCGAACAGCGCCGTCAGGAAGCTGAGAATGAGCAGCAGGGCCAGGCCAGGGTAGCGACGGATCATCGGTCGGCTCCTTCCCGCAGCACGGATGCCGTTTCTCGGCGGCGAGAACCGGCGATCGCGGCGGTGATCAGCGGGATGGCGAGCAGCCCCGCGACGCCGAACGCCACCTCGGGCCACGGCGTGAGCACCGTGACCGGCGGCTGGGGCTTTGCCGCGTCGGCGGTCAACGTCGCCACCGGCACCACGACGCGCCCGAGCAGTAGTCCGAGCCCGACGCCCGCCAAGGCGCCGGGTATCGCGAGCAGCGCCTGCTCAAGGCACAGCGTCCCGATCCGGCCACGTCGCGAGAATCCGAGCGCGTCGAGCAGAGCGAACTCCGCCGAGCGTTCCGCGCCCGCGCTCAGGACACTGACGATCAGGCCGCAGAGCGCGAGCAGCGTCGTCGCCAACGCCACGGCCAGCAGCGCCCGCAACGGCTCCTCGGCCAGTGGCGCCGAGCGGAGTTGCTGCTGGACCTGCGTGCGGAACGTGACGACCGCGCCCGCCGGGAGGCCCTGCGGCGCGGTGGCGGACGAATCGCTGAGCCATGCCTCGTTCGGCGCGGGCGATTGCGACCACTGGCCGACGATCAGGCCGCCGCCCGGCGTCGAGATCGTCGGGAAGTCGGACACGATCGCGCTGATGCGTACCTTGAGTGTGGCCGTGCCGACAGGGACCGAGGTGAGGTCGCCGACGCCGAGATTGAGCGCGTGTGCCAGGGCCTCTGTTGCGATTGCGGAGTATTCGCCGGTCACGTCAGCGGGGCGGTTGATGTCGGTCATCAGGGCACTGAGCGAGACGGATGAGAGGTCGGAGCGCATCGTCACGGCGTGCGGCACGCTGTCTGGACGAACGGTGAGCAGCGTGGTCTGCTGCGCGCCGTTTCCGGTGGGCACGAACGTGGTCCGAGTCAGTGGGCTGACGGCGTGCACACTCGGCGACGCGGCGAGCGCGGCCAGGGCGGACGGGCTCAGGGAGCCGGACGGCATGCGCACGTCGGCGTCCGCACCGACCGAGAACGTGGCCTGGTCGGCGGCCGACCGCTCCGCGCTGACGTACTCGCTCAGGGACAGGACCCCCGTCGCCACGGCCAGCATCGTGAGCAGAACCGGACCGGCGAGTTTCAGGGGCCTGCGTCCGGTCTGCCAGAACGCCAGCGGAACGGCGAGCGCCCGGCCACGTCGCGCCAACCGGTCGCCGAACCGCGCGGCCAGCGGCAGCAGCCGTAGCGCGAGGGCCGCTCCGGCCGCCAAGGCGAGGGCGGGCGCGGCGATCGCGATGGGGGAGTAGGCCGCGCTCCCCGACTGGTCCGTGCCGACGATCGAGTTCGTGGACAGCAGTTGCCAGCAGGCGAACCCCGCGAGCGCGAGTAGTGCGAGGTCGAATCCGGCCCGGCCGACCGCCGTGACGGCCGCTTGCCTGCTCCGTCGCGTGCGCAGCGCGAGCGGCGAAACCGCCGAGCTGAAGGCGGGCGCGAGGATCACCGTGACCGCGCCGACCGCGCAGCCGACGACGCCAGCCCACACGGCCATCGGGATCGTGCCGGTCGGCCAGGACGCGATCTGGCCGCCGCCCAACCGGCCGATGGTGGCCGCGAGCGGACGTGCGGCGAACGGCGATATGAGTACGGCGGGCGTGGCCAGCAGCACCGACTCGACCGCTCGCAGCCGGATCAGCTGCGGTCCGGTCCCGCCGCGTGCCCAGAGCAGCGACGCCTCGGTCTCGCGGACCTCTGTCAGCAGCCGCACGACGATGAAGAGCGCTGCGATGGCCACGACCAGCAGTTCGAGCAGTTCGGCGTACACGAGGGACTGCGCGACGAGGGCGGCGGAGGCGAGGTTCGTCAGCAGCTGCGGCAGTTCGGTCGAGATGCCGGGATTGCCGAGCGTGGAATTGTGACCGAACTGCGAAACTACCTTCTGCAGCGCCGCGGCCCGCGCCGTCAGTCCGGACGAGTTGATCGCCTGCGTGTCGGGGACGGCCTCCCACTCCATCTGCTGGGCGGCGAGCGTCCCTCCGGCCAGGTACGAGGCGTCCGTGAAGAAGGGGCCGAACGTCGTGTATCCGCTGCTCGCCACGCTCCCGGTCCCGGCCAGCGGGTCGAGCGTCCAGAACGGGCCCTGCGGATCGATCGGGGTGAAGACGCCGGTCACCACGAACGTGGCCGAGCTCCCGGTTACCGTCAGGGTTGTAATTCGGCTGCCGGGCCCGACCCCGAGGATCGACGCCGCCGCCCGATTGAGCGCGATCGGCACGTCGCCGCTGCTCCCGGCGGCACCGGCGCCCGCACTCGGCCACGAGCCCGCGACGAGCCTGCCGTGCGCGGCCAGATCCGACGGGGCCAGCAGCGTCGCCACCTTGCCAGTGACCTCCGTGGACCCCGGCAGCGCCAGCGACTCGAGCTCGGGCGCCGCGTACACGGTCACGTCCGTTCCGCCGAGCGCGCCGCGTAGTTGACCCTCGATGTCGGCCGTGGCCTGGTCGAACGGTTCCGCAGGCGCCGCCCCCGCGAAGGAGATCGACGTACCGCTAGCGGTCCGCAGCGCACTGCGCACGGCCGCGTCCCCGGCTTGGCTGCTGTAGGTGATGAGCGCCGCCGCGAACGCCGTCGTCAGCGCCACGGTCACGATCACCGCGGCCAGCACCGTGCGATGGACGCCCATCCGCCGCAGCGCCACCGGCACACGCGCGCGCCGCGCAGCATGCACCCCCATATACCCCTCCCGTGATTCAGGGCCCGGTAACCCACATGCCCCAGCCGGGCACCGTACACCGAAATCCGGGACCGCGCATCGCGCAGGCGGACGTGAAGCGGTCAGGGGTTGAATCGCTGGTACCCTCTCGCGCGGGAGGGCGGTAACGGTGGGGATAGGTGTACGCGCGGCTGTGGCTGTCACGCTGCTGATGGGCTTCTACGTGCTCGGCGTGGTGCTGCTCGTGGCGGTCGTGGGACTGGACGTCCTCATACTGGACAGCAATACGATGCTGTTCGTGCTGGTCGGGCTGCCGTTCACCGCCGCGATGTTCGCGCTGGTGGGCCTGGCCTTCCGGGCTACGTTGGTCTTGCCCGATCGCGCGATGGACGGCGTCGCGGTGCTGGAGACGGAGCAGCCCGCGCTCTGGGCGATGGTCCGCGCGGCCGCCGCTGCTGCCGGGGTCGCGCCGCCGGAGTTCGTGTGGATCGAATCGTGGTTCAACGCGGCGGTGTACGAACAGCCGCGATGGTTCGGTCTGCGTTCGGGGCCGCGGCACCTGATCATCGGCGCTCCGATGCTGATCGCGTTCTCCCCGGCGAAGCTCGACGCCGTGCTCGCGCACGAATTCGGTCACTTCGCCCACCAGGACACACGGCTGTTGCCCCTGATCAGGCGCGGTCGGGCCGGCTTGGCTTGGACGTTGAACACCGCGGGCTTCTTCAAGACCACCGCGGTGAGCAGCGGTCATTGGCTGGTGAGCCTGCAGATCGTGACCGTCCGGCTGATCCGCGCGTACGCCGTCCGCTTCATGGCGATCACGCAGCAGATCAGTCGCGCGCAGGAGTACGCGGCCGACCGGATCAGCGCGGAACTCTGCGGGCGCGACACGGCCGCCGGCGTCCTGGCCGAGATACCGGCGTATCACGTGGCGTATCAGCAGTTCCGGCAGCGGTTCGCCGACGCCGGTGTGGGACTCGGCCTCGTGCCGGAGCCTGAGGTGCTGTTCGCGGGATTCGGCGAGATGCTCCACGAGCCCCGCTGGCAGGCCGCGGTCGAATCGGAGCGGAACAGTCCCTCGGCGCAGGAGCAGAATCGGTTCGACTCGCACCCGCCGATGCCGGACCGCGTTGCGGCGCTACGTGCGCTACCGGACGATGGCCGGGCCGAGGACACGTCCCAGGTGCGCGCGATTGACGTCCTGAACGGTGCGCAGTCTTTGCTGGCAGAGGTCGCGCGCCATGAAGCCCACTTCGACGAGCGTCGGCCGGTGGACTGGGACGCGCTCACCGACGCCGCGGCCCGAGCGCACGTCCAGACCGCCGCCGTGCCGCTCCTGGCCGCGATGCAGAAGATCACGGGAACCCCGCCCACGTTGGGTGAATTCCTCGATCACGTCGAGGCCGGGCACATGGAAACGCTGCTGCGCGGCCTGCTGACCCCGACGCAGATCTGGCACACGCAGACCGCGCCGTCCGCAGCCCTCGAGATCGGCGCGAACGTCCTGGCGCCCGCGTTGCGTGCCTGGGTCACGCTCGAACTCGCCGATGCCGGGCTCGTGCGTTGGCGGCATTCCTGGTCGAAGATCGCGATCCGGGAGCCGGAGAACGCGCCGGCGGGTATCGGTACGGCGCTCGAAGCGCTGATTGCCGCGGAGCCGTCGCAGGCTGCTGCCGCCGTGTCTGAGCTGCGGGAACAACTCAAGGACGCGGGCGTTCCGGCGTGATCGAATCCGAGTGCGCTGTAGCACCCGGAGGTCGCAGGGCGCGATAATGCGGGGCATGGAGCACGGGGCGCTGTTGGCCGAGCGGTATGAGGTGCTGGAGCGACTGGGGCGCGGGGGGATGGGCGAGGTCTGGTCGGCGCACGACCGCTCGCTGCGGCGCCGGGTCGCGCTCAAGTTGCTGCCGTTGGGGGAGGCGGCGCCGGACGACTTCGCGGCGCGGTTCGAGCGGGAGGCGGTGGCCGCGGCGCAGATCAACCATCCGAACGTGGTCGCGCTGCATGACCGGGGCGTGCACGGGGACACGCTCTTCCTGGTCATGGAGCTGGTGGACGGGATGTCCCTCAGTGCCCTGATCAACGCGTCGGGCGCGCTGACGTGCGCGCGGGCGGTGGAGATCGCGGAGCAGGTGTGCACCGCGCTGGAGGCCACGCACGAGGCCGGGGTGGTGCACTTCGACATCAAGCCGCAGAACGTGATGATCACGCGTGCCGGGGCGGCGAAGGTGGTCGACTTCGGGATCGCCGGGCTGGTGCAGGCGAAGCAGCTTTCTGTGGTGCACTCGTCGAAGCTGGCCCCGGCCGCCACCCTCGAGTACGCGGCGCCCGAGCAGGTCACGGCCGGGCACGGCGATGCGCGTTCGGACCTCTACGCGCTCGGTGGCGTTCTGTTCGCCATGCTGACCGGGCGCGCGCCGTTCACCGGGCCGACCGCGTGGGCGGTGATGGCCGCGAAGATCAGTGGCGAGGCTCCGAGGCTGGAGCAGGCCCGGCCCGGTCTGCCGCCGCAGCTGAACGACCTCGTGGCGCAACTGCTCGAACGTGAACCGGAGCTGCGGCCGCGTAGCGCGAGGGAGGTGCGCGAGCGGCTGGCGGACATCCGGAGCGGTGACACGGACGAGCGCGCGCCCCTGCCGGGTACGACCACGCTCGATGCGCCTGTCCCACCGGCGGTGACGGCCGAACGTACGCTGAGCAGCGGGCCACGGCAGCTACCGACGGACACGAGGCTGTTCACCGGCCGCGAGAACGAACTCGACGCCCTGTTCGCCCTCGCTGAGCAGGCGCGGGCCGGGGGCGAGCCGGGCACTGTCGTGATCTCGGCGATCGACGGGATGGGCGGGGTCGGCAAGACCGCGCTGGCCATCCGTGCCGCGCATCGGCTCGCGCCGCGCTTCCCGGACGGGCAACTGTTCCTCGACCTGTACGGCTACACGCAGGGCACCGCGCCGCGCGATCCGTCCGAGGCGTTGGCCGCGCTGCTGGGCAGCCTCGGTATCTCGCCCCGGGACATCCCCGCCGACCTCGACGCCCGCGCCGCCGCGTACCGGGACCGACTGGCGGGCACGCGCACGCTCATCGTGCTCGACAACGTCGCCGACGAGGCCCAGGTCATCCCGCTGCTCCCGGCCTGCGAGACGTGCCTCGTGCTGGTGACGAGCCGGAAGCGACTCAAGGCCCTGGACGACGCGCTGCCGCTGGCGCTGGACGTGCTGCCGCGCGACGAAGCCGTGACGCTGCTGCGCAAGGCCGCCCGCCTCGGCACGGATGCAGAAGACGAGCTGCTGGAGCGGGCCGCCGAGCTGTGCGGATACCTGCCGCTCGCCCTGCTCATCGCCGGGGCCCTGCTGCGCACCGGCGGCCCGGGCTGGAATCTCAGCGTGCTGATCGAACGGCTGGAGTCTCGTCCGGCCGGACACGAGCTGGCCGGGTACACGGACGAGATCCGCAGCGTGCAGGCCGTGTTCGACCTTTCCTACCAGAACCTGCCGGAGGACGTGCAGGTGCTGTTCCGCCGATTAGGGCTGCTGCCCGGCCCGGAGATCGACGCGTACGCGGCCGCGGCCTCATTGGACGGCGACCCGGACACCGCCGCGCGGCTGCTGCAACGACTGACGGACCACAGCCTGCTGATCGCCGTCACGCCGGGCCGCTACCGTCCGCACGACCTCGTCCGAGCACACGCTCGCACGCTGGCCGTCTCGCAGGACCCTGAGCCCGTACGCCGCGCCGCCTGCGATCGGCTGCTGCACTACTACGCGTACACCGCACAGGCCGCCACGAAGCTCATCGCCCGCAACCCGCGACACGACCAGACCGACCCCGCGCCCGCTCACCAGCCTGACGCGCTCACGACGGACACCGCCCGCGCCTGGCTACGCGTCGAACTCGCCAACCTCGACGCGGCCTTCGCCTACGCCAGCAGCCACGACGACCTCGGGGACCACGCGGTCGCCCTCGCCGCCGGGCTCGCCGAGACACTCCTCGTCGACGGTCCCTTCACCCGCGCGATCGACGTGCACCGGACCGCCGCCGACATCGCGGAACGCGCGGGACACGAAGCGGCTCAGGCGAACGCCCTCACCGAACTCGGGCGTGCGCAATCCTCCAACGACGACTATCCCGGGGCCGAAGCCGCCTACACGCAGTCGCTCGAAATCCACCGCCGCCTCGGTGACGAACTCGGCCAGGCCAATGCGCTCAGCGGTCTGGGACGCGTGCAGTACATCACCGGCGGCTATTCGACGGCCGAAGCCACGCATGACCACGCGCTCCGGGTCTACCGCGACATCGGCTACCGGCTCGGCGAGGCCAATGCGCTGAACGACCTCGGGCGGGTGCGCTACGTGGCGGGGGACTTCCCCGGCGCCGAAGACGTGCTGGCTCAGGCGCTTGAGATCTACCAGGCCGTCGGCAACCGGTCCGGGGAGGCGGGCGCGCTCACTGATCTCGGCCTCGTACGCCACCTGACCGGCGACTTCCCGGGCGCCGAAGACGTGCTGGCGCAGTCGCTCACCGTCTACCGCGACCTCGGCAACCGGCTCGGCGAGGCGGGCGCGCTCAACGACCTCGGCCTGGTCCGCAGCGTGACCGGAAACTACGCCGGCGCCAAGGACGTCCTTGACCAGGCGCTCGTGATCTACCGCGCCCTGAGCAACCGGCTCGGCGAGGCCACCACGCTGACCGACCTCGCGAAGGTGCGATCCGCGACCGGAGACCTCGACGGTGCCGAGGCCGCGCTCAGCCGCGCGCTCGAGATCTACCGGGCGCTCGGCCACCTCGGCGGGGAAGCCAACGCCCTGACCTCGCTCGGCCGGGCACGGCTGGCCGCCGGGGACCACGCGGGGGCCGTCGAGGCGCAGGCCAGCGCGCTGGAGATCTTCCGCGGGACCGGTGAGCGCGGCAACGAGGCCGTCGTGCTCAACTACTACGCCGCCGCCATCGCAGCGTCCGGCGACCGTGCCCGCGCCTTCGAGCTCTACCGGCAGGCGCTGGCGATGAACCGGGAGCTCGACAAGCCCGACGACGAGGCGATCTCGCTCGAAGGGCTCGCCGAACTCCACCTCGCCGACGGGGACGCGGAACTGGGCGGCACACTGCTGAATCAGGCCTTGGAGATCTTCCGCCGGCTCGGCATGAGCGCCGACATCGAGCGTGCCGAGACGCGTGTCGCCGAACTCGCTACGGGTGTGTCAGGAACTTGATGATGCCGTCGGCGATCGCCTCGGCTATTCGATCGCGTCCCGAACTCGACTCCATGAGCGCGATGTCGCCGGGGTTCTTCATGTTCCCACACTCCACCAGGATCTTCGGCACGGTCGAGAGGTTCAGCCCGGCGAGGTCGCTGCGCGTCTCGTAACCGTCGGTGCCGATGTACGTCGCCGGTGTCAGGCCCGACTCGGACACGAACGTCGAGTGCAGCGCCTCGGACAGCTCGTTCGACCGCGCGTCGTTCGCCGAGCCGCCGACGGACTTGGCGGCCTGGATGATCTGGAAGCCGTGGCCCGAGGTGGCGAATCCGTCCCCATGAATCGACACCGCCGCGTCCGCGTGTGCGTCGTTGCCGATCGCGGCACGCTGGTTGACACACGGCCCGACGCCGGAGTTGGTGGTCCGCGTCATGATCACCTTGATGCCGTGCTGCTCCAGGATCTGCTGCACGTCGTCCGACACCGAGAGGGTGAACGCGTACTCGGGATAGCCGTCGTTCGCGTCGGTGCCGGTGGTGTCGCAGGTCTTGTACTGGCCGAAGCCCATGGGCACGAGCTTCGCGATCTCGGAGGCGTGCGAGGCGTTCCCGCCGTTGTGGCCGGGGTCGATCACGACGGTCTTCCCGGCGAGCGAAAGCGACGTCGACGCCGCGGTCGACGCCGAGGCCGTGCTCGCGTTCGCCACGGTGCCCGCGGCCGCCTTGGACGCCGCGGTGGCCGACGGCGCCGCTGACGAGGCGGTGGCGGTGGTGCCGGTGGCGGGCAGCGGGGAGACCTGGCCGACGTGCGCGGCGTCCGCCGTGCCACACGCCGTCGCCGTGAGACCGCAGACGGCTATCACGGACGCCAGGGCTGTACATCTACGTCGGTTGTGGGTCGTCACGGGCCCCACCTTGCCATGCCCATCCGTACTGAGCGCAAGTCCCGATCGGCCGTCCGCTGCCCGGCAGACGGCCGACCGAGACCGCTGTGACTACTCGGCCAGCGCGGCGAGCGTCGCCAACTGCCGGTCCACGCTCTCCGCGTGCCGCTGCGCGTCCTCACGGGCCTTGCGCGGACTCCAACGCCCGGTCAGCATCCAGATGAACGGGATGAACAGCACCTGGCCGCCGAAGCAGATCCACCACCAGCGCTGCCACTGGACCGGCGAGTCCTTCTGCGCCTGCAGCACCGCGGGCGCGTTGGCCTGCAGGAACTTCAGCTCGGCCACGACCTTCGGGTCCTGCAGGCCCGGGCCGTACTGGCTCACCAGCGCGAGGTCGGCGGCCGGGACCTTGCCGAGCGCGGTCAACGCGGCCGCCGCCGTCTGTACCTGCTTGCCGTCGGTGGCCAGCAGCACGAGGTCCGCCTGCGGCACGGCCGCGAGCGCCTGGAACCGCGCGGTCGCCTGCGCCGCCGTCAGATGGAACGCCGCCGCGATGTCGCCGACCGCCTTGGCCTGCGCGGCCGTGTCGTTCGGGTTCGTCTGCAAGGCCGCCTGCGTGCCGGTGTCGATCGCCTGCGCCGTGGCCAGTTCCGTCTGGTACTTCGCGCTCAGCGTGATCACCTGGGCGACGTCGGCCGCCGACAGTCCGGAGATCTCGCTGAGGGCCTCCGCCTGCGTGGTCGGATCGGTGGGGGACGCGGCGAGCGCAGCCTGCGTGGCCGTGCTGAGCTTCTGCGCCGTCGCCAGTTCGGCGGCGTCCTGCGTCGCGATCGTCTGCACCCGGGTCGCGATCGTCGGGTCCGCTGCCACGGCCTTCACGATCGCGTTCTCGGACGCGCTCAGGCCAGGTGCCTGCCCGGCCGCCGCCGCGGCGACCTGTGAGCCCTGGTTCACCAGCGTGCTCGCGGCCGGAATCACGGCGATCAGCGCGAGCAGCGCCACCACGACGATCGTGCGCAGCGTTGAACCCCACACCGCGAGGCCGGTGGCGGTCGCGGCCGGGTTGTGCTTCTCCACCGTCTCCGTGAACGCCGCCATCCACGCCGCGAACGCGAGCGCGCCGCCGACCGAGATCGGTATCAGCATGCCGACGAACTCGTAGTACGTCGTCGCCGGATGCGTCGTCGCGATCGCGAACATCGCCACGCCGACCATGCTGATCGCGCCGCCGACCAGCATGAACGGTTTGCGCACCTTGAGCAGGTCGGAGAGTATGCCGGTCACCAGCAGCGCCACCGCGTTCACGCCCCAGTACCAGTTCGACAGCGCGTTCGCCCGCGCCTCCGAGTAGCCGAAGTTCGTGGCGTAGAAGACGACGAAGAAGCCGACCGCGATGTAGTAGAAGAGCAGTGACACGCTGATCGCGATCGCCGGGAGGACGATGTCCTTGCGCAGCATCTGCCGCCAGTGGCCGGTGAGCACCTCGTTGGGGTCGATGCCGCGCGCGTTCGCCTCGATCAGCGCCTTGTCACGCATGCTGACCATCAGCTGGTCGCGCAGTTGCGGGGCGAGTTCGCGCAGGCCCACGAAGGCGATCACGAACACGATGAGGCCGACCGTGCCGCACACGCGGTACTGGTACTGCCAGTCCGGGTGCGAGCCCAGCGTGTGGCTCGCCACCTCGCTCACGACCAGGCTGCCGAGCACCGGGCCCATCGTCCAGAAGCACATCGCCGACGCGCGCCCGAGCTGCGGGGAGAAGTCGCGGATCAGGGCGGGCGTGGCCACCAGGATCATGCCCTCGACGAAGCTGACCACTGCGAACAGGATCAGGTAGACCAGCTTGTCGGTGGAGTTCGCGAGGCCGAACAGCACCAGCGCGCCGGTCACCGCCAGGCCGTAGACCACGAGGTTCGCCCGGCCCCAGCGGTCCGCCAGTCCGGCGACCACCGAGGCGAGCGCGCCGACCGCGTTGCCCACGATGGAGATCGCGATCAGGTAGACCAGCGTCATGTGCAGGTTCGCGGCGAGCGCGGTCGCCACCGAGCCCTGCACGTAGAGCTCGTAGTAGAGGGTGATCGTCGCGAGGACCACGATGACCAGATACGTCGCCCGCGGCGCGGTGGACGGGTAGTGGTCCAGCTGCCGCCCCCAGATCCCGCGCCTGGCCTCGAAGGCCGGCGCGGACGGGGGTGCGGAACGGGCTGAGCTGCTCGCCATTGAGTTGCCCTTTCCCTGCTAAGTGAGCGCTTGCTTATGGATGAGCGCGTGCGGGGTCCCGGGGACACCGGCCCGACGGGTATCGCAGAGAATGGCACCGCCGGACCGCGCGTGCAACACTTTCCGAGGATGTTTCACAGTTCCGCGATCCGGCGGCTACCGGAGAGAGGCCCGAGGACGTGAGCCTGAGCGACAGCCCTGATCACACCGGGCCGGGCGCGGTGGAACGCGCGGCACGCTGGTTCGCCGAGGGACGGCGGCTGGACATGCAGGGGCTGGCCGACGAACTCGGCATCTCCCGCACGACGCTGTTCCGCCGCGTCGGCGGCCGCGAAACCCTGCTGGCCCGCGCGGTGTGGGCGCAGACGGAGCGCTCGATCGCCGTCGCCGTCAAGCGCTGGGAACGCGAGCGGCCCGCCCGAGCCCTGCACACCACAGGCTCGCTCCGGCACTTCAACGCGATCGTCTCGACCTCGCCCGGCCTGCGCAGGTTCCTCGACGACGAACCCGCCGTCGCCGTCCGCATCCTGATGGACCCGGCCGGCCTCATCCAGCCCGGCACCGTCGCCGCGATCCGCGACCTGCTGCTCTGGGACATCGAGGAACACGGCCTCGAACCCGTCATCGACGCGGAAGCCTTCGCCTACGCGCTCGTCCGCATCGGCGAGTCCTTCCTCTACGCCGACGTCATCGCCGCCCGCACCCCCGACGTCGACAAGGCCAACCGCCTCCAGCAGGCCCTGATCGAGAGCGGCAGGAACTAACCGAGCAAGGCCTCGAACGCGTCTCCGGTGACGGGCGCGGAGTAGAGGTAGCCCTGGAAGAGGTCGCAGCCGAGCTCACGGAGCCGGTCGCGCTGCATGGGGGACTCGACGCCCTCGGCGATCGCGCGCAGGCCGAGGGCGTGGGCGAGGGTAATGACGGCGACCACGATCGCGTCGTCGCCGCGGTCATGGCCGAGTCCGTCCACGAACACGCGGTCGATCTTCAGCGCGTCGACCGGGATGTCGCGCAGGTGGGCGAGCGAGGAGTATCCGGTGCCGTAGTCGTCCAAGGCGATCTGGAACCCGGCGGCCGAGAGCGCGGCCAGTGCCGAACGGGCGGCGCCGGACGCCTCATGCACGGCGGTCTCGGTCACCTCCAGGCAGATCTGCCGCGGCGCGATGCCGTGCCGCTCGACCGCCTCGGTGATCTCGGCGACCAGATCGCGGTGGTGCGAGAGCTGCCGGTTGGAGAGGTTGACCGCCATCGTCAGCTCGTCGTGGCCCTCGGGCAGCACGGCGTTCCAGGCCGCGAGTTGCCGGCACGCCTCGTCCAGCACCCACCGGCCGATCGGCTGGATCAGGTGCGTCTCCTCGGCGATCTCGATGAACTCCGACGGCGGCAGCGGGCCGCGCTCCGGGTGGCGCCAGCGGATCAGAGCCTCCGCGCCGACCGTACGTCCGTCGGCCAGGTCCACGACGGGCTGATAGACGAGCGTGAACTCGCCGCCCTCGACGGCCTGGCGCAGCCGGTGCTCCAGATCGATCCGGCGCATAGCCCGCTCGTGCGTCGCGGGCTCGAAGAACCCGTATCCGCCGGACGCGCCGCCCGACGCCTTGACCTGGTACATCGCCGCGTCAGCCTCGCGCAGCAGGGCGTCCGCGGTCGCTCCCTCGGCCCCGGCCAGGGCGATGCCGACGCTCGTGCGGACGTGGATCGGCGTGCCCTCGCACTCGAACGGCATGATCAGGCAGCGGCAGATCCGATCGGCGAGCGCGGCGGCCTCGGAGCGCCCCTCCACGTCCTCGCACAGGATCACGAACTCGTCCCCGCCGAAGCGTGCCACGAGGTCGCCGCGCCGCACCGCCTCCCGCAGCCGCTCGCCGACCGCCACCAGCAGCTCGTCCCCGGCGGCGTGCCCGAGACTGTCGTTGACCAGCTTGAACCGGTCCAGGTCCAGGAAGAGCACGGCCGGCCGCCCCGGACGGGACCCGGCGAGCTCGATCGCCTCCTCGATCCGGCTGACCAGCAGCGTGCGGTTGGCCAGGCCGGTCAGCGGGTCGCGCACGGCCCGCTCGGCCAGCGCCTCCTCCATCCGGCGGCGCTCGGTCAGGTCCCGGCTTACCGCCAGCACGCTGCGCACGGCGCCGTCCTCGCCGATCTCCGGCACGAAGCGGGTGTGCAGGTAGCGCTGCCGGTCCCCGACGACGACGCTGAACTCGCGCTCGACCCCCTCGGCCGTGCGCAGCACGTGCTGCAGCGCGCGCTCCCACTCCGGCACGAACTCCCCGGGTTCGTTCAGCTCCCGGCTGGTCCGGCCGAGCAGCTCCTTCTCCGGCCGGCCGGTCATCTCCTGCGCGGCCGGGTTGGCGTACGTGATCCGCAGCTCGCGGTCGTAGCGCGTCATCGGGTCCGGGCTGGTGTCGATGAGCGTGCGCAGCTCCTCGCCGATCCGGTCCAGCTCCGCGGTGCGGGCGATCAGCTCGCGCTCGGCGATCTTGCGCGCGGTGATGTCGCGGCTTATCCCGAACGTGCCGATGATCCGGCCCTCGAAGTCGCGCAGCGGCTGCTTGCTCGCGCTCAGCGTCTCCTCGGCGGCGGTGTGCGGCCGCAGGTGCGGCTCCTCGACGTCGTTGACCGCCCGGCCGGTGCGCATGATGGCCCGCTCGATCTCGAACGCCGCCGCCACGTGCTCCGCGGTGAAGTAGTCCCGCACCGACTTGCCGACCATGTCCGCCGGGTCCTTGGCCCCGGTGAACTCGGCCGCGCTGCGGCTGACCTTGAGGAAACGCGAGTCGCGGTCCTTGAAGTAGATCATGTCGGCGCAGGCCGAGAGCAGGTTGTGCAGACAGATCCGATCGAGTTCGGCCTCGTCGATCGGCTGGTCGCGCCCGCCCGGCGGCGTCGACCCGTCCTGTTCGTCTTCGGACTCGTGTCCGCCTGTGCTCCCCATCGACGTGGTCTGCTCCACAGATCGGTTTCGGAATGCAGAGTTCATGCTAGCCGTGCGGGTCTTACCAGGGCTATGTGGCCGTCCGGCCGAATCACGATCGTCTCGGCCCGCCCCCAACCCGCCCGCAGCGCCCAGTCCGGGCCGAGCACCGCCGCTGCCGCGACGTCCACGAAGTGCTCCGGCTCGTCATCCGCCCAGGTGGGAGCGCCGCCCACGCTCAGGCGCACCCACCTG
>DATJIF010000124.1:0-138107 GCA_035493475.1 Actinospica sp.
GGGCCGGGGTTCTTGCGGTCCTCGCCGTGCCGGACCATGGTGGCGAACTCGGTCAGCAGCTTGGCGGCCATCGGCGGGGAGATCAGCGACTGGCCGCCGACCACGGAGCGGATCGAGTCCGCGATCTCGTGCGGCAGCACGAGCTTGAGAAGGTAGCCGGTGAGGGCGGCCGTGTGGGCGCGCGCGAACTCCGCAGGGCTGGCGGGTTCGTTGGTCACAGCCTCGTGCCCCCTCTCACCTGAGCCATCGCGACGATTGTGACGAGTGCGGCGATCAGAGTGACGGCGATCGAACCCGTGGCCAGGTAAAGGCCTCCGAGCGTTGTACTGATGACCTGGACAGGTGGGGCACTCTTGGATCGCAGTTGCCGAGCGCCCTCTGGCTCCTCAACGCTTCTCATACCACCGAGACGGTCGAGCCGGCCAGAATGTGCAATGCTCTGGCGAATGCCCCGAGATGGTGTGGGTCCGCCGGCTGGGTGAGCATCGAAGCCGGCAGTCTCGAGAGTGCTCGGATCAAAGGGCGACCCCGACGCCTGAGGCCTCGGTCGACGGGTGCCGGTCGAGTATCCAGCGTTCGGCGAGCAGGCCGGAGGCCGCGGTCAGGGCCGCGGCGGCGATGATGGACGCGTCCAGGCCGAGGGCGTCAGCGATGATCCCGGCGATCAGGGCGCCGGCGGCGTAGCCGGTGTCGCGCCGGAACCGGTAGATCCGCGAGGGCGTTGGGCCGCCAGGCGAGGTGGGCGTGGTCGGAGACCGAGGCGATCAGGGTCGGGTAGGCCATCGCGATGCTTACGCCGAACAGGACCGAAGAGGCGATACCGGCTGCCAGTGGATGGGCGTGCAGCGCGCTGGCCAGGATGAACCCGGGCGGACTGAGCGAGCATTCCAGCTACTATCAGGACTTTGCGCCGATGCGGTCGGCGAACTGCCCAGTGCGGACCGGGAAGATGCCCCACAGCAGCGGGTAGACGCCCTTGACCAGGCTGATGGCGGCGAACTTCAGGCCGTGGCATGAGAACGCGCGTTCAGGAGTTGCGCTATGCCAGTTCCCAGCGCCAGCCGTGGTTGTCTGTCTTCGCACACGATCGCGTCGCCGCTGGCGTCGGCGCCACTCATACCGTGGTCGTCGTCGCGGCAGTACTCGCCCGGTTCGTAGCAGTTACCGCTGTCGGTGAGTGGGTACCAGCCTTGGGCCTGGGTGCGTGGGCTGCGATGCCTGGGTGGTGGTCACCACGGCAGGTGGGCTGTAGGTGTGGGTCGGCGCGGGCGGGGTGTAGACGGGGCTCAGAGTGGTGTGCGTCGCGTGGACGGCGATGGGCGTTACTGGGACGGCTCGCGGCGAGCTGGAGGTCGACCTCGGGGCTGCCGCAGGGGAGGCGGTAGTCGCGCGTGCAGTCGATGTCCTGGTCGCGGGAGTTGCGGGGCTGCTCTTGCTGCTGCAAGCAGTCAAGAGCGCGAGAACGGAAACTCATTGCATTGATCGAGGCGGCGTTCCCACGCATCGGGCTGAGGGAGCTGATGCTGCAGTTTTGTAACCCATCATCCGCATCGCGGCCCGCCCGGCGTCCGGGGGCAGGCCGCGTACGGCTAACGGAGCTTGCGGCAGAGGCTCGCTATGCTGCGGCCTGCAGATCGTGTACGTGGATTCGGTTGGTCGGCAGCACATCACGGGCCAGGGCCGCGACGTGGTCGTGGTGGGTGAGCACAATAATCTGGAATCGATCCGCCATCTCGTCGAGGAGTCGAAAGCCTGCGCGGGTGCGATGGTCGTCGAACGTCATCAGCACGTCGTCGAGTACCAAAGGCATCGCGCGTCCCTCGTCCGCGAAGTGCTGCAGGGAGGCCAGACGGAGCGCGAAGTAGAGCTGGTCGAGCGTGCCCTCGCTCATCTGGCCGACGCCGACGCGTGATCCGCCCGCTTGTCTCGCCTGGAGCACGATCTCGTTCTTCTCGTCGGTGTCGGCTGCCAGTTCCCTGTACTCATCCAGCGTCAGTCCCGTGAAAACCTGCTGAGCGAAGCGCAGCACAGGAGCCTGGTGTTCCTGCCTGTACGCTTCGATGCAGCGCAGCAGGATTTGTTCGGCGAGCCGAAGCCGGAGGTAGTCCTGAGCGTGGTGGGTAATCGAGGCGCATTCCTGTTCCACCGCCTCCGCAGCCTCTGCCGCGGCCGCCGATCCGTCCATCCGATCGAGGTCTGACCTGGCGTTCGTGAGCCGCTCAAGGGCGGATACGAAGTCGGCCTCAGCCTGGGCGATGGTTCCGTCGAGACCGGCGATCGCGGCGGCCAGGGCATCCGGATCGCCCATCTCTTCGATCTCGCGCTCGAGTTGCGTGAGGCCGACACCTTCGCGCGTGAGGCCCTTCTCAGCCACCTTGAGCTGCTTGTCGAGCTCTACCAGGTCGGCCGTGCGCTGGGACGCCTCGATCAGCTCCTGCTCGTCGGCTACGGACGCGCGCTGCAGAAGCATTTCGAGCGCGTCGACATGCTTCTGGCGAAGCTCCAGAGTCTTTGCGTGCTTCCCGCGTTCGGTCGCTAGCTCCTTCGTCAGGCGTTCAAAATCCCGCAGGTCTTTCGTTTCGGCGTCGAGTGCCTGCTTAAGCGCTTTGACCGTGCTCTGGTGCCGATTCGCGTCCTGCACCGGCGCCCGGCCGCAGCTTGCGAGCACCTCGCCGAGGAGCTTGGCGAACACGGCGGCCTGCTCGGCGGCCGCTTCCGCGCGCTTCTCGGCTGCCGCGGCGTCCCTGTTGAGCTGAGCTGCATCGTCGAGAGCTGCCAGGGTAGCGGAGACCTCGTCGGGCTCTCCGGACAGGCCGTGCTCGGCGAGGAACCGATCCCAGTGTCCCCTGCGCTCGTCGAGCGCGCCTTCGAGCTCGGCGACCTCCGCCGCGCTGTCGGTGACGTCTCCGCGTAGCTGTCTGGCAACGGCGGCGGCCTTCTCGCGGTCGGTGGCCTGTTTGCTGAGCGCCTCCCGCTGCCGCGTCGCGTGAGCGACCAGTTCTGCGAGAGTGGCATTGGGCGGCGCAACGACGCCGGTTTCCGCAAGAGCCTCGCGCAGCCGGACTGCGCACGCGTCGGCCTCGGTCCGGTCCGCGGAGAGTTCCGCGGAGAGCTCGTCGCGGCGGTCGGTGAGCTCACGGATCTTGCCGATCGCAGCCAGGAGGTCTCGCGCGGCGTCCAGCGCCGGCGCGGGAATTCCACTGGGCGCCCACAGCGTGGTCCACGCGCCCTCGATGGCCGAACGCTCTTCGACCGCTGCATCGAGGGCCTGCCGGGCGGAGGCAAGGCGGTCCGTCGTCTGACGCAGGTCGGCCTCGAGGCTTCTGCGGTCGGCCTGGCGCTGAGCTTCGCGGCGGATGCGATCGACAGTCTGATCAGCCGCGTCGACGGCGTCCTCGAACTCGCCGACCGGCAGCGGGGCGGCCAACTCCGGCTGCCCATCGGACGCGAGCCGGGGGCGAAGTACGCTCCAAAGCTGCTCGCGCTCCCCGCGGGCTCGGGCCAGATCCTCGTCGCTGGGCGGCGGATCGGTCGCCAGGAAGCGATCCAGCGCGTCCCGGGCCCGGTCATGGGCCCCAGCTAATTCGTCGGCCTTCTCCCGCTGCTTCGCCACCGCCTTGTCCGCCGCCTCCCACGTCTTCCGGTGGCCGCTGACTTCCTCTTCGCTGGGGATCGTCCGCTCGGCGATGTCCTCGGGGAGTTCAAAGCGGTGGTGTCTCTTGCGGGCTTTCTGGAGCGCCGCGGCAGCGTCTTTGTGCAGTTTGGTGCCGGCCTGAATTCTTTCCTGCAGCGCGGGCGGTACGGCGTCGAGCACGGCACGCAACGCGGCTGTACCCGTCGCCGCGGGGACGGCGGCGAGCTTCGCCTCCTCCTTCGCGAGCTTGCTCTGCTGCTTGGCAAGATTCTTCCCGGCTGCGGCCAGGGCGGCGATTGCTTCGACGAGTTCGTCGCGATGATCGTCGACTCGAGCGCGCACCAGCGCGGAAACGGGCGTGACGACGGAGGCGGCGTCCTGGCCGGGACTCACCAGGCTGAGGGCCTCGGCCGCCTCCCGGCGGAGACGGCGGGCCTTGTCCTGGTCATCGGCTGCAGCTGTCCGTGCCTTGATCGCAGCACTGGCCTCTTCGTTGAGCTCGTTGATCAGATCGCTTTGGTCGAGCAGGCGTAGATCGGGATCGAGTTCGGAGATCTCCTCCTCGAGCCGCGCGATCGCCGACGCGTGAGTCGCGAGCTCGCGCTCGATCTCATCGCCGGTGTGGCGCACGCGCCCGTACTCGCGGGTGATTTCCGCATCAACGAAGGACCCGGCCTCCAGCTCTTGCTTCTCTTCCAGAAGCTGGTTCCGAATGACCATGCCAGGCAAGCACTGCTGGATTCGCGTCAGCCGCTCCCTCTCGTGCTTCGAGCGCGTCAGCTGTTCCGCGATGAGAGCGCGGCGCTTTTCAGCCTCGGCGACGGCGAGCTCCGCCTGCTTATAGTCCCTCGGATGCAGCAGCGCCTCGTCACGTCGCCGCAGCGCGGCTCGGTAAGGGCCGGTTTCGAGCAGCGCTGCGTTGAGGACGGGGTTCCGGCCTCCGTTTACCCAGAGCTTCTTCGCTCGGTCGACGAGCTCCGCGTGCAAGGAACTCAGATGCGCGCTGGACTGGCTCTCGAAGAGCGCTTGGCCGACCTCGCCGTTGACGTCGAGCAGCCGCTTGCCGCCCGCGCGCAGTTCGTCATGGTCGATCGCGAAGACCCTGGTGAAATCCTCCCGCGAGACTCCGACGAGGATGCGGTCGAGCACGGCCTGCTCCAACGTCTCGTCGTCAGGCCCCCGCAGCGGCTCCTTGTTCCGCTTGAGGCGCACGATCTCCTGCGTTGCGCCGTTCGCCGCGCGCAGCAGAGCGCCTAGGCGCAGGCTCGGCATCTCGTGGACGTACGCGTACGGAGTCCGGTGCTCGATGCCGTACAGCAGGTCGGCCATCGCGTTGCGCATCGTCGACTTGCCGGCCTCGTTCGGCCCGACGACCAGGTGGACGCCGGGGCCGGACAGATCCAGGCTGACATCGGTGAATCGGCCGTAGCGGAGCAGATCGAATCGTTCGATGCGCATCAGTCGCGCTCCTCCATCATCGAGGCCAGCAGTTCGGACGCCTCGCCGAGCAGGTCGGCGCACCACCGCTCGTCGTCGGCCCAGAGCCCGTTCTCGCCCCGGACCTGCGGAGGCAGCTTGTTCCAGAGCGCGTCTTTCGTGATCAGGTCGCGCAGTCCGTTGCTGTCCTTGCCCAGCTCGTTCGCGGTCCGCACGACGTTCTCGATCAGTTCGGTACCGGTGATCCGGCCCGGTTCCGCCGCCGCTCCGGGCCGGGTCTCGACGCACACCTTCTCCACCCACACCTCGCCCACGTAGTAGCCGATCGTGCGCACCTCATGGGTAAGACGCTCGCGTTCGCGCCACAGCCGCAGGTGAGCATCCGAACGGCCGGTCAGCCGGACTCGGGCCGCCAGGAGACGCCCGCTGGCCGAGGCCTTCGCGCCGGCGAGCGCGCTGCGAACCAACTCGCAGACGTCGTCGACGTTCGCGGCCTTTGATGCGTCAACCTCCACCTGCTCCCAGCGGACGACGTCGAGCGCGCGGTGTTCGACCTGCACACCGTCGGATTCGACCGTGACCAGGGCGCAGCTCTTGAATCCCTTCTCCTTTGCATGTCGGCCTTGGATATTGCCGGGAAAGACGACGAGCGGCTCGCGTGAGACCTCTTCGCGTGCGTGTACGTGACCGAGCGCCCAGTACCCGTAGTTGTGCGCGGCGAGCTGATCGATCGTGCAGGGAGCGTAGCGGTCGTGCCCTTCCCTGCCGTTGAGCGCGGTGTGCAGCAGGCCGACATTGAAGTATCCGGCCCGTGCAGGCGGGTAGTTTACGGCGAGGTTGTCCGTGACGTCGCGGCGCACATATCCCTGTCCGTGCACTGCGAGCCCGAGTTTGTCGTCGACATGCGTTTCCGGCCCGTGAATGTCGAACGCGTGTACGTTCGGCGGCAGGCTTAGGGTTCTGCTGATCTGGCTGGCCGCATCGTGATTGCCAGAGACGAGGTATACCGGAATCCCGGCCTCGGCGAGTCTGTGCATCTGCCGCTGGAAGAAGATGCCCGTGTCGAAGCCGCGCCATTCGCCGTCATAGATGTCTCCGGCGAGCAGTACGGCGTCGACTTGCTCGGCGAGGGCGAGGGCCACCAGGTTCTCGGTGGCCTCCCGCGTGGCTGCCCGGATGGAGTCCGCAGGTGCGTCCGGATATTTCTCCAATCCCTGAAGAGGGCTGTCGATATGCAGATCGGCCGCGTGCAGCAGTTTCATGGCAGGCACCTTAGGCCCTCGCGATACCGGCTGTCCGGACTTTGTTCGAACTCGTACTCAATCGTCACCGCCACGGTGCGAACGCGGAACTCGAAGTCACTCATCTTGGTGATTCGGACGCGGTACGCCCGCCAGGCCGACGCTGGTGACGTCGGCGCGACAGGAGCGGCCGAGGTGGGACTGGGAAGCCGGTTCAAGGCTCAGCCGGGCGTTCCGCGCGCTCAGTCGCACGTGCGCGAATCGGCGCCGGTCGCACCCACGAAGGCGACGGCGACGCTCAACGGTGGATGGCGGCTTCCGCGCACGGCCGAGTGGGCGCCGCCCTGCGCCGTGGTGATCATCGCGGGTTGCTCTATTACTGATGGATCGCGTTACGTGGGCAATCGTCTGCACGTCACGAGTTCTAGCGGAGGCTCCGATCCGGCGTTCGTCGGAACTTCTGAGCGAGAGTGGCGGCAGCTTCGCGCAAGACGACTCAGGTGGTTCGACCTGTCGGGAGGCGAGACGCAGCTGGTCTAATGGCGCGGCGACCGCGTCGTCTCGACCGTCGTCCTGGCGCTCGCGAGTCCGGGGCTGGAGACCGGCCAGCTCGCAGTTGGCAGTGTGGGACATGGACGTCGCCTTCGGGTGGCAGGAACTCGCCTGTCTCGAAAAGGGCTGACCTACCCGTGAGTGCGTATCGGCCATCAGTCGACGGCCACGGACAGCACGATCGCGGCTCCGGCGGGTTGCGACAAGAGAACGAGCTCTGAATTGCCGACTCGTCGGGCCTTAGCCTTAGTCGACTTCGTACGCCCGCGAGGTGGGAGGGGCAGGAAGATGAACGCCAGGGTTGGTCGCAGTCGTACTGGGCGCGGGGGCGCAAGGGCGCGAAAGCGCAGGCGAATCCGGGAGCTACGGCCTGCGGGTGCGTAGCGGTCGCGGTAATCATTCTGCTGGTGTTCGGAATCGGGGCGCTGGTGGATCACTTCACCGCCACGACGTCGGCTACCATACCGCTCCCGGCCGGGGCGGCCGGTGTGACTAAGCTCGTGTTCACTGGTGCGGTCGGTGCTACAGCCGATGCGGACGCGGATGTGCGTGTGCCGGCGACTACTGAAGCTCAGGTCAGCGCGGCAGCCGATTCCGGCCAGGATCCCGACTGGGTGACCCAGTGCGACTTCAGCGACGGCTCGTGGTCATCGACGTTGGTCGTGAACACGCCGGGGAATCAGTGGTCGATCAATATCGCGGACACGGCGGACAGCACGGGCGCGAGCAGTACTGCGGCGGTGTCTGCTACGCCGGGGTACCCCCGTCCAGGCACCTACCTCGGCGCCGAGGGGAGGATGAAGTCGTACCCGCCGCGGTCACTTTCGCTTCAAATACTCTCGCGGCACGGTATCGCATCTTATCTGAACCCTGACACCAGCGATGGGCAGCGCCAGGACTCGCTCTTCGGGTACTACACGCCGATGGAGCACAACGGCGGCTATGGGTCGGTCTCGCTGGCGCCCGGTCTGCGGTCCGGCTCATTGGATGTATGGCTGACACCGGATGATCCGTCGGGCGGGAATCTGGTGTTCCACATGTCGGGCGATTGGACGTGCGAATAGCGGCGTCGCATCCGCAACTATTGCCCAACCGCATGTTCCACGGCTGCCGTGGGCGCTACCCAACTGCCGTTGCGCCGCGGGAGGATAGGAGTGTTCGTGGACGGCACGGGGTCGAGGAGCGGATCACCGACCTGCCGCAGTGGGAACGGCCGTGGACGCTGCCGGTGCCGGAGCGGTTGCTAGACGGTATGTGGGCGCCGCGAATCCGAGGGCCGTGGCCCTGCAACCGGGCAGAGCGGCGCTTCCGGATGCGCCTAGCGAGTTGGTGCTCGCCCAGCTGTAAATGCGCTGGCCGGATCGAGTTCCTTGCCTACGCCCAGTAGGTACCCTGCAGAGCTTTTCCGCTGTGCGGCTGAGGCCTGCCGGGAAGCGCGAGTTGTGGCAAACAGTTGAATCGCCAGAGCTCCGCTCGCAGCAACGGCCAGAGAATGCGTGAACGTTTCGACGGTCAGTGCAGCCAGCGCCGGCAGTTCGAGTGATTTTAGCCCCAGTACGGCTCGCGCCGGTTCCAGTTTGAGATGCCGCAGGCCACGCTCTAGTTCCTGGGTAGGCTTCGTTATGTCCTGGAGAAGCAGCGAGTCCACCTGGGTGCGAAGGATCTTGGGGTCCTGGATCGTGTCGAGTTTGGCGAACTCTTCGTTCAGCGATCCCAGATGGCTGCGAAAAGCGTCGAACTCGTCTTGGAGCGCGCGCCGGACGCGCACGATCTTCTCGGCGGGCACATGTTCGATACCGGCCGGAATCACTGTTCGCAGAGCTGCGCACGCGTACATGGTCGATGACCGACCGGCTGGGTCGCCTGCTTGAACGTTCACCTGGCCGAGTAGGATGTCTTCCAAGTCGGTCGCGGTTCGCAGTCTAGGAACCGTGAAAAGCTGCGAGTTGTCCGTCACGGGCGTCAGCATATTGGCCGCGGCGATCCGATCGGCGAGCGCACACGAGTAGAGGGCGACGAGGTTCGGGTGCATGCCGATCCACTCGGCTTCCTGGGCGAACCTCGCGAGCGAGTCGGATCTTCGGTCGACGCCGAGCCTGAGCTGCGACAGGCGCGCGATGAGATCGGCGGCGTCACCCTGCTGATCGAGCGTCGCGACGCCGAGTTGCGAGATATGCATCCAGGCGAGCCGAAGTCGCGGATGGACCTGGTACAGCGCTTTCAGCTCGTCCTCCTTGCGATCGAGGAGAGCGGCGAACTCAGTGGCAACGGCTTGCGCCTGAGGTAGTGGATCCACGTCGATGAGGAAGTTGAGGTCGTCGCGCAAGACACCGGCTGTCAAAGAGTCGCGCATCGCGTAGCCAGGGGGCCTTACCCTTGCGACCTGCGGCAAGAAGAGGGCCGCTTCTTTCAGCCAGGAGTCGCGGCGTATGTGGAAGTACGGGTAGTAAAGGCCGATTTCTTCCATTGCGCCTCCTCGGCAGGCATGTTGGCGACTGTCCGGCGTCGAAGTGCACTGATTATGCCGCGCAGTTCCGAATCTAGCAGCACGTAGCGTCTACGAGCGTCTCGCGACCGGGTCGGGACGAACACCCTCCGGAGGGTTGAGGCTCGACGAGCGAGCGCTGCGTCCGATCCCAGAGCCTCGACGCTGATAGTTCGGCCGGTGTACTCGCCACCGTCAGCGCTCCACGGCGTTTGTCACGGTGGTCGCGATCGTCGTGCACCAGCGAGAACGTGAAGGAGATCATCGGGCGCTCGCTGAAGCTCGCGGGATGAGTTCGACGCCCGTGTAGTGCGCAGCCAGATGTCGCCGGATCCTCTAAGCTTTTAGGCTCGCTCCCGTGATCGCCTCCACGAGCATCTGAGGCACCGCATCGAGTGCCGTGTCCAGTAGGTGTTCGACGGCCGTGGCAGGTGAGCCCGATCGATCCACGTCCACCATGTCGGCCCAGGTCTCCGGCTCATAGCGCGCGAGCGAGGAGAGAGCGAGCAAGATTGCCCACCATGCGATGAACGGGTGCAAGGGCACGGTCATCCCAGGTACCGCGGGCAGAGCCCAACGCTGTCCGCGGTACCAGCCACTGGTCAAGGTCTGCGCAGGCTCCAAAACTCTCATCTGGCAGCTCAGCCGCAGTCCGTCCACCGCGCGCTCGTAGCGACACTGGCCGTTGTGCTGCGCGGTGACCTCCGGGCGGGCGCTGACGAGTTCGGGGTAGCCGGAGAGGAATCTCTGAAATGCTTCAACAGAGGTGTCCTCAGCGAGGGCCGTCGGCAGTCGGGAGAGGGAAAAGCCGCGGAGCCACTTCCTTTCCGACTCCCCTTCGCTCTCCTGCAGGTTGCCGTAAGGCTGGGATGCAAGCCACCATGCGGGCTCCGGGATGAAGCCGCCAGGTTCGACATGCAGTGCTGGGCGCTGGCCCGGAGCTGCACCCGGAAGCGGAAGAACCATCGGGACCAGAGGCCAGAGATCCGCCAGCTTCGTTGACGCTCCCTTCGGCATGAAGCACGAGCCCAGAGCTGCTGCGACGATCTGGGGCGAGCCACTAGCACTAGCGGTCACAGCGACGTCGCCGAGATTAGCCTGGTCCGTCATTTCCTTGACTACCATCCCGTGACCGCGGAGCCGCCAGCTCCTTCCTTCGAGATGCGGCGACGCCGCGGCGAGCGCGCGAGCACCCTGGTAGAGCCCGTAGAGGATGAACACGGGCTTGACCTCGTACCCGACCCCTCTAGCCTCCGCGCCCCTGAGGAACTGCTCGGACTGCTCCAGGGCTGTGCGAAACGTCCGTGCTCGCGAGTGATCATCAGACGCCGGGCCGGGCGGCTCCGAGCGCATCCGCCGCAGGCTCCGCCAGGATTCATCGCGGCCAAGTTCGAGTGCGATGATTGACCCATCCCAGGAAACAGTCACCTCACTGTTATACGTCGGCTGGGGACGACGCACCGGCTGATTTCCAACTGCCGTTCGCACTCGGCGCGAAGGACGGCTCGGCATTGGTAATTCGTGACGGGTAGTGACCCAAAGGGAAGGGCATCAGAAGCGTTGGCTACGCGGTCGACTCGCGGTGCCGCAAGTCCAGCAGCACGGGTCCCAGCGTGTATTCGTCGAAGGTCAGATGAGTCTCGCGGCAGCTGCCACACCAACGGCCGTGCCCGATTCTCCACCGCAGAGTGCCGTCGGCCGTCACCGACTGCGCTTCGTGGACGCCGGCGAACACCGCGGCATCCCGCTCGGGCGAGACCGTCGCCGTGCCGAACCGGCGCGGCCAAGGCGCCGAGAAGCGGACTTCCGACCCCGACCTCACGTGGAGTGACCGCAGATCAACGGTCACCAACTCCGCGTCACCGCGTTGGACGAGCAGTCTGCGACCGGGCCAGTGCAGCACCTCCGGGGCGTCGGACAGCCTCGGATCGAGAGGAGCGGCGATGGTGGCGACGAGACAGCGGCTTCTGCCACGGCGTCCTACCAGTGGTCATCGGTGGATATTGCTGGTCGGCAGTCACGTCCACATCGTGGCCGTGATACGAGAAAGTGCTCTCTGAGCTGGGATGATGTGTGGCTTGTCTAGGGTCACATTATCCGGTTCGAGGAGCGCATCTTCGAGGTGAAGGCTACTGCGTCGCGCCCGTGTCTTGTCGTCTCGTCCGACGGGCGGGGCGTTGTCGGTCACATCGGGTTTCGGCTGCTAGCGGACCTGGCAGAGGTTACGGAGCTGGAGTCCGGATTCGTCGACGCTCTCGCCCCGACGCGACAACGGGCCGGCGAGCACGCTCCGGGACGCGTCGCGGTGGACCTAGCGGTAATACTTGCGGACGGCGGTGAGGCGATCAGTGACCTGGCCGTGCTGCGTGATCAGGTCGATGTGTTCGGGCGGGTTGCCTCGGACCCGACGGCCTGGCGGGTGCTGAAGTCGATCGACGCCGCGGCGATAGCCCTGCGCGGGCCGGCGTCGTCCTCGTAGGCGCGGGGGTGACTCATCAAAGGCCCGTGCAGTGTCGACGAGGTTATAGTCGTCCCTGTAGGCGCGAAGCTAGTTTCAGTCCACCGGATCTATCTCGCCGTTCCTGGGTCGTCCCCGCGGGCGCCGGGGGTAGGGCGTCAGGGGCGATCGCGGCTCAGGCGCCGACGACGAGCCGAGGAGCAGCAGCAGGCGTAGCGGAGAGCTCCGTATCGCCGGCTCTCCCCAAAACTCACCAGGGGCACCCGGAAATTCAATTGCGACAGCTAGATGCCTGGTCAGAGCTCATCTACACCTCGCGGCTACTGTGAAGGTCAAGTATGAGGAGATAGGCCGGGGCGAGCTCGCACGTGGTTCTGACATGATGTCAATTCAGCGCCGCTACGTCGGCTTAACCATGTCTGGCGCGGACCGCAGATCCAACTACTCTCGGTCGGCCGAGGGATGGGAGCTCACGTGAGCGTGCTACTGCAGGTACAAGTCGTAGATGGCGCGCGGATCGACGATCTGCAGCGCTGGATGGAGGGGCTGCATCCTGACATCGCTTTGAAGCAGGTCTCCCGAGTCTCGGGTGCGAATGCTCAGGGAACGGTATGGGATTTCCTCGAAGTCGCGTGCGCGTCCGGCGGGGCCGTGACAGCTGCGGTGCGCGCCCTGCAGTTGTGGATCGAGTCACGGGTTACCTCCGTCGAGATCGTCGTCGGAGAGTCGAAGTTCACGGTAAAGACTGCCGACGCCAGAGTCGCGTTGCCGAGCGTCGAGGCGGCCGCGAAGGCTCTCGAGGCGGGCGACCCGGATAGCGGGGGTGGTGAATGACGGCACACAACGGCGGTGTCGACTTCGCGCGGTCGAGAGCAATCCTCTTCGGTACCTCAGTCTTCACTGAGGGCTTCGATCAGGCACCTATGCCCGCGGCGGCAAACAGCCTAAAGGCGGTGAACGCTGCCCTGACCCGAGCATGCGGGTGGCCCAAGTCGCAGATTACGATGTTCGCCGATCTGAGCACTCGTGATGCGCCATCGAGTCTGATCGCCCCGCTAATTCACCAGGCTGACGACGTATTGCTGTTCTACTACGTGGGGCATGGGCAGTTACTCGTCGACAACGACCTGGGGCTGGCGCTGACTGACACGAGTGAGGATGCCAGGCTGCGTCTGTCGACATCGCTGCGCCTCGGGTGGCTTCATCAGGAGCTGAAGTACAATTGTGAAGCGCGCGTCAAGATCCTAGTCCTGGACTGCTGCGCATCCGGCGTAGCCACCAAGTACGCCCAGGGTTCTCATGGAACGGCGACGGCAATCCACCAGGCCGCCGAGCCAGGCGGTGAAGGGATGTACACGTGGACCGCCTGCGGCCACTCTCAGGAGACCTATTTCGAGCCCGGGCCCAGTGGGCTGACATACTTCGCCAGGCACCTCACCGACGTCCTGGCGAACGGCATCGAGGGCAAGGGGCCCTCGCTGACGATCACAGATGTCCACAATGAGGTCGGTCGGCGGCTCAGGCACGCGCAAATTCCGGACGTGCCTGTCAACCCGGAGCCCACATTGCTCTTCCGTGGAAGTCTGGACCTATTCCAACTGGCGTCGAACGTGGCCTTCCGTGACGCTGAGGTCAGCGACACGTCTTCGCATGCCAAGGGCGATCTGGGTCCGGGTGTGCCTATCGCAGTGTGCGATCCCCTCGCGCTCGACGTGCATCCGGCGGGTGACGGCCTGGGGCGCGGCGTGGCCGCGCGTCTTCCGGGATATGTGCAACGCCCCCACGATGAGATCTTGGCCGGGGTGGTCGCGCGCACAGCACGCGGCGCTAGCGAGATGGCGGTCTTGGTGGGTTCTTCCTCTACAGGCAAGACGCGCGCTTGCTGGGAGGCAGTGCAACCACTTGCGGACCTGGGCTGGACGCTGTGGCAACCGCTCAGCCCGACTCCTGTACGGGCAGCGTTCGGTGGTATTGAGTCGGTGCGCCCGCGCACTGTGGTGTGGCTCAACGAAGCCCAGCGTTTCTTGAGTGCTGGCGAGGAGATGGCTGCGGCCCTCCACGACCTTCTCACTGATCCGCGCCGGGCCCCGGTGTTGGTGCTGGGTACCCTGTGGCCCGAATACGATCAGACATTCTCGAGGCGCCCCGAAGTAGGGCTGCCAGATCCACACGTGCGGACGCGTGAGCTGCTGGCTGGGCGGCGCGTCGTGGTCCCGGACGCCTTCGACGACACCGCGATCGAAGCAGCACGGCACCTGGCGGAGAGCGGGGACAAACTGCTGGCTGCGGTATTGGCGCACGAGAACGACCGTCGTTTCGCCCAGTACCTCGCCGGTGCTCCGGAACTGCTACACCGTTACCAGACCGCCTCGTCTAGCGCCCGCGCGCTCCTCTGCGCAGCGATCGACGCGCGTCGACTTGGAAGCGGGTTGCTTCTACCCGGTACTTTCCTTGTCGAAGCTGCAGCAGGGTATTTACACGCTGAGAATGAACTCCCAGACGACCACCTAGAGCATGCCCTGGTTGAACTGGCGGTGCCGGTTCACGGCAACATCGCCCCGCTGAGGCTTGAGCGTACGCCTGGCCGTGTGTCCAAGGTCATCGACAGCTCTGCTCACACGCCGTCAGGTCCGCAGTATCGCCTTGCGGACGTCTTGGAACAACATGGTCGCCGGAATCGGTGGGCTTTCTGTCCGCCGAACTCGTTTTGGCAGTCCGCGCACGCCCATTTCGACGATCCAGATGATCTCCAGCGCCTTGCTGACGCCGCACGCGATCGGTATCGCCTGCAGTGGGCTGACGCGCTCTATCAGCAATCCGCCGACGCGGGAAGCGACTCGGCCTTAAACCAGCTCGCCTTGATGCGAAGTCGTTCCGGGGATGGTGAAGGTGCTGAAGCGCTCGCCATTCGAGCAGCCCGTGGGGGAGATGCGCTAGCCCTGACCATACTTTCAGGAAACCACGATAGGGTCGGTGAGCGGAGAAGGGCCGAAGCGCTCGCAGATAAGGCAGCGGAGGCCGGGGATGGTGAAGCGCTGTACCGTCTGGCTGCCTCCCGGCGGACCGCTCGATGGTTCGAGAAGGCCGAAGATCTACTCCAGCGGGCTGCGGACGTAGGAAACCCCGATGCCCTGAGCGATCTTGCACTAATTCGGCATCAGAGTAAGAAGAACGAAGAAGCCGAAGAGCTCGCTGGCAAGGCAGCGAAAGCCGGAAACGCCGAAGCGCTCACGGTGCTCATCGTTACGCTGGAGCGGGAGGGCGACCGTGAACGAGCGGAAGGCTTGGCCCGCCGAGCGGCCGCCGCCGGAAACGCCTCCATGATGACTCGCCTCGCATCGATCAGGACTGCATCGGGAGATTCCGAAAGTGCGAGGGCGCTACTCGACTGCGCTGCCGAAGCGGGCGATGCGGAGGCCCTGACCAGGCTCGCTCAGCTGCGTGAGCAGTCCGACGATGTAGACGGTGCAGAGGCGCTCTATCGGCGAGCCGTAGAGGAGGGAAGCGCTGAAGCGTCCACCCGCCTCACCGAGATGCGAGAGGACTCCGGAGACGCGGACGGCGCTGAGGCAGTCGCCCTACAAGCCGCTCGCACGGGAAGCACGGAGGCACTTACTCGGCTCGCTGTGAAGCGAGATGTAAACGGTGACAGGGACGGTGCTGAAGCAATCGCCATGCGAGCTGCCGATGCTGGAAACTCCGATGTCCTCGCCAGCTTGGTCATGGCACGAGATCAAGCTGGAGACCGAGAAGGTGCCCGGGCATTGGCCGCCCGAGGCGCTGAGACCGGGTACGGCTCGGCGTTGACTTTACTCGCTGCGGCGCGAGCGAAAACGGGTGACCGCAAGGGTGCCGAGGCGCTGTACCGACAGGCCGCCGATATCGGGTACCCCGAAGCGCTCGACAAGCTCGCTGCGATGCGGGAAAAAGTTGGCGACCGAGAAGGGGCCGAGGCGCTCTACTGGCGAGCGGTCGATGCCGGGGACGTATCTGCGCTGATCAGGCTCTTCGAAATGCGGGAGGAGGTCGGCGATATTGAAGGGGCCGCAAGGCTTGCCATCCGGGCTGCTGATGCCGGAAATGACTACGCGTTGGTATCGCTCGCAACGAAAAGAGAGCGAGCCAAAGGCGGTGCCGAAAAGCAGTCGCCGCAGTACGGCATCAACCCGGATGGCACACCGACAGACCCTTGGTGGTAGCCGGCTTCCGTGTCGTGTTCGCTCAGTTGATCGCCTGCCTGCCAGCAGTGTGGAGGAGAGCCGTAAGAGTCAGACCGTCGGCATCCCGAACTTCGTGACGGCTTCTGAAGCCTGCCTGGAGTCATGTGGCCACCTAAGGTAGGAGATGTCTCCCACCAAGCGTAAGACCGGGAAGCTCTGGGGGCCTCTTCGCCTCGGCTGAGCTCCTTCGCGGCGAGAGCGAGAAGATGGCTGCACGACGGCTCGGCTGGCCGATAAACGCAGCAGTGAAACTGTGGGACACCCCGCTGGCCGAGATGCGACCTGCGGGTTCGTGGAACATACTCGAAGTATGGCGCATTCGAGTCTCGGCGATGCGGCCGATGGTTTCCTGGACGGGCCTCGCGGTGGGCCTAAGGCGTTGCGCGAGCAGAGCGGAAGTTTGGGACCATCTGGGGACCACACGTCGTTCGCGATCATGAACGACCTGCGGCTGGGGGTCAAGTGCGCGCGGGCTGCTGGGGGATGCAAGTGGTGCTGTGCCAGGAGCATGTGGTCCCGGCAGTCGAGATGTTATTAGGTGCCGACTGATACCTGTGTCGGCTCAAGGCGGACCTCGTGCGGCGTGTAGCAGTCATTGACCTCGGTGGCGATCTCAGATCCGCACGCACACTTTAGATTCGGCCCATCCATTCCGGCCGGCCCGCAGCACCCCACAGCTCGGCCAGAGATCCAATGGCGCTCAATGACGAGGTCATCCGGATGGAGTACGACGGTGCCGCGGGCACCATCCGCCGCGAGCACATCCGCGTATGTCAGCGCTGCCGGTCCGCCAGCCGGCACGGAGACGTACGGCGGACCGAATGGTTCGTCGTCTACCGCATACGTCCCCGGGCGCATGGTCGGCTTGCCGTCCTGGCCGGGGCCGGGCATCTCGACGAGGGTGACTTCATTTGTCACCGGCACGCGGCAAGACCGGCACAGGAAGACTGTCACACCGGAATTGTCTGGGCCCGGCAACCCCTATGCCAACCGGGTTTCGTGCCCGCCGCGTGCCCGTAAGGAGCGGTAACCACGGTCACTGGCGGAGAGCCGGCCGGTGGGGTGCAGGTCAAAACGGAAGCGGATCACCGAGTCGTCTCCGCCGCGAAATAGGCAGCCGCCTTGCGCAGGATCTCCTTCTCTTTCCGCAATTCGGCCACCTCGCGCCGCAGCCGGCGCAACTCCTCGCGCTCAGGCGTGGTCAACGCGCCACCCCGATCCCCGCCCGCGTCGATCCCGGCCTGGGCCACCCAGCTGCGCAGGCTCTGGGCGGTGACGCCCAGAGCCTCGGCGATCTGGGCCACGGTGTGGTCCGGACTGGAGCGCACGAGCTCGACCGCGTCGCGCTTGAACTCCGTTGGGTACCGCTTGCTGCTGTGCTGTGCCACCTGGTGCTCGTTCCCCTGGATGATCTTCCATCCAGTATCCAGGTGTCGGGTTCCAGTGGTTCACCCCAGATCCGAGCAGCCCCGCTCTGTGGGCAGCGGCCTCGGGGCAAGGTTGCGTTGATTGCAGCGTCGGGCCAGGGCAGACTGGACACCATGAGCGTGAACCGAAGGGCGGATGCCGCGTAGGCGGCCGGGGGCGTTGAGGCCCAATCTGCGGCCGAGTGGTGTATGCCATCGCTGCGGGAGAGATCAGGACTATTCAGACCGCTTCGACGCGGCCCTGTGCGCCTGGTGCGACGAGTGGACCGAGGGCATGAACGCGGCCCTAGACGACGTCTGCGTGTCGTGTCGTGGGCGGCCCGTGTTGCCGAGCGTCGCGCGGGAGTTGGCCCCCTGGGATCGAGCGCTTCGCCGTGCAGCCCGGTACGCGGCACGGCGATACTCGCAGACCTTTGCCCCTCCCGCAGTACCGCGGCGCAGTACAGCAACAGGCCCGGCGCTCAGCGGTTCCAACCGACGCTCACTGAGGTAGCACATTCTGGCATGTCCTACTTTGCCTAGGGGGTGCTGGTCGGGACGAAGAGACTTATGCAATCCTGGCGGCATGAATGATGAGGTGGGGCCACCGCTGAGCGACGAGGAGGGCCGCACGCTCGTGAACCTTCTTGCACGCCACTGTGCGCATGGCGTGGACCAGTGGGACAACTGGCGTCTGACCCTCCCCGGAGAGAGCAACTTCTACGTGCTCATCGAGCACGGCACAACGCCATGCGGATGGCCGCCGGAGCGCTTTTACCAAGTCTGGCCGCCGCGCTCGACGTCAATTGGAGGAGCGAACAGCGATCAGTCCGGTACTTGAGAACCGTTAGGCGCATCTCTTCGCGCGGACGCGTCCAGCTTGGCTTGTGCCCGATGCGTGCCTGTCAGGAGGTGGCCGAACGGTGAATCACGGGGACGCACGGAAGATCGACTCCGCGTCTAGCATCTGACCAGCGCGCAGGTCAGCGTGGTTCTGCTTCCCATGCTGCTGTCTCATGACAGGATTGGCCCGTGGAAGCGGTGGAGACCTTGCGGTCGGAGTACGCGGCCGAGCCGGGCTCGTTCCTACTTACGGCAAGGATCGAGCGAAGGTGGGATCTCGAGGCCTTCCAACGACTTCAGCGCGCCATGCTCGAGGTCTGCCGGGCGATATCGGGGCGAGACACGATCGAGCGCTGGATCGCGGATTGCTTCTGGTACGTGGAAGGCTTCGTGCGGGAAGACTGCGCGCATCCCGATTTCCCCCGGCCGGAACCGGAGTATTACGAAGCAGCGAAGAGACGCACGTTCGACCTCTCAAGTTGGCTCTTCACCGGCGAGTGCCCGCGTCTGCCGAGCTACGAATGGCCGGACCTCTGACGCTCGGTCTACTTGGCAGGCTGACACCAGCGACCGACACCAACGGCACCGTACGCCAGCATTCAACCGCAGCTCACGCCGACCAGCCGGTGTGCCACACGGCCTCAGCCACGCAGTTCAGGGCCCTGGTAGACGAAGCTGGGGGTCATGTGCACGGTCGGCGCTGGCAGGAGCGTGAGGCGTTGCAAGCAGTACTGCAGCGCAGTATGCCAACGGGCCTGACGAGCAGCAGGCTGTACCGAGTTCGGGGCGAAGAGCCTGCTCGCTGGCCCATGCGCGGTACGACGCAGTGCCAATACGTTGGACTGGACACTCAGCATGACCCACACTGAGCCCGTGACGGTGAGCATGTTCGTGATTCAAGGGTCCAAGGTTGCGACCCTGGAGGACTTCTGGCGGGAAATCGGCGAAGCGGTCAACGGTCCAGGCGGGTATTTCGGACGAAACCTCGACGCGTTCATTGACTGCCTGCGCGGGGGCTACTTCCCGGAAGGTACCGAGGAGTTCACGTTCCTGTGGCGCGGCCACGAACAGTCACGTCGATCTCTCGGATATCCGGAAACGGCACGCCAGTTGGAGCTTCGATTGAGGCGTTGCCATCCGACTAACCGCGAGCGGGTTGCAGCCGAGCTTGCTGACGCTCGCGCGGGAACAGGACCGACCGTCTTCGACTGGCTAGTTGAGATCTTCGAGGATCAGACCCCCGGTGCTCTGCAGTTCGATGGATAGGCAGAGCTCGCCGGAGTCAGCAGGAAGTCAGGGGAAGGTCCGACAGTGGCCGACAACAGACGGCAGCGCACGGGCGGCAGCGCGTGGACGTGTGCTGCCACGACTCGAAATGGGAGAACAGGTGGCGGCATCTCATGGTCGGTGAACAGGTTCAGTCTGCCTTGGGGTTCACGGTCGGCGACATCGTTAGGATCTCCTGCGAGTGTGAAGAGGCCCGCGTCGCCCGGTTGATGGGGGGCAACGTGATGCTCGATTGGCCGTGGCGCACGATTGATCCGGATTGCCGCCGGTTCCGGTGGGATGGCACGGTGGGCCTACCGCGGGATCCCGACCACTACGACGGGGGCAACTCCCCCTGGAGTACTGATCCTGATGTCCAGGAGCTTGGACCCGGGGACGTGTGCCAGGTCGGAGTCGAGCCGACAGAGGTGCGGATAGTGGGGATACGACGCTTTGATCCGCCGGCCGCGCTCGGCTGGCTGCCCCATACAGACGTTGCGCTTGGAATGTGCTTCCTCGGCGTCGAGGATGACCCGGAAGGTGGCTTCACGATTTACCTGCCAAGCGCGGAGCCGTTTGTGATCGAGCACCTCGACACGACGCGTGCTAGCTGACATCAGTCGTGACATCAACCCGGCGGGACGAGTGAACCCCGTACGGGTCTGCACGGAATGGCCATGCGGTCACTGACGTGGGGAAGCCCTGGCAGGCTCCGAACCGGAGCGAACTTACAAGGCAGATGTCACTGGTTCGAACCCAGTAGCGCCCACTGAGGACTTGGCCCCCTGCCGTTCGCTACGGCAGGGGGCCAAGTCGTTCTCGGCGGCCTGGGTCCGGTCTTCTTGGGTTAGCTGACTGTGCGTCACCCACCCGCCCTAGTCTCAGCGTGGTCGGCTCGCGTCGGCGGCCTGCCGGGGAGCCTGAAACCGGACGGGATGGGCGAGAACTTTCTCTACAAGGATTCAGGGATTCAAGGCGCGTCCGTTGGGCGCGCCGCCCGTCGCCGCCCGAGCCGATCGCTCCTGTCTTCGCCTCGCTCCCGTCTCGGCCCGCACCGGGCTCACGTGCAACCAGGGCGAGCGCAATCTCCTGTTGGGACGCAGCCAGTCGGTCAACCGCGAGCGCACGGAAGCTCATCGAAGGGGATCTCGAGGAACCAGCCGAGCAGTCCGAAGCAGCGAGCATGGATCGCGGAGTCACTGCGGGGACCTGGCGTCGCCGGACCCGCGCTAGCGTTCCGCGCGCGGGCCGGCACGCCAGTCCACACAGACACACGGGCCAAGCAGCCACAAGGACGCAGGCCTGTCACGGCTAAACCGACGAGCACCACAGCCGTAGTCACCGACCGTCAACTCTCGATGGACACCGCACCGTTCTGGGCGCGAGGCCGGACAGCCGCACGTAGCCGGGGAGAAGAGCGAAAGGCAGACGCCTCCGGCAGGCCTCCCTCAGGGAAGCTCCAACGGTCAGGCTGCGGTTTGGTGGGTGGTTGCGGGACAACTCGGATCTTCCCCTCGCCCGTCACCCGATGGGCTGCCAGACGCCGGCCGACACCTCAAGGCAAAACCCAGCCTTGACGCGCCGACCATCGCCCGGCAGAACAGGAGTTTGCCGACCGAGGGGAAGATCCGAGCAGCACCGCTTGTGGGCTGAAGCCCAGTTGCCGCGGGGAGGTCCGGAGCGCACCCGGCAGCGGATACGATCTGGCCAGGTGAGGCCCAGCTAGCTAAGGATCAAGCGTGATGACGGCAGCCCTAGACCGACTCTTCGAGATTCTCGGCGAGCCGACTTACCGCGTCGATCGTGTGCCATGGGAGAGGGCCGAGCCTGAAGCAGGTTTGCGGTTCCCTTTGGACTACAAGGCGATCATCGACCGGTACGGGACCTTCGAGATCTACGAATACCTGACGGTCAGGGGGCCTTTCCGCGGGCGACCGCAAAGTGACATGCCAGAAGGGTTTCTCGGCTACGCCGCATCCTCGCGGGATGAGGCTGAGAACGTACTGCTGCCCGAGAACGGGACGGAGCCCTCGCCGGACGGCGAGTTGGTCACCGGGCCTGACGTCCTGCTCAGTTGGGGCGGAAACATCGCGGGAGACCGGCTCTTCTGGCTGCTGGACGGCGAACCTGACAACTGGCCGATTGCGATCTGGTTCTGCGGTGGGCCATGGGTGGTAGTCCGTTCCGGCATGGCCGAGTTCCTTGCCGACGTCGTCACTCGGAGGCTTCCCGAACAGGACAATCCGATCCCGGTTCAAGGACCGGAGAACCCAGATTGGACGCCCGGCGAGGAGGTGCCGCCGCTGCTGACCAGCTTGGGCGGGTGGGAGGACGCGGGTTGAGTACCGGGCTGCCCGAGAAGGCACCACCCGCAGATGTCGGTACAGCAGCGGGGTACAGCAACCAGGCTGATGCTCAGCGGTTCCAACCGGCGTTCACCGAGGTAGCCCGTTCGGATATATCCCGCTTTGACCGGGGGTTGCCGCAAGTTCGGGACGAAGCGCAAGCCTCAGGCACGTCGCCGGCGCGCGGCACGCTCCGCGAATACGAGGGCAGATGCTAGGGCGGGCGGTACGAGGAGTACGGCCCAGCTCAGCCACGCGAGCTGGATGGAGTCGAAGGGCAGGATGAGCGGCCAGGACCACGCCAGTGCGCGGACTGGATTCCTAATCACCCACGGCATCCGGGCTCGAGCCGCCGTGATATGCGCCGTCGCTCGCGTGACACACTTTGACCACACGATGACCACCGGCAGGAAGGCGATCGCGAATCCGAGCCCATCTGGCATGTCAACATGATCGGCCCCAGGGCTACATCAAGGCAATGGAAAACCGATCCATGCCCGATGCGTGCCCGTCAGGAGGCGATGGAACCGTGATTCACGGGGACTCACGGGAGATCAACTCCACGTCGAGGCTCTGACTAGCCCGGAGGTCAGCGCGGGTGCGGATACCCTGCTTACCAAGCTGACAGCGCGGGCAATCGCTGCCTCTAGCATTATCGCCATGGAATAGGCTGCAGTTCGCGTCAACTAGGCGACGAGCCGACGCACCTCGTTCATGCTGGTCAGCGGCATAGTGGGTGAAGCTGGGGGTCAGGTGGATGCCGCATGCAAGGGCCGGGTTCCGGTGGGCTGCTATCCAGGGCACCGATCGTGTGCCACGCGTGCGGCTGCCTCCTGACCGCCTCATTTTCCCACCGGTTCGGCCGCGAGGCCTCGGGCGCCCCGGCGGCGCCTGTTGAGGAGACCCGGGAATTGTGGCACAGCGAACTGCTGTACCTCAGTGCAGTGCCGTGCCCGCCGCGTGCCCGTACGGAACGGTAGCAGCGCTCAATCACGGTCACTCGCGGCGAGCGGGCCATGGGGGCGCAGGTCAGCGTGACGCGCGCGAGCTACGGCCGCTGCTACGGATTTTGCAAACAGGTGGTCAGGGGCTCAAGATCCAGCGGTCCCGTTTCGGTTGCGTCGCGAGATGGAAGCCGCCAGTATATAGCCGCCGCAGCTTAGGAAGGGTTTATGTTCATCCACGTTGATTACAAGCTCGAAGCTGACGAGTTCGCTCGGGGCATACTCGCGGCCTTCCGGCGAGGGCACAGGATAACCCAGGCCGTGGGCGTGACCATCGGCCTACTACTCGCAGCGGCCTACGCCATCAGCTCTGCGAAGCACCTGTCGCCGCCTTCCTTGTGGACGATGACCGTGCCCATGTCGCTAGGCACGCTCTACGGAATCCTGCAGCCGTGGATACGTGGACTTGTGCTGAGGCGGCAGCACCGGCAGCGGAAGACTATGAGCGTGGGCGTCACCCTCACCGAGGACGGCATGACCTGGGATGTGCAGACGAAGGGCGGAGAGCACCGCAGCGTCATGGGCTGGGCGAGCCTCGTCAAGATCCGGGAGACGCCTGAGTTCTTCCTGCTCTACCCGACACGGAGGCAGGCGACCGTGGTTCCCAAGCGAGCCTTTGCCCCGGACCAAGCAGAGTTGTTCTCGCGGTTCGTGGAGTATGCATTTGCCCAGGCACGCCAAGCGCAGCCTGAGGTGCCGGCCGCGCGAGCCTGAGCTGAATTGACGCGTCCGCGGCTAGCCGAGACTTCGGCATGCATCGAAGAGTCGGGGTCTTCCGAGGCTTCGTGTCAATGGCCGAAGTCAGCCGGAAGTCAGCGAGACGCCCGACAGCAGCCTACAATAGACGAGAACGTACGGCAGCCGACCTGCACGGGAACGAACCAGTCGAGAGCCGCCGATAGCGCCATGGAGGTCCGTACGGCTCTTACAAGGCAGTGTTCGTGGTCGCCAGCTACAAGGCACGGTTAGCCGATGTTGCCAAGGACACGAGCGAGCAGAGTTCTGTGGTTGGGCGAAAGAGTGAACGGGATGGCACGCGGGCTGTGCTTGCCAGTACAGACAAGAATCTGACCCTCGTCAGCCTCGGAACGGCCCGCGAGCGATGGATCGCTGTTCGGGTAGTACCACTTCTCGCGGCCCCAGTAGGGATGGTCGAGAAGTGCTTCGGCTAGTTCGTTCCTAGCAGCGGCCGGGACGCCGACGCTCGCCAGCGCGGAACCGACCGTGGCTCCGGCGTTTGCAGACAACTCGTCGTCGCCGAGGATAGGCAGCAGGAGCAGCAAGCGGGCGTGCGGATCGGTCACCCCCGGTCCATCACCAGGGCGGTTTGCGACGTAGATGAGTTCCCGCCACGCGAGGCCGGGACCTGAGAAGTGACCCTCCAGGCTCGCCAGAGCGGCTATGCGATCCCACTCGGGGTGGGACAGGTAGTAGTCGATGCCCTCATCTTCGACGAAGTTGCGATAGACGATCGAGATGCAGTGGCCCTGCTCCAGCGGTACCCGGATGACCGGCCAGGCAGCGGGCTCGGTGAGCCGCTCGAAGGCCGTGTCGGCATCTGCGGCGTCCACGCCTAACGCATCGGGCTCTGGCTCGTAGTCCTCGCCCTCGGCGAGCCAGAGTAGGTACGCCGCCCAGAACCCGGGGAGTCCGAGCAGTTCCTCGCCAGGAACCAGCGGTTCATTCTCAAGACCAGGGATCATCTCGCAATGCTGCCAGCTCACGCTAGTGCGGCGGTAGTGCTTGCCGGGCCATTGCATGCACCTGAAACGCTAACGTGGCCGGATGCCTTACAGCGAGCAGGAATGCCTGCACCACCTCTTGCAGATCCTGCCGGCCGATGTGGCGGCCGAGGCCCGCGACGCGTGGTCCATCGGCGAGCAGGAAGGCGCACTAACCCGAATCGCTGACAGTCTGGCCGGACGCCCGGCCGGAGTAAGCGAGCTCGACCGCGCTCGCCTTGCCGCCCTTGCAGAACACTGGGGCACGCTCGAGGCGCTCTCGTCGATGCTGCACGCGATCCCGTCCTCGAACAACGAGGAAGACGCCCCGTGGGAATCCGTGGAGGGCACACGGCGTGCAACGCAGATCGAAACCGAGCTCGGCCGGGAGATCGCCGAGGACCACAGCCTTGCCGGGCGCGTGCTGACCGCGTGGCTTGCGGCAGCCCGCAGCGACGACGTCCTGGTGCGCGTCTATGCACGCGAACCCTGGGGGCCAGGATGGCCGGCCGTCGCCTATGCGATCGTGCACCCCACGTGGAGCGGTACCGCTGAGCAGCGGCCGTGGCCGACTGCGCAGACCTTCGAGTCCGTCTACGACGCCCTGAACGCTTTCGCGCACCAGTGCACGGCATAGCCCACAGTCTGTAACCGCCCGCTCAGGCCGCAGGAGTGAGGAACCCAGGAAGCCGCTGTGCGCCTGTCCCCTACCGGAAGTGCCATTGTCTGTCGGCGGCGGCGTGTCCACGTCCAACTCCACGAAGATCGGTTGGAGAAGTAGCGCTGAAGAGCTGCACAACCCTAGGTCGCCATAAGGTAAGCGGCAGGTTAGCGCCCCATGGGTGCCAGAACGCACGCAGCCCTTTTAATCCTTCGCGGCTCCTGCGGGCGTTGCACCTGCTGCGCGTCACTGGCCGCTTGGGCACCCAGGTTGATGGCCGCGACATCCACCTGTCGGTAGCCAGCAGGGATGACTGGCTGGTTGAGATGCGGTCCGAGGATTTGTGGCCCACACTCAAGTCATGGTGTGTTCGAATGGTCGCGGTGCAGCTAGTGGTGCCCTGCAGGGCTCCGCGTCGGTTCCAAAATGTTGCGCGAACGCCATGGGCGTCGGGGACCATTTGGGGACCACACGCTATCCGCGATCATGAACGACCTGCGGCGGACGACTCGCGATGCGCGCGAAGTCACGTGCGCACACCATGTCTGACGTGCAGGAACGCTCCAGCTGGCGAACTGGGGGTCAGGGGGTCGCAGGTTCAAATCCTGTCAGCCCGACTAGAAAAAGCGGCCGGTGGCCTGGGAGAAATCCCAGGCCACCGGCCGCTTCTGCTTCTCTACCTGTTGCTACCGATGGAATTGCAGGGTTCTGCTTTGGGAACCATTTGGGGACCAGGGCTCGGTGAGGAAGCGGTTGAGCGCCGCTCCGGCGTCCTTGAGTCGTTGGTGGCTGGGGTGGAGGTACCGCTGGGTCGTGGCCAGATCTCCGTGTCCGGCGATCATCCGGAGCACGTGGACGGGGACGCCGGCGTCGGCCATCCACGTCAGCCCGGTGTGGCGCAGATCGTGGCGGCGTAGATGCTCGTAGCCGAGGGCGGTGATCACCTCGTCCCAGTGCGTCGCGTCCCGGAGAACCGCCGTAGAGATCCGGCCGTCGCGGGGCCCGGTGAACACCCGGGCCATCGGGTCGCCGCCCGCTTCCTCGATCCGGCGGAGCACCATCGGACGGATCTCCTCCATGATGGGGATGTATCGGCCGCGCTTGCTCTTCGGATCCTTGTCGTGAAGCCCGCCGGGCCCAGGGGTCGTCTGACGCACGAGCTGCCAGATCCAATGCTCAGTGTCGATCTTCCGTGGTGAAGAGCACGGGTGCGATGGGAGGAACTCGATGCTGCTGGTGAGCCGCTTTGTTGACGCGTATGACGACGCCCGGGCTAAGGCGCTCGCTCCCGACGACTCTGCGGAGCTCATCGACCGGCTGGCCCGCGTTCGCTGAGACGACGTGGCCGCAAAGATTTGACAGTGACGAGCGCTCGAAGCCGCCCTCAGCTTGACCGTCCTCGCCGCGAACCTGTTGCGATGTCGGCAAGACGGCATAGGGCCCGATCGAGCTGCCGCAGGCCGGTCAGCCTTCCAACGAGCGGATCGCCGCGTGCAGGAGGGCGGCTCGTTCGCGGCGGGCGGCGAGAGCCGCGTCCATGTCCACCGGTACGAAGCGGGTGGCGGTGCCGGGTGCGGCGCGGGCGACGAGGTCCATGTCGGCGCTGATCACGGTGGCGACCATGGCATAGCCGCCGCCGGATACGGCGTCGCGGTGCAACACGATGGGTTGGGTGCCGCCGGGGATCTGGATCGAGCCCATGGCGTATCCGGCGTCGACGATGTTGGACGGGTCGGAGCCCGCGCCGAAGGGCTGTACGCGCTCGCGCCACTGCACGCCGGGACCCGCGTAGCGCAGTCCCGCGCGGTCGGCGACCGGGGTGAGCTTCCATTCGGCGCCGGTCAGGTTCTCCAGTCCGGCCTTGGTCAGCCGGTGGTCGTAGAGGCCGAGCATGATGCGGACCTCCTGCTCGCGGGCGAAGACCGGTCGGAAGCGGTCTTCGAGCTCTGCGAGGGGCGGCGGCGGGGCCGTGGGTGCGCCGACGGGGACCTTGTCCCCGGCCTCGAGCTTGCGTCCGTGGAATCCGCCCATCACGCCGAGCGGGTAGGTGGAGCGGCTGCCGAGGACGAGCGGGACGTCGATGCCTCCGGCGAAGGCGATGTAGAAACGTGCGCCCCCGGTGATCAGGCCGAAGCTCAGCTCGTCGCCGGGCCGCAGCGCAAGGCGCGTCCACGTCGGCTGCTCGGCGCCGTTCACCTTGACCTGCACGGATCCGGTGACGGCGAGGTCCACTGCGGTGTCGGTCACCAGCGTCGGTCCCATGTATGTGCACTCCAACAGCGCCTCGCCGGCGGTGTTGCCGACGAGGGCGTTGGCGAGTTCGGCCGAGTACTGGTCGAGCGAGCCGCCGGGCGGGATGCCGAGGTCGTAGCAGCCGAAGCGGCCGCGGTCCTGGACCGTGGTGGCCAGGCCGGGGGTCAGGACGTCAACGGCCATTGAGGGCTCCGAGGAGGGTGTCGTTGTAGCCGAGGGGATCGAACACGGCCCGGTCGGCGTCGAATTCGACGTCCGCGATCCGGTACCGGTACGTCCCGGCGTCGACCTCGGCCTGGATCGCCAGGTATTCGTCCTCGGTGACCGGCGCGAACTTGACGATGTCGCCTGGTCGGAAGAAGACCATCGAGTCTGTGAAGTCGGGTAGCGCCTGCGCGGGATCGAAGATCGGGACGGCCGCGATGCCGAACATCTGGTAGCCGCCTGCGCCGCGTACCGAGTAGATGGCGCCGAAGCAGCCGCCGTGGCCGACCGTCAGCTTCGGCGTGTCGGTACGCGGGCTGAGGTATTTCGGCACCTCGAGTTGCTGCTCACGCTCGGTGAGCTGGAACAGGAACGGCAGGCCCGCGACGAAGCCGACCATCGAGACGATCCACGGCCGCTCGTGGTGCCGACGGATGAACTCGGCGGCGTCGGCCAGGCCGTTGACCCGCGCGGCGAAGTCGAGGTCGGTGCCGGACGGGTCCTGATGGTAGCCCTCACGAAAGCGTGCGGCGACCTCGCGCGTGTACGGGTCGTCGTACCAGACCGGGACCTCGATGATCCGGGTCGACAGGACGGTGTGCGCCGCCTCGCGCGCCGAGGCCTCCAGATCGCGCACGGCCGCTTCCAGCGCGTCCGGTGCCACGACGTCCGGGTCGAAGCGGATCAGCAGCGACGCGTTCGCCGGGCAGATGTCGATGACGCCGTCGAGATCGCGAGCCGCGAGGCCGCGGGCGATCGACATGGCGCGCAGGTTGGCCGCCAGGCTCATTGCCTCGTCGATCTCGACGAACAGGAACTCGTCGCCGCCCCATGTGTAGCGGGCCGTCGGCGGCGGCGCGACGGTTGTCGCTGTGTTCACGGGCTCACCTCCAGGATGCCGGGTGCGTTCTCGATGAACGTGGTGTGGTGCTCGACCCGCCCGAACGCGGGGTGGGCGAACAGGGTCCGGTGCAGGCCGACCGTGGTCGCGATCCCCTCGACCGCGAGCCGGTCCAGCGCCGCGGCCATCCCCGCGATCGCCGCGCCGCGGGTATCCGCGTGCACGATCAGCTTGGCGATCATCGAGTCGTAGAACGGGGTGACGGTCGAGCCCTCGGCGAAGCCCGCGTCGATCCGCACGCCCGGGCCGTCCGGCCAGGCCAGCCTGGTGATCACCCCGGGGCTCGGGAAGAAGCCGCGGGCCGGGTCCTCGGCGTTGATCCGGCATTCGAAGGCGTGGCCGGTGAACGTGACGTCAGCCTGCGTGCGGCCGAGCGGGGCTCCGTCCGCGATCCGCAACTGCTCGGCGACGAGATCGAGCCCTGTGATCATCTCGGTGACGGGATGTTCGACCTGGAGCCGCGTGTTCATCTCGATAAACGCCGCCTCCTCGCGCGCCGGGTCGTAGAGGAACTCGACGGTGCCGACCCCCGCATAGCCGCAGGCCTTGGCCAGCGCGACGGAGGATTCGCGGATCCGATCACGCACTGCGTCGGGCAGCAGCGGCGCGGGGGCCTCCTCGACGACCTTCTGCGAACGCCGCTGCATGGTGCAGTCGCGGTCACCGAGGTGCACGACGTCAACGCCGTCGCCGAGGATCTGCACCTCGATGTGGCGTGCGCGTTCGACGAAGCGCTCCAGGTAGACCGTGTCGTCGCCGAAGCCGCTCTTCGCCTCGGCCCGCGCGGTATCCAACGCGGCGAGGAATTCCTTCTCGGCGCGCACGAGCCGGATGCCGCGCCCGCCGCCGCCGGCCGCGGCCTTGATCACCAGCGGGAAGCCGATGTCGTGCGCGATCCGCAGCACCGCATGGTCGTCCGCCTCGGCGGGCAGCGGGCCGTCGGATCCGGCGAGCACCGGCACACCCGCGCTCTTCGCGGCCCGCAGCGCCGCGACCTTGTCGCCCATCAGTCTCATCGCGTCAGGGCTCGGACCCACCCAGTTCAGACCGCTGCCGATCACCAGTTCGGCGAAGTCCGCGTTCTCGGACAGGAAGCCGTAGCCGGGGTGGATCGCGTCGGCACCGGTCGCGTGCGCGGCCGCGAGGATCGCCTGCTGGTTGAGGTAGCTGGCGGTGACGGGCGCGGGGCCGATCACCACGGCCTCATCGGCGGCGAGCGCGGCGAGCGAGTCGCGGTCGGCCTCGCTGCAGACCGCCACGGTGGCCATCCCGAGGGCGCGGGCCGTCCGGATGACCCGGACGGCGATCTCGCCGCGATTGGCTATCAGGAGCTTGTGCACGGGTGCGCTTTCTCTCGTCAGTCCTCGTCGATGACGGCGAGCACGTCGCCGGGCATCACGGTGTCGCCCTCGGCCACGTTCACCGAGACCACGGTCCCGGCGACCTCCGCCCGGATCTCGGTGAACTGCTTCATCACCTCGACCATCCCGACGGCCTGCCCCGGCTCGACGCGGTCGCCCGGCTGGACGAAGGGTTCCTTGTCCGGTCCCGGCTTGGTGTAGAACACGCCGGGGAGCGGGGAGACGATCTGTGCCATGCGCGGGCCTTTCCGGGGCGGGTGACGGGGATGTCAGCTGTGGTTCGGGGGATTGTCCAGCACGGCGCGCACGGCTGCGGCCACGTCCACGGCGTTCGGCGCGTCGGAGTGCACGCAGATACTGCCGAAGGAGATCTCCAGCTCGGTGCCGTCCACCGCGAGCACCGGCCGGCCGGAGAGCGCGCGGGTGACCCGTTCAGCCGCCGCATCAGGATCGGTCGGCGCGGGTCGACGCTGGATGATCAGGCCGCCGTCGCCGTCGTAGTTCAGATCGACGTAGAGCTCCGCGACGAACGGCACCCCGGCCTCCGCGCACGCGCGCTCGTGCGCGGTACCGGCCAGGCCGAAGAACGGCACGCCGAACTGTTTCGCGACGCCCGCGGCGGCGGCCATCAACTCCTCGTCCCCGGCGAGCATGCCGTAGAGCGAGCCGTGCGGCTTGATGTGGTTCAGCGGCACGCCGTGCTTGGCGAGGAACGCGCAGAGCGCGCCGACCTGGTAGAGCAGGATCGCCTCGACCTCGGACGGGGTGAGCGCCATCCGGCGGCGGCCGAAGCCGGTCAGGTCCGGCAGCCCGGGGTGCGCCCCGACCCGCACCCCGCGCGCGGTGGCGGCCTCGACCGTCCGGTCCATCACATCGGGATCGCCCGCGTGGAAGCCGCAGGCGACGTTGATGACATCGACGATCTCCAGCAGCGCCTCGTCGTTGCCGAAGCTGTGCAGCCCGAAACCCTCGCCCATGTCGGAGTTGATGAAAACGGCGGGACTGGTCATGCGCTCCACCGTAGAGAGCCCCGGCGTCCTAGGGCATTAGGCACACTGCCCAAAGCTGGCTGGGCAGACAAGGCGCAGTGCCTTATCATCGGCTTGTGTTCGTATCGGATCTGGCGGAAGCCGCGGATCTCGGCATCACAGTGCGGGTGCCCGGGGCGGAAGGCGCGCTGCGCCGCCGCATCTCCTGGTGCGCGCCGACCGAGTCCATCGACCCCGGCCCCTTCCTGACACCGGGCTCGGTCATGCTGACCTCGGGCATGGCGCTCAACGTCACAGACACACGGATCTGGGACGCCTACGTCGAACGCCTCGCCAAGGTCCCGATCGCCGCGCTCGCCTTCGGCCTCGGACCCGCGCACCGCGATATGCCGGTCGGCCTGATCCTCGCCTGCGAGCGGCACGGCGTGCCGCTGCTGGAGATCCCGCCGCAGGTTCCGTTCGTCTCCGTGCTGCGCGACGCCCAGGACAAGCTGGCCACCGAGCGGTACGACGCGGTGCGCCGCGGCGCCGAACTCGCCGACGAGTGCACCCGGCTCGCCGCCAACGGCGGCACCCCGCAAGACGTGCTGCACCGGATCAGCGCGGACATCGGCGCCCGCGTGTCGCTACAGGACTCGACCGGGGCGACGCTGGTCGCGGCGGGCCCTGCCGGGACATATCCGGAACGCACCGAGTTCACCCTGCCGGGCAGCGAGAAGAACCGCTTCCGGCTCGTCGTCGAGGAACCGGCCACCTCCCCGAACATCAGGATGCTGCTCGGCCCGGTCGCCGCCGTCGTGTCCATGCAGCTGAGCACCACCCTCGGCTCCAGCGCGGTCGCGCACTCGCACAACACCGGACGGCTCGCCGAGGCCATCTACGGCACCGCCGCCATCCCCACCGAGGAGCTCGTCCGCCTCGCCCGCGAATCGGAGATCGAGCCGTACCAGCGCATCGGCATCATGGTCATCGAGGCGACTCCGGGCGGCACGCCGACCTACCTGCGCTCCGTCGCCTGGCGCGCCCGCGTCGTGCTCGCCGGGGAGTTCCCGCAGATCAGATACGTCGACGGGCCCGAGCTGTGCACGATCCTGGTGCAGGGCGCGACGCTGGCCGACGAGCAGCTCGCCGCCGCCGCGCGCTCCGCGATCGGACCGTCCGCCGCGGTCTGCGCCGTCGTCGCGACGGCCGAGAACGCCGCCGAGCTCGGCCTCACCCTGCGCCTGGCCCGCCGCACCCTCGGCACCCCCGGCGTCCGCCGGGCCCCGGTGCTCAACTTCGACGCCGTCGTCGACACGCTCAGCCACCCCGGCGTCGTCAGCATGGCCCGCCGCCTGCTCGCCCCGCTCACGAAGGACAGCGACAGCGCGCTGCTGCGCACCTTGGAGGCCTACCTGCGGCACAGCGGTGCGAGCCCCGCGATCTGCGAGGAGCTCTACATCCACCGCAACACGCTCGCCTATCGCGTTCGCAAACTCGAGGAACTGCTCGGCGCGGACCTGCAGGACGGCCAGGTGAGAGCAACCCTGCTGCTCGCCGTCCGGGTCCTGTGAACCGGGTGTTGCCGCCACATTTCCGAAGTGCACTGAGCACTCTCCGAGACCGATTCATTGTGCAGAAGGCCGATTCCTAAGCCTCCGAGCGCCACCTACCGTTAGTCGCCATCCGGCCGACGGCCCAGCCCCGTCGGCCCCCTGACGAGGAGGCGGTGTGGCGAGCTACTCGAACTACGTGATGCCCGAGGGCGAACGGACCGGCAGATGGTCGCTGACCATGGCCTGGTGGGCGCTCTTCTCGGCGATGTTCTGGCTCTACATCGCCGTGGCCTCGGCCGGAGCGGTCGGCATCGGCGACACGCTCATCGGCATGGCCCTGTCGATAGCCAGCTACGGCGCGATCAACTCCGTGCTTTCCCGGTACGGTGCCCGCACCGGCCTGACCGTCGAACTCTTCTCGCGCTCGTTGTTCGGCAGGCTCGGCTCGGCCGTCGCCACGCTGATCTTCGCCGCGACCGCCATCTACTACGCCGTGTTCGAAGGCTCGGTCATCGCCGCCGCGTTCCAGAGCTACTTCGGCGGCCCCGTCAAACTCTGGTACGCCGCCGTCGTGCTCTACGCCCTGCCGCTGGTCGCCGGCGGCGTGCAGAACTGGCTCGACAAACTCAACGGATGGCTGCTGCCGTTCTACGCGATCGGCCTGATCGCGGCCGTGATCGCCACCGCCGCCCGCGTCGGCGCGCCGCACACCTGGCCGCACGGCCTCGGCGGCGGCAGCATGCCCGGCTGGCTGTCCGCGTACCTGATCTACATGGGTGTCTACATTATGATGATGTACACCTTCGACTACGCTCGATACGGCCGCGAGCAGGACGAGAAGTTCCACACCCACGTCACCTTCGGGTGGGTCTTCTACCTGTTCACCTTCGGCGTCAACGGAATCGTCGGCGTCTTCCTGGTCTACGCGTGGGGCGAAGGCGGCACCGAGACCGGCGTCGCCCAAGCGATGATCAAAGCTCTGGGATTCTTCGGCCTGCTGGTCATCTTCGTCTCCCAGACCCGCATCAACACCGCCAACTACTACCTCGCCTCCACCAACCTCGGCGCCTTCGCCTCCCGCGTGCTGCGCCTCGACCTGCCGCGCTGGGTCTGGATCATCGCGTCCGGCGTGATCGCGTACCTGTTCATGCTGACTGACGTGCTCAGCTACCTGCTCACCGCGCTCGCCTGGCAGGGCGTGTTCGTCACCGCCTGGGTCGCGATCGCGCTGGTCTACATCGCCGTGACCCGCAAGAACGCGGGCACACTCCCGGAGATCGCCGAGAGCGGGCTGCGCCCCGTGGCCGCCGGAGCCATCGTGTGGGTCATCGCCTCGGCCATCGGCATCTACCTCACCGAGCAGCACGCCTCCGGGAACCTCGCCGCACTCGCCCCGCTGATCACCATCGCCATCGCAGGCCTCGGATACTACGCGACCTTCCGCCTCGCGCCACCGGCCACCACGAAGCCGGCTGAAGCGCTCGTCGCCGCCGAACCGAATGCCGCCTGACAGGAGCACGACCCCATGACAGCACTGACACACTCCCCGAACGCTCCCCGTCTCGTCCTCGCGGACCTTGTCCCCGGCACCCGCCTGCGCGACGCGGCCCTGGTCCTCGCGGGCGCCGGACTGACCGGCCTGGCCGCCCAGATCGAGATCCACACCTTCCTCACCCCCGTCCCCTTCACCCTGCAGACCCTCGCGGCCCTGCTTGTCGGCGCGAGCCTCGGCACGGTGCGCGGCAGCGTGTCCATGCTCGTCTACGCCCTCGCCGGAGCCTCCGGGATTCCCTGGTTCGCAGGTCATACGCACGGCTGGTCGGCCCCGTCCTTCGGCTACATCCTCGGCTTCGTCGCCGCCGCAGCGCTGGTCGGCGCCCTCGCCGAACGTGGCCGCGACCGCGACCCGATCAGCGCCGTCGGCACGCTCGCTCTCGGCAGTGCCGTCGTCTACGTCGTCGGCACCCTCTGGCTTGCCATCGACCTGCGCCTTACCGCGGCCAAGGCGATCGAACTCGGCATCACCCCGTTCCTGCTCACCGACGCCCTCAAGATCGCCGCCGCCGCGCTCGCCCTCCCCGCCCTCTGGCGCGCGCTGCGCCGCTGAGTGGCACACCGCCGGTGCGCGCACGTCGTGCATCGCGGTGGCTTCCGGCAGCGCAGCGCAGCACTGTTGCTGCCGGAGGCTACATGACCCCGGGGTAGGTGTAGCCCTCGGGGAGCCGGGCGACCTTCGTGTCGGTGGGCTGGATGCCGCGCAGGAACGCTCGCACGGTGTAGTCGATGGGGGCTTCGCGTAGGGCCGGGCTCGGGCGGAAGTCCGAGACGAGCATGTCGAACTGCAGGCCGGAGATGGTCATCCGCAGGAGGATCGTGGCGAAGGCGACCGGGTCGACGAGTTCGAATCCGGCTCGCCGTGGCGGCCGGCGGAACCGGGGCGTGGGACGCCTTCCCCGAAGTCGACACCGCGGCCATCGCGACCGGATTCGGCTGTGAGGCACACACGATCGGCACGCGCGACGAACTCGACGCGACGCTCGAGAAAGTCGCGCCGACCCTGCGGACACGCACAAGTCCGCTGCTGCTGCAGTTGGACGTCGTGTGACGAACCGGCCGGCCGTTAGTTCGGCCGGCCTCCCGCATTCAACCGGGGTTGAAATCTAGAACCGGGCCCGGCGTGCGTCAAGAGTCAGGATGCATGTCCTGTCCTGCGCGAAAAAATCGTGTTCCACCTCTTGACGGCCCGTCGGTTGGCCGCGATAGTCAGGCCGTTGGCCTAAGTGATGTTAGCGCTAACAAAGGTTTATACCACTTGGAATGGGCCATCCACCACCCGATTCGGATTCACCTTGGACGAGGGAGTTCAACGTGTCCCACCCCGCAACGGTCCGTCGATGGCGACGAGTGCCGCTGGTCGCCCTGCTGGCGATCGCGCTCGCCGCCGTCACGCTCGGCATCGCGTCGGCGCCCGCGCACGCCGCGACCGAAGAACCCTGCGACATCTATGCCGCGGCCGGCACTCCGTGCGTCGCGGCGCACAGCACCACCCGAGCCCTCTACGCCGCCTACGACGGTGCGCTGTACCGGGTCGAACGGGCTTCGGACGACACCTTCGAGGACATCGGCGTGCTCTCGGCGGGCGGCGCCGCCGACGCCGCCGAGCAGGACTCGTTCTGCGCGGACACCACCTGCACGATCACCGAGGTCTACGACCAGTCAGGGCACGGCAACGACCTCCAGTTCGAGGGCACGGGCGGTGCGGGCGGCGAGGACACCGCGTCCAGCGCCACCGCCCAGGCGATCTCGGTCTACGGCCAGAAGGCGTACGCGCTGTACATCAACGCGGGCAACGCGTACTGGGTGAACGGTTCGTCCAACGGCGTGCCCACCGGCAGTTCGCCGGAGGCCGAGTACATGGTCACCAGCGGCCAGCACTACAACGCCAAGTGCTGCTTCGACTACGGCAACAGCGAGACCGACCGCACCGCCGACGGCGACGGCGCGATGGACGCGATCAACTTCGGCTCAGAGTGCTGGTTCGGCAGCTGCACCGGATCGGGACCCTGGGTGCAGGCAGACCTCGAGGACGGCCTGTTCTCCGGCGGCAGCGACTCGTGGAACTCCAGCCAGGAGGCCCTCGGCGACTCGTTCGTGACCGCGATGCTGAAGAACAACGGCTCGACCGAGATGGCGATCGAGGGCGGCAACGCGCAGTCCGGCAGTCTGACCACGATGTACGACGGGGCGCTTCCCAGCGGCTACGACCCTATGGTGAAGCAGGGTGCGATCACCCTCGGTGCGGGCGGTGACTGCTGCGTGACCAAGTCGAACGGGAGCATCGGAACGTTCTACGAGGGCGTCATCGTCTCCGGCTACCCGACGAGTGCGACCGACGCCGCCGTCCAGGCGAACATCGTCGCCGCGAACTACAGCGCGTTCATCCCCGGCACGGAGATCTCACTCCAGGCCAGCACCTCGTGCTGCACCAGCGACTACATCCAGCACGATGCGAGCGACGACAAGGTCGTGCTCGCCAAACTCACTTCGAGCAGCTCCTCGACGGACAAGGCGGACGCGGACTGGATCGTCGAGCCAGGCCTCTACAACAGCTCCTGCGTGTCGTTCGAGTCGGCGAACGAATCGGGCGAGTATCTCAGGCATTCCAACTTCGAGCTCTACCTCGAACCGAACGACGGCACCACGTTGTTCTCCGAAGACGCCACGTTCTGCCCGACCACCGGCAACAGCGGCAAGGGCTACTCGCTCCAATCCGTGAACTACCCCAGCCAGTACATCCGGCACTACGAGTACGTGGTCTACATCGCCAGCGACGGCGGATCGAAGGCCTGGGACACCACGACCAACTGGGCCGCGGACAGCAGCTGGTACATCGCGAGCCCCTGGAGCTAGGCGACGATCTGAGGCACTGACCCGCACGAACGGCCGGGGTCGGACCCGAGTGGTCCGGCCTCGGCCGGAGTTCGAGTGCCGTGTTGATCGTCGAAAATTTCGGCCCGAGTGCGGCCGTTGTGCGCCGTGCAGGCCGGGTCGACGATGCTAGAAAGCGCTTTCCATCGCAGCTGCCCTGGAACGCGCGCACCTGTCTGATGCGCCCGAACGGAGATGGTCAACGATGACGACTCCCCATGAGAACCCTGCCTCCACCTACCCGCTCAGCCGCCGCGCCGTGCTCGGCGCCGTCGGCCTGGGTATCGCCTCCGCCCTCGCGCCGGTCTTGGTGCGCGAGGCCGCGCCCTCGGCCGCCGCCGCGACGACGTACGCGCACCCCGGCCTGCTGCACACCCAAGCCGACTTCAACCGGATGGCCTCCCAGGTCGGCGCGGGCGCCCAGCCGTGGAAGGCGACCTGGGACCGACTCGCGGCCAACTCCCACTCGTCGAGCAGTTGGACGCCGAGCGCCCAGTCCTCCATCATCCGGGGCTCGGGTTGCGGCGAGAACTACGGCAGCGTCTACAACGACATCGCCGCCGCGTACCAGAACGCCCTGTACTGGAAGATCACCGGCGACACCGCGCACGCGGACACCGCGGCCAACATCCTCAACGCCTGGGCGTCCACGCTGGAGTCCATCAGTCTGTGCAGCGCCGACGGCTACCTGGCGGCCGGCCTCTACGGCTACCAGTTCGCCAACGCCGCCGAGATCATGCGCGACTACTCCGGGTTCGATCTGGCCTCGTTCCAGACGATGATGCTCGACATCTTCTACCCGATGAACAACGACTTCCTCGTCAACCACAACGGCGCCTGCATCGCGCACTACTGGGCGAACTGGGACCTGTGCAACATGTGCTCGGTTCTCGCGATCGGCATCCTCTGCGACGACAGCGCGAAGGTGAACCAGGCGATCGACTACTTCTACAGCGGGGCCGGCAACGGGGCGATCAATAACCTGACTCCCTACGTCTACTCGGACGGAACGGCCCAGTGCCAGGAGAGCGGGCGCGACCAGGGTCACGCCATGCTGGACGTGGCGCTCGTCGGCGCGTTCTGCCAGATGGCGTGGAACCAGGGAATCGACCTGTTCGGCTACGAGAACGACCGGGTTCTCAAGATGTGCGAGTACTTGGCGAAGTACAACCTCGGCAACGACGTCTCGTACACCACGTACAGCTGGTACGACGGTACAGACTGCGCCACGCTGAATTCGCAGACGACGATCTCCTCGTCCAGCCGCGGCAACATCCGCCCGTGCTGGGCGTTGATCTACAACCACTATGTCGCGCTCAAGGGGCTGTCAGCCCCCTACACCACGGCCTACGCCACCCTGGTCGGGCCGGAGGGCGGGGGCGGCGACTATGGCAGCACGAGCGGCGGGTTCGACCAACTCGGCTTCGGAACGCTGACGCACGCGCTGGCGGCCGGGCCGCTTCCCCACGGCATCTACACCCTGACGAACGAGATGAGCGGGAAGAATCTCGACAACGACGATGTGTCCACCAACGGCAGCGCCGTCGTGCAGTGGACCGCGAACGCGGGCACGACGCAGCAGTGGACCGCGGTTCCGCTCAGCAACGGGTACTTCACGCTGACGAACGGGATGAGCGGGAAGAACCTGGACAACGACGATGTGTCCACCAACGGCAGCGCCGTGGTCCAGTGGACCGCGAACGCGGGTACGACGCAACAGTGGGACATCGTGGCCACGAGTGGCGGCTACTTCACGCTGACGAATCAGATGAGCGGGAAGAACCTGGACAACGGCAACGTCACCACTGAGGGCAGCGACGTCATTCAGTGGACCGCCGATGAAGGCTCGACGCAGAACTGGTTGCCGACCTGGGTCGGACCGTTCGAATCCGGCTACTGACCGAGGGGCCCGAAAAGCGGGGGCGCCGCTGTTGAGCCGTGCGACAGAAGGTGCGGCGGGACGTCGACCACCCTCACGTCCCGCTGCCCCGTGAGCGCCAGGTCGATCGCGGCTCTGGCCATCTCGCCGAGCGGCTGTACCAAGGTGGTCAATGGTGGATACGGCGTACTCGAGCTCAGTCCCGGGAGGCCGTCGCAGCAGATGAGCGAGACATCGCGCGGAACGCGCAGGCCCGCGGACGTGAGGGCATTGCGGCCGACGAGCGCCGTCCGGCCGTTTGCGAACACGATGGCGGTCGGCGGCGTGCGCAGTGCGAGCAATCCGAGCGTGGCGCTGTGAATGTCGCCTTCGGCGGGGGAGATGCGCAGCACGTACTCGTCGGGAGTGCGCAGTCCTCTCGCGAGCATCGCTTCGCGGAAGCCTTGAACCAAGCGCGTATCCGCTGCCACCCGTACGGGGCCCGCGACGACAGCGACGCGCGTGTGCCCGAGGCCGAGCAGGTGCCGCGCCGCGGCGGCGCCGAAGGCCCGCTCGTCCACCTGGACCGCGCAGCCGCGAACTTCCAGCTGCCGTGTTTCGAGTGTTCCGATGGTGCACGCCGCGATCGCGTGTGCTTCGAAGTACTCCCACTGGCCGTCGGAGAAGTCCAACAGAAGGCTGATGACCGCTTCGGCGCCCCGGAGACTCATCGCGTCGAGCCATCGGCGCGGAGGGCAACGGTAGCCGCCCGACCGGCGGTCGTCCGGCTCGACATCGGTGACGATGACGCCGGCGCCGCGTGCGGATGCCTCGAGGCACACCGCTCGCAGCAGTTTCGAGGTCGGTATCTCGTCGAGGCGATTCGCCACGACCTCTATCAGCGTTCCCTGCGCGCGGCGCCGGGTGTCCTGGCCGCCCGCCGTGCGATAGCCCGCCTGGTCCAACAGGTCGGCTACGCGTCTACGCGTGTCGGGCGCGACGTCGGGCCGCCCGTTGAGCACTTTCGAGACGGTCGAGATCGACACACCCGCGACGCGGGCGATCGCCCCCAGCGTCGGAAGCCCGTTCGTGTCTCGCGCCATGTCGATCACCGTGTCGCCACCGTGCCGGGCGGCCGCCTTGTCCGCGGCGGCCACCCGGCACCCCGGGACAGCGGTCAGGACGCCACGAGCGCCGCGATCGCGGAGTCTATCGCCGCGTACGCGCTGTCGATCTGCGCCTGCGTGCTGTCCGCCGCGGAGTCGCACGCGTTCCCGGCGCTGACGGCCGCGGCGACGGCCTGCCAGCTCGACGCGGTGTACGCCGTCGGGTCGAGCAGGGCGGCGTGCCCGAGTCCGTATTCCAGCTGGGACTTGTCGATGCGGTCGCCGAAGTACTCGATCTCGGCTACATCGGCGTGCCCGTTGCTGCTGAACCGCAGGTACCGGTACGGACTCTGATCGGAGACGGTGAATGTGTTCCAGCCGTTGACGGGCGAGGAGCCGATCTGTGCGAGGGTGTTCCAGTTCGACCCGTCATTCGAACCCTGGAACAGTGCCCCCTTGAGCCGCGCCGTCTGACCCGCGCGCGGATAGGCGCGGATCTGCGTCAGGTACACGCCGCTGCCTGAGCCGTAGTCCGCGGTGACCAGGCCGGCGGACAGGTTCAGGTCGACGAACGTGGTCAGATCGCCGTCGAACGCGGGCAGTCCGGCCTGCTGGTCGTTCAGGACGCCTGAGTAGCTGATCGTGTTGGTGAGCACCGTCGCCGTGTTGAGCGTGTCGATCTGGCCGTCGGCCGCCGTGGCGATCGGGGCGCGCAGCCGGGCCGCCGCCGCGTCCACCGCGTCCAGATACCCGACCTGCTGAAGCAGGGTGCTGCTGGCCGACGCGATCTCTGCCTTCGCGTCCGCGACCGCGCTCGCGAAGCCCGCCGCGCTGCGCGAGGTGTACCCCGAGGTGTCGCCCACCGCGGAGACCTCGTCGTTCAGAGCGGTCGTCGCGTCGGTGGAAACGGTGACCGGATACGTATACAGACGCAGGGTCGTACCGTCGTCGGCGAGCATGCGGATCTGCTGGCTGCCCACCTGCGCCGCCGTCGGGGTCCAGGTGACGGTGCTCGACGCCTTGTCGTAGACCGCGCCCGCCGGCAGCGCGTACGGCCGGACGGTCACCGAGCGGCCGTCCGCGTCGAACGAATCCATCCGGACTGTCAGCGGTTGCCCGACGAACCAGCGGTCCGGCATCGCCGGGCTGCCGGTGAGCTGCGGGGCGTCCCGGTTGAGCGGATCGAGCTGGAAGGAGGCGAGGGTGTCGACGCCGGTGAAGTCGAAGTAGACCATCTGGCTGCCGGTCAGCTGTGTGCTGAGCTTCGTCAGATCCAGATCGACGTCGCGCAGGCTGCCAGGTCCGCCGGTCGGCGGTACCTCGACGGTGGCGATCGGCGTGTTGGCCGGATCGTTCAGGCGTAGCGTGATCGTGCCGCCGTGCCGGCTCGCCAGGGTGAAGGCGAGTGTGCTCGCGCCGGAGGAGAAGTTCACCGGCTCGTAAGTCAGCGTGGTAGTGGTCTCCGGATGGTCGAAGACCGCGAACGACGTGCCGTCGGGCCGCTGCTGCGCCCTGGCCTGTCCGCTGACCGTGTCGTAGAAGGAGCCGCCCTCGGTCTGCTGGAACGGCGCGATTCCGGGTGCGAAGGTGAATGTGTCGAGGCTCAGCGCGGCAGTGCCCTCATACGTCAGGTAGACATCGTTGCGGCCTTGGATCGCGCTGGGAAGCATGCTGCGCTCGACCGTCTGCCATGTGCCCCCGGTGTCGGGAATCGCGTACGTGGCGACGACGGGTCCGGTCGCGCTGCCGGTGCGCAGCGAGAGTGTCCCGGTCGAGGTGCTCGCGATCCGGGTCTTGAACTGCAGCGAGCCGTCGTCGAAGTCCATGTCGCGATAGCCGAGCGCGGCTCCGTCGGAGAGCGAGACCGCGGTGCCGCCGCTGCCGTTCGAGACCGTGCTCGCCCCGGTCGCGGAGTCGGCCGCGGCCGCGGCGTTCTGCGCCTGCGAGGAGCCGTGCGCGAAGGCGAACCAGTCCACGTCTCCCTGGTATCCGTAGACGTTCGAGCTGCCGTGGAACTGGAGGAAGATGCTGTGCACGCCGGTGACCGTCTGGTTGAGCTTCGTCGCGGTTGTCGCCAGCGTTGTGTACCAGCCGGTCGGCTGGATGTAGCCGGTGCCGATGATCTCGCCGGTCAGCGAGTCGAGATGAATGTCGACGCTGGCCGGTACCGTGCTGTTGCCGCCGCCGCTGATCACGAAGGTGTCAGCGCCCTGCGTCCCGAAGTCGATGCCGTCGTATTCGGCCCACTGGTTGGGAAACACATCGGCGAGCATCTTGCGGGTGCCGTCGGAGTCGGAGTAGTAGACGAAGTCGGGGCCGTCGGTCGCCGTGTAGGAGGCGCCTGAGATGCGGTCGAAGGCCGAGGAGACGGTGGGGTTCGACTCTTCCAGCGGCGGCCCGACGGGCGGGACGTGCTGCCTGCCCTGGATCGGCGTGAAGATCATGGCCGAGTAGGCGGGGAAGTCGTCGCTCGCCGATCCGGTGAGCTGGATCTGGCGTTCTCTGGCCAGGTACGGCATGTCGCTGTCCGGCACGTGCTCGAGCCAACGGTAGTGGTCGTAGACGATGTCAGCGTAGGCGAGTTGGCCGCGTCCGCCGTCGGCGATGGTCGAGTAGTAGCCGGCGTTGCCGCTCGGATCGGTGGAGGACCAGGTCACCGAATGCCCGAGATTGAAGGTGCTGAAGTACTCGGCGCCCTTGAGCAGGCGGTTGTCGAGGTAGGAGAACAGGTCTATGCCGCCGGACGGCCCGGTGCCCTGGATGTACGAGGTCTGCGCGATCAGGCTCAGCGTGGCGAGGGTGTCGTCGGCGTGCGCCTGGTCGCGGCCCATCTCCTGAAGCTGGCCGGTGGACCAGATCTGCTTGGAGATCGCGACGTCGGTGAGCGGGCTCGTGCTCTCGCCGACGCTCGCCCGGTCCATCGCCGTCGCGTAGAGCGTCGCGTCGTCGTCGAACACCGCCACGGCGAGCGTCCCGGCGATCGAGTAGCCCTCCTGGTTCATGAAGCGGCTGCTCGTGTCGACCGTGGGCAGCAGCAGCGCGGCGAAGCTCTCGACGTCCGCGGTCTCCGCGTCGGTCCAGCCGGAGGACGGCGTGTACCGCAGGATCTCGGCGGCGGCGAGCATCTTGTCGAGCGCGGTGCCGACGCGGATCCAGTCCGTCGAGGGCGTCGTCATCGTGGTCGCCCAGCTGTCGATGATGCCGATCGCCTTGGCCGAGTAGCGGTCGTCGCCGGTGATGTACCACATCAGCGTCAGGTCGTACGCGGCGTTGGAGTCGGCGACCAGCCCGTAGACGGCGCCGGTCGGCACGGTGCTGACCGAGGGGCCGCGCGGGGTGTAGTCGAGCCAGGTGTACGGGTCCTTGCGGAAGCTGGCGAAGGCGCCGGCCCAGGGCTCATAGCCCTGCTGAACCATGTCGCGCATGGTGTTGAGCTGGGTGCGGTCCTGGAGGATGCCGGGATGCGTGAATCCGGCGGAACTCTTGACCGTGTAGTCGTCCCAGCTGTGGTCGTAGTCCGGGTTGATGATGCTCGGCGGCCGGGCGTCGGCGTGCGCGACCGGAACGGCGCGGCCGAGCGCCAGGCCCAGCGCGAGCAGTACGAGCACGGAGAGCCACGCGCGGAACGTCGGTGTTCGGTACGAGGACATCGAGGGTGGGTCCTTCCCTGAACGGGATGGGGTGACGGGCAGGCATGGATAGCGCTTTCCGGACCGGAATATAGGGCGGCGCAGCAGGCCCGACAAGGGCCTCCGGGTCTTCGATTTCCTGATCGCCACATCATTAAGCCTCTGAACTGTGGGTTAGCTCGGGTGCGGCGCGGTGGCTCGAGCGCGGGGGAGCGGCCCGGTCGGACTGAAGGCTGGCGTGCGCTCGGCCGAGAGGCTACTCTCCAGATAAGCGCTTACTATCTCAGCGCGATCTACCCGTGCCACTGGTACGGCAGCGGGGCAGATATCCGTTCTTCCACGAAGCCGGAGTGCTCATCATATGAACATGCGCCGACCCGTCACCACGTTGGCGATGTCCCCGCACCTGCTGAGCCACCTGTTCACCGAAGCGCAGCGTGCCGAACTGCGCGCGATCGCGGCGGTCTCGTTCGACGAGGTGCTCGCGGACTTCGGCACCGCCGAGGCCCGAACCCGACTGGCCGAGACCGAGGTGCTGGTCACCGGCTGGGGTACGCCTGTTCTGGACGCCTCGCTGCTCGGCGTCGCGTCGCGGCTGCGCGCGGTGATCCACACCGGAGGAACAGTCAAGGGGCTGATATCTGCGGAGTGGTGGGACCGGGGGCTGGCCGTGTCCAGCGCGGCGCAGGCCAACGCCCTGCCCGTGGCCGAGTACACGCTGGCGATGATCTTGCTCGCCAACAAGGGCGTGCACCGGTCGGAGCGCCTGTATCGACAGCGGCGCGCGTACGTCGACCGCGAGCTCGAGTTCCCCCGGGACGGCAACTTCGGCCGCACGGTCGGGGTCATCGCGGCGTCCCGGATCGGGCGTCGGGTGATCGAGCTGTTGCGGCCGTTCGATCTCGACGTTCTGGTCAGCGACCCGTACCTGAGCCCGGCTGAGGCGGCGCTGCTCGGCGTCCGGCTCGTCGATCTCGACGAGCTGCTCGCCGTGGCGGACGTGGTGAGTGTGCACGCCCCGTCGCTGCCGGAGACCCGGCACCTGATCGACCGTCGCGGGCTGGCCCGAATCCGGGACGGGGCGACCCTGATCAACACCGCGCGCGGCGCACTGGTGGACCAGGACGCCCTGCTCGACGAGTTGCGCAGCGGGCGGATCAACGCGGTGTTGGACGTGACCGAACCGGACGTGCTGCCCGCCGACAGCGATCTCTACGAACTGCCCAACGTCGTCCTGACTCCGCACATGGCGGGCGCGGTCGGCGTCGAACTGCACCGGCTCGCAGAAATGGCCCTTCAGGAGCTGGCGCGCTATGTCCGCGGAGAGCAACTGGTGCACGCGGTCGACCCGGCCCTGTTCGACCGCGCGGCCTGACGGTATCGCGTCAGCCGGCCGGGGTGTGGCGGGCGACGCTCTGCCGGATCGTCAGGTGCGTGCCGATCATCGCGTACTGCCCGACGTTCTCGTCCGGCCGCTGTCGGTGTTCGTGTACGAGCCGTACGGCGGTCCGGCCGAGCTCCTCGTAGGGAACGTGCACGGTGGTCAGCTGGGGACGCAGGTCCACCGCGACGTCGATGTCGTCGTAGCCCACCAGGGAGACGTCCTCCGGCACCCGCAGGCCCGCGTCGGTCAGCGCGGCCAGCGCGCCGGTCGCGATCACGTCGGTCTCGGCGAACACCGCGGTGAAGTCGCGGCCGCCGGCGAGGCGGTCCGCGGTGCGGCGGTATCCCGAGCCGCGGGTATAGGCGAGCGTCGTCTCGAGCAGGGCGGGATCCGGGGCCACTCCGAAATCCTCGAGCGCGCGGCGGTACCCCGTCTGCCGCTGGAGGCTCGTCGTCATCTGCGGGTCGCCGCCGAGGAACAGGATCCGCCGGTGGCCCTGCGCGAGCAGGTGCGCGGTCGCCGTGTAGGCCCCGGCCTCGTTGTCGTACTCGACGACGGTGGTGGGCGTGTCGGGACCCAGGGGCGGGCGTCCGCACAGCACGAGGCGCGATCCGGCCTGGTCCAGGGCTTTGGCGATCTCCGCCGTCCGCTCGAGGTACTCCTCGCTCTCGACCACGCCGCCGATCAGCACCACCGCGCACGCCCGCTGCTCCCGCATGAGCTGGATCGCGGCCAGTTCCCGCTCCGGATCGCCCCCGGTCGAGCAGACCAGGCACAGCCAGCCGCGGCGGGCCGCCTCCTCCTCCGCTCCGTGGATCGCGGCGGCGAAGGAGGCGCCGCGGATGTCTTTGAGGACCAGGGCCACGGTGTTGGTGGTGATGCCCGCCAACGCCCGCGCGTGCGTGTTGGCCACGTAGTTCAGCTCGCGGATCGAGCGCATCACGCGTTGCCGGGTCGACTGCGCCACCGGGTAGTTGTTGGCCAGCACCCGCGAGACCGTGGCCAGGGAGACCCCGGCGTGCGCGGCGACGTCCATGAGCGTTGCCGCCTGGCCGCCGGGCTCCTCGCGCCTGCGGGGCTTGCGTTTGACGGCCTTGCCGTTGGACCGGCCCTCGCCGGCGCCCTCGGCCACAGACATATGTGTCCCGCTTCCCACTGCACGTCGTGCCTAGATCAACGCTTGCTACCCGAATTGTTGCACATCGTGGTTGACAGCGCCCCGGCCTAGGCGGCAGGGTTATAGAGGAACGCTTTCTATCCCCTCGCCCCAGGCCTTGCTCCGCTGCCGTCCGCCGTGACGGAAAGCGCAGCGCCCCGCACGCTCGAAGGAGAGCGCACATGGCAATGAGACGGACTGCGACGATACGGACCGGGGCGGCGGCAGCCGCTCTGGTCGCCGCCCTGACATTCGGCACCGCGTGCAGCGGCGGCAGCCAGGGGTCGGCGCAGGGCTCGGGCCCCGTGGTCGTCACCTACTGGGGTTGGAGTCCCGGCATACCGGCCCAGGTGGCGCTGTTCAACAAGACCCACACCGACATCCAGATCAAGTACACCGAGATCAAGGGCGGCACGGACGCGCTGACCGGCTACCGCAACGCGATCGCCGCCGGTGACGCGCCGGACCTGCAGAACGGCGACCAGTCCTGGCTCACCCCGCTCGTCGCCGAAGGGTCGATCGCCGACATCTCGCAGTACTTCGCCGCGGACAAGAGCTCGTACCTCGCCGCCGCGTGGAACGACGTGACGCTCGACGGGCGCCAGTACGCGGTGCCCAACAGCCTGGCGCCCGAGTTCTTCGTCTACCGCACGGACATCTACAAGAAGTACGGGCTGAGCGCGCCGACCACCTGGGACCAGTTCATCAGCCAGGGCAAGATCCTGGCCGCGCACGGCGTCAAGATCACGAACTTCGCCGGCGAGGACCCCTCCACCCTGGTCAACCAGGCCTGGCAGGCCGGGGCGCACTGGTACTCGGTGGACGGCGACTCGTGGAAGATCGACTTCCTCAGCCAGCAGTCGCTGCAGGCCGCGAAGGTCATCCAGGACCTGATCGACGAGAACGCGATCTCCACCCAGACCGTGCAGGACTACGCCGCCTTCCAGCAGATCTACGACAAGGGCCAGACCGCTACCCGGGCCATCTGGCTCTGGTCCACCAACGGCATGGTGAAGAACTTCAAGCTCTCCTTCGGCGACTGGGCCGCCGCGCCCGTGCCGGGCTACTCGACCGGCGCCTCAGGCTCGGTGGGCGCGGCGGGCACGACCTACATCGCCAAGCAAACCAAGCACCTGAAGCAGGCCGTCGAGGCGGCGAACTGGCTCTCCACCAACCCGGACTCGATCAAGATCGCGGCCAGCCCGACCATCGGCTCCGCGACGTTCCCCGCGGTGGCCGACGCCGCCTCGTACACCCCGGCCCTGGTCTCGAAGCAGCTGTTCGGCAGCAACTACACCGAGGCGGTCGCCGTCGCGGAGAAGGCCTCCACCCAAGGAGTCAGTGGCTGGGTATTCGGCCCCGACTACACGGCGATGTATCAGGAGGCCGCGGACTGGTGGGCCAAGGTGATCACCAAGCAGATCACCGTGGTCCAGATGCTCCAGCACCTGCAGCAGTGGACGGTGAGCGACCTCAAGTCCAGCGGGATCAACGTGATCGACGCGAGCAAGAGCTAGCCGGTCGACCCGCCTGAGATCCGGCGCCCCGCCCGCGCGTCCGCACGCGGGCGGGCGGGGCGCCGGAACCGTCCGTCCACCGCACCCCTGTCGAAGGAATCCCGCATGTCCATCCCCATCGCCGCGGATGCACGCCCGCGCCGGGCCGAGGCGCGACGGCGCCGGGCCGGCTGGCGCACCGCCCAGTCGCTCAAGGGAGCGGCCTTCAGCCTGCCGTTCGTGCTCGGGTTCATCGCGCTGTTCATCATCCCGGTCGGGTACGCGGTGGACCAGAGCCTTTACGCGATCCGCTCCTCCGGGCTCGGCCTCGGCGGCCAGACCTCGGTCTTCGTCGGCTTCGCGAACTTCAGCCGCGGCCTGACCGATTCGGACTTCTGGCTCTCGGTGCTGCGGGTGGCCGTGTTCGCCGCGGTCCAGGTCCCCGTCATGCTCGGCCTCAGCCTCCTCGTCGCCCTGCTGCTCGACGCGGTCAAGGCCAAGACCGCCCGGATCTTCCGGATCGGGCTGCTCGTGCCCTACATGATCCCCGGCGTGGTCGCGACGCTGATCTGGATCTACCTCTACAGCCCGGACGTCGGCCCGCTCACCCCGCTGGCGCAGTTCTTCGGCTGGAACCTCAACCTCTTCTCCGCAGGCGCGATGTGGCCGTCCATCGGCAACCTGCTCACCTGGCACGGGCTGGGCTTCAACATGCTGATCATCTATGCCTCGCTGCAGGGCCTCGACCCGGAACTGCTCGACGCGGCCCGGGTGGACGGGGCGAGCGAACTGCGCGTGGCCCGGTCCATCAAGGTTCCGATGGTGCGCGGTGCCCTGGTGCTCACCGGGATGCTCTCGATGATCGGCCTGCTGCAGTTGTTCGCCGAGCCGCTGCTGTTCCGCTCCTTCGTGCCCCAGGTGATCACGAGTGATTACACCCCGACACTCGCCATCTACTTCCAGGCGTTCAGCAGCGACAACTACAACTACGCGGCCGCGCTCTCGCTGATCCTCGCGTCGGTGATCGCCGTGCTCTCCTTCCTCTACTACAAGTTCACGAACAGGCCGCAGCCATGACCGCGCAGACTAGCGCAAGGACTGTCCCCTCTCCCGCTGCTCGCGGCACCGCGTCGGCCACGGCGCGCAAGCCCCCGGCCAAGGGCCGCCGCGGCTCGCCGAACCTCCTGGTCGTCCTCGGGCTCTCGCTGACCGTGATCTACTCGGTCGCCCCGATCTGGTGGCTGATCGTCTCGGCCACCAAGAACCAGTCAGACCTCTACAACACCAACGGCCTGTGGTTCGCGCACTTCAACCTGTGGCGCAACCTCAGGGACATCGGCTCCTACGACGGCGGCTACTTCTACCGCTGGATGCTCAACACCGCCGTGTACTCCGGGAGCGGCGCGTTCGTCGGCACGCTGATCGCCCTCGCCGCCGGCTACAGCCTCTCGCGCTACCGCTTCTGGGGCCGAAAGTACATCTTCGCGGCCGTCGTGGGCTCGTTCCTGCTGCCCAGCGCGCTGCTGACGTTCCCGCTCTACCTGCTGTTCGCGAAGGTCGGGCTGGTCGGCACGCCGCTGTCGGTGATCATCCCCGCGTGCATCAACCCTTTCAGCGTCTACCTCGCGAAGGTCTACGTCGACGGGGCCGTGCCGGTCGAACTGCTCGAGGCGGCGCGCATCGACGGGGCCGGGGAACTGCGCATCTTCGGCTCGATCGTGGTCCGGCTGATGTCCACCGGCGCCGCGACGATCTTCCTGCTCGCCTTCGTCTCCAGCTGGAACGGCTTCTACCTGCCGCTGACCATGCTCGGCAGCGCGGGCAAGGCGAACTGGACGCTCGCCCTCGGGCTGTACGACTGGAGCGGCCAGCGCGAGCTCATGGGCTCGGGCGTAGACGGAACCAGCATGCTGATCACCGGGGCTCTGCTGTCGGTGATCCCGCTCGCGCTGTTCATGATCGCGATGCAGCGCTTCTGGAAGAAGGGCGTCACGCTCGGCGCCATCAAGTAGCTCGCGATGCGGGCGCCGAGCCGTACGGACCGGCGCCCGCTCGGTGTTGATCAGCAGTCTGACCCGCTCTCCGTCTCCATCCGGAAGTAGGCGAAGTCGGCCGTCCACGAAGCGGTCAGCGGATCCTGCGCGGCGACGCCGACGAACGCGCCGGTGAACCGCAGCACCGGACCGTGGTCGTCGGAGAGAATGCCCGCGTCGAGCACGGGGCCGACTCGTAGCCAGGCCGACCCGTCCGGCGAAACCGAGAACGCGAGCACGGCGTCCTCGAACACGGCGCTCAGGTGCACCTGCGGCCACGCGGACACGTCGAGGTCCACGCGCTGTTCGGTGTACGCCTCCCCGTCGCACGCGCACAGCACCAGGTGTCGGCCGGCCTCGTCGTGTGCGATCGCGAGGTAGTAGTAGCCGGTGACGTTGTACCAGCACACGAGTCCGGCGCGCTGACCCGGCTGCTCGGGCGTGCAGTGCACGCGGGTCGACACCTTCGCGCGGGTGCAGGTGAGCCGCTGGGCGAGCAGGCTCTGGCCGAAGCGCGATTGCAGGCTGTGCCGCCCGCGCAGACGCAACCAGCCCGGGCGCTCCCGCAACGAGGCCCAGTCCTCCGCGATCGGCTCACGCAGTGACTGCCAGTGCTGAGAAAGCCGCGGCCCGGCGAAGTCGTCGCGACGCACGTCGATCGGGCCGGTCGTGTCCTCGTCCCGGGCGCCCGCCGCGGGGTCATCCGCCGAGAGGCGCGGCGGGGTGAACCGGTCCGCGGGCCAGTGCCCGCCCTGGGCGAGCCGCAACCAGCCGTCGGCCGTCCACTCCACCTGCTGGATGCAGGTCTCCCGCCCGAGGATGGAGCGGCGGCCGCGCGGGGTCGGCACCGGCCGGCTGGCCAGATGCACGAGGTACCACCGGCCGTCCGGCGTCTCGACGAGTTCTCCGTGGCCCGCCTTCTGCAGGCGGACTGCGAGATCGTCCCTCGAGGTGAGCAGCGAGCCCGCGGGGTCGGCTTCATACGGCCCGGTGAGCTCGCGCGACCGGGTCATCAGGATGCCGTGGTTCCAGCCGGTCCCGCCCTGAGCGAGCATCAGGTAGTACCAGCCGTCGCGCCGGTAGATGTTCGGCCCTTCGACGAGTTCGTCGCGCGCGAACACGAGCCGTCGCGGTCCGACGAGCCCGCCACGCTCCGCGTCGAACTCCTGCAGGACGATCCCGGCGAAGCTCGCGCGGTCGGGGCGAGCGTCCCAGCTCATGTTGACCAGCCAGTGCCGGCCGTCCTCGTCGTGGAAGAGCGAGGGGTCGAAGCCTCCGGAGCCCGCGTGGATCGGCTCCGACCACGGCCCGTCGATCGACTCGGCCGTGGTGACGAAGACGTCGAGGTCGCGGAACGCTCCCCGGGTCGTGTGGACGACCGCGTACGTCAGCCAGAATCTGCCGCCGTGCCGGCTGAGCGACGGCGCCCACACCCCGCCGGAGTCCGGCACCCCCCGCAGCGGAAGGCGGTCCGGGTCGGTCAGCGCGAACCCGATCGGCTCCCAGCGCGCGAGGTCTCGCGAGCGGTGCAGCCGGATGCCGGGAAACCACTCGAACGTGCTGGTCGCGATGTAGTAGTAGCCGTCGACCCGGAGTATGGACGGGTCCGGGTGGAAGCCCGGAAGAACCGGATTGGCCACCGTCGACGGTTGCGTGCCGAGGTCTGTCACCGCTGCCTCCAGTAGAAAGCGTTCATCGGATACTAAGGAGCAAGCTCGGCACAACGCAAGGGCGCTGCTGAAGTCACCTTGGGACTTATGGCTGGCAGGTATGTATGGCGTCCGACTCGTCGCCGTAGTAGTTTGCCTAGAAAACGCTTACTGCCCGAAAGGGGACTGAGTTGCTCCGCACCTCGCTGTCCGGTTCCCGATGCCGGCTCGATCTGGAGGCCCCGCCGGACGCGCCGGTACGGATCGTCGGGCTCGGCATCGGCGATACGTCGTTCCTCGAAGGCGGTTCGGGCACCGAGCGATTCGTGCCGCTGGTCGGGCTGGAGGCTTCGGGTGAGGGGCGCGTGGGCACGGCGGGCAAACGGCACGTGGACGGAGCCCCGGGGCGCAGGCTCCGCTATCGCGCGCACCGGGAGCGTCGCACGGACGAGGCGTTGGGCCTGGAGATCGAGCAGGCGGACGACACGAGCGGCCTGCGTGTACGCACGTTCATCGAGCAGCGCGTCGGTATCGACGCCTTCCGCTTCCGGCATGAGCTGACCCTTGACGCGGGGGCGAAGCAGCCGGCGCTCCTGGAGTACGTCGGATCGCTGGCGTTCGCGGGGATGCCGTGGACGGACGATGTGCGGCTGTGGTCGGCGGCGAATCCGTGGAGCGCCGAGCATCGTTGGCGTGCGGCGCCGCTGGGCGAGTACGGGCTTTACGACACCGGTATGCACCGCTACGGCCAGCGTGGCACGAAGAACCGGATCGCGATCGGTTCGGCGGGTGCGTGGTCCTCGTCCGAGTTCCTGCCGATGGGCGGGCTCGAATGGGTGGACGACCGCCGGATGCTGCTGTGGGAGATCGAGCACAACGGCAGTTGGCAGTATGAGGTGGCCGACCGGGTGGGCGGGCTGTACCTGACCGTCTCCGGGCCCTGCGATCCCGAGCACCAGTGGCGCAGGTTCATGACGTGCGGGGCGACGTTCACGACCGTGCCGGTCACGCTCGTGCTGAGCGACTCGGGAATCGAAGGCGCGGCGGCCGCGGCGAACGCCCACCGCAGGGCACTGCGTCGCCCGCATCAGGACCACGAAGCGCTTCCGGTGGTCTTCAACGACTTCATGAACTGCCTGATGGGCGAGCCGGACGCGGAAAGACTGCTGCCGCTGGTGGACGCCGCGGCAGACGCGGGCGCCGAGGTGTTCTGCGTCGACGCGGGCTGGTTCGACGACGAACCGGGCGCGGAACCCGGGCCCGGCGGTGTGCCGGGCTGGTGGGACTCGATCGGCGCATGGCAGGAGTCCGCCAAGCGTTTCCCGGACGGCCTCGCCGGACTGCTGGAGCGGATCAAGGATCGCGGCATGGTCCCGGGCCTGTGGCTGGAGCCCGAGTGTGTCGGCGTGCACAGCCCGACCGCCGCCGCGTTGCCCGAGTCGGCGTTCTTCCACCGCGACTGGCGCCGGGTCACCGAATGGGGCCGCCAGCAGCTGAACCTCGCCGACCCGGCGGCGCGCGCGTTCCTCGATCGGACGATCGACGAGCTCGTGCGGCGCTACGGCCTCGGCTACCTGAAGTTCGACTACAACATCGACGCGGGCATCGGCACCGACCTCGCCGCGGACAGCCCCGGCGACGGCCTGCTGGAGCACAATCGGGCGTACCTCGCCTGGCTGGACCGGCTTCTCGACCGCCACCCCGGCCTGACGATCGAGAACTGCGCGGCCGGGGGCAGCCGCACCGACCAGGCGCTGCTCTCCCGACTGCCGATCCAGTCGCTGACCGACCAGCAGGACCACCGGCTCATGCCTCCGATCGCCGCCGCCGCGCCGCTGGGTGTCCCGCCGGAGCAGGGAGCGGTCTGGGCATACCCGCAGCCTGAGTTCAGTGACGCGGAGAACGCGTTCACGCTGGCCTCCGCGCTACTCGGTCGTGTGCACCTGAGCGGCCGGCTCGACCTGCTCGACGAGGCCCAGTCCGCGCTGGTCAAGCGTGCCATCGACACCTACAAGTCGTACCGGCACGTGTTGCCCACTGCGAACCCGCACTGGCCGCTCGGCCTGCCCGCCTGGGACGACGCTCTCATCTGCCTCGCGCTGGAGACGGCAGCGGGCGACTGGTACGTCCTCGTCTGGCGCCGCGAGGAATCGGCCGACGGGTCGAGAACGGTCGAGATACCCGTCCCGGCGTCGGCGTTCGACGAGGGGAGAGTCGTCTTCGCGAAGGACGAGGAGCACCCCGATCCGTCTTACGAGAGCGAGGCCGGGACGCTCCTGCTGACTCTGGATCCGCTCGACGCGGTGCTCGTCCGTTTGACGTCGGCGTCCTGGCGTGCACGAACGTGACTTAGCAGGAGTAATAGGGGTGAATCGGCACGCCCGAACGCCTGATTCGCGTAATGTTATCGATTGACAAGACTTCGAGGCTCTGCCAGCATCGCCTCCTGGTGACGTGAGCGTTCCCGCCGCGCACCGTTTTCCCGCAGAGAGAGGCTTCAATGACGAAGTTCAGAAGTCGGCTTGCCGCGATGGCGGCCGCGTGTGTGGCCCTCGGTATGACGGTCGCCGGATGCGGCTCAAGCTCCGGCGGGTCGGAGTCGGGCCCGATCACCCTGACCGTCTACTCCTGGAAGGGCAACGCGGCCACGCCCGAGGACGTGCCGCAGATCAATGCCGCGTTCGAGAAGGCGTACCCGAACATAAAGCTCAACTTCCAGTTCCTGAGCGCGGGCGCCACGATCGCGCAGAAGCTGCAGCCCGAGTTCCTGGCCGGAGACGCGCCGGACGTGTTCATGACCGATCCGACCACGATGCGCCAGTACCAGAAGGACGGCTACCTCGCCGATCTGAGCGACCAGTCCTGGGTCTCGGATCTCACCGGCGCCATCAAGCCGTTCGTCACGGTGAGCGGCAAGACGTACGCGGCGCCGCTGGACCTGGTCCCGATCGGCCTCTTCGCGAACATGGGCATCCTCAAGCAGGCCGGGATCACGAGCTTCCCGACCACCAACACGGAACTGCTGGCCGACCTCAAGACCCTGAAGTCGAAGAACCTTCCGGGCCTGGAGGTGCCGGACAAGGGCGGGTACACCTCGGAGGCGATCATCAACGGGGTCGCGAGCACGCTGGTGTACAAGCAGAACAAGAACTGGGACGCCGACTACGTCGCGGGCAAGGTGGACTTCTCGGACTGGACGAGTTCGGTCGAGCAGTTCAACGACCTGGGCACGAGCGGCCTGGTCGACTTCAAGGACGGCCTCGGCGTGGACGAGTGGGGCCAGGGTGTGCAGGACTTCGAGGCCGGTAAGACAGCGTTCCTCTACCAGGGCGCATGGAACCTGACCAGCTTCGTCAAGGCGCAGCCGAGCACGCAGTTCGGGCCGTGGGCGGGGGACGACTCCAGCCAGCAGTGGGGCACCGTCTTCGCCGGCGTGAACTGGTCGGTCAACGCGGCGAGCAGCCACCTCGACGCCGCGGAGAAGTACGTGCGGTTCTGGACCCAGGCGGAGAACCTCATCGGCTACCTGAAGGCGGACGCGGGCTACTCGCCTTACACGAACGGCACCTCGCCCACCTCCGCGGCGGACGCGCTGGAGACGAAGGCCTTCAACGCGGGCGCCTACCGCATCCTCGGGGCCGACAGTTGGTTCACCGGCGCCAACGAGACGACCATGGGCACTGACGTCCAGTCCCTGATGCTCGGCCAGATCACGCCCAGCGCGCTCACCGCCAAGTGGACGCAGGAATTCAAGACGTCCAAGTAGCGGCCGGTCCTCATCGCCGCACCTCGTCAGCGTCCGTCCGCCGTGCCTCGACCGGCGGGCGGACGCGGAAGGGAATCACTCATGCTTGAGCGTCGCAAGATGTCCGCGTTCCTCTTCGCTCTCCCCGCACTCGTTCTCTATTCGCTCATCGTCATCTATCCGCTGATCAGCGGCGCCTATCTGAGCTTCACCGACAGCGTGGGCGGTCCGCACGCCGACTTCGTCGGGTTCGCCAACTTCGCGCAGATCGGGCAGGACTCACGGATCTGGCCGTCGTTCGTCGTGACGGCCGAGTTCGCACTCATGTCCGTCATCGGCGGGAACGCGCTCGGTCTGAGCCTGGCGCGTTCCATCTACTACCGCCCCCGGGTGCGCAGGATCGTCACCACGCTGGTGCTGCTGCCCGCCCTGGTCGCGCCCGTGATGGCGGGATTCATCTTCTCGTACATCCTCGGCCCGAGCGGCGCGCTGAACTCGTTCCTCGCCGACATCGGCCTGCGCAGCCTCACCCAGGTGTGGCTCGGCAATCCGGCCACGGCCCTGCCCGCGGTCGCCGTCGTGAGCATGTGGAGCGGAGCCGGGTTCTCCACGGTCATCTTCCTCTCCTCGTATCTCGCGCTGGATCCCGAACTGCTCGACGCCTCGATGATCGACGGGGCGACGTCCTGGAAGAAGTTCCGCTTCATCGAGTGGCCGCTGGTCAGCCCGGCGCTGACGGTCAACCTGACGCTGGGGATCATCGGCGCGCTGCGCGTGTTCGAACTGCCTTTGGTGCTCACGGCGGGAGGGCCGGTCAACTCCACCACCAGCATCAGCATGATCATCTACAAGGAGCTGTTCGGGCAGGGGAACTACGGCTTCGCCTACGGGGTCGCCCTGTCGGTGGTCCTGCTGCTCTTCGTCGTCGTCGTCGCCAGCGTGCTGACCACGGCCATGCGGTTCCGCGAACGGAGGATGTTCTCATGACCCTGACCTCATCGCAGCCGACGACCGAACCGGCGCAGCGCGGGGCGGGCCCGCGCGCCCGGCCGACCGGGTCGGGTCCGGGGGCGCGGGCCGGTATCGGCTCCCTGGTGTTGCGCAGGCTGGGCGACCTGTGGCTCATCCTGGTCGTGGCGGCCCTGGTGGTGCCGTTCCTGATCGCGGTCTCGATCGCGCTGCGCCCGGCCGCCGACGTCGCCGCCGACCCGCTCGGCTTCCCGACCCATCTGACGTTCGCGAATATCTCCCGCACCTTCGGCTACCTGGACTACGGCCACGCGATTGTCAATACCCTCATCTATGTGGTCTGCTCCACCTTCTTCGTGATCCTGCTCGGCGGGATGGCGAGCTATCCGATCGCGCGGCTCAGCCGACGCTGGACGGCCCTCGCGTACCGGTACTTCATCATCGGCACCACGTTCCCGATCTTCGCGCTCGTCGCCCCGCTCTTCCTGCTGATCAGGGACATGGGGCTGCTGAACACGCACGTGGGCGTCATCATGATCTACGTGGCGATGAACTTCCCGATCGCCGTGTTCTTCTTCTCCAACTTCCTCAGGTCGGTGCCGGTGGAACTCGAGGAGGCCGGCGAACTCGACGGCGCGGGACCGTTCCGGATCTTCTTCCAGATCGTCCTGCCGCTGGTGCGCCCCGTGATCGCGACGCTGGCCACCTTCCTGACCATCGGGATCTGGAACGACCTGGTGGTCCCGTTGATCTTCACCCAGGGATCGTCGAACGGCACGATCATGTCGAACGCCTACTCGCTGATCGACCCGCGCCAGGTGGACCCGACCACGATGTTCCCCGCCGTGCTGCTCGGGGTCGCGCCGCTGTTCCTGGTCTTCCTGCTGCTCCAGCGGTATCTCGTCTCCGGGATCGCCTCGGGTGCGATCAAGTAGCCCCTGTCCATCAAGAGGGAGTTCCAGGTGCTTTCGGCATCACTGACCATTGATCCGGCCTTCGAGGTCGCCCCGGTGCGCCGGAACCTGTTCGGCGCGTTCGTCGAGCAGGCCGGGCGCTGCGTGTACGGCGGCCTCGTCGAGCCCGGGCATCCGAGCGCGGACGAGCACGGCCTGCGCGGCGACGTCGTCGAACTCGTCCGGCGACTCGGCATCAGCACCGTGCGCTACCCCGGCGGGAACTTCGTCAGCGGCTACCGCTGGGAGGACGGCGTCGGCCCGGTGGACGAGCGGCCCGCGCGCCTCGATCTCGCGTGGGGTTCCACGGAGCCGAACACGTTCGGGCTCAACGAGTTCATGACCTGGACGCGGCGGGCGGAGGTCGAGCCGATGCTCGCCGTCAACCTCGGCACGCGCGGCGTCCAGGAGGCGCTCGACCTGCTCGAATACTGCAACGTACGCGGCGGCACCCGGCTCTCCGACCTCCGCCGCAGGCATGGCGTGGAGCAGCCGCACGACGTGCGGATGTGGTGCCTGGGCAACGAGATGGACGGCACCTGGCAGGTCGGGCACAAGACCGCGCCCGAGTACGGACGCCTGGCCGCGGAGACCGCGCGCGCGATGCGCATGATCGATCCCGAACTCGTGCTGGTTGCCTGCGGCAGCTCGGCGACGTTCATGGACACCTTCCCGTCCTGGGAGCGGATCGTGCTCGAGGAGGCGTACGAGCAGATCGACCTGATCTCGGCGCACGCGTACTACTGCGAGAAGGACGGCGACCTCGCCAGCTTCCTCGCCTGCTCGACGGATCTGGAGCACCAGATCGAGACCGTCGTGGCCACCGCCGACTACGTCCGCAGCCTCAAGCGGTCGAGCAAGCAGCTCAACATCTCCTTCGACGAGTGGAACGTCTGGTATCAGCACGAGCACGCGGGCGAGCCCCGGGACTGGAGCCGCGCCGGACTGCCGCGCCTCGAGGACCACTACAACGTCGCCGACGCCGTCGTGGTCGGGTCGCTGCTGATCGCGCTGCTGCGGCACAGCGACCGCGTGCACGCGGCGAGCCTGGCCCAACTGGTCAACGTGATCGCTCCGATCATGACGGTCGAGGGCGGCCCGGCCTGGCGGCAGAGCACCTTCCACCCGTTCGAGCAGACCTCCCGGCTGGCCGCGGGCGTGGTGCTGCGTACCGCGATCTCCGCGCCGAGCCGGCCGACCGAGAAGTACGGCGACGTCAGCGTCATCGACGCCGTGGCCACGCACGACGCCGACGCCGGAACGACCGCGCTGTTCATCATCAACCGCTCGACCGCGGACGAGATCGAGATCAGCATCGACACGCGCGCGGTCGGCGCGGCCCGGGTGCGCTCCGCGACCGTCCTGAGCGACACCGACCCGCATGCCAGGCCGACCGTCGAGACCGAGCGGCGGTTCGAGCCAAGGCCCCTCAAGGAGATCGCGCTCGGCGACGGCGCGCTGCGACTCACCGCGCCGCCCGTCTCGTGGATCGCGATCGAACTCGAAGGAGAAGACCACGATGTCTGACACCGCCGTCATCAAATCCCCGCTCTTCCGCGACCCGATCCAGGACGGCGCCGCCGACCCCACGGTCATCTGGAACCGCGGCGAGCAGGCCTGGTGGATGTTCTACACGAACCGCCGCGCCACGAACGCCCCGCAGGACGGCACCATCGCCTGGGTCACCGGCACCCCGATCGGCGTCGCCTCCTCGACCGACGGCGCCGCGACCTGGCTCTACCGGGGAACCGTCGCAGGGCTCGACCTCGAATGGGGCCAGCACACGTACTGGGCTCCGGAGATCTTCGACGACGGCGAGACCTACCACATGTACGTCACCGTAGAACGCGGCGTGCCGAGCACCTGGGTCGTGAGCCCGCGGCGGATCCGGCACTACACGAGCCCGGACCTGATCAGCTGGACGTACCAGTCCGACCTGCCGCTGCCGACCGACAACGCCATCGACGCGTGCGTGCATCCGCTGCCCGGCGGCGGATACCGGCTCTGGTACAAGGACGAGGAGCACGGCAGCCACACCTACTACTGCGACAGCGACGACCTCTACACCTGGAAGCCGGTCGGACCCGCGGTCACCGCGAGGGCGCACGAGGGCCCCAACGTCTTCGAGTTCGAAGGCCGCTACTGGATGGTCGTGGACGAGTGGCAGGGCCAGCGCGTGCTCAGCTCCGAGGACCTCGCCACCTGGAGGCCGGAGAATCTGATCCTCGACATCCCGGGCACCGGCACCGATGACGCCATGATCGGCCAGCACGCCGACGTCGTCGTGACCGGGGGAGCGGCGACGATCTTCTACTTCACCCACCCCGAGCGCAGGCCCGGCGAGCCCTTCGACGACGACAACATCGGCGAACGGCGCACCTCCATCCACGCCGCCCGGCTGCGCGTGCTCGACGGAGTGCTCACCTGCGACCGGAACGAGATCCTGACGGCGCCGCTGCTGCCGATCGAGGGACCGGGGGCGACGCCCGGCGCGACCCGCTGAGCACCCCCGCACTAACCGGGCCGGCCGGACGCTTGACCTACCATCAGGTCGTCCGGCAGGCCCACCAATTCTCATGAATGCGAACCCCCGTGAACGAACCGGAACCCGCTCCCGCCAAGGCGGCCACGATCTACGACGTCGCCAAGGCGGCGGGCGTGTCCTCCCAGACCGTCGTCCGCTACCTCAACGGCTTCCAGGGCATAAGGCCGACGACGCAGCAGAAGGTGAAGACCGCGATCGAGACCCTGCGGTACAAGCCGAACCAGCTCGCCCGGGCGCTGCGCACCAACTCGCCGACCCGGGTGCTGGTGTTCGTCAACGAACTGACGGAGGCGGGGCCAGCGAACATCATCCTCGCGGCGACCCAGGCCGCGACGGCGGCGGGCTACGTGCTGGAGATCATCACCCTGGACGTCGCGGACATCGAGGCCAGTGCGCGCACCATCCGCGAGACGGACCAGCTCTACGTGGCCGGAGCCCTCGCGTTCATCCCGACCGCGCAGATCTCCGAGCTGTTCGACCGGTTCCCACTGCACGTGCCCTTCCTGCGCGAGGTCAACGCCGACGGTCTCGAGGGCCCGCACGCGCAGGCGGCCGACGACCCGGCGACCCGGCTGCAGGTCGAGCATCTGCACGAGTTCGGGCACGAGCGGCTGTTCCTGCTCAACGGCCCGAAGGGCTGGTTCTCCACCGAGAAGCGCCGCTCCACCGCAGTGGCCACGGCCGAGCGCTTCGGCATGACGGTGACCGAATCGGTCCACGGCGACTGGTCCTCCCGGTCAGGCTACGAAGCGCTCCTGAGCGCGCGACTCGACGGAGCGCCGACCGCAGTGGTCTCGGCGAACGACGAGATGGCCCTCGGCGCCCTGTGCGCGCTCGACGAACGCGGCATCGACGTGCCCGGTGAGATGAGCGTCATCGGCCTCGACGACACGCGCGGAGCCGCCTACTACAAGCCGCCGCTCACCACGATCCGCATCGACTTCGAGAACGCCGGACGCCTCGCCGTGCAACGCCTGCTCACCATCATCGCGCGCAACGGCGGCGACGGCGTGGAAGTGCCTCAAGAGGTCGCGCCCGTGCCGCCGCGGCTCATCGTCCGCAAGTCGACCGCACCCCGACCGCACTAGGAACCGAAGGGCGGGCCCCATGCCCAGCGACGCAGAGCTCTCCTACATCGAATCCCGCGAACCGGGACACGGCCGGATGCGCCCGCGCGCCTCGACGCGCTCCGACGCACCTGCCATCGACCTCGACGGCCCGTGGCGCTTCCGCTTGGCCGCTGGTCTGCACGATCTCACGCCGGGTTTCGAGACGCCCGAGTTCGCCGATGAGGGATGGGACGAACTCGCTGTCCCGTCGATGTGGCAGCTGCATGGATACGGCGCGCCCGCGTACGTCAACATCAACTACCCCTTCCCGGTCGATCCGCCACGCGTGCCCGACGCCAACCCCACCGGCGAGTACCGGCGTGAATTCGAGCTGCCCGAGGACTTCCCGGTGGAACGGGCCGTCCTGCGCTTCGAGGGTGTGGACTCCTGCTTCGCCGTCTGGGTCAACGGCATCCAGCTCGGTGACGGCCAGGGCAGCCGCCTGCCCACCGAGTTCGACGCGTCGCGGGCGGTGCGTTCCGGGCGCAACGTGATCGCCGTGCGCGTGCACCAATGGTCCGGCGGCAGCTACCTCGAAGACCAGGACATGTGGTGGCTCTCCGGCATCTTCCGCTCCGTCCGCCTGCTCGCGCGCGGGCTTGAGGACCACTTCGTCCACGCCGACTACGACCACGTCACCGGAACCGGCACCCTCCGCATCGAAACCTCGCGGCCCGCCGTGCTGACCGTCCCCGAACTCGGGCTGATCGCCGTCGATCCCGCGGTCTCGCACGTGATACCCGACGTCGAGCCCTGGTCCGACGAACACCCGCGACTCTACGAGGCCGAACTCGTTTCCGGTGCCGAGACGATCTCGCTGCGCATCGGCTTCCGGCGCGTCGCGGTCGTGGACGGGCAGATCGTCGTCAACGGCCGACCGATCCTGTTCCGCGGCGTCAATCGGCACGAATGGCATCCGCGCACCGGCCGCACGCTCGACCACGAGACGATGCTCGCCGACGTGCTGCTGATGAAGCGGCACAACATCAACGCCGTCCGCACGAGCCACTACCCGCCGCACCCGGACTTCCTCGACCTCTGCGACGAGTACGGCCTGTGGGTCGTCGACGAGTGTGACCTGGAGACGCACGGCTTCGAATTCCTCGGCTGGCGTGGGAATCCCAGCGCCGACCCGGCGTGGCACGAGGCGTATCTGGACCGCGCGGCGCGGATGGTCGAGCGGGACAAGAACCACCCGTCGATCATCCTGTGGTCGCTGGGCAACGAGGCAGGACGCGGTGAGAACCTGGCCGCGATGGCGGAGTGGATCCGCGGCCGCGACGGCAGCAGGCTGATCCACTACGAGGGCGACCACAAGAGCTGTGCGTACGTCGACGTGTACTCAATGATGTACGCCGACTTCGATCACGTGCGCGCGGTCGGCGAAGGCACGGAGCCGCCGACCACCGACCCGGCCGATGACGCACACCGTCGTGCGATCCCGTTCATGCAATGCGAATACGCGCACGCGATGGGCAACGGCCCCGGCGGCCTGCGCGACTACCAGGACATGTTCGAGAAGTACCCGCGCCTGGCCGGCGGCTTCGTGTGGGAATGGATCGACCACGGCATCGAGCAGACCGATCAGGACGGCGTCACCTACTACGCCTACGGCGGCGACTTCGGTGAAGAACTGCACGACGACAACTTCGTCGCGGACGGTCTGGTCTTCCCGGACCGCACCCCGTCGCCCGGCCTGATCGACTTCAAGAAGGTCATCGAGCCCGTCCGGGTCGCCGTGGACGCTGACCGGCGCACCATCGCCGTCACCAACCTCCACCACAGCCGCGACACCGGCTACCTGCGCTGGGAATGGACGCTCGAACTCGACGGCACGCAGGTCGCGGACGGAGAGCTCAAGCCGGAAGTCGTCGCGCCAGGCGGGTCGGGCACGGCGGACTGGCCCACCGAGCTGGCCGACGCCGTCGAGGCCGCCGGACACCAGCGCGGCGAGCTTTGGCTGACCGCGCGCGGAGTGCTCGTCGAGCCGCAGTCCTGGGCCGACGCGGGCCACGAGGTCACCTGGGCCCAGGCACACGTCAACGCGGCCGTCGAAGAACCCGCACCACGCGGCTCCGCCATCCCGATCGCCGCGCGCGTAAACGGCGGCGAGATCGTGCTCGGCCCGGCGACCTTCGACGCACGCACCGGCGTGCTCGCCCGGATCGGCGGCATCGACATCGGCGGCCCGCGCCTGGACTTGTGGCGCGCGCCGATCGACAACGAGGCGTACGGCTACCCCGTCCCGCTGGAACGGCTCTGGCGCGACGCCGGCCTGCACCGCCTGCACCACAAAACGCTGAGCCTCGACGCGACGGCGAACGGACTGTCCGTGCGCACCCGCGTCGCCCCGGCCGCCAAGGACTTCGGCATGCTCGTGCACTACCACTGGAGCATCGCCGCGGACGACGTCCTGTGGCTCGATGTCGCCGTCGAACCGCAGGGCGAATGGACCGTTCCCCTTCCCCGCCTCGGCGTCGGCCTCACGGTTCCGGGCGACCTCGACCAGGTCGAATGGTTTGGTCTCGGCCCCGGCGAGGCATACCGCGACACCGACAACGCGGTCCGAGTCGGCCGCTACCGCGCAACCGTGCAGGCATTGCAGACCCCGTACGTGCGCCCGCAGGAGAACGGCAACCGCCGCCACGTGCGCTGGGCCCGCCTCACCGGCCGCTCCGGCGGGCGCGGCCTGTCCGTCGTGGCCGACCCGGCGATCGACCTGACCGCCAAGCCCTGGAGCACCGCCGCCCTCGAAGCCGCCCGCCACCCCGACGAACTACGCCCGGACGATCGGATCCACCTCAACCTCGACCACGCCCACCAAGGCATCGGCAGCGCCTCCTGCGGCCCCACCCTTCCCGAACGCGAAACGCTGCGGCCGCAAGCCGCCTCGTTCCGCGTCGGATTCGTCGAGTTCGAGCGGGAGGGCTGACGTGCCTAGCCGACCTGCACGAGTTCCCACTGCTGGTTGGTCGCTCCGGTGGCGGGCCACTGGTCGATGACGGCCCCATTGCCGGTGGAGGCGCCGTGCACGTCGAGGCGGTAGCCGTCGGAACGGGACTCGATGAGGTAGTTGCCGTTGTCGGTCGGCGTGATCAGCCATTGCTGGTTGGTGCCGCCGTTGGGCGTCCACAGGTCCAGTTGGGTGCCGGGCCACGTCGTGATGTTCGGAATGTCCAGCGCTTTGCCGCTCCCGACGCCCGTGATGGCGTAGTAGCCTGCGCTGTTCTTGGCGAGCGTCCACTCCTGGTTGGTGCCGCTATTCGCCGTCCACTGGTCGATCAGCGTGCCGTTCGCGGTACCGGCGCCTACCGCGTCGAGGGCCTTGCCGCTGCCCGCGCCGACGATCTCGTAGGTGCCGGAGAGGTCTGACACCGTGCCGGGGGTGATGGAGAAGTTCGAGTACTCGGCTGGGTAGTAGCCTGCGGTCCCGAGCCCGACCTGCCCGCCGCCGAAGCTGGTGTCGGTGGCGTCGGCCACGGTGGTCCCGTCGATCGCGGCGGTGATCGTGTTGCCCTGGAACGAGAGCGCGAGGTTGTGCCACGTGCCGGTGCCGGGTGCGGTGACCGTGCCGCTCGCCAGCGTCGTCCACGTCCACGAGCCGCTGGTCTTGAGCAGCGACCAGGCCCCCGTCTCCGAAAGCCTGAGGTGGTAGGCGTTCAGACCGCCGTTGAACTGCTTCTGGGTGCCGACCCGGCCGAGGATCTCGGCGGAGCTGCCGCTCTGTTCGAGCAGCACGTCCGAGCTGACGGTGTAGTCGCTCCAGCCGAGATCGCCCATCAGCGTGTACGGCTGAACGCCGGCTGCGGTCGGGGTGTACCAGGCGATCGGCGTGGTAGCCGCCATCTGGCGCAGGCACTCGCCGCTGCGCCCGCCTTCGCAGGGCTCTGCCTGGAACGCGCCGTTCATCGATGCGAAGTACGTGGCCTCCTGCCCGGCGCTGTAGTCGGAGAACGAGTCGGAGTAGGGCAGGGCCAACTGCGTGCGCAGCGGGGAGGTGGCGTTGGCCGCGCCTTGGCCGGTGGTCGTCGTCACCGTGTAGATGTGGCCGGGGGCGAGGGTGAGCGTGTACGTGCCGCTGCCCGCGGTCAGGTCGGAGTCCTGCACCATGCGCGGGGTGGCGGTACTGGTCTTGGACAGGTCGGTGGACCACATGTGCAGCGTGCCGCTCGGCAGACTGCCGGTGACGCTCATTGTGACAGTCTGCGAGGCGGTGGCGTCCATCGTCTCGAACACAGTGCTCCACGCGCTGCGGTCGGCGGCGGCGTAGGTGACATAGCTCCCGTTGCCCCGGCTCCCGCCCAGATACCCGGTGGCCGTGTCAAGGTACTGCCAGCCCGGGTCGGTGAACTGCGTGGTCTGCGCGATCGCCCAGGTGGTGCGGCCCACGCTGTACGCCCCGGACCACGGCTGGTTCGCGGTGATCAACCCCTGATCATTGAATGAGAGGTTCTGATATATCGCCGCGGTGATCGGCCAGTTGATATAGGCGGTCAGGTCGCCGTCGATATAACCGCGGTTGATGGCCCGGGCCACGGCGGCGGCTCCGGTCTCGGCGTCCTCGGAGCCGTTCTCGCTGGCCCAGATCGGCTTGCCGAGGCTCTCGGCGTCGGAGGACGACGTGCAGGTCGCCATCGCCGAGGCGTACGTGCACGGATAGTGCGCACCGACGACGTCGACGTCCGCGTCCAGTGTGCTGTCGCTCGTCATCGCGGTGGCGATGTCCCACTCGTTGCTGCCGGTCTCGTCGCAGCAGACCAGTTCGGTCGAGGTGTAGCCGTTGGAGTCGAGCGCGGATTTCAACGATTCGACCCAGGAGGCGCTGTACTCGTGCTCGTTCCAGCTGCCGAGGTAGTCGATGCTCAATCCGTGCGACTTGGCGCAGCCGAGCCAGGAGATCAGATAGCTGATCATGTCGGTGGAGTAGTACGTGCCGCTGCCGATCCAACCCGGCGCGCCCCAGGCCAGCGCGTAGAGCTTGATGTTCGGATTCAGCGCCTTGGCCTGCTCCATCAGCCACCACTCGTAGCCGGAGCCGCAGTCGATGGTGCCTTCGGCGTGCTCGATGCTCGCCTCGGCGCCGTCGGTGGAGTCGGTGTCGCCGCCGATCTCGACCTTGAGGATTTGGAGATCGGCGCCGTAGCCGGGCTTGAACAGGTAGTCCAGGATCTGCGTGCGCTGCGTCGCAGGGTAGTCGTAGAGCAGCCGGGCGTTTCCGCCTCCGCCGCTGATCGCCCCGACACCGTCGAAGGTGCGCCCGGAGCTCGTTCCATCCACCGTGATCGCCGTGCTGACAGCGGCGTGCGCGGGGCCGGGGCCGGGCGCGATCAGCAGCGCGCAGGCCGTGAGTAGGGCGGCGATGAGCGCCGAGATCCGGCGTCGGGGCGCGGGCAGGGGCAGGACGATCCGCAAGGTGGGCCTCCCGGATGAAGAAGTGGGTTCGTTCGCTTCTGACCGCAGCCAGATCAGAAGCGAACGAAATCAAAAGTATTCAACCGGGGTGAAACGTAGAACCGCGCTCGGCATGCGTCAAGAGTCAGGACACTGGTCCTGTTCTATGAACCCGTGTCGCAGCGGTAGAGAGAGCCGCTGGAGCCGCTGGAGCCGTAATCCGTGGACGGGACCGCGGTGCAGTGCGCTTCGGTCCAAGACGTGATCTGCGTACTGGTCGTGTTCGCGGTGTCGCCGCCCAGCCCCGTCATCATGCTGCCGCCCATCCCGGCGCCACTGCCGCTGGTGAGCACGTAGTGCAGCTTGCCCTCGTGTACGAGCACTGTGAACTCGCTCAGCGTCGGTTGCGGCACCTGCCCGGAGAAACCGCCGATCGGCAGTACCTTCGCGCCGGTGGCCAGGATGTAGTCCTGCGCGCTGGTCCAGCCGACGGTCGCGAGAGGGTAGTCCGCTCCGTCCTGATGCGCGGTCACGTACCGCCAGAGCCTCGCCTGGTCGCCGGTCATGGTGCCCGTGGCGATCAGACCGCCCGCGCCGCCCGCCGCGCCGGCGCCCGCACTGCCGGCCGAGCTCATACTGAACCCTCCGGCCTGCGGTCCGGCGCTGGCGTCGAACGCGCTGCCGTCGTCGCGGGCGTCGAAGGCGGTCGAGGCCCAGGCCACGGTGCCGACGCCGGTGGTGGCGAGGGCGGCGACGGCCGCGATCGTGCCCAGACGCGCGCGGGTGAGTCCCTTGGCGCGGGCCACCAGCAGTGCCGCGATCGCCGCGAGCGCGGTCAGCAGGGCGGACCAGCGCAGCCAGGCGGCGAAGTCCGCGTAATCAGACCACAGATACCAGGTCCACGCCGCCTGACCGGCCACGGCTGACGGCACCATCCAGTTCGGGCGTGCGTTCTGACGGTGCATCCGCCAGAGCGAGACGAGTCCGGCGCCGCACAACGCCGAGATCGCGGGAGCGAGCATGGACATGTAGGCGGTGTGCGGGATGCTGCTCATCTCGCTGAAGACCAGACCGACCACCACCAGCCAACCGCCCCAGAACACGAAGCCGCCGCGCAGGCTGTCGGTCCGCTCGGCGTGGCGACGGCGCCACAGGCCGAGCAGCATGCTCAGCAGGGCCAGCGGGATCATCCATCCGATCTGGTCGGCGTAGCGGCCCTCGAACAGCTTCAGCCACTTCGAGCCGCCACCGCCCGCGCCGAATCCGCCCACCGCGGGCCCCTGGCCGCGATCCGTGCTCGATGCCCCCGAGCCCGCGTAGCCGGGGAAGCCGGACCCGCCCGCCGCGCCCGGGAATCCCGGGACGCCGGAGGAGCCCACGGAACGGGGGAGGTCCGCGACGCCAGCGCCCCCGTTACCGACGCCGCCGCTGCCGCCGCCGCCGAGCGAGTCCTCGACCGCGCCGGGGACGTGGATGCCGAAGCGTTCCAGGCCGTTGTAGCCGAAGACCATCGCGACGGCGCTGTTGTTGGTCGAGCCGTCCACGTACGGCCGGTCCTTGGCGGGGACGATCTCCATCATGGCCACCCAGGTGAGCGAGACCGCGATGCACACGACGCCCGCGGTCAGCAGGTGCCGGATCCGTCGGCGCACGCTGCCCGGCGCGCTCAGCAGGTAGGCGAGGGCGAAGGCGGGCAGCACCATCCAGGCCTGCATCATCTTCATCTGGAAGCCGACGCCCACCCAGAATCCCGCCCAGATCAGCGGGCGCAGGCGGCCGTCGCCGACCGCGACCTGGAAGCGGTCCGCGGCCAGCAGGAGGCAGCAGGTGAGCGCGCCGTCCTCCATGGAGTGGCCGAACATGGAGGCGACCACCGGAGTGAAGGTGAACAGCGCGGAGGCGATCAGACCGGCGGCGGGGCCCGCCCAGCGCCGTACCACGCGGTAGAGCACGAGGACGGCGATGACCCCCTCGATCACCTGAGGCAATGTCACCGACCACTCATGGAAGCCGAGGACGCGGGCGAACAGGGCCTGGATGGCGAAGGCGCCGGGGATCTTGTCAAGGGTGATCGTGGCACCGGGATCCATCGCGCCGAACAGCCACGCCTTCCAGCTGACGGACATGCTCTTGACGCTGCTGCTGTAGAACGGCGCGTACCCGGCGGTGGTGATGTTCCACGAATACAGCGCCGCCGCGAACGCCGCGATGACGAGCAGGATCGGCCGCGCCCATCGCGGCTGGTCCGCAGGCGAGTACAGCACCCGCCGCCAACGGGCGACGGCGGGTTCGGGGCGTGCTTCGGCAGAGTTGCGGGGGAGCGGATGCGGGCCGGTGGTGGTCGATCCCGTGGTCTCGGCGCTGGACGTCATGGCTTCCTTCAATGGGCAAGGAGTCGGACGGAGCGGCACGGAACACAGGGACCCTCGCGGTGGGTGACGCCGGAGCGCGCGGGTGTCTTGCGATCGGTCGCGCACGTGTGTGTCCGCGCCGCAGTGTGGGTCACAGCCTTTCGCGGCGAAGGCCCCTCTGTCGTCGTACGTGCGCGGTGGATCGGACTACCGCGGCCGCGTTATTCCTGAATGGCCATGCGCGTACGTAGCGAGGCTCTGCCCGGCTCACGCTGACAAGGCGTGAGCTTCGAACAGCCAGTCCACGCGGTGATGATCCTTCAGAACGCTCGGTGTACCGCGTTCGCGGTACACCACATTGCCGCGCCCGGACGACGTGGCGGTTCAGATGCGTTGCCTACGCTGAGTCCATGACGACCACCGCCTCGCGACGCTGGATGCGGCTGCATCCTCGGCTCTTCGATCTGGGGTTGGCGGGCGTCGCGTACCCGATAACGCTGATGTCCTTCGGCTCGAAGTTCTCCGGCCTGCCGTCCGCGCACCTGTCCATGCGCGCGGTCGCCTTCGCGGCCGCGGCCACCCTGCCGCTGCTCGCCCGGAGGGATTTCCCGGTCGGAACGCTGGGTGCGACGCTGGCCGCCTGCACGCTCTTCCAGGCGATCGGCGCAGTGGCGGCTCCGCTTGTTCCACCGCTCGACATCGCCGTGTACGGGGTCGCGGCCCGCACCGATCGCCGCACCGCGAGCCTCGCCGCGCTCGCGTCCGTCCTGTGTTGCGTCGGCCCGGCCCTGGTCTGGGGAGACGGACCGCTGTTCGGGCCGCTCCGCTTCGGCGCGCTCACCTGGATCGGGCTTGCCGCGGTCGTCGGCGACTCGGTGCGCGCCCGCCACGCCCACATGACCGTGCTGGAGCAGCGGGCGACGCGAGCGGAGCACGGCCGCGAGGAGGAGGCCGCGCGGCGGGTCGCCGCCGAGCGTATGCGTATCGCCCGGGAGCTGCACGATGTCGTGGCCCACGAGCTCACGCTGATCAACACCCAGTCCGCTGTCTCGATACATCTCGGGCAGCGCGATCCGGATGTGCTGGCGGAGGTCCTGACCGATGTCCGGAACCACTCCAAACAGGCGTTGGACGAACTGCGCGCCATCGTCGGCCTGCTGACCCAGCCGGGAGACAATCCGGCCCCGCGGGAACCGGTACCGGGCCTGCACCGGCTGGACGATCTGGTCGGCTCGTTCGCCCGGGCCGGTCTGCGCGTCGAGGTCACCTGCGAGGGCGAGCGGCGCGAGCTGCCGACAGCGGTGGACCTCGCCGGATACCGCATCGTGCAGGAGGCGCTGACCAATGTACGTAAGCACTCTGACGTAGCGCAGGCTCGGGTGCGGCTCGGCTTCGGACCCGACGCGCTCCGGATCACGGTCGAGAACAAGGGACTGCGCGACCGGTCCGCACCGGCCGCCCAGGTTCTCGGTGGCACCGGCCGCGGCCTGATCGGGATAAGGGAGCGCGTGGCGGCAGTGGGCGGGCAGGTGTCCTCCGGGCCGGGGCCGACGGGCGGATTCATCGTCGATGCGCGACTGCCGCTGGCCGACCGGTCGGCCGGACGGCGACGGGGAGGTGTCCTGGCATGATCCGCGTCGTGCTCGCCGACGACCAGGCGCTGCTGCGCGGGACGCTCAGGCTGCTGATCGACGGCACCCCGGGGATGAAGGTGGTCGGCGAGGCCGCCGACGGCGGCGAGGCGGCGGCCATCGCGCGCGAGCAGCAGCCCGACGTGGTTCTGATGGACATCCGGATGCCCGAGGTCGATGGCATCGAGGCCACCCGGATCCTGGCTTCGGACGACCGTACCTCGGCGGTGAAGGTGCTCATCCTCACCACGTTCGAGGTGGACGAGTACGTCGCCGAGGCGATCCTCGCCGGCGCGAGCGGGTTCATCGGCAAGTGCGCCGACCCGGCCGAACTCGTGCGCGCCATCGAGACTGTCGCGGCGGGCGAGGTGCTGCTGTCCGCGTCGGCGACCCGCGCGCTGATGGAGCGCTTCCAGCGCGTCTCCCAGTCCACGTGGCACGAGCAGCCCGAACGGCTCGCCGTGCTCACCCCGCGCGAACGCGAGATCCTCGCCCTCGTCGCCGGCGGCCTGACCAACGACGAGATCTCCCAGCAGCTGAGCTTGAGTCCGCACACCGTCAAGACCCACATCAACCGGGCCATGGCCAAGCTCGGGGTCAGCGAACGCGCCCAACTCGTCGTGATCGCCTACGAGAGCGGCCTGGTCAGACCGGGCCGAGGCGCAGCGTCCTCGTAGCGGCCGATCCGCTTCAGGATCCGGTCCGGCCGCTTCGCCGTCGGCCTCAGGAGGCGAGGTTGTCGATGATGGCGCGCACGACGTCCTGGGTGACGGCCTTTCCGCCGACGTCGGGGGTGAGGATCCCGGCGGCGGTGGCGGCCTCGATCGCCCGACGCAGGCGGGCGGCCTCGTCGGGCAGCCCGAAGTGATCGAGCATCAGGGCGGCGCTGCCGATGGCGCCGATGGGGTTGGCCCGGCCCTCGCCGGCGATGTCGGGGGCCGAGCCGTGGACGGGTTCGAACATGCTCGGGTAGCGCCGCTCGGGGTTGAGGTTGGCGCTGGCGGCCAGACCGAGGCTGCCGGCGAGCGCGGAGCCGAGGTCGGAGAGGATGTCGGCGTTGAGGTTGGAGGCGACGACCACCGACAGGTCCTCCGGGTGCAGCACGAACTTCGCGGCCATGGCGTCGACCAGCACGCTCTCGGTCTCGACGTCCGGGTAGTCGCGCGCGACGCGGGTGAAGGTCTCGTCCCAGAGCACCATGCCGTACTGCTGGGCGTTGCTCTTGGTCACTGACGAGACCTTCCGGCGGGACCGGGTGCGCGCGAGATCGAACGCGAAGCGCATGATGCGTTCGCAGCCCTTCTCGGTGAACAGCGCGGTCTGCAGGGCCACCTCGTTGCCGGGGCCGCGCGCGCAGAGGTTGCGCCCGCCCAGGCCGGCGTACTCGCCTTCGCTGTTCTCGCGCACCACGACCCAGTCCAGGTGCTGGCCCGCGCCGCGCAGCGGCGACTCGACGCCGGGGTGGAAGTGGACCGGGCGGACGTTCGCCCACTGGTCGAAGCCCTGGCAGATGCGCAGTCGCAGCCCCCAGAGGCTGATGTGGTCGGGCACCGAGGGCCAGCCGACCGCTCCGAAGTAGATCGCGTCGTATGCCTTGAGGGCTTCGAGGCCGTCCTCGGCCATCATCCGGCCGGTCTCGGCGTAGTAGTCGCAGCCCCACGGGAACTCGGTCCAGTCGAAGGCGAAGCCGCCGTCCGAGTCGGCCGCGAGGGCGTCGAGGACGGTACGACCCGCGGCGACCACCTCGCGTCCCACGCCGTCGGCGGGAATCGCGGCGATCCGGAAAGTGCGGACGGGAACGGGTGCGGACATCGTTGTGCCTCCCGGCGGTGCTCTGCGGTCGATGGCTCGGCGGTTTCGGACCGCCGCCGTTCGAGTCAAGCGCGCTCGGGGACCCGCGTCTAAGACGCGTTTCCGATTCCACTCATAGGTGTGGGCTATGAGTCCTTGTCGACGCCGTAGTCGGTGGGCCGATAGGCACGCGCGAGGGCGAGGAACGCGGCGGCGGCGGGGCTGAGCGGGGTCGCCGAGCGGGAGAGCAGTGCGACGTGCAGGCGCGCGGGATGGTCGATGCGCACCGCCCTCGCTCCGGTCCGGCGTGCCAGCGGCGCCCACGCGGCGGGCAGCACCGCCAGGCCCGCACCGCGCATCACGAGGGGGAGGATGGAGGTGCGGTGCGCTACCTCGGCGACGATGCGCAGGTCGACGCCTTCGGCCAGGGCGTCGTCGACGATGCGCCGCATCAGGCTGCCGGAAGGGGAGACGACCAGCGTCGCGCCGTTCAGGGCGCGCAGCGGCACCGGGTCCTGCCCGAGGGAGTCGAGACCGGCCGTGCCGACGAGGACGAAGTGCTGCTCTTCGAGCTCGAATGCGTCGAGGCCGACCGGGCGCGCCGGTTCGGGCGTGCCGACCAGGCCGAGCTCGCACGCGCCGTGCCTGACCTTACGCTCCACCTCGTCCGGGGTGAACGCGGCGTCGGCGTCGACCTGGACGCCCGGATGCCGCTCGGCGAACCTGAGCATCAGGGTGCTGAGCGGTTCGATCCCGGGGGAGGGCATCGAGGCCAACTCGACCCGGCCCCGCTGCAGGCCCTTGACGGAGGCCATCGCGTCCCGGGCGGTCTGCAGATCGCGCAGCACCTGCCGGGCCGGGCCGATCAGCTCCGTTCCGGCGTCGCTCAGCACCACGCCGCGTCCGATCCGCTGGAACAGCCGCACGCCGAGCTCGCGTTCGAGCCCGGAGATCGCCTGGGACAGCGAGGGCTGGGCGATGTGCAGCGCCTGGGCCGCGCGGCCGTAGGAGCCGTGGTCGACGATCGCGAGAAAATACTCCAGGAGACGTGCGTCCATCACAGACCGGCTTTCATAGGTCGAACCTATCAAGCGGGTAGCCAATGCGTCTTGGACGGCGGCTCGCGGCAGTGCGTGAATCAAAGGCACGTCGGCGCCGTGCGCTGACGGACATACCCCCCTTCACTCGTGTCACCGTCGATACAGAGGTGGAAGCATGGAATCGACAGCCCCCGCAGCCCTGCCCGCTCTCGATCCCGGCCCCGGCCCAGCCGGTGCGGGCACGGGGCAACGCCTGTCCCTGTTCGAGCGGCGTCGGCGCACCGTGGGGCTGGTCCTCGCGCCCGTGGTGCTGCTGGGAGTCCTTCTCGCGCCGCTGGGCCTGACCTCGACTCAGCACAAGCTCGCGGCCTGCCTGCTGATGGTCGTCGTGCTGTGGGTCACCGAGGCCGTGCCGATCGCGGTGGGTGGACTGGTCGGGATCGTGATGGCGGCGCTGATCGGCGTCGCGACCCCGAAGCTGGTGGTCGCCCCGTTCGGCTCGACCACTGTGATGCTCTTCATCGGCGTGTTCATCCTGGCCAGGGCGATGCTCGTGCACGGGCTCGCGCGCAGGCTGGCGCTACGGGTACTGGCCGTCCCCGGCGTCGGCGAGAGCACCACGCGCATCGTCGTGGCGTTCGGCGTGATCACGTGCATCGTCTCGCTGCTGGTCTCGGGCACGGCGACCGTGGCGATGCTGCTGCCCACCGCGCTCGGCATCGCCGGGATCATCACGACGCTGATGGACGAACAGGGCCTGATGCCCGCCGACGCCGACCGCACCAGGCTTCGGGTCAATTCGGCCCTGCTGCTGGTGCTCGCCTACGGTGCGAGCGTGGGCGGGTTCGCCAACCCGGTCTCCTTCCCGCCGAACGTCATCGCGCGAGGCCTGATCGCCCAGGCTCTGCACCGGCAGGTGACCGTCACGCAGTGGTTCACCGCCGCCCTGCCGATCCTGCTGCTGATGTTCGTGGTCCTGATCGGTGTCGTGATCCTGCTGGTCAACAAGCCAGAGGTGAAGCGGATCGAGGGCGTGCGCGGCTATGTGCTGCGCGAACTCGACGAACTCGGCCCTATCAGCCGGGCGGAGAAGAACACCCTGTTCGCCTTCGGCGTCACCGTGGCCCTGTGGCTCACGCCCGGCGTCTTCGCGCTGGCACTCGGCAACACCTCGTCGACCTACCTCGCCGTGGACGGCCACCTGGACGAGGGCATCGTCGCCCTGATCGGCGCATGCCTGCTGTTCCTGCTGCCGACCGACTGGCGCTCGCGCACCTTCACGATGGACTGGCAGGAGGCCAGCAAGATCGACTGGGGCACGATCCTGCTGTTCGGCAGCGGCATCATCTTCGGTTCGCTGCTGCAGTCCACCGGCCTCGCGAAGATCATCGGCACCTCCTCGGCGCATCGGCTCGGCCTGACCGGCCTGATCCCGATCATGCTCTTCGCGATCCTGCTGGCCGTGCTGATCTCCGAGACCACCAGCCACACGGCGGCGGCCGCGGTGATCGTCCCGATCGTCATCCCGATCGCGCTGGCCGCGGGCGTCGATCCGATCATCCCCGCGGTCGCCGGGACCTTCGGCTGCTCCCTCGGCTCGATGCTGCCGGTCTCCACCCCGCAGAACGCCATCGTCTACGGTTCGGGACTGGTGCCGATCACCCGCATGATCCGCTCGGGCGCCTGCTTCGCCCTCGGCGGACTGGTGATCATCACGCTCGTCCTGCCCTGGAGCGGCAAGCTCCTGTAGTCCAGACCCGGTCGGCCAGCTGTGAAGGATCCAGATTCATGCGCGTGATCTGCGCCCCCGACAAGATGCGCGGCTGCCTCGAGGCCGGCGAGGCGGCCGCGGCGATAGCGGCGGGAGTCACCGCCGCGGGCGCCGTGCCCGTCCTGCACCCCCTCGCCGACGGCGGAGAGGGCTCGCGCGCCATCGTCCAGGCCGCGTGCGGCGGCAGGTCGCTGACGACCGCGGCCGTCGACGTGTTCGGCGGCCCGGTCCGCGCCCCGTTCACGCTGCTCGAGGACTCCACCGCGCTGGTCGAGGCGGCCGAGGTCGTCGGCTGGGTCGATTCGAGCGGCGCCGGGCACGACGTGATGCGTGCCTCCAGCGCCGGGCTCGCCGCACCGCTGCTCGCCGCTGTCGAGCACGGCGCCAAGCGGGTCATCGTGTTCCTCGGCGGCACCGCCACCATGGACGGCGGCCTCGGCCTGCTCGCCGCGCTCGGTGCCGGCCTGCGTGACGCGGACGGTGTCGCACTGTCCGGCCGCGGCGCCGACCTCGCGCGGCTTCGGGCCCTCGACCTCGAACCGGCGCGCGCCCGGCTGGTGGGGATCGAACTCGTCGCCGCCGTCGATGTCGCCAGCCCGCTGCACGGCCCGCGCGGTGCGGCCCACCTCTTCGGGCCGCAGAAGGGCGCGACGCCCGAACAGGTCGCAGCCCTCGATGACGGGTTGCGGCGGCTCGACACGCTGTTCGGCACTGGAAGCCTGCCGGGAGCCGGTGCGGCCGGCGGCATCGGTGCGGCGCTGCTCGCGCTCGGCGGCCGGGTCCAGCGGGGTGCCGAGCTCATTCGAGGTCTGACGCGCTTCGACCAGGCTCTGGAATCGGCGGACCTGTGCATCACCGCCGAGGGCAAGGTCGACGCCGGGAGCGACGCGGGCAAGACCGTCAGCGCCGTCGTCGAGGCCTGCCGCGGAGCCGGCGTTCCCTGCGTCGTGCTCGGCGGCACCCTCACCCCCGACGCCCAACGCCTCTACCGCCGCGGTGCCGCGGCCGTCCTGTCGATCGCGCCGGGCCCGCGCGACCTGGAGAGCGCGCTCCGGCACGCCGCCGAGGATCTCACCAACACCGCGTACGCCGCCTGCCGGCTGGCGACCGCCTGCGGCGCCATCTCTTGACATCGCGCAGCCGATTCGAGAGTGTCCTACTTAGCGAGACTGACGTCCGGCTATGTAGGACAGTCCCGAACGTCCGACAGTGTTGTCGAGAGGAGCGGCGGTTCATGACTCTGCTGGAACCAAGCACGTGGGAGGGCCGGATCTACTCCGGCGAGTGGATCACCGGGTCCGGAGAGGCCTACGACTCGGTGGAGCCCGCCACCGGCAAGACGCTCGGGCACGTCGGAGCGGCGGCGGCGTCCGACGTGGATCGGGCGGTCGAGCGTGCGGTGGCCGCTCAGCGGGACTGGGCCGCGCTGCCGTATAGCGAGCGTGCCGCGGTGCTGCGTCGGGCGGCGCGGTTGTTCGAGGACCACCATGTGGAGCTCGAAGACTGGGTCATCCGCGAGTCGGGCGCCATCCGGCCGTTCGCCGCGTTCCAGGTGATCGGCGGCGGAAGCGATGAGTGCTACGAGGCCGCGGGTCTGGCCGCGGCTCCCTACGGCGAACTGCTGCGTTCTCAGCAGGATCGGCTCTCCTTCGCCCGGCGGGTACCGGTCGGCGTCGTCGGCGTCATATCGCCGTTCAACGCGCCGGTGGTGCTGGCCATGCGCGCGATCGCCCCGGCGCTCGCGCTCGGCAACGCGGTCGTGCTCAAGCCCGATCCGCGTACCGCGGTGTGCGGGGGAGTGGCGCTGGCCCGGGTGTTCGAGGAAGCGGGGCTGCCGGCCGGGCTGCTGCACGTATTGCCGGGAGGGGCGGACGTCGGTGCCGCGCTGGTGGAGCATCTGCGGGTTCCGGTCATCGCGTTCACCGGCTCGACGTCGGCCGGACGTGCCATCGCCGCGGCGGCGGGTGCGCACCTCAAGCGGGTGCACCTGGAGCTCGGCGGGAACTCCGCGCTCATCGTGCTCGACGACGCCGATCTCGACCTGGCCGTGTCGGCGGGTGCTTTCGGCTCGTTCCAGCACGCCGGGCAGGTCTGCATGGCCAGCAGCCGTCATCTGGTGCACGCGTCGATCGCCGAGGAGTACGCGCAGCGGCTCGCCGAGCACGCGCGCGCCCTGCCGGTCGGCGACCCGGCGGGCGACGACGTCGCGGTGGGTCCGGTGATCGACCGGGCGCAGCGCGACCGCATCCACGCCCTCGTCGGCGAGAGCGTGGCCGCCGGTGCCCGCGTCGCCGCCGGCGGCACGTTCGAGGGGCTGTTCTACCGCCCGACCGTGCTGGCGGACGTTCCGCTCGCCGCCCGCGCCTACCGCGAGGAGATTTTCGGACCGGTCGCCCCCGTCGTCGCGTTCCGGGACCTCGACGAGGCCGCGCGGCTGGCCGCCGAGACATCATACGGCCTCTCGCTCGGCATCCTGACCCGCGATGTGATGAAGGGCCTCGCGCTCGCCGAGCGCATCCCCACCGGGCTGGTGCACATCAACGACCAGACGGTCAACGACGAGGCGACTATCCCCTTCGGCGGGGTCGGCGACTCCGGCAACGGCTCGCGGCACGGCGGCGCGGCGGCGAACCTGGAGGCGTTCACCGAGCAGCAGTGGGTGACCGTGCGCGGCGCCATTCCCGCCTACCCGTTCTGATCGGAGTACTGATGGTTTCCGGCACGGACTGGCAGCCCGACAACAAGTTCCTGAACGGCCCCTTCGCCCCCTGGCGGGAGGAGAGCACGGCCTTCGACCTCCCGGTCACCGGCCGGATTCCCGACGACCTGTCCGGCGCGCTCTTCCGGGTCTCGTCCAACCCGCGCTTCCGGCCCCGGGACACCGGCCGGTACCACTGGTGGGAGGGCGACGGCATGGTGTGCGGGCTCTACCTGCGCGAAGGCCGGGCCGCCTACCGTACCCGCTGGGTGCAGACCGCCTCCATGAAGGCCGAGCTCGCGGCGGGCGAGGCGCTGTACAACGGCTTCGTCAACGGCGGAGAATCCGCGGCGCTGCCGGACGGCGCCCCGCCCGCGAAGAACGTCGCCAACACCAACGCCGGACTGTTCGCCGACGAACTGCTCGTCTACTACGAGGGCGGGCTTCCGCACCGGCTGCACCCCGGCACGCTCGCGACTCAGGGCACGTACGACTTCCGCGGCGGCGTGGACGTGCTGTGCACCGCGCACTTCAAGACCGATCCGGCCACCGGCGACCTGCTGTTCTTCGCCGCGACCGGGCCGGTCATCACCTGGTACCGGGCCGAGGCGGGCAGCGGCCGGATCATCGACACGCACGCCTTCGAGATCGGCCTGCCGGTGCTCATGCACGACTTCGCGGTCACCGAGAACTACGCGGTCTTCTTCGTCACGCCCGCGCTTTTCGAACTCGGCAACGTGCTGCGCGGCCTGCCCGGAGTCGTGTGGAACGAGGCAGCACTCGAACACGGCGTGCAGATCGTGCTGATGGACCGGCGCACGCACCGCGTCACCTGGCACGAGGTCGGCGGGCAGTTCGCCAACACGCACTTCTTCAACGCCTTCGAGCGTGACCACGAAGTGATCATCGACGGGCACCGCATCGACCGGCTCGGCACCCCCGTCACCCGGCTGGACACCCCGATCGGCTCGCACGCGTGGTTCCCGCCCGCGATCCCGCATCGTTGGCGGGTGGACCTGGCGAGCGGCAAGGCCACCGAGGAGCAGTTGAGTGAGACGGCCGGGGAGTTCCCGAAGATCAACGACGCGCGCACCGGCCTTGAGCAGCGGTACGGCTATTTCGTCACGACCCGGGGCCTGGCGGCCGACACGATGTCGGACGGCCTCGCCCGGCACGACTTCGCGCTCGGCAGCACCTGCGTCGTAGCGGGACCGGACGAGCTGACCAGCCCGAGCGAGCCGGTGTTCGTCGCCCGGCAGAACGCGAGCGCCGAGGACGACGGCTACCTGCTCTCGCTGTGGTGGAACCGTGCGACGCGGCTGAGCGAGCTGCTCGTGCACGACGCTGCGGACCTGCGGTCGGAGCCGCTCGCGCGGGTCGGGCTGCCGAGCCGGGTCCCGTTCGGTTTCCACGGCAACTGGGCCGACCAGGCGGTGCTGGACAAGGCGATCGCCGCGCAGCGTGCCGAGGCCGGCGAAGGCTGAGATACCCGCGGCCGGATGAAACGGCCGGGCCGCCCGACAGAAAGTCGGGCGGCCCGGCCGTTTCGTCACTGCACCGGTTGGTACGCGGCGCCGCCGTCGGTCAGCAGGCGCTCGGCCTCGGCGTGGATCTGCTCGGGCGGCAGGTCGAGGTCGAGAGACTTGCGGAAGGGCTGGCGCACGTCCCGCTCGATGCGCAGGTACACCTCGTTGCGGTTGCCCTCGGGGTCGAAGAAGTAGATGCCGTACGCGTTGCCGTGCGTCACCTCCTGTTGCACGCGAACGCCCTCCTCGCGGAACCGGCGATGGAACTCGACGAGGGTTTCCAGCGAATCGATCCGCCAGGAGATCTGGTGGGTGAGCTTCACCCCGTCCGGCGCGGTGCGCCCGCGCTGCAGAACGAATTCGTGGTGCTCGCGCTCGGGCCGGGAGCTGAGGAACACGATCCCCAGCTCCTCGTCCTCGTCGGTGACGGTCAGGCCGAGCAGCCGGGTGTAGAAGTCGCGCATGACGTCGAGGTCGTTGACCCACAGGCCGGTGTGGCCGAGCTCGCTGATGGGCATGTCAGTGCTCACTTTCGGTCGGGGAACGGACTGCGGGATCGGCGGCGACGGGGTTGGACAGCTCGCCGATCCCCTCGATCGCGACCGTCATCCGGTCGCCCGGCTTGAGGAAGACCTGCGGGTCGCGCCGGAAGCCGACGCCGCCGGGCGTGCCGGAGAGGATCACGTCGCCCGGCAGCAGGGTGGCGAACTCCGAGACGGTGCTCACCAGCGTGGCCACGTCGAAGATGAGCAGCGAGGTGTCCGCGGACTGCATCACCTCGCCGTTGAGGGTCAGGCTGATGCCGAGCGCGCCGACCTTCTCCCCGATCTCGTCCGCGGTGACCAGCTCCGGGCCGAGCGGGGTGGAGGCGTCCCAGGCCTTTCCCTGGAGCCACTGGTGCGTCTTGTACTGGTAGTCGCGCATCGTCACGTCGTTCGCCACGGTGTATCCGGCGACGACGTCGAGCGCCCGCTCGCGCGGTACGCGTCGGGCGGTGGCGCCGATGACGATGGCCAACTCCGCCTCGTAATCGACCTGCGCGGACTCCGGCGGCACCAGGATCGGCGCCTCGTGCGCGATCAGGCTCGACGGGAACTTGGTGAACAGCACGGGGTACTGAGGCAGCTCGCGCTTGCTCTCAGCCACGTGCTCGCGGTAGTTGAGCCCGACGCAGATGATCTTCTGCGGCTCGGGGACGACCGGACGCAGCCGGACCTCGTCGAGCGGCACGCGCGCCCGGGGGAGCAGGTCGGGCTCGCGCAGCCGGTCCAGCGGGGTGAGCCTGCCGAGCTCGGCCGCGTCGCCGAGCGGGACGACGTGGTCGCCGTCGATCGCGCCGGCGTGCGCGACGCCCTCGTGTTCGTAGGAGATGAAACGCATGGTGCCTCCGGTCGTTGGCAGGGGTCGGGTCTTCAGGGGCGGCCGAGCAGCCGTTCGATCTCGCGCCCGGCGCCGGCCGCCTGATCGGGGGTCAGCACGGCGCACACATAGCGGTCGGGACGTACGACGACGAACCGTCCGCGGACCGGGCCGAACAGCCGGTGCAGGCGTCCGTCGACGTCCGCCGCGCCGGGGCGGTCCGCGTCGGCGCGCGGCAGCCGGTCGCCGGTGAGGATGTCGAGCTCCACGGCGCCGAGCCCGGCCAGCGGCGAGGCTTGCACCCGCGCCCAGGCCCGGGCGTCCACGTCCACGCCGAGGATCGCGAAGCCGCTGCCGATCAGGTCGTCGAGCGACGCGGTCGAGTGCCCGTCCGGCAGCAGCACCCGCGGCTGTTCCAGGGCGCGGCCGAGCAGATCGCAGGACTCCGCGTGCGGCGCGCCCACGACCAGCCCCGCGGCCAGCGCCGGGGACGGCCGGTAGCGCATCCCGGTGAAGTAGGACCGGCCGGCGGGAGTGAGCATGGCGGCGCGGATCACCAGGTCGCGGAGCACGGCCGCGGACATCCGGGTCGTCATCACCACATTGCGCAGCAGGACCGAGAGACGGACGGTGGCTCGGGCATGGGGCAGTCGCTCGCGCTCGTACGTCTCCAGCAGTTCGTCACCCGCGACGCCCTCGAGTACGCGGGCCAGCTTCCAGCACAGGTTGGCGGCGTCGCGTATCCCCGAGTTCAGTCCTTGTCCGGCGAACGGCGGCATCATGTGCGCCGCGTCGCCGAGCAGGAAGACGCGCCGGTCGCGCCAGCGGTCCGCGACGACGGCGTTGAACCGGTAGTTCACCGCGCGCTCGACCTGATCCGGCGTGATCTCGCGGAAGGGCCGCAGCAGTCGGCGGATCAGCTCGAAGGACGGATCGTCGCCGGGCTCGCCCTCGCCGTCGTGCAGCAGGAACTCGTAGCGGCAGCGTCCACCGCGGCCGGGGATGACGACGTGCGGCCGCCGCGGATCGCCGTAGTGCATCCCGAAGCGCTCGTCGTGCGGGTCGTCGAGGGTGTCGGCGACGAGCCAGACGTCCGGATACCGCTTGCCGGTCATCGGGATTGCGGCCTGCTGCCGGACCGTGCTGCGTCCGCCGTCGCAGCCGAGCAGGTAGTCGACGCGAAGCCGGTGCTCGCCGTCGGCGTCCTTGACGAGCGCATCCACGCCGTCCGCGTCCTGCCGGTACTCGATCAGCTCGGTGGCGAAGCGGACCTCGACCTCGGGGCGCTTCTCCAGACCGCGCAGCAGCACGCGCTCGAGCTCGGGCTGGGCGAACTGGTTCTTGAAGGCGTGTCCGAACTGGAAGCGCACGGTGCCGCGCGCGTGCAGCAGGGGTCTGCCGCCGACGCCGAAGTAGCGGGTCCCGGTGCCCGGCACGATCACCGGCGCGATCTCCTCGGCCAGCCCGCACAGCTGGAAGGTGCGCAGCGACTCGTCGTCCAGGCTGATCGCCTTCGCCTCGTCGCTGGTCGCCGTGTTGCGCTCGACGAGCACGGTGCGCACACCGAAGGAGCCGAGGAGGTGCGCGGCGGCGAGACCGACCGGCCCGCCCCCGACGACTAGTACTGCAGCGGCCTTATGTCCTGAATTCAAGGACGTGCCTCCTATTAAATGGGACTCGTTTCAGGCTATGCTGTCCTGCATGCCAGGACATGAGGTGCCGGCCGCGCCGGTCGCCACCAGCCAGTACCGCGAGCGCAACTCCACCGCCGACCGGGCGCTGGAGATCCTCGGGTTGTTCGACGAGGCGAAGCTCGCCGTCTCCGCGCAGGAGGTCGCGCAGGCGCTCGGGGTGGCGCGTTCCACCGCCTACCGCTATCTGCAGAGCCTGGTCGGCAGCGGATTCCTGGAGGAGGAGCCGCGCGGCGGCTACCGCCTCGGGCCGCGGGTGCTGGAACTGGCCAGGCTGGCCCGGCGCGGCTACGGCCTGTCGGAGGTCGCCCTGCCGGTGATGGCCGGGCTCGCCGCGCAGGTGCGCGAAACCGTGCTGCTCACGCGCAGGGCCGGGGTCGCCGCGATCTGTCTGGAGCGCTGCGAGGCGGATCACGCGGTGCGCATCTCCTACGAGCGTGGCAGCACCCTGCCGATCAACGCGGGCGCCTCGGCGCTCGTGCTGCTCGCCTGGCTGCCGCCCGAGCAGGCCCGCGAACTGTTCGAGAGCGCACCGCTGCAGCGGTTCACCGAGCGCACCCTCACCGACATCGACGAGCTGATGGCGCGATTGGAGCGAATCAGGGCCGACGGGTACTGCGTCACGCACGGCGAACTCGACGAAGGCGTCATCGGCATCGCGGCCCCGGTACGCGCCGAGCGCGGAAGCATGGTCGCCGCGGTGAGCGTCGCCGCGCTCGATCGCCGGGTGCCCGAGCCGCGTCTTGCCGAGGTCGTGGCCGCCGTGCGCGAGGCCGGGCAGCGGATCAGCGATCAGCTCACGCTCGCAGCGGCCTGATTCTCGGCCGCTCACGGCGTCGGCGCGTCGAGGAGCGGTGCCAGCAGTTCGCGCGCGATGTCCGGCGTGACCACGTCCTCCGGGTCCATCTTGACGATCTGCCGGCTCCCGGTGTCCTCGTAGATGTGCTCGCCGATCAGCAGCCCTTCGGCGTCGTACGGCCAGAACGACGCCATGTAGTGCGTGAGCTGGTAATAGGCGTCCGGATCGTCGATGTCCTCGCCTTGGTCGAGCAGAATGCGGCCCGGCAGGTGGTGGCCGAAGAGGGATTCGATGGCCAGACCCCGGTCGCTGACCGCGACGTGCTCGCTGATCGGTCCGAAGACGTTCGCCCGCGCGTCGGTGATGCCGGCGTAGAAGCGGCCGATCGCCTCCTTGCCGCGCAGGTGCAGCGAGCCGCCGTTCTCGTTGATCCGGTAGTAGGGCTCGTCCACGACCATGTCCGGCTGCAGGATCTCCGGCCAGCGGCCGGAGACCTCCAGCAGCGCGTGACGGCGGAAGTTGAGCAGGATCGCCCGGTGCCGGGGGTTGTCGGTGGCCGCGAGCAGGGCGTCGGGCTCTCGGACGACGTTGCGAACGTCGAACACGTCCATGTGTTCTCCTCAGATATCGATCTTCATCGGGTCGGCCGCGTCTACGCCGCCGTCGATGACGTGCACCGCGCCGGTGATGAACGGCGCCTCCTCGCTCAGCAGGAACGCGACGAGCGCCGCGACCTCCTCGGGCGAGCCCAGCCGTCCCAGCGGGCTGTGCGTGCGCAGGGCCTCGGCGGCCTTCGGGCCGCCGCCGAGCGCGCGAACGGCCGCGGTCTGCAGCGGGGTCTCGATCAGTCCGGGGGCGACGACGTTCACCCGCACGCCGAAGGCCGCGCCCTCGATCGCCGCGGCGCGGGCGAGCGCGTTGACCGCGTGCTTGCTCGCCGTGTACGGCACGATCGCGGAGCTCGGCCGCAGCCCGGCCAGCGAGCCGGTCACGACGACGGCCCCCGGCCGCTCCGTCTTGCGGAAGTAGCGCAGCGCTTCGCGCAGCCCGAGGAACACGCCGCGCTGGTTGACCTCGATCACCCGGTCGTAGTCGGCCGCCTCGGTCTCCGCGAAGGTACCGAAGGGGCCTGATACCCCGGCGTTCAGGTGCAGCAGGTCCACGCGGCCGAAGCGCGCGATCGCCGCCTCGAAGCAATGCGCCGTGCCCGCCTCGTCCGCCACATCCGCCACGATCGCCGTCGCCCGCACCCCGCACGCGCGGGCGATCGCGGCCGCCGCGTCCTCGTCGCGGTCCGCGACCGCCACGGCGCAGCCCTCGGCCGCGAGCCGCAGCGCGGTCGCCGCGCCGATGCCGCTCGCGCCGCCGGTCACCACGGCGACCTTGCCGGACAAACCGACGAAAGGCATCGAAGCCACCCCTCAAGCGTCCTGCAAAATAGGACTAGTGTTTTGATAAGAAGGACAGTACGCTTCCGGCACATCGAGAGTCAACGACTCGACGCCCGTCCCCTCGGGCGCTGCAACGTCGCAGTGAGGAGTCGCACCGTGAGCGGACTGGAAGCCGCCTCGAATGTCCTGGACCGCCGTGGCGGACCGCGCGGAGACCCGGGCTCGGCCGCCGGTCTCGTGGTGCGCGGCGTGACGAAGCGCTTCGGCGGGGTGACCGCGCTGCAGGAGGTGGATCTCGAGATCCGGCCGGGCGAGGCGGTCGCGGTCATCGGCCCCAACGGGGCCGGCAAGTCCACTCTGCTGAAACTGATCTCGGGCACGCACCGGCCCGACGAGGGCGAGATCTCGCTCGGCGACCGGCGTATCGACCGGCTGCCCGCCCACCGGGTGAGCCGGCTCGGCGTGGCCCTCGCGCACCAGGTCCCGCAGCCCTTCCACGGCCTGACCGTCCGAGACAACGTCCGGGTGGCGGCCATGGCCAACCGGCCGCGCACCCGGGATGAGGAACTCGCCGAGATCCTCGAGCTCTGCGGTCTCGAGGCGAAGGCGGACCGCTCCGCCGGATCGCTGCGGGTGCTCGACCTCAAGCGCCTCGAAGTCGCCCGCGCGCTGGCCACCCGGCCGCGCGTGCTGCTGCTCGACGAGGTCGCTGCCGGGCTCGTCGGCCGCGAGCTGGACGAGGCGATCGACCTGATCCGCCGCGTGCATCGCAGAGGAGCGACGGTCGTCCTCGTCGAGCACGTCGAACGGGTCGTGCGCGAGCTGGTCGACCGCGTCCTCGTCCTGGACTGGGGGCGGCCGATCGCCGAGGGGACACCCGCCGAGATCGCCCGCGACCCGCAGGTCCGCGCCGTCTACCTCGGCGATGCGCAGGAGCCCGCGTCCACCCGCGAACAACAGCGGGCGACGACGCGGAACCCGGGCTCGGACGACGTGCTGACGCTGGACGGTGTCAGCTCCGGATACGCGGACATGCTGGCGCTGCGCGACTTCTCCCTGCGTGTGCGGCCAGGCCAAATAGTGTCCGTACTCGGCGCCAACGGAGCGGGCAAATCAACGCTCTGCGGCACCATCGTCGGCGCCGTCCGGGCCAGGAGCGGCACGATCAGCGCCTTCGGCAGGGACATCACGCGACTTCCGGTCCACGAGCGTGCCCGCCTCGGGATCGCGTACTGCCAGGAGGGTCGGCGGATCTTCGTCGATCTGACGGTTCGCGAGAACCTCGCGCTCGGTGCGCCGCTGTCCCTCGACAAGGCGCGGGTGCGCGAGCGGATGGAACGCGTGCACGAAGTGTTCCCGATCCTCGCCGAGCGCGCCGGCCAGCGCGCGGGCACGATGTCCGGCGGGCAGCAGCAGATGCTCGCCGTCGGCCGCGCGCTGATGGCCGATCCCGCGCTGCTGATCTGCGACGAGATATCGCTCGGCCTCGCCCCCGTGGCCATCGACGCGCTCTACGGCGCCCTGGCCGAGATCAACGCCCAGGGCGTCGCGATCCTGCTCGTCGAACAGAACGTCAAACGCGCCCTGAGCATCTCCGACCACGCCGTGGTCCTCTCCCGCGGCCGGGTGTCCTACTCCGGCGACCCCGCGGGACTGCTCGGCGACGAAGACCTGGACGCCGCCTACTTCGGCGACCCGGAAACACCCGCACCGACCCAGGACAGCCCGAATATTCAGGACATTAAGATCCCAGGAGTGACATCGTGACCGTATCCCGCCTGTGCCGTGTGCTCGCCGCGGCGAGCGCCGTGCTGCTCGCCGCGTCCTGCGCGAGCAATGCAACCAGTGGCGCCGCCGCAAGCGGCTCCGGCTCGATAGTCATCGGGACCAGCATCTCGCTGTCCGGTAATACAGTCCTCGCCTCGATCCGGGACGGGTATCAGTTCGCCATAGACCAAGCCAACGCGTCTGGCGGGATCACCGTCAACGGCGTCAAGCGCAAGGTCCAACTGGACGTCCTGGACAACCGGAGCGACACCAGCACCATGGTCCAGCAGGTGCGCACGCTCGTGCTCACCGACCACGCCGTCGCCCTCCTCGGCTCCTGCTGCCAGCAGAACATCGACATGCAGGGGCAGGCCGACGCCCTCAAAACCCCCTTGGTGATCGGGGCACTCCCGGTGGAGCTACTGCCCAAGGGCCAGGGCTACACCTGGGACTCCTTCCAATCGCTCACCGACGGCGCCACCGAGTTCTACCAGCTCGCCGACACCGCGGGCACCAACAAGAAGGTGCTGCTGGTCACCAACAACGACGCCCAGGGCGGTTCCACGGCGCAACTGTGGAGCGGTCTCGGGAAGAAGTCAGGGTTCACCATCGCCGCGACCAAGGCCGTGCCGGCCGGCACCACCGACTTCTCCAACGTCATCCAGGCCGGACAGTCGAGCGGCGCGCAGATCCTGATCACCTCGATGACTCCGCCGGACTGCTTCGCCCTGTGGAAGCAGATGAAGGCCCTGGCGTACAGCCCCAAGCTCGCGATCGGCCTGCAGTGCGCGCAGACCCCCGGCTGGGCCTCGCTCGGCTCGCTCGGCAACGGCACCCTCGTGCAGCTGAACTGGACCGAGACCTCGGGGCTGCCCGACGCGCAGCTGATCATCGACAAGTTCGCCAAGAAGTACCCGGCGCTCAACGACCTCGGTTCCGTCGCGCTCGGCTACCACGAGGCGCAGATCCTGCTCGACGCGATCTCCCGCTCCGGCACCGCGAGTTCCGCCGCCATCCAGACGGCGCTCGCGAGCAGCGACGTCACCTCCGCCCTCGGCGAGGTGCACTTCGTGAGCAACAAGAGCGTCACGCCCTCGTACATCGGCCAGTGGGAGAACGGCACGATCCAGCAGGTCTGGCCGGCCAAGGGCGCGGTCGCGCTCCAGTCGCTGTCCGGACTCAGCTGAGCCCGAGCGGAACGGAGAGATCATGAGTATCGACGTATTGGCCGCCGGTATCCTGGCCGGCGGCCTCTACGCCCTGATCGGGCTGGGCATCTCGCTGGTGTTCGGTGTTCTGGGGCTGATGAACCTCGCGCACGGCGAACTCGTCATCGGCGGCGCCTATCTCGCCTCGCTGCTGGTCGTCGGCGCGGGCTGGGATCCGATGGTCAGCCTTCCGCTGGCCATGGCCGGAATCGCGCTGATCGCCTACCCGCTGCAGCGCTACCTGCTCACGCCGCTGCTGCGCGGCAGTAAGAACGCCCCGCTCGTGGCGACATTCGGGCTCTCGCTGCTCGGCCAGGCCCTGTTCCAGGCCGCGTTCGGCACCCATCCGAAGACCCTGCCCGCGTCCTACGCAGCCTCGGGAATCTCCGTGCTCGGCGTGCGCGTCCAGACGATCTACCTGATCGGATTCGCCCTGACCATCGTGCTCTGCGCCAGCACGCACCTGCTGCTCACCCGCACCCGGGCGGGCAGCGCGGTGCGCGCGGCGGCCGCGGACTCGGCCACCGCGGCGGTACTCGGCATCAACGTCTCCCGCGTCTACGCGCTGACGTTCGCCGGAGCCGCGGCCCTCGCGGCGGCCGGCGGCGTGATCACCGGCGTCGCCCAGAGCTTCACTCCCACCAGCGGCCTTCCGCTGCTGCTCACCGGTTTCGCGGTGATGGCGCTGGCCGGCATCGGCAGTGTCGGGGGAGTGCTGCTGGCCGGGGTCGCGCTCGGCGTGCTGCAGTCCGCCACGGTGAGCCTGTTCGGCGGAGGCTGGCAGAACGTCGTCGTCTACCTCGTCTTCTTCCTCGCCCTCGCGATCCGCCCGCAGGGCCTGTTCCGCAAGGGGGCGATCGCATGATCCGCCGCTTCGGTCCGGCCGCCGCACTCGTCTTCGTCACAGTCCTCTGCTTCGCGCTCGCGCCGACGCTGAGCGCGAGCACGCAGAACCTCGGCGTCACGCTGCTGTGCTACCTGACGATCGCCCAAGCGTGGAACCTGCTGGCCGGATTCAGCGGCCAGATATCCCTCGGCGCCGCGGCCTTCGTGGCCACCGGCAGCTACACCACCGCGCTGCTGCTCGCGCACACCGGCCTGCCCTGGCCCCTCGCGGTCGCCGGGTCCGGCCTCGTGTCGATGCTGCTCGCCGCACTGCTCGCGATACCCCTGCTGCGGCTGCGCGGCGACTACTTCGCCATCGGCACTCTGGCGATCTCCATCGCCCTGCAGGCGCTGATCGGCAACTGGAACTGGGCGGGCGGCGCGAGCGGCCTGACCCTGCCGGTGGAGACGATCCCCAGCGGCGGCAAGCTCTTCCAGCTCGCCGTGATCGTCGCGGCCCTGGCGCTCGGCGCGGTGCTCTACGTCCAGCGCGGTGCCTTCGGCCTGCGCCTGGCGGCGATCCGGGACAACGAACCGGCGGCTGCGGGCCTCGGCGTCGCGGTCTACCGGCACCGGCTCGCCGCCCTGCTCCCGTCGGCCGCGCTCACCGGACTCGCCGGGGCGATCATCGCCTTCCAGTTCGTCGTCATCTCCCCGGACGGCGTCGCCAGCGTGAACTGGAGCCTCGACGCGGTGCTCATGACCGTCGTCGGCGGCATGGGCACGCTGCTCGGTCCCGTGGTGGGCGTCGCGATCGTGTACTACGGACTGACGTACGAACTCCAGGATCAGCAGACCCTCTCCCAGGTGATCGAGGGCGTCCTGCTCATCGTCATCGTCCGCTTCGCGCCCCAGGGCGTCTGGCCGGTGATCTGCCGTGCCGCCCGCCGCCCGCTCGGCGTCCTGCGGCGCTCCGCGCGGCCCGCCGCCCCCGAACCGGCACCGGAGCCGACATGACAGAACCCGAATTCGCCGGCCGCGTCGTGCTCGTCACCGGCGCGGGCGGCGGGATCGGCCGCGCCGCCGCCCGCCTCATGCACGAGCGCGGGGCCGCGATCGCGGCGCTGGACCCGAACGCGAGGAGCCTGGCCGGGCTCGCGGACCTGGACCGCTTCGTCGCGGTCACCGGGGACGCCGCGCGGGAGCAGGACAACCGGCGCGCGGTGGATCTGGCGCTGGAACACTGGGGCAGGCTGGATGCCGCCGTGTGCTGCGCGGGCATCGGAACCTTCGGCACGGTCCTCGACTCGGCCGATGTCTGGGACGAGACCTTGCGGGCCAACCTCGGCACCGCCTACGCGACGGCGCGCAGCGCGCTGCCCGCGCTCATGGACTCCCGCGGCTCGATCACCATCGTCTCCTCGCTCGCCGGGACCCTCGCGGTTCCGGGGTCGGCCGCGTACACCACGGCGAAACACGCCGTCGTCGGTCTCGCCAAGTCGCTCGCCGCCGACTTCGGACCGCGCGGAGTACGGGCCAACGCGCTGTGCCCGGGGGCCGTGCGCACGCCGATGCTGGACAGCGTGATGGACCAGTTCGCTGCCGCCGCCGACGTCAGCCGCGACGAGGCGTACCGGCGCGCCGCGTCCCTTGTTCCGCTGCGCCGCGCGGCCGAACCGGCGGAGGTCGCCGAGATCATCGCGTTCCTGGCGGGCCCGCGCTCGGCGATCGTGACCGGCGCGGTCCTCATGGCGGACTGCGGTGCCTCAGCCCTCGATCTGAGTCTGTCCGCCCTCGCACCGAGGGACATCGCGTAGCGCCTATCCATCCACCTGGACGATGCCTGCCTGGTAGGCGAGGATCACCGCGTGCACCCGGTCGCGAGCGCCGAGCTTCGAGAGAACGTGCACGACGTGGGTCTTGACGGTCGACTCGGACAGCACAAGACGCCGGGCGATCTCGCCGTTCGTCAGCCCCTCCGCCAGTGCGTGCAGAACTTCCGACTCCCGCTTCGACAGGCCGTCGATGCGTTCCGAGGCCTCCTGCGCCGCGGGGCGCTCGGGACCGCGCGGCATGAAGGCCTCCAGCAGCCTGCGGGTGAGCGCCGGGGCGACGACGGCATTGGAGTTGTCACGTCATTTCCCGCACCCCAGCTTCAGGCGGCCGTTGACATGCGCTGCTGCCAGGCGATTCGCTGCTCCGTCGGGGTCCGATAGCCGGCTGCTGGGTGCAGGCGCCGCTCGTTGTATGTCGTGATCCAGTTCTCGATGTCGCGGCGCGCGGTGGCGCGGTCGGGCCATGAGTCGGCTCCGATCTCGCTCTTGATCGTGGCGAAGAAGGACTCAGCGGCGGCGCCGTCGAGGCACGAGCCGGTACGGCCGGTGTTCTGTCGGATCTCCAGCCGTCGCAACGCGATCTGATGAGTCTTCGCGTGGTATTGCGATCCGCGATCGGTGTGCATGATCGCATTACCGGCCAGTAGCCCGCGCCGGTGGGCCATACCGACGGCATCGATGGCCAGGCTCGCGCGCATGTGCGGCGCGATCACATATCCGATGACCTCCTTGCTGCACAAGTCCACGGCGGTCGCGAGGTAGAGCCAGCCCTCGCCGGTGCGAAAGCAGCTGATGTCGCCGATCACCTTCAGGCCGGGCATCGGCGCGGTGAACTGGCGACGGATCAGGTCCGGGACCTCGGCCGCGCCGGCATCCGCCTTGGTCAGGTTCCGGCGCCGGCGCCGGGTGATCCCGCTGATCCCGTTCTGCTGCATCAGCCGGGTCACGATGCGCCTGCCGACCGGGACGCCCTGCCGCTGCAACTCGCGGGTCACCCGCGGCACTCCGTAGGCCGGATGCGCCGTGTGCACCGCGAGGATCAACGCGGTCAGCCGCCGGTCGTCGTACTCACGTTCCCGGCGCTTGTGTCCGGCGCGGACCCATGCGTAGTAGCTGCCGCGATCGGTGACCGGCACGCTGCACAGAAGTTTCACGCTGAACCGGCCGCGGCGCGCGTCGATGAATGCGAAGCGCTCCCGCGCAGGCGCACCGTGGATCAGCGGCGCCGCCGCCTCGCGCAGCACCTCGTTCTCACGGCGCAGGTTCCGGATCTCGCGCTCGGCGCGGCGCAACTCCGCCCGCAACCGGGCGACGGCGGCAACCGATTCGGCATCGACGCTCTCGGGCTCACGGTGATCAGCTCGATGGCACACGATCGAACCTTGTCGTGGTCGATACGTCACAGTCGAGCACTATGCCGAACTGTTGCAACGACGACCCCGGACAGTGGCCCCCCGTCCCACGAGAACGAGTCTCAACGGCAGGAGTGTGAGAAGCGACGTGACAACTCCAACCTCCACGCAACACGAACGGTCCGCATGACCGAACCCATGCCGCACCCGCCAGCGCTCTACACCTCACCAACCGAACTATTTTCCCAGCTCAAGCGCCATGTCCAGTTGAACAACGGCGACTTAGTCAGTTGCGGTGTTTTTCGGCCAGGATGCTTGAAGCATCGCTTTGTACCGCTGGTACTCATCTTCACGACGGAGGTCGGTAGTGAATCGGTCCATGAGCGCTTCGAGAGGTTCGAGGGCGTCCTCCAGGTCCGCGAAGGCCGCGAATGCGGTGAGGCCGTCTTGCGAGGCGAGGCGCTCGCCCTGCGCTCGCCATCGGCGGAGCTTGGCGGGAGGGAAGCGGACCTTGAGGGATCTTGTCTCGGTCGACGACATGATGCGCGGCGGTGCCATGATCTGATCGAGTGTCTGTCCCCCGATGATGGCTTCGCGGATGACTTCCAAGGCGGTGCGGCATTCGTCCTCTAGCTGGGGCAATGGCTGGTCGAGTTGCCCGCGGATAAGGGCCGCCTCCCAGTCCCAGTCATCGTCGTGCTCGTATCTGCGGAAGAACAGCGCCGCTGCCTCGGCGACGTCCTGGATCGCGTCCAGGCGATCACAGTAGTGTTCAGAGAACGCCCGTCCGAGTTCAAACGGCGTGTCGATGTTCGCATCCGTCAGCAGCTTCGTGGCGATCCTGGCGTGGAAGCCTTCGCCCGCCATCAGGTCGGGGATGCTCTCGTTCTCGTGCAGGTAGCGTGAGACCCAAGCGGGCTGGGTTGAGGGAAACTGGAGAAAACGCACCGGGGCGTTCTGCATGAGCCAGCAGACCAGGAAGATGTAGATCCTGGTGGCGCTTGCCAGCGTGGCCAAGCGGATCTGGTCCCGGTGGTAGGCCTTGTTCCTGTACTTGTGGAGCTTCTTCAGCACGCGCGCGATCGGCCTGAGAAGGACTCCGCGCTCGACTAGGAAGTCGCACTTGGCGCCGAAATCCCAGTTGATCCTTTTGCGTCGGTCGGCCGAGACGGGTGGCGTGCTCTCGGGGTGCTCGAACACGAATGGTCTGGTGTATGGATCCATCATTTCCAACTGTGCCCGCTGGACTTGGCGCGTTGAGCGCCGGGCCTGGTCGGCGAAGTACAGTTGTGCCTCGCACTCGCGGAGCAGCAGCAGTTCGGCCGCGCCGTCGAGCAATACCAGGCCAAGTCGAAGGTGCGGGACATCGTCCATGGCGGCGAACCGCACGGCTTCCTCAACGTGGACCACGAAACGCTCTAAGCTCTCCACGGACTACAGAATGTCGCATTACCCGCCCTTGTGGCACCTGGTTATGTCGACGATCCGCTACGCGCCGACCTGCCTAAAACTCCAGTTGTCGTTCGTTCTGTGACGCAGCGTCAACTATGGTGGCCTGGAAGGCCTTAGTCGCCGTTGTTCAACTGAACGTGGCGCTTGAGCTGGGAAAATAGTTCGGGTGGTGAGATGTAGAGCGTTGGCGGGTGCGGCATGGGTTCGGTCGTGCGGACCGTTCGTGTTGCGTGGAGGTCGTCGTGTTGGTGTCCGAGAAGGCGCTCGATGACTACGAGGTTGCGGCTCGTGCCCGGGTCGATCGGCTTCAGGACGAGTTGGCCGCGACCCATGCCGTGACCTGTTCTGCGAACCCCGCAGGATCACGCGCGCGGGGGCCGGATGGCTTGCTGCGCGTTACCGCATCGGCCCCTCCCGCTTCTGCGCGCTGCACAGCTGACATTTGGCGTGCTGTTCCTGCTGCTGGTGCTGATTCCCTTCGGTCGTGGTGAACGCTGGGCGTGGTTCGCTTGCTGGGGCGTACTGATCGCGACGATCGGCTGGAGCCTGGCCATCGCCGCGCACGAGCACACGCTGCTGCCCTGCAGCCTGATGGCCGACATCGGCGCGCCGCTGATCTTGCTGATCTCCACGCGCGGCTTCCTCAGCCGCGTCGCGGCCGCTGCTGCGCTGGAAGGTGGCGCGTCAGTGTGACAGGAGCCGGGTGAGCAGCACGTAGGTCCCGAGCCCGATCAGGGCTAGGGAGGCCAGGCGTTCGGCGCTTTCGCGCAACTCCGCGCCGACGCGCGCGCCAAGGCGCATGCCGAGCTGCGCGACGATGAGCGTCTGTACCGCGATCGCGATGATCACCGGTGCGGTGGGCAGGTGGACCAGGCCGAGGGTGAAGCCGATCGCGAGTTCGTCCAGACTGATGGAGACCCCCAGGCCCATCAACGCCCAACCTGAGGCCGAGGCGAGGCGCCCGGCGGCCCGCTCCTCGCCCTCCTCGTCACCGCGCAGGAGCGTCCACGCGCCAAGAGCGATCAGCATCGCCCCGGCGACGTAGTCCGCGGCACCACCGATCGCCCGCGCGAGAGGCGTGCCGAGGGCGAGGCCGATCAGGGGCATCCCCGCTTCGAACATGACGAACAGGGCCGTGATCTTTCGCCGCTGCGCAGGGGTGACCCCGCCCGCGCCCAGGAGCGCGGCCACCGCGAAGGAATCCACCGCGAGCGGCAGGACGAAGGCGATCAACTTCCACACGGACGCGATTGTGCCAGCTCGCGCGCGACTGCCGGTAGGACACCCCCCGACGTCCAGACTGACCGCTTTGACGGTGTGCGGCTATGACTGGGGCGGGCTGCCGGCACCTGGCCGCCCGCCCCGACGATCCCATGCGCGGCCCGGGTTCAGGCGGCGATGGGGTGCTGGGCTCTAGTAGCTGTTCCAGGTGATGGAGAAGTTGCCGCCGGACAGGGAGCCGGTGGTGGCCTCGGCCGCGCCGGAACTGGAGACCATGTCGATGGCGACGGGGTTGAAGCTGGAGAGGGTGGCGCCGTTGACGGTGGAGTTGGAGAAGCTGACCTTGCCGAAGTCGGCGAGCGGGAGGACGCCACCGCTGTACGGGGCCTCGGCGATGACCTCGGCTGAGGAGCGTGCGCCCTTGGAGGAGGAGGCGGTGGTGGTCTTGGTCCAGCCCTCGGTGGTGTCGGTGAGGGTGAGGGTGTAGCTCTTGGTGCCGGAGAAGGTGACCGATTCGGTGATGACGTCGCCGGGCTTGACCGGGTTGCTGTAGGTGACCGGGAACTTCGGGTACATCTCGTACCACGCCGAGTACGAGGCGCTCGAGCCGGAGCAGTCGGCCTCGGTGCCGGTCTGCTCGACGCTGTTGGAGCTGTAGCCGTCCAGGCCCACCCAGAAGCTGGAGTACTGGTTGCCGGAGGTGCAGGTGACCGCGGGCTGGGTGAAGGTGGTCGTCACGCTCGTGAAGGCGCCGTTGGCACCGGTGGCGGCGTAGCCGGACCAGTTGGTCGAGGTCGTGGTGGTGTTGCGCCCGCCGCCGTGGCTGATGAAGAACGGCGCGGCGCCCGCGGTGTGCTGGATCGGGGCGAACGCGACGGGTGATGCGGCGGCGGTGGCCGCGGCGGCGGGTGCGAGCGCGGGCAGCGTGAGCGCGCACGCGGCGATGCCGATGCGCAGCGGGGATCGCTGGAAGGACATGGGTCTCCTTGTCGACGCGAGCCTTGCAGGCGGCGGCGGTGGCTGTCGCCTGGTGAATCAGAGGGCGAGTTCGTCGTACTTGAGCGTGGTGTGCCGTCGTGCGGCGCCCGTGGGTCTCGGGGGCTGGTTCCGCTCGGCGGTACGCGGTAGTCGGAACTGCGGTGTCTGGGTTCTGAGGAAAAGGCGCCACGAGTCGCGAAACCGTTACAGCCGCAGGCTGACGGCTGCGGGGACCGGGTGTCCAAGGCCGGTGAGCCCGCGTTGCCGGAGCGGCGCGCTCGCGGCACGCTTGACAAAGGTCTAGTCCAGTTCGATGGTGTGTGGCGGGACGGGAACCCCACGCGTCAGGAGACGTACACTTTCATGCGAACACTTATCCACCGGCGCCGCGGCGTGCTCGGCGCCGTGGCCGCGCTCGCGCTCGCCGCCGTCTGCACGGGCCCCGCCCACGCCCAGGCCTCGGCGGGCGGGCATGCCGCGGGCCCGGCGGCGACCGCCGCCTCGACCCCGATCCAGATCTACGGCGCTTGGCTGTGCGGTTCGGACCAGTGCACCTGGGCCACGGCGCCGGACATGACCACGTTCGACACGCAGAACCACTGGATCATCGACCGGGGCAACGGCAGCCCGTCGGTGAACCTGATCGTGCTCTCCTTCGTCGACCCGCTCAAGCTGCTGGACGGCACCACCGACGCGGGAGACACGAACGGCGTGCCGAACGGGATGGATGCGGCGGTGGTGAACTACTTCACCAGCCACGGAATCCGGGTCATGCTCTCGATCGGCGGTATCACCTACACCGGCGACTGGGACAGCGCCCTGACGCAGAACGCGACGCTGCTCGGGCAGAAGGCGGCGGCGCTGGCCACGCAGCTCGGTGTCGGCATCGAGATCGACTACGAGAACTCCTCGAGCCCGAACCTGACCGGGATGCAGGCGTTCATCGACGGCTACCGCGGCGTGCACCCGTACGACGCGACCGGCGCGAACCCGGCCGCGCGCCTCACGATCGACCTGGCCGCCGGAGACCGGTACCTGATCGCGCTGACCCAGTTCGCGACCACCAACTGGCTCTCGACCGGCAACCCGGTCCTGGACTACGCGAACGCGATGGTGCCGAGCAAGCAGCCGTCCACCAGTTCCGCGGAGTCCAACTGGCTCGAGCACGTGGACGGCAAGCCGAACTACAGCCCGCCGATCGCGCCGCTGGCCCCGTCGAAGTTCACCGGCTCGGTGTTCGTCGCCGGGCAGAGCCAGGTGCTTCCCGAGTGCGACGACTTCGCCTCCTCGCTGCAGAACTCGACCAGCAGCTGGGTCGAGTCCGTCGCCCCGGCCGGCGCGGGCAGCACGGACGGAATGCTCGGCTACATGTTCTGGGCCGCGGGGGCTCCCTCGAGCCGCGGCCAGACCACGTTCCCGCCCAACACCTGCCAGGCCGGGACGGGCGTGGGGGTGACCAGCCTGAACGTTCCCATCCCGATGCCGGCACTGCGGCAGAACTGACGGTGGCGAGGGCCGCGGCCGCGGTGGCGGGACGGGAGTCAGGGCGCCGCGGCCGTGGCCCTCGCGCGCCTTCGCGGGACTGCAGTCCACTGCAGTCCCGCGAAGGCGCCATCTGAAAGGCGCTGGAGGGGACGACGGTGTTACCGCCCCGCCGGATGCGCCCGGTCTCCCGGCGCCGGGCGCTGCGGCGGCACCGGCAGCGGTGTCGCGATGCCGGGCGGGGTGCCCATGCCGCGCCGGTCCATGCGCTGCCAGCGCAGTCGACTCCCGACCAGGGCGGTCACCACGGACTGGATGACCACCAGGTACATCAGTTGCCGGTAGACGAGCTGCTGGAGCGGCACGCTCCACAGGACCCGGGCGCGCTCGCCGTCGAGGCGGAACGCGTACCAGGAGGCGAGCATCTGCACGGCGAGGAAGCCGAGCCAGACCGCGCCCATCTCCAGCGCCTGCCCGAAGATCAGCCCCCAGACGGCGAAGACGTCGACCAGCGGCGCGAGCAGCGGCAGCAGGACCTGGAACAGCAGCAGGTACGGCAGGCCCCTGCGGCCGAGCCGCCCGGAGCCGCCGCGCTCGATCACCGCGCGCCGGTGCTTCCACATCGCCTGCATGGTGCCGTAGGACCACCGGTAGCGCTGCTTCCACAGCTGCCCGAGGGTGGCCGGCGCTTCGGTCCAGGCGATCGCGTCGGGCGCGTAGACCGCTCGCCATCCCGCGCGCAGGATCGCCATGGTCAGGTCGGTGTCCTCGGCGAGGGTGTCGTCGCTGACCCCGCCGACCTGCTCGAGTGCTTCGCGGCGGAACGCGCCGATCGCCCCCGGAACGGTGGGCATGCAGCCGGCCAGGTCGTACATGCGCCGGTCCAGGTTGAATCCGACCACGTACTCGATGTGCTGCCAGCGGCCCAGCAGCCCTTTGCGGTTGCCGACCTTCGCGTTGCCGGACACAGCCCCGACCGCCGGGTCGGCGAAACAGGCCGCGAGACGCGGGATCGCGTCGGGTTCGAAGACGGTGTCGCCGTCGAGCAGCACCAGGATCGGGCAGTGCGCCTGGCCGATGCCGGTATTCAACGCGGCGGGCTTGCCGGCGTTCGGCTGGGTGATCAGCTGGACGCCGTGCCCACGGTAGCGGGAGGCGATCTGCGTGGTCCGATCCGTTGATCCGTCGTCGACCACGATGATCTCCAGCGGTGCCGGGGTGCGCAGCAGTGACTCGATGGTCGCGGCGATGCCCTTCTCTTCGTTGTACGCCGGCACGATCACCGAGACCGCCGTGTGCCCTGGCGGTGGAGAGTGGCGTCGGCGCTTGCGGCGCCGGTGGTGAATGGCGGCGGCGGTGAGCAGGAGCAGCAGCCGGATCACGCTGAGCCCGCCGGTCGCCAGGATCGCCCAGGTCAGTCCGGTCACTATGGCGCCGCTGCCCTCGATGGCGTAGATCAGCACCTGGCCGCGCAGCCGTTGCGAGGAGGTGGCGGGGGTCAGGGCGGAGGGCTGGCCGACCAGGCCGCTGACGGTGGTGAACCGATAGCCGCGGGCGAGCAGCTTCGGGATCAGGATGTCGAGTGCGGCTACCGTCTGGGAGCGGTCGCCTCCGGCGTCGTGCATCATCACCAGCAGGCCGGGTGTGCCCGAGGCGGGCATGACGTTCGCGACGATCTTCGCGACGCCGGGGCGCTGCCAGTCGAGGCTGTCGCGGTCGGTGAGTACGGTGACATAGCCGTGCGCCCCGGCATCTTGGATCGCGGCCCAGTCGGCGTTGTCGAGCGCGTCCGGTTCGGAGGAGTACGGCGGGCGCAGCAGCGGGGTGCTGATTCCGGCGGCGCCCTCGATCACCGACTGGGTCTGGGAGAACTCGAAGTTGCGGCGGGTCTCGCTCGCGGTGGCGAGATCGTCGTGGGTGAAGGTGTGGATCCCGACTTCGTCGCCGGCCGCGACCTCCTGGCGCACGAGGCTTGCGTACTGGGCGACGCGCCCGCCGACGAGGAAGAACGTGGCCGGTATGTGGTAGCGGGCGAGCACGGCGAGGATCTGCGGCGTCCACTGCGGATCCGGCCCGTCGTCGAAGCTGAGCGCGATGCGGCCGGGTATCGGCTGGTAGGAGTCCGAGGTCCCGTGGCGTGTGTCGATCACCGGGCCGCCGTCGCGGATGGCGGCCGGCACCGCAGCGGCGGAGCCGGGGGCGTGCGGGCCGCCCGAGCCCTCGCCGCCGACCTCGTTGTGCACCAGCCCGTCGAGGGCGAGGACTCCGGTGAGCAGCACGACGGTGACCAGCAGCACCAGCCTGTGCGCACGCGGGGGAACGGCGCGGGCCGCGCGGCGTCGGCCGCGGCGCGCGCCCATCAGTGCCCGTGCCCGTTGGTCGGTGAGGCGGTCGGCTTGCCCGGCGCGGTGGTCGGACGGTGCCCGGTGGCCGACGCGCTCGCCGAGACGGAGGGCGAGGAGGACGCGGTGGTCGACGGCGCGGCTGCCGCGGAGCTCGCGCCCGCTCCGGCCGCGGCCGTCGTGGCGCGCGCGGACGTGGATGAGCCGGACGGGTCTCCGGGCGCCGTGGCGGACGGCAGAGTAGGTGCGGTGGGTTTCGCGCTGGAGAGCGTCGGGCGGGGCGCGGAGAACGGCATCAGGCTGTCCGGAGAGACCGGGCCGCCCAGCAGGCTCCAGATGACCATGAGCGAGTATCCGGCCGCGGTGAGGAACACCCCTACCGCGAGACGGTGCGCGAGGCGCCGGCGCCGGCCGGTGGTGTCCACGAACACCGGTGCCGGTGCCGCTTCGGGTGCGGCGGCGCGGGCCAGCGGCAGCAGTTCGGTATTCGCGTCGGTTTCCAACTCGGACATCGGCGGGCTCTCATCGTGCATCCGGCGGGGCATGTCGCCGTGCGGGCTCTGGAGCGCTCGGGGATACGGCGAAGTCGGGGGACCCGGCCCGCGCGGCGGCATGCGGAACCCGAGTCGGCCGGGTCCCGAAGTTATAGGCGAGAGAGGTCCCGACGGTGTTACCGGTTGAGGTCAACGCACTGGATCAGTGCGTCGCACTGTGCGGTGACGGAGTCGGGGTGTGCCCGTGCTCGGCGCCCTTGGTCGCGTTCGTCGCGCCGGCCGCGGCGGAGGCCGAGTCCGCCCCGGCGGAGGCGCCGCAGTGCGCGCGCGTGCTCGCATCCGGACAGGCGTTCCCGCTCGGCGACATCGATGTGCTGTACGTCGCGCTTGGACGTGCGGTGGTCGCGGTGCCGGACGCACCGGCCGCGGGCGAACTGATCGAGGGGGAGGGAGAGACGGTGCCCGAGGGGTGGTTGGTGTGCGGGGCGGGCACGCCCCACGAGCCGAACAGGCTGTGGGCCGCGTTCTGCGCGGTTGCGGGCAGGATGTCGGCTGCCGCAGCCGCGATCGTGCCGCTGGAGATCGCGAGCACCACGACACCCGCCTTGATCGTCGCGGCCCATGCCACGCGCGGTGTCCGGGCGCCCGAGCGCCGTCGGCCGCCGTCTTCAGCCGCGTGCTGCCGCGTCGGGGCGTTCCGGGCGTGATCGGCGAACGCCGCGAGCACCGCTTCGGGCACCGCGGCGCCGCCCGCATCCTCAGGAGCCAGCGCGGTCAGGACGGCGGCCACGCGCTGATCGCGAGCGTCGGCCGACGGCGCGGCCCCCCTGCGCCGCCACGCTCCGCGCGAACCGATCAATGAACGCGTTCTCACCGGCACACCTCGCTCTCGGCGCCGCTCGCGCCCGTGTTCCGTGCAGCGCCGCTCCGACGTACCGGGCCCTGCGCCGCCGGCGCATCCGCGCCCTCCGTCTCCCACGTCTGCGCAAGGGACGCAAGTGCGCGAAGTCCGCGCATCGCCGCTATGCGCACCGCGCCGGACCGCTTGCCCAGGATCTGCCCGCATGTCTTCGCATCCAGGCCGAATACCGTACGCAGCAGCACCGCCTCGGCCTGTTCCCGCGGCAGGTGCGCCAGCAGTGCCATCGCCCGCGCGGTACCTGACCGTTCCTCGGCCACGGACGCGGCGTCCGGGGCGACGTCCGTGAGCCCGCCGGGCTCCGCCTGCAAATCCTCGCGCCGCCGACCGGCCCTCCGCAGCTCGTCGATCGCGCGGTTGCGCCCGATCCGAAACAGCCATACCCGGAACCCCGCGCCGTCCCCATGGTAACCGGGCAGGTCGCGTGCGGCCTGAAGCCAGGTTTCGGACGCGACGTCCTGCGCTGCCTGCCCCACCAGTGTGGCGAGGTACCTCTCGAGCGCGGGATTGAGCGCCCGCCAGAGCACGGCCACGCCCTCCGGGGCCCCGTCTCGCGCCGCCTCGAGCGCAGCGTCGAGCTCCACCGCCCACCCGCTCCCTTCGCGCTCGCGTCTGGCCGCAACCGCCGCGCCCGGCGAGGCGTGACGGGCAGACACCCTAGCGTCTCGAGGCCGGAGCGCGGCACACCCGGTCCCACGCCGGCAGCGATGCGGGGGAGCGCACGTGTGCCCGCCGCGCGGTCGCGCGGCGGGCACACGCCGGAAAGAGTAGGTCTGCCTCTTACTTCAGCCCTGATCGGAAAACGCTAGAAGGCGCCGACGCCGTTCGGGGTGCCGAGGCCGGTGGGGCCGTCCCAGCCGGTGCGTGCGGTGCACAGTTGGCTGACCGAGCAGGTGCCGTCGTTGCCGGAGGTCACGTCGTTGAGCGAGGAGGTGTGCGCATACGGCAGGGAGGCGTTGTCGACCGAGGAGGTGTTGCCGGCCAGTGCGTAGACGCTGGCGATGATCGGGGAGGCGACGGAGGTGCCGCCGTAGACCTGCCAGCCGGAGTAGCCCTGGTAGGTGGTGGAGTCGTACACGGCGACGCCGGTGTTGGGGTCGGCGATCGCGGAGACGTCGGCGACCGCGCGCTTGGCGCAGCCGGTGCCGACGGACGCCTGGAAGCTCGGCTGGGTCTCGTACGCCGAGCAGCCCGCGCCGGCGCCGGACCACGCGGTCTCGGTCCAGCCGCGCGTGTTCGAGGCCTTGCTCAGCGAGGTGCCGCCGACCGCGGTGACGAACGGGCTGGCCGCCGGGTACTCGACGCCGTAGCCGCTGTCACCGGTGGACGCGGTGATCGCGATGCCCGGGTGGTCGTAGTAGGTGGTGTCGTACGAGGTGTCGGAGGACGACTCGCTGCCGCCGTAGCTGTTGGAGATCGCGTTCGCGCCCAGCTTGGCGGCCTCGTTGACCGCCGTGCCCAGGTTGGTGTTCGAGGCGCTGGAGGCCTCGACCAGGATGATGTGCGCGTTCGGGGCGATCGCCGAGACCATGTCCAGGTCGAGGGACTCCTCGGTGGCCCAGCCCGCGTTCGTGCGCGGCAGGCTCTTGGTCGAACCGGTCTGGCTCACGATCGTCAGGCAGCCGCTGGCCACGGTGCAGGCGGGCAGGCCGTACTGGCTGCGGTAGACGGCGAGGTCGGCCGCGGCGGTCGGGTCGTTGTAGGCGTCGACGATCGCGACCGTCTCGCCGGAACCGGCCGTGGTGGACGGCAGGTTGTAGGCGCTCTGCAGGTCCGCCGGGCCGTAGCCGGAGGGGGTCGCATTCGCCGTGGCGCCGGTCTTGTGCGACCGGGCGTTGTTGCGGATCGCGTTGCTGTGCGCCCAGTTCGCGACCGAAGCCGTGGCCGGGGCGTGCGCGACCGGGGCCGTCGCGGCGAGCGCGGGGGTCGCGCACAGGCCGCCCGCGGCCGCGGCGGTGGCCGCGAAAGCGAGGGTGGGTATCAGGCGGGGCATGTCATCCTCCGTCTCAAGCCGGCCGTCGTGTCGGGCCGGGTACTGAAACGGCAGGATGGCGAACACCGCACCACGCCCACATAAAGCAAAGGCAAATACTCTCCCATGGACATTTAGGGTTGAGGGAGCTGGCTGCCCGCTTCGCCGATGCGGGCATGCGAGGACTCCGGCCAATGGCGAGGGTTGGAGTCGAAAACGCCCAAGATCTCCCGCAGGCGCCCGGCATCCACGCGCACCCGACCGGGACGACCCAAGCAGTGCACGGAACTGCGGTCGCTCGCGGCGAAGCAGGCCACGAACTGTGTCGAAATCGGCCCGCACGCGAGGTGTAACACTCTGCGCGCCCGCAACGCCTGTGTCTGTGACGCCGGAGCCGATGCACCGATGAAGGGTCCTGGCGCCGTGCACGAGAACTGCGTCCTCCGCTCCACCCCTGTAGCGATTCGTCTTCGTGCCCGAAGGAGCAGCGATGAGCCACCGCTCGCGCATGCGCCTGCTCGCCATCGCGGCCACCGCCGCCCTGCCGATCACGGCGTACACCGTCATGCCCGCAGCTGCCGACGCCTCGCCGGCCGCACCCGCCCACCCCACCGCCCACTCCTGCGCCGCACCGGCCGCAGGCGCCGCCGCGTGCACCGCGATCGCGCGCCTCGACGTGCACACGGCGAAGATCGCGCCGAACGCCACCCCGTCCGGCTACGGCCCCGCCGACCTGCAAAGCGCCTACAACCTTCCCTCGGCGACCGCCGGCTCCGGCCAGACCGTCGCGATCGTCGACGCCTACGACGACCCCACGGCCGAATCCGACCTCGGCGTCTACCGCGCCCAGTACGGCTTGCCGGCCTGCACCACCGCCAACGGCTGCTTCAAGAAGGTCAACCAGACCGGCGCGACCTCCTACCCGCGCAAGAACGGCGGCTGGGCCCAGGAGATCTCCCTCGACCTCGACATGGTCTCCGCGACCTGCCCGAACTGCCACATCATCCTCGTCGAGGCCACCAGCAGCTCCTTCGCCAACCTGGGCGCGGCGGAGAACGAGGCCGCCTCGCTCCACCCGAGCTCGATCTCCAACAGCTACGGCGGGTCGGACACCTCCGATGCCGCAGAGCCCTACTACAACCACCCCGGCATCGCGATCACGGCGAGTTCGGGCGACGGCGGGTACGGCGTGGAGTTCCCCGCGTCCTCGTTCTACGTCACCGGTGTCGGCGGCACGAGCCTGACCCGATCAGGCTCGAACTGGAGCCAGACCGCCTGGTCCGGCGCGGGATCCGGGTGCTCGACGCAGAACCCGCAGATCACCGGGCAGGCGAGCGCGAACACCGGCTGCTCCACGCGCGCGGTGGCCGACGTGTCCGCGGTGGCCGACCCGAACACCGGCGTCGCCGTCTACGACACCACCGCCTACCAGGGCCTGAGCGGCTGGCTCGTATTCGGCGGCACCAGCGTCGGCTCCCCCATCATCGCCTCGGTCTACGCGCTGGCCGGGAACACCGCGAGCGTGACCAACGACTACCCGTACGCGCACACCTCCGCCCTGACGGACGTGACCAGCGGCAGCAATGGCACCTGCTCACCGTCGCAGCTGTGCACGGCCGGCATCGGCTGGGACGGACCGACCGGCCTGGGCACCCCGAACGGTGTCGGAGCATTCTGACACCGCGCAAGGTCAGACTGAAGCGCTGGGAGACATGGCACTTCGCCGGGCCGGGCGGCTGAGCGGTGACTACCCGCGGCCGGCCCGGCCCGGCCTGATCAACGAATACCAGGTAGCCGCATGACCCTGGGGTAAGCGAGGGAATATGCGAGTCGAGGTTCAGGTTTCTGCGGATGCTCGCTCTGGCCGCCATCGCCTACAACCTCACCCGCGCGGAGGGCGCCCTGGCTTCGCGTTTCCACGCCAAGGCCACCGGCACGACCATCCGCAGAACCCTGATCAACTTCCCGGCCCGGATCGCCTCTTCCGCTCGGCGAATCCATGTGCACCTGCCCGAGCGCTGGCCCTGGGAAGGCCCCTTCACCACCCTGTGGACAAGGACCGGCCACCGCCCGACACTCTGCTGAACGTGATTACCGCAGTGCTCGGGACGCTTGTTGCCAAGGACAAGTGAGGTCCCGTAGCGATCCTCGGCCGAGGTAGTCCATCACCAGATGCGCAATCGGGACGCTCTGCTGGTATAGATGCTGTCGGCGGAGAAGTGGATCACACTTGAACTATGGTGCCTTCGGATGGCTGCGGTGCATCCGATGGTGCTCTGGGTGGTATTGCGGATGCGTTCGCGCGCCGCGTGAGCGGAGCGGGAGTTGGGGACCATCTGGGGACCACACGTCGTACGCGATCATGAACGACCTGCAGCGGATGACTCGCGGTGCACGTGAAGTCGAGTGCGCATACCGCGTCTGACGTGCAGGAACGCTCCAGCTGTCGAACTGGGGGTCAGGGGGTCGCAGGTTCAAATCCTGTCAGCCCGACAGTGATGTAGCAGGTCAGAGCCTCAATCCGAAGGATCGGATTGAGGCTTCTGATATTTGTTATGGGACCAATTGGGACCAGCCATCGCCCGCGGCGGGCACGGGATGCGCGGTGCTGAACGTCTTGCACAATCCGGCCATCAGGTCCGTTTGTGGCAGCAGGCATCTGACCTGCGGTTCCGTGCCTATGCTGTGTTCAACGCACCTGACCCGTGGTCAGGTGGGCTAGCGGCTTGAGAGCGTTGCCAGTCGGGGTGTTCGGTGCGTGGCCGGGTAGCCTCGCTATCTCCACGCGTCGAGCACTTCTTCGGGTCCCCACACGACGTCGGGTGCTTGGTGCGCTGGCAGGTCTGTGCCGGAGAGGGTGGCTACGACTACGCCGGTGCGTCCGTGTTCGTAGCCGGGGACTTGTGCGGCGGCGGTGTGGTGGGCGGCGAGGTCGTGGCGGTCGAAGGGCGTGCCGAGCCATTTGATCGAGCCGGTGAAGTGGATGTGCTGGGCGACGGGTGTGCGGTCGGTGCCGACGAGGTCGATCTCCGGGTCGAAGCGTCGATTCCACCAGCCGCCTACCGCGGTGACGTCGGTCCAGGGGAGTTGGCCGGCCGTGGCCGCGAGTTCGAGTGCTTCGCGGATGAGTGGTTCGACGGCTTTGCCGCGGTAGCTGGGCCAGCGTCGTTGGATGAGGGCGAATGCAGCCCCACTGCGTCCGCGGCGGGTTTGTTCTTCGGCTTGACGCAGGGCGGCGAGGTAGATGCGGAGGTTGGGGTCGGCGATGCGGTAGAGCGCGGGTTTGCCGGGTTGGGTGGAGAGGGGGTGGTCGATCTCGAGGATGTGCTTTTCCTCGGTGAGGCGGTGCAGGAGGGGGGAGAGGCTGCCGGAGGGGATGGCTCCTTCGCGCCCGCCGGCTGTCGCGGCGATGTTGGCGTGGGTGCGTTCGCCGGCGCCGACGGCTTCGATCACGCGGCGGGCCTGGTCGGGCTGGGGGAACTCGGCGAGCAGGGATGCCCCGGGGACGGAGAAGAGCGCGGAGGCCGGGTCCTGGCATTCCTGCTCGAGGAAGGTGAGCGCGGGGGTGGCGTGGGGCCAGGCGCGCAGGATGCCCGGCAGGCCGCCGGAGACGAGGTGCGCGTCGATGGCGTCGGCACCGGTGAGTCCAAGGGCGTCACCGGTTTCGGCGGGGTTGAGCGGTCCGAGCACGAGATTGTCCGCGCGTCCGTAAAAGGGCTGGTCGTAGGCGGTGAGCCGGGCCATCATGTGCAGATCGCTGCCCAGCAACAGGAGCAGGACGGCGCGGGTGGAGAGCAGGCGGTCCCAGGCGGTCTGCAAGGCCCCGTCGAACAAGGAGTCCTGCTCGGCGAGCCAGGGCAGTTCATCGAGCACGACGATGCTCGGTCGGTCGGGCAGCGCCGCGGCCAGCACCCGCAGGGCGTCCGGCCAACTACCGGTGGCCAGGTCGGGGACCAGGGCGGGTTCGGGCGGGAGAGCTGATTCACGCAGCTCCCGGGTGAAAGCGGCTACCGCCTCGACCGGAGAGGCACCCTTTGTCGCGGTGAAGTAGAAGTACGGTGCGCCGGAGCGGTCACAGAACTCCTGCACCAGCCGCGACTTGCCCACCTGGCGACGCCCCCGGATCGCGAGCGCGACCCCGGAACCGTCCGCAGCGACCCTGTCAAGCCGCTTGGTCAGCAGCGCGAGCTCGCGTGACCGCCCTACGAACCCAGAAGCCACTTCACTCTCCCAGTCACGTACACATTATCTACGTAGATCTATGCTACATAAATGTGGGTTGCCGTGCGTACGAGAAGCGTGATGCGCCCCGAGTTTCCGAGAGGCCGTGTTGTCAGCTTCGGCGGTGCGCTGGGGCTTTGATCGAAGCGTAGGGGTTGGTTTCGTACTCTGCGGGTGGGATGTCGCCGAGTGCGCGGTGGATGCGGTGGATGCGGTGGTGGTTGTACCAGTCGATCCAGCCGGAGACCTCGATCTCCACCTCGGTACGCGTCCTCCAGGCCTTGCGGTGGATCAGTTCCTCCTTGAACGTGGCGTTAACGGACTCGGCCAGGGCGTTGTCGTTTCGCCGTTCTTTCAGAGTGTTGTGGCGAGACGGTCGGCGATCAGTCGGCTGAAGCGGGCCGGGTCGTCGATCTCGCCGCCTTCGGCGAGCACGGCAAGGCCGTAGAGCAGTTCCGCGCTCTGCTTCAGGCCCTGCGTATCGGCGTCTGATTCACCTTCGGTGCGGGCGAGGGTGTCACGCAGGGCGGTGACCAGAGGGTGGGTGGGGTTGAGTTCGAGGATGCGCTTGGTGTGCGGGACGGGCTGGCCCATCGTGCGATATATCCGCTCCAGGTGCGGGGTCAGGTCGTTCGCGTCACCGACCACACAGGCGGCCGAGGTGGTCAGCCGGGTGGAGATGCGGGTCTCCTTGATCTGCTCGCTGAGTGTGTCGGTGAGGAAGGAGAGCAGCGCGCCGAACTGCTCGGGCTGCGGCTGCTGGTCGGTGTCCTCGTCCGCCTCCTCGTCCGGGGCGTCCAGGTCGACCTGGCCCTTGGCGATCGAGCGCAGCGGTGTGCCGTCGAACTCGGTGACCTGGTCGGCCCATACCTCGTCGATCGGGTCGGTGAGGATGAGCACCTCGTAGCCCTTGGCGGCGAAGGCCTCCATGTGCGGGGAGTTCTCGATCGCGGCGCGGGACGGGCCGGTCAGGTAGTAGATCTCCTTCTGGCCTACCTTCATCCGCTCGACGTATCCGCGCAGGGTGGTTGGCTCGGCGGCGTCGCGGGTGGATTCGAGCAGGAGCAGGTCGAGCAGCGCTTGGCGGTTGTCGACGTCTTCGAGCAGGCCCTCCTTCAGCGCGCGGCCGAAGGCGTCGAAGAAGCCGCGGTACTTCTCAGTGTCCTTCGTCTGCAGGTCCTTGGCGGTGGCCAGCACCTTCTTGACCAGGCGCCGCCGTACGCCGCGGATGTGCCGGTCGTGCTGGAGCAGTTCGCGCGAGACGTTCAGGGACAGGTCGTGCGCGTCGACGACACCTGCGACGAAGCGCAGGTAGTGCGGCATCAGGGCGTCGCACTCGTCCATGATGAACACGCGGTTGACGTACAGGTGCACCCCGCGCTTGGCCTCGCGCGTGTAGAGGTCGAACGGGGCGCGCGCGGGCAGGAACAGCAGCGCGTCGTAGGCGAAGGTGCCCTCGGAGTTGAAGTGGATGGTCTCCAGCGGCTCGGTCCAGTCGTGCGCGATCTGCTGGTAGAACTCTCGATACTCGTCCTCGGTGATCTCCTTGGCGGGTCTGGACCACAGGGCTTTCATCGAGTTGATCGTCTTGGGTTCCTCGACGACGTCGCCCTCGTCGTTCGAGGTGGTCTGGATCAGGCGGATGGGCCAGCGGATGAAGTCCGAGTACCGCTTGACGATCTGCCGGATCATCGTCTCGGCGGTGTAGTCGAACACGTGGTTGTCAGTGTCGACCGGCTTGAGGTGCAGGGTGACCGAGGTGCCCTGGGGCGCGTCGGGGGCGTCGTCAATCTCGTAGGTGTTCTCCCCGGTCGACTCCCAGCGGGTGCCGCCTTCCTCTCCGGCGCGGCGGGTGACGATGGTGACCTTGTCGGCGACCATGAACGCGGAGTAGAACCCGACGCCGAACTGCCCGATCAGCGACTGGGAGGCCTCGGCGTCCTTCGCGGCCTTGAGCTTGGCGAGCAGGTCCGCGGTGCCGGACTTGGCGATCGTGCCGATCAGGTCGACGACCTCCTCGCGCGACATGCCGATGCCGTTGTCGCGCACCGTGAGGGTCCGCGCGTCGGTGTCCGGGTGGATCTCGATGTGCAGATCCGTGGTGTCTACCGCGAGATCGGAGTCCTGGAGCGATTCGAGGCGGAGCTTGTCCAGGGCGTCGGAGGCGTTGGAGACCAGCTCGCGCAGGAAGATGTCCTTGTTCGAGTACAGCGAGTGCACCACCAGGTGCAGCAGTTGCCGGGTTTCGGCCTGGAACTGGAGGGTCTCGCTTCCGCCGGACACGGGCGGTGCTCCTTCTGGCTCGGTGACGCGGTGGGCTCGGGCGGCTTCGGGATGTCCCCGCCGCCGCCCGCGGCCGTGGGGAGGGGGGACCGGGCGCGGGCGACGGCGGGAGGTCAGGGTGTGGGGTTGCGGGTCAGGGGCGGGTCAGGCGTTGATCTCCCTGCGCTCGTGCTCGCCGGTCGCGGTGATCTCGATCTTGCGGGGCTTGGCCTTCTCGGCGATCGGGATGCGCAGGGTGAGCACACCGGCGTTGTAGTCGGCGTCGATGCGGTCGGTGTCCAGGGTGTCGCCGAGGAAGAGTTGCCGGGAGAAGACGCCCAAGGGGCGCTCGTTGACCTGCATCTCGAACTTCTCGCCGGTGTGCACCGGGCGGCGTTCGGCCTTGACGGTGAGCACGTTGCGCTCGACCTGGAGTTCGATCGCGGACGGGTCGACGCCGGGCAGGTCGAAGCAGACCACGAAGGTCTCTCCGTCGCGGTAGGCGTCCATGGGCATCGGGGTCGGGCGGGACCAGGTTCCGGTGCTGGCGGTGCCGAGCAGCTGGGTGGCGAGCCGGTCCAGCTCGCGGAAGGGGTCGGTGCGCATCAACATCGAAACAGCCTCCTTGTGAGTCAGAGCGGGCCCGGACCCGGCCGGTTGGGGTCCGGTGTGCCTTCGCCATCTTTTCTAGCATGTCGTCTTTCCGATGACAACTCTGCATGTCGCCATTGGGGTGACGAGGTGAGGTTAGGTGGAACTCCCGAGGTCACGACTCCAGTGAGCGCCAGCACGGTCTGTTCTTACCGGCGCGAGGCCTGGCACATCGCGAGCACGAGGCTGGTCTGGCTGCCGGTCAGATGCGCGCCCAGGGAGCCTGTGGGCACGTGGCCGTCACCGCACAACGCGGCGGCCAGTTGGATCAGCATGCGCTGCCCGTCGATCCAGCCCGGTTCGGCGAGCACCCCGTCCTAGTCGACGTTGCCGTCCGGGCGCAGGTGATCGGTGAAGCGCGTGTCGCCGGCGATCTGCGGGGCGCCGTGGACGAAGACTTCCAGCACCGGTGAACACCCGGGAGGAGTGCGTGGCGGCGAGGTTGCGGACGGCATGGGCCGCTTCCGGGCAAAGCAGGGCCGTCAACGGCGCCTGGCTTGGGCCTCGCTGCGTGCGCTCTCGGCGCCGCCGGAGAGGGCGTCGATCTGCTCGGTCAGCTGCTCGTGCCCGTCTCCGAGGTGCGCCCGCGCGGCGAGCAGTGGGGCGAGCAGCGCCGCAGCGTCCGTGCCACCGAGCGCCTCGTGCAGTGCGGCCATCGGCGCCCGTGCCGCCTGCGGCAGCCCGGTCACCCCGCCCACCTGGGCAGCGAGCACCCGCAGGTCGGCGGAGTGGTCGCGGGCGTAGGCGTCCACCGCGCGTATTCCGGCGCGTCGGTCGCGCTCGGCGGTAACCCGCTGGTCGCCGGTGGTGGCGGAGTGATCCGTGCCCGGGCGCAGCCGCAGCGCGCGCCGCTCGGCCGCCTGCCGGCTCGCGACTCCGAGCGCGGGGGCCAGTTGCGCCCAGCTCGCACCGTTCGCTCGCGCCGCGTCGATCAACTCCGGCTCCCACCCCGCCAACTGCTCACGCACCTGCCGCAGCAGCGCCAAAGCCACCAGGAACTGGGCGGAATCCGGTCCGGCAGGCTCCGAGCGCGCGGTGTCGATGGCCGCCTCGATCCGCTCCAGGCCCGCAGCCGCCTCCGTCTGCCCGGTGTGTTCGCCGGGCGCCGCCGCGCCCGGCCCGGTCGATCGCACCATCAGAGTCACCCTTTCGCCGACACTTGTGTTTGTCATCGCTTAGACGACATGCTACAACGAAGACGCGAAACCGCCCACCGCCTCGAACCTGACCGCGGGAGCCACCGATGCCGCGCCGCCGCACCCACACACGGCTGCCGTCGGACCCGCGGACGCGACGACGTGGCAAGAGAGCGCGCACACAGGTGCCTGAGCGGCGCGTACGAACAACGTCAACGAGTCCCGCGGGACAGGAGGAGCAGGCGTGGACACCGCACTGGAGATCACCCGCCACCAGGAGCCCGACGCACGCACCGTCTTGGTGGTGCGCGGCGAGGTCGACATCCATACCGCCCCGCGCCTGCGCACCGTGCTGACCGAGCAGGTCGGTCGAGCCGGCGCGCTGGTGCTCGATGTCAGCGGCGCCGTACTGATCGACGCCGCCGGCCTGCGCGCGCTCACCGTCGGCCAGCGTCAGGCCGCCGAACTCGGCAAACCCCCGATCACGCTGCGCGGAGTCCGCCCGCTGCTGGCCAAGACCCTCCACCTGGCCGGACTCGACCACCTCTTCCCACGCGAGCCCGCCCCGGCCGCCACCCTGGCCACACACCGAGCGCAAACGGCCGCACCCGCCCGGGCCGCAGCCTGACCCCGGGACCGCCCAAAACCGGCATCAAGCGCGCAGCTTGAGCCGCAGGCCCGTTGTCGGTGGCGGCCCGAACCGGCACGGCGACTCAGGCCGCCACCGACGCACCCAATCCGGATCCCCCGCGCAGGCACAAGGCACATCACAACATTTCGCCAACTCTCTTCCCCCCCTGATCCCGCAGCAAGGAGCGGCAGTGACACCCGTGGAGCAGATCGTCGAACACGCCCGCACGATGGCGCGCCGCGCCCGGCAATCCGGCAGTGACGGTTGGAAGCACGGCTCGCTCCACGACGTCGTTCTCGCCTACGGTCGCATCTTCGAACCGGCGCCCCTGCCCGAGAACGTCTACCCCGCGCTGCCCGGACACGCCAGCAAAGCCGCCGCGATCCTCGCCGACCAGCACGCCTTCACCTACGTCGAGGGCCTCGCGCTCCTGCCGGATATGCACACGGTGATCGAACACGCCTGGTGCGCCACCTTCACCGGCCAGGTCATCGACCCGAACCTCAGCGGGAACACCGCGGCAGCCTACCTGGGGGTCGCGTTCACCATGAACTTCCGCCGAACCACCCTCGCCCAAGGCGCAGGCGCGATCCTCATCGGCAACCCGGCCGGAGAGCCCCCGCCCTCCACCCCGAAATCCTCCAGCACGGCCTCGCCCCCGACGCCATCTTGGCAATCGGCACACCGTACGACCACGCCCGTGCCACAGGCAGCCAACCGCAACGGCCACATGGACTCGCACGCGCCGGAGCGGGAAGCGAGACCTCCGCCGGCGCCGCACGCGCCGAAGTGCACACCCGGGACCGACTGGCGTCCGCGGCCTGAGACCCTCGCAGACACCGGCGCCCCGAAGGGATTGATGAGGACGCGCAGACTGGCTCACTCGTCGCGGGCTTGAGCCCGCGCCAGGCGGCACGGCCGGCGACTCTGCCCGGCTGCTCAGTCCTTGAGCGCCGCCTCGACATCCGGGAACTGCTCGAACAACTCGACCGCGCCAGCGAGTTCGAGCACGCGCGAGACGGCCGGTGGGACCGCTGCGAAGCGCAGAAGGCTGCCACCGGTGCGTGCGAGGCGATCGGCCTCGAACAGCACTTTCAGCCCCGCCAAATTGCAAAAGCCCACCCCGGCGAGGTCGAGCACCGTGGTGCCCTGCCCGCCACGGGCGAGCAGCCGCTCGCGCAGCCGCACACAGGAGGACAGGTCGATCTCCCCGCGAGCCGCGATCACGGTGGCGTGCGGCGCGCGCCTGATCGCGCAGTGGGCTCTCACCCAGAGTGGAGGGAGGCGATGGTTGGTGCGACAGGCCTGACTAGGGATCGGCCTAGGTGGGCTCGTCCTCGATCAACGCGACTGTGGTGTCCCATTCGCGACGGCCGTCGTAAAGAAGCATCCGGGACACCGAGAGCTTGCGCGGCAGATGAACGGTTGACGGAGATGGGCGTCATGCGGCCGGGAGACGTTCGTCCGGCCGATCGTCAAATGCCCGATCAATCGGACGCCGTCGCGCGAGATCCGGCTTTGAGCCGGACCGGGCTGTGGGCGGCGCCTGCGGTGCGCGCCGCCCTTTGCCGCCGGCGTGTCAGACCGCGACGATCGACCACTCGTTGTTCGTGTTGGAGTTGGGACTCCACAGCACGGCGGCGGATCCGGCCGTGGTGCTTCCCGCGCCGTCCAGCGAGGTGCCCGTGCCGCGGTTGATGATGTGGTAGGTGCCGTTGCCGACGTTGTCCAGGCTCCACTGCTGATTGACGCCGCCGTTCCACGCCGCCTGCAGGCACGACGCGCCGTCGGAGCCGTTGCCCCAGCTGTCGGCGACCATGCCGTTGGTGTTGTTGACGATGCGGTAGTAGCCGCCGCCGAGCGGGACCAGCTGCCACTGCAGGTTGGTGCTGCCGTTGTAGCTCCACTGCTTGAGGTTCGAGCCGGAGGCGACGTTGCCGCCGCTGTCCAGGACCAGCCCGCTGGTGGCATTGGTGATCTTCACCCAGCTGGTCGGGACCGGGCCGGCGTTCAGCGCGGGGATCTGGCCGGAGAAGGTCAGCTTGACCGTGTAGGCCAGCGCGGTGAACGGCGCGTTGGACGACGGCATCGTGAGGTGCAGCCCGCTGGAGTCCTGCCGGAAGGGCAGGTTGAGGTACGACCCGGCGGCGTTGTTCAGCAGTTGCGCGGATTTCAGGGTGCTGATGGGGAACTGGCTGGAGTTCAGGGTGGCCACGGTCATCGTGCTGCCCTGCCAGCCGAGGGCCGTCGCGTACAGGACGGTGTTGTCCTTGCTGCGGGTGAACCGGACGTCCTGCGCGACGCCCGCCTTGGGGCCGGAGAAGGATCCGCCGCCCATCGAGGTGGGGCCCTCGCCGAACTCGGTCCACGGGCGGGTGGCGTAGATCGCCTCGCCGTTGCGGCCGAGCCAGTCGCCCATCGCGAGCAGGATGGTCTGCTGGCCGGAGGGGATGGTGCCGTCGGCCATCGGGGCGATGTTCAGCAGCATGTTGCCGCCCTTGGCCACGCGGTCGATGAGGGAGTGCAGCAGCGCCTGCGTCGTGTAGTAGCCGATGCCCACGGTGTAGCACCAGCTGGACGACGAGATGGAGTCGTCGGTAAGCCAGTACGGGGTGAGCAGGCCGCCGGGTCCGCCGCGCTCGAAGTCGAGGACCTCGCCGCTGATGTCGAAGCCGTCCTTGAAGGTGGCGACGACGTCCTTGTTCCAGGACACCGCCTGGTTGTAGTAGTACGACAGGAAGGCCAGTCGCTGGGATTCGTCGACGTTGCTCAGGTCGAAGTCCTGCCAGATCAGGTCCGGCTGGTAGCCGTTGATCACTTCGGCCAGCCGGTTGTACCAGAGCTGGTTCTCCTGGGCGCTGGGCAGCTGGCCGTACAGCTGCTGCAGAGCCGTGGTCGACTGCTGCGGCGCCCACTGGTAGTAGCCCAGGGGCGTGGACGAAATGGTGCTCTCCCTCTCGGCCAGAGGTCTGACCCACGGGGAGATATCCGCCCACCTGCGGGAGGTCTACGGTGCGGAGGTCTCCAAGCAGACCATCTCCTCGATCACCGACAAGGTGATCGAGGGCATGGCCGAGTGGCAGAACCGGCCGCTGGATCCGGTCTACCCTGTGATCTTCATCGACTGCGTCCACGTGAAGATCCGCGACGGGCAGGTCGCCAACCGCCCTATCTGCATGGCCCTGGCCGTCACCTGCGACGGCATGCGCGAGATCCTCGGGTTGTGGGACGGGGACGGGGACGGGGGCGAGGGCGCGAAGTACTGGATGCACGTCCTGACGGAGATCAAGAACCGCGGGGCCGGGGACGTGTGCATGGTGGTGTGCGACGGCCTCAAGCACCTGCCGGAGGCGATCGAGGCGGTCTGGCCGCAGGCGGTGACGCAGACGTGCGTGGTTCACCTGCTGCGGGCCTCCTTCCGGTACGCCGCCCGTCAGCACTGGGACGCGCTGGCCAGGGCGCTGCGACCGGTCTACACCGCCGCGACCGAGGACGCGGCCCTGGAGCGGTTCGTCGAGTTCGAGGCCGCCTGGGGCCGCAAGTACCCGGCGATCATCAAGCTGTGGAACAGCGCCTGGGCCGAGTTCGTCCCGTTCCTCAACTTCGACGTCGAGATCCGCCGCGTGATCTGCACGACCAACGCGAATGGGGTCAGGGGGTCGCAGGTTCAAATCCCGTAAGCTCGACGGAAAGTGGCCCGTGGCCTGGGAGAAATACCAGTTCACAGGCCCTTTTCGCCTATTCGCTCATTGGCATGACGAGAGTCATGGTCTGCGCATACTGTTCAGGACGCACCTGGGGCTACTCGCCGACGATCTCGACCGTGCGGTCACGCAGGGGATCTTCACCGCTCGTGTTCCCGGTGATCGGACTCTCCTGGTCGTTGACCTCGGTGGCATCCAGGCGAAGGGGTGGAGCGTGGACGACTTCCACGGGCGGCTGCGGAGGGGGACGGTGGCTGCTGGTGTCGTTCGAACCAGGGCCGCGTCGCGGCCAGCCGAGCCGGGAGTCAGTCCGCGGTCCGGGGGAGTGGGGCGTCGGCGCGGATGAGGCTGCGGGCGACGAGGTCGTTCCAGAGTGCGGGTGTCGGCGGGGTCTTGAGCATTGTGTCGTTCGAGCGGACTTGTCGAGCGTCGTCCGCTCCCACGACGAGCATGGCGACGGCCGGGTGTGCGGCGGCGAATGCCATGGCTGCGGCGGGGAGTGATGTGTGGTGCGCGGCGCAGACTGCGGCGATCGCCTGTGCGGTGCGCAGCACTGTGCCGGGGGCCGAGCCGTACTCGAAGTGCGTGGTGGCACCCGGAAACGGCTGCGCGAGGATTCCGCTGTTGAAGATCGCGGCGTTGAGGACGCCTACTCCACGTTCGAGGCACGCGGGCAGCAGGCTGTCCAGGGCGGACTGGTCCAGCAGGGTGTAGCGTCCGGCGAGCATGATCGTGTCGGTGTTTGTCTCGCGTACGAAGCGTTCCAGCAGTTCGACGTCTTTCGTGCCGACTCCGAACGAGTGGATCACGCCTTCTCGGCGTAGGTCTTCCAGGACTGGGGCGGCCTGCTTGATTGCTTGGTCGACGTGGTCGTCCGGCGGGTCGTGGATGAGCACCGTGTCGATGTGGTCGAGCCCGAGGCGCTCACGGCTCGCCTCGAGGCAGCCGAGGACACCGGCGCCGGAGAAGTCCCAGACGCGGCGATGGTCGGCTGGTACGCGGAATCCTTCGCCATCGCACTGTCCTGCTCTATCCGGATCGGGTACGAGCGTGCGGCCGACCTTCGTGCTCACGGTGAACTGGTCACGGGATTTGGTGCGTAGAAAGGCGCCGAGGCGGCGTTCGGAGAGCCCGAGGCCGTAGTGCGGGGCCGTGTCGAAGTGGCGGATCCCGGTCTCCCACGCGGCTTCGAGGATGGCGCGGGCGTGTGCGTCGGTGCGCGTCTCGAAGAGGTTGCCGAGTTGGGCGCAGCCCAGGGCGAGGCGGGCGTTCACAGAGTCGGCCACGAGAAATCCCAGATGAGCCGGCCGGGTTCGGCGGCGGGCTGCCGATCGCCGTGCGCTGCGAGGAAGGGCGCCACCTGCTGCTGCCATCGAACGTTGACCGGATCCGAGTCCAGGTATGCCCGCATGAATTCTCGGCTACGGGCCTCGACGAAATGCGTCAGTGTCGTGCCGTTGCGGTGGATGCGCCAGTTGAGCACGCCCGCTGCGCGCATCACCGACTTGAGTTCGGCCGGGACGGTCCGATGGAAGCGTTCATACTCCTCTTCTCGTCCCGGGACCAGATGCGTGCAGAACGCGAATGTGTCCGTCGGTGCGCTCGTCATGGCGACCTCGTGCGGTGAGTCGGGTTCGTGTGGCGTTGACTGTAGCAAAGAATCAGATCAATCTAAGCTCGAGTTGGGAGGTATGGCCCTATTGGTCCGTTATTAACCATGTTCATGGATCGAACCTAGGGTTGATGGTCGGGATGGATTGCATTAATCTCTGGGTCTGTCATACTCATCCCGATGACGCTCGAGCCAATGGAGGCAGACCGTGACGACGAAGGCGGCCATCCGCGACCCGGGTGGTTCCGACCAGGACGATGAGCGGTACCGTCCGGGCTACGAACTCGTCGCGGATCAGCTTCTGCACTACATCGCCGAGCAGAACATGCGGCCCGGCGACCGGTTGCCGACCGAGAAGGGGCTCGCGGAGATCCTCGGCGCGACGCACAACGTCACGCGGGAGGCGGTGAAGGTGCTCGCCGCCATCGGCCGGCTGACGGTGCGTCGGGGCGCCGGGATCTTCGTCGCCGCCGGTCCGGCGGTCGCCGATGCCGACGAACTGGCCCACTATCAGCCCACCGACATGGAGCACGTGCTCATGTTGCTGGACTACCGGCAGGTGATCGAGTCCGAGACCGCACGCCGTGCGGCATCGACCGCGACGCCGCTGGAGGTCACCGTCATCCGCGAGGCGGCGGTGGAGTCCGCGGAAGCCGGCGCTCGCGGTGACGCCGAGGCGTTCGCGCACGCCGACGAGCGGTTCCACACGGCGGTGGCTGCCGCCGCGCACAACCTGTTCCTGCAGTCCTCCGTCGCCAGCGTGCGGCGGTTCGCGCAGCAGAGCGACGCGTTGCTGTTCCACGGTTCGGCCCCGGGATCGCTGGAGGCCGCGGGGCACCAGCACATCGAGATCGCCGACGCGATCTCGACCGGAAAAGCGGAACTCGCGGTGGAGCTGATGGCCCGCCACGTGAACACGACACGACACCAGTTCGAAAGCCGTATCCGCGAGCGGCTGTTCGACCTCAACGCGCGGCGCTAGACCACGCCGCGGACCACCTGACACCGCTACTGGCCGGGCTCAAGGGCGCCAGGGCATAGCCCGGCCCGCCCGAAAAACGCCTTCGGGACGTTCCTGAGTACCGCCATGCCATTTTCGGGTGCGCCATGCCCCGAACCGACCAGGAAGCAGCCATGAAGATCACCCACGTCGAATCGTTCCGGGTCCACGTGCCCGCCGCCGATCCGCCCTTCAAGTGGCGCGATGGCCTGGCGGGCAGCGCACCCGCGGGCGAGGGCGGGATCCTGCGCATCGGCACCGACGCCGGCGTCGAAGGGGTCGCCTTCTTCGCCCGGCCGGGCGCGGCCGTGATGCTCGACGACCTGGTTGAACGCGTCTTCCGCCCGGAACTGCTGGGCCAGGATCCGCTGGCGCGCGAGTGGCTCTGGCACCGCGTCTGGGAGCTCGACCGGATCCACGAACTCCCGTTGCCGACGCTCGGCTTGATCGACGTCGCCCTGTGGGATCTGGCCGGACGCCTGCAGAACCTCCCGACCTGGCAGGTGCTCGGCGGATTCCGCACCGAGATACCGGCGTACGCCTCCACGAGCACGTTCGACACGGTGCAGGAGTACCTCGACGTCGCCGACCAGTGCCTCGGCCTCGGCTACGTCGGCGTGAAGCTGCACGCGTGGGGAGACGTCCGGCGCGACGCGGCTCTCATCACGGCGCTGCGTGAGCACGTCGGCCCCGATATCCCGCTCATGTACGACGGGTCGGCCGGATTCGACCTGCCCGACTCGATCTACGTCGGCCGGGCGCTCTCGGACGCGAAGTACCTCTGGTACGAGGAGCCGATGCGCGAGTTCAGCGTCAGCGCCTACCGGCAGCTCGTCAAGCACGTGGACGTGCCGCTGCTGGTGGCCGAGACCTCCGACGGAGCGCACATGAACTCGGCCGACTTCATCGCCGCGGGTGCCGCGACCTTCGGCGTGCGGGCGAGTACCACCCTGCGCGGCGGGATCACCGGAGCGATGCGCACCGCGCACCTCGCGGACTCGTACCGGGTCCGGGCCGAAGTGCACGGGTCAGACATACCGAACCGCCATCTATGCATGGCTATCTCAAACACCACATACTACGAATCGCTGGTGACCTCGAATCCCGTGCTGCGGGAGCGGGCCGTGGACGAACACGGTCTCGTTCACGCGCCGAGCGGACCGGGGATCGCCCTGCCCACCGGGCTCGATTACCCGGCAGCCCTCGCGCCCTACGTCGAGGCGGCCGCCTGAAGACCTCCACCGCGTGCGGGCCCATCGCGGCCCGCGCCCGCTCAGAAAACAACCTCCACCTCCAAGAAGGGCAAGACAATGATGTCTCCACGCACTGCCCGGAGCCGGCGAAGCGGGCGCTCGCTCGCTGCTGCCGCGGCACTCGTCGTCGGCGCGGCGGTCGCGCTGTCCGGGTGTGCCAGCACCGGCACCGGGTCCGCTGATTCCAGTACGCCCAGCGCTTTCAAGCAGGCCGCGCAGGACGACTCCGCGCCGATCACCGTGTGGGCCGACTCCACCCGCCTGCCGGACGTGCAGAAGTATCAGAAGGAACACCCGGACGTGAAGATGAACATCGTCACGTACGACGGCAGCGCGGACGGCTCCACGTATCTGCAGACGAAGGTCCAGCTGTTCGACCGCACCGGCAGCGGCTGGCCCGACGTCGTCTTCGCGTCGCCGACCGATGTGACGTGGGCGAGTGTGCCGACCAACCCGTCCGCGCAGGCGTTCGCGGCGCCGGTGGATCAGCTCGTGCCGTCGTCCACGCTCCAGGGCTTCGCGACGGGTTCGCTCTCGCCCTGCGAGGTGGACGGGCACACCTACTGCCTGCGCAACGACATAGCGCAGGTCGTCACCTGGTACAACAAGAAGCTGATGGACCAGTGGGGGTACAAGGTTCCGACCACCTGGCAGCAGTATCAGGCGCTCGGGGAGAAGGTCGCGGCCCAGCATCCGGGTTACGTGATCGGCGCGGTCGGCGACACCAACTCGCAGGAGTCCTACTTCTGGTCGAGCCAATGCCCCGCGCAGCAGCTCGTGGCGAAGAACACCCTCAAGGTCGACCTGTCCGCGCCGGACTGCACGCGCATGGCGAGCCTGCTCGACCCGCTGATCGCCGACAAGTCCGTGAGCACCCAGGGCTTCTTCACCCAGGGCTTCGACGGTAGCAAGGTGCTGATGGCGGTCGGGCCCTCCTGGTACGGCCAGTACCTGTTCAACTCGGCGTTCAAGACGCCCGCCGGACAGATCGCGGCGGCCGCGCCGCTCAAGTGGGACGGCGAATCGAGCACGTCGACGGGCAACGTCGGCGGAGGGATTTGGATGATCTCCTCCCACAGCAAGAACCTCAAGGCCGCCAGCGCGGTGGTGACCTGGCTGACCACCTCGACCGACAACCTCCAGGACGCTCCGACTTACCCGGCCTACGTCGCCGGCGCGAAGGCGTGGCTGGCCAATCCGGCCAACAAGGACTACTTCGCGGACGACGTCTCCAGCGTCTTCCTCGCCGCGGCCGACGAGGTGTGGACCGGCTGGTCGAACACGAAGTTCAGCGACGCCACCCCGTGGTCGAACGCGGTGCTTCCCGCGCTGACCGCGGGCAAGTCGCTCACCTCGACCCTGCCGGCCTGGCAGACCGCGATCGCGAACCAGGCGAAGTCGGTCGGATACACGGTCGTCACGCAATGACCACGCTCCAGGCACAGCCCCTCGCGGTTTCCGCGAGCGGGTCGGCTCGCCGCCCTGCGCGGCGGCGGGCCGGCCTGGCCGGATATCTGTTCGTCGCCGGATACACGGTGCTGCTGATCGCCTTCGGCGTCTTCCCCACCGGCTACTCGGTCTACCTCGCCGTCACCAATCCCCGTGGCCAGTTCACCGGGCTCGGCCAGTTCACCAAGGTCTTCGCAGACTTCCGCTTCGGCCCGGCGTTCGAGGACATCGCCGTTTACCTGGTGATGTGGCTCTTCCTCGTGGTCGTGCTCACCGTGCTGGTCGCGGTCATCCTGCGCAGCCGCGTGAGCAACAAGGTCTCCTCGGTCCTGCGGTTCCTGTTCTACATTCCCGGCGCCCTCGCCGGCGTCGCCAGCGTGCTGGTGTGGCTGTTCATGCTCGACCCGGCCGTCAGCCCGGCCGCCGGCCTGCTGCGCGCGATGGGCCTGGACAACTTCGACCAGGTGCTCGCGCCCGGGAACCTCCCGGTCATCCTCGTGCTGATCGCGTTCTGGACCGGCGCCGGCGGATGGATCGTGGTGATGTACGGCGCCCTGAACAACATCCCCGACGAGATCCTCGAGGCGGCCCGGATCGACGGCGCGGGACCGTGGAAGGTCGCCTGGTACATCCAGATCCCGATGATCAGCAAGTGGATCGTGTACATGGCGATCCTCGCCTTCGCCGCGGGCACCCAGCTGTTCGTCGAGCCGCAACTGCTGCAGACCGCGAGCCTGAACCGGGTCAGTCCCACGTGGTCGCCCAACGAGCTCGCCTACGTGTTCGCCTTCCAGAACGGGGACTTCAACGGCGCCGCCGCGATCTCGATCGTGCTGCTGGCGATCGGCCTGCTGTGCGCCGGGCTGCTGGTGACCCGGTCCGGCCTGTTCAAACTGGACGATGACTGATGACAACCTCTGCCGCCGACGACGCCCGGACCGGCGCCGCTCGGCACGTCTCCCGCCTGACCTCGACGCTCGTCGTCACGCTGATCGTCGCGGTACTGCTGGTGTTCTTCGTGGTGCCGGTGATCTGGCTGCTGCTGGCGCCGACCAAGACGGCGGGCCAGCTGGTGAGCGGCTTCCCGCTGTCCTTCGGCTCGTTCGGCCAGCTCGGCACCGCGTGGCGGCACCTGACCTCGTTCCAGGGCGGCGCCATCTGGCTGTGGCTGCGCAACTCGGCCGTCTACTCCGGAGGCGCGCTGCTCCTCACGCTCGCCACCAGCGTGCCCGCCGGTTACGCACTGGCGCTGACGAAGTTCCGCGGACGCAGACTCCTGCTGACCGTGACTCTCGTCGTCATGATCATGCCGAGCGCCGCGCTCGTGCTGCCGATCTTCCTGGAGCTCAACCTCTTCCACCTGATCGGCACCGCCTGGTCGATCATCCTGCCCTTCTCGTTCTACCCGTTCGGCGTGTACCTCGTGTACATCTACTTCGCCACGAGCCTGCCCCGCGACATGCTCGCCGCCGCCCGAATCGACGGCGCCAACGAATGGCAGGTCTTCCGCCGGGTCGCGCTCCCACTGGCGCGGCCGGTGATCGGACTCGTCGCGTTCTTCAGCTTCGTCGGCAACTGGAACAACTTCTTCCTGCCCTACCTGGTGCTGCCCTCCAGCCAGCAGTTCCCGATCCAGGTCGGGCTGAACCAGCTGCTGTCGTCGACCCCCTCGTTCAACCCGGTCGCCGGCAAGGGGCTGGACATCACCAGCCCCGAACTGGCGCTGGCGATCATCATCGCGATCCTGCCCGTCCTGGTGCTGTTCCTCTTCTCCCAGCGCGCGCTCGTCTCGGGCATGCTCGCCGGATCGACCAAGGAGTAAGGCCACGGATACCCCGCCCACCGCACTCGTCGACGCGCACGTACACGTCTGGGACACCCGGCAGTTGCGTTACCCCTGGCTCGAACAGCACGACGCGTTGCCGCGCCACGTTCGGCCGATCCATGCAGATGCCGAGGTCGGAGCCGTGTTCGTCCAAGCCGACTGCGTCGCGCAGCAGGGCCTCGCCGAGGTTCGCTACGTCGAGCGCCTCGACTGGCCGCAACTGGCCGGCGTCGTGGCCTTCGCACCGCTCGAACACGGCCCCGCGGTCGAGCCGTTGCTGGCCAAGCTCGCCGAGCATCCCCGGGTCGTCGGCGTCAGGAGGCTGTTGCAAGGGGAACCCGTCGGGTTCGCCACCGGCGCGGGCTTCGGTGCCGGCCTGGCCGCCGCGGCGCGCCGCGGCCTGACGTTCGACGCCACGGTCCGCGCCGACCAGCTCACCGAGCTCGTCGAGCTGGCGCGGGAAGTACCGGAAGCGGTCATCATCCTCGACCACCTCGGGAACCCGCCTTTGCACCACGGCTTGAGCTCGGCGCCCGGACGCCGCTGGCTTGCCGGGATCCGGGCGCTCGCAGCCGAGCCGTCGGTCGTGGTCAAACTCTCGGGCAAGCCCGCCGTGGACCGGCGCGGCCTCCCGTTCGTGCTCGCCGCGCTCGAGGCTTTCGGCGCACGCCGCGCGATGCTCGGCAGCGATCATCCGCTCAGCGTTCCGGCGGACAAGCAGGCCTACGACCGGTGGGTCTGGAGCGCGGACGCGGCCCTGGACCTGAACGATGACGAGCGCGCCGCGGTGCGTCACGGCACTGCGATCAAGACCTACCGACTCAAGGAGCTTCCTTCGTCACCGGCACCGCACTCGGTGTCGACGGAGGGATGAACGGGCTCCGGCTTCCCGCCGGGAGTCCTGCGCACCATCACGAGTTCCACGACCACCTCGACCAATGACGTCTCGGGAGTGAACCATGCGCACAGCACGACCAGCGCGCGCGCTCGCGGCAACCGCCGCGATGCTCGCCGCGTCCCTCGCCGGCCCAGGAATGGCGGCCCACGCAGCAGCGAAAACGTCGACGGCCGTCACCTTCACCGCCGCGCCGACCGGGTCTGGCAACACCTGCTCGACGTCCGTCCCCTGCTCGCTGCAGATGGCGCAGCAGAAGGCGAGGCAGGCGGCAGGCGGCGCGCAAAGCGACATCGTCGTCAATCTGGACGGCGGCACCTACCGGCTCGACCACACCTTCTCCTTCGACGCGGCCAAGGGCGACTCGGCCCCGGCCGGGCACACGCTCACCTACCAGGCCGCTCCCGGTGCGACGCCGGTCATCAGCGGCGGCGAGCAGGTGACCGGCTGGACCCAGGATGCCGGAGGGCTGTGGGAAGCGAAGGTGCCGGCCGGCACCGCCACGCGGCAGCTGTACGTCGACGGCGTGCGCGCGAACATCGCCGCGGGCTCGGTGCCGACGAACCTGACCCAGACCGCCACCGGCTACACCGCCTCGAGCAGTGTGCTGTCCGGTTGGAGCGACATCACCTCGGCGCAGTTCGTCTACAACGTCAGCTGGACCGAGATGATCTGCGGCATCGCCTCGGTCTCCGGTACCGCGATCACGATGCAGGAGCCCTGCTTCCAGAACGCGACCCTCAAGCAGTACGGGGTCAACGCGAGCACGCCGAGCTACATGACGAACGCCATGGAGCTGCTGACCCAGCCCGGGCAGTGGTATCTCAACCAGGGCACGAACACCATCTACTACAAGCCGCGGCCCGGTCAGAACATGGCCACCGCCGACACGGAGATCCCGCGGCTGCAGACGCTCGTGTCCGGCACGGGAACCGAGGCGGACCCGCTGACCGGGCTCGCATTCAAGGGCATCTCGTTCGAATACGGCGGATGGACCGCGCCGAACGGGCCCGACGGCTACGCCGAAGTCCAAGCCGACCTGACCCTCACCGGCAACAAGGCCTACGCCGACCAGGGCACCTGCACCCGCTTCTCCACCACCGACCCGGGCACCTGTCCGTACGGCGCGTGGACGATGACCCCGGGCAACGTCGAGTTCGACCACACCTCGGGCCTGACGATCACCGGCAGCACGTTCGAGCACCTCGGCGCGTCCGGCCTGCAACTCGACCGTGACGTCGACAACTCGACGATCCAGGGCAACGTGTTCACCGACATCTCCGCGAACGGTCTGGAGATCGGCAACGGGACCGACGCCGACCCGAGCGACCTCGCGCTGCTGCCCGCGAACAACACGATCGCGGACAACTGGGTGCACAACATCGCGGTCGACTACGCCGGAGGTGTGGGCATCTTCCAGGGATACACGCGCGACGACGTGATCGAGCACAACCAGATCAACGACGTCCCCTACAGCGGCATCAGCTCCAACTGGGGCTGGGGCCACGGGCCGAGCGAGTCCGCGGGAAACAAGATCCTGAACAACCTGGTCTTCGACTTCCTGCAGCAGCACGGCGACGGCGGCGGCATCTACGTCCTCGGCATCGAGGGCGACTCCCTCGCCGACGGCCTGCTGATCAGCGGCAACGTCGTACGCGACGGCTACAACGGCAACGGCAAGGCGATCTACACCGACGGCGGCAGCCAGTACATCACGATGACCGGCAACGCCATGTTCGGCAACGACACCCCGTCCATGGGCGGAAGCTATGAAGGCCCCGGCACTCCGTACGGAGACTTCCAGTTCACCGGCAACTACGCCGAGAACACCGCGCCGTCCTGGCCCGCGGGCGACCCGACCGACGCGAACATCTCCGACAACACGCAGGTGTCCTCCGACGGCACGGGCGTGCCCGCGTCGCTGATCGCGAATGCCGGACTCGAGTCGCAGTACGCCGCTCTCGCCGCCGCGCCGGTCGGCAGCGCGCCCGCGGCGAACCTCGCCCTCGGCAAGCCCGTCCAGGCGCAGTTCCTCGACGGCAGCACCGCGCAGTTGCAGTCCTACTCGCAACTGTCCTACGCAACGGACGGGGACCCGAACACGTACATCCAGGCCAGCGGCCAGTTCCGCTGGCAACTCGTGGTCGACCTCCAGCAGGAGACGACCCTCGGCTCGATGACGATCGGGATGCCGCAGCCGCACTTCGCCACCGACTTCCACGTCGACACCTCCGCCGACGGAAGCACATGGACCACGGTCGACACGGTGCACGGGAGCGGGTGGGGAACGATCCCGGTGTTCTTCGCGACGCCGATCACCGTGCGCTACCTCCGGATCGTCGCCGACAAGCCGGACGACTGGGGTCAGCGCGGAGACCAGATGGCCATCAGCGAGGTCGGCGCCTACGCCCCGACGAGCTGCAGCCAGCCCGACCTCGCGCTCAACAAGCCCGCCCAGGCGCTGTTCATGGACGGCTCCCAGGCACTGATGCAGCCGAACTCCCTTCCCTCCTACGCCGACGACGGCAACGCGGCCACGTTCGCGCAAGCCACCAACCAGTACCGGTGGATATCGCAGATCGACCTGCAGAAGCCCCAGACGCTCAACCTGCTGACGGTCACCCAGCCCGACAGCGCCTACGCGACCGCGTTCCACATCGAGGTGTCCCTCGATGGATTCACCTACTACACGGTCGCCCGGCGCACCGATGCCGGCGGCGGAATCACGGGCATCCAGCTCGCCTCGCCGGTGCTGGCCAGGTACATCCGTGTCGTGGCCGACTGTCCGAACGACGGCGGGCAGACCGGAGGGCAGATGGCCATCGGCGAGCTCGCCGCTTACAGCCTGAGGTAGCCGGATCCCGCGGCCCCTTCCCGCCAACTGGCGAACCACGCGCGGGCCCGCCGGATCGCTCCGGCGGGCCCCATCGTCCGAGAAAAGGTTGGCGAGACATGCTGGAAACGCTCTGACCTGGCTGATGCGCTGTCCGACGTGCCGACGTGCCGACGTGCCGACGTGCCGACGCGCGAGGCTCGAATGCGTCTCGCATCGGCCAACGCGAAAGAGGTCACCCCATACCTCCCTGAGGACTCATCAGCGACCAGAGGTATTTCCGGCGCTGTGTCGTCGAGACGATTGAGGACTGGAGACTTCCAGCGGTCATTGTGCTTCAGGGCCAGCGGCATCTGGTTAGATTTCTGCCTGCGATCGAGGATGGTCGCATCGGGTGTTCCGCAGGGAAGCGTCACTCCCGGGTTGTAGCCCTCGGGGGCATCGTAGGCTGCTGCCGCAGCAGACCGTCACCGTCACCTGAGTCTGCGCGGTGTGCGTGCAATCCTGGCCGTCGCCACCGCGGGTGTGGATCTCCGACCGTGTGCCGAGTGTGGCCGAGCCGCTCCTCGCATCGAGGTTCTCGGGGTTCTAGTCCTCGTCGCGTAGGTCGTCCGTGAGAATTCACTAACCGCGTCTTGTTCCGGATGACGTTGTCCGGTAACCACTGCGGGCTGGAGTGGTCCCCACACGGAGAGTCGGGGCGTCAAGACCTCGGCGCCCGGCATGGAGGATCGTCATGCCCGAGATGTGGTTCAACGTACGCTGGCCCGACGGAGTGGCGCAGCGCTGCTACTCGCCCTCAACGGTAGTCGCGGAGTATTTCACCGCGGGTACGGCCTATGAACTCGCTGATTTCGTGGAGCGGAGTCGCACCGCGCTCGGCATCGCCGGGGAGCGGGTGCGGGAGAGGTTCGGCTTCTACTGCACCGGCGCCTCAGCGCAGCTCGCGCAGATCGAGCAGGCCGCGACCGCGTACGCCGCCGTCGCCGGAGCGAAAGTCACGGTGGAGTCCGTGACCGGCGTGGACGGGGGCTCGCGATGACGACGTCGATGTCGCTCGCCGGCACGCGCTATCCGGTGGCCGTGGTCGGCGGCGGCCAGGCGGGGCTCTCGATCAGCTACTGCCTGCGCCAGCGCGGAATCGATCACGTCGTGGTCGAGGCGAACGCGGTGGGGCACGAGTGGCGCAATCGGCGTTGGGACTCGTTCTGCCTGGTCACGCCGAACTGGCAGTGCAAGCTGCCCGGCTATCCGTACCAGGGCACTGATCCGAATGGATTCATGGTCCGGGACGAGATCATCGGTTACCTCCAGGACTACGCGGCGTTCTTCCGGCCGCCGCTGGTCGAAGGGGTTCGCGTCGAGCGGGTACGTCGAGGAGCCGACGGCGTCTTCGAGCTCTCGACGAGCGCGGGGACCTTCGCCGCGGACCAGGTCGTGGTGGCGACCGGGCCGTATCACACCCCTTCCGTGCCCGCCCTCGCGCAGCGGCTGCCGGACGGCGTCGAGCAGGTCCACTCCGCCGGGTACCGCAATCCGGATCAGCTTCCGCGGGGCGCGGTCCTGGTGGTGGGCACCGGTCAGTCCGGCTGCCAGATCGCCGAGGATCTTCATCTCGCGGGCCGCCGGGTGCATCTGGCCGTGGGCAGCGCGCCGCGCGTCGCGCGCTTCTACCGGGGTCGGGACTGCGTGGCGTGGCTGGATGAGATGGGGCACTACGCGAAGGGCATCGACGCGTTCGGCGACGCGGACGCGGTGCGGATGCGGGTGAACCACTACGTCACCGGTCGCGACGGCGGCCGTGACATCGATCTGCGGGCGTTCGCGCGTGACGGGATGCGGCTGTACGGGCGGCTCACCGGGATCGACGGCCCGCGGCTGGAGTTCGCCGACGACCTGAAGGTGAACCTCGACCACGCGGACGCGGTGGCCGAGGGCATCAAGGACGCGATCGACGCGCACATCGCGGCGAACGGGATCGAGGCTCCGGCCGAGGCGCGGTACGTGCCGGTGTGGGAGCCGGCCGCGCAGGCGGGCGAACTGGACCTGATGGAGGCCGGGATCACCTCGGTCGTGTGGTCGACCGGGTTCCGCCGGGACCACCGGTGGATCGAGATCCCCGCGTTCGACGGCCGCGGTTATCCGATGCACTGGCGCGGCGCGACCAGCTGTCCGGGGCTGTACTTCCTGGGCCTGCCGTGGCAGTACAGCTGGGGTTCCGGCCGCTTCGAGGCCGTGGGCCGGGACGCGGAGTTCCTCGCGGCCCACATCGACGCGGGACGGCGGCTGGCCGACGTGTGCGGTACGCTCACCGGCGCGCCGACGTCCGTCGCCTCGGCGATTCCGGTCGGGTGACGGTCATGGTCTACGACGCTCACCGGCACATCGGAGTACTGCCCGCGTACCCCTTCTACGGCGGCCCGCCGGTCAATCCGGACATCACCGCCCGCGCGACCGTCAAGCAGCTGATAGCGGATCTCGACCGTGAGGGCACCGAGCGGGCCCTGGTGATCCCGAACTACGGCGTGCCGGATCCGGCGATCGCGTTCTCCTTCAACGAACTCGCGGTCGAGGCGGCGCAGAGCGACGACCGGATCCGGGCCGGACTGTGGGTCTCCCCGCGCCCGCAGGACGCCGAGCGCACCGAGCAGGCCCTCGTGCTCGCCGGGGAGGACGGTGTACGTGCCCTGAAACTGAGCTTCCTACTCGGCGGCCGGGCCACGGACCCCGACTGCCGCCCTCAGCTGGACCGGATCTTCGCGCAGGCGGAACGGCACGGCCTGGTCGTGCACGTGCACACCTCGCCCGGAGCCGCCTCGGACATCGACGAGGTCGGCAACCTGGTCGAGTGGTACGCCGACCGCGTCCCGGTCCACCTGGTGCACTTCGGCGGCGGGATGAGCGGCCACATCAAGCTCGTCGGCTCGCGCTTCTTCGACTGGATCGAGCGCGGCAAACGGGTGTACACGGACCTGTCCTGGGCCATCGGCTTCGCCCCCGCGTGGCTGGCCCGGGAGATCGGGCGGCGCGGTATCGGCCACGACCGGGTGCTGTTCGCCAGCGACCAGCCGTGGGGCGACTTCGCGGGCGAGTTCTCGAAGCTGGCCGAGGCGACCGGTGGAGGCGAACTGGCGGAACTGGTCTTCCGGGACACCTTCGCCGCCCTCTACGACCAACCGACCCCATCCAACCCCTGATTCCCCTCATACCAAGGAGCAGACGCATGACCGTCGAACTGTCCGACATCGAGCAGAAGTCGCTCAACGAGATCCCGCACCCCTCGCTGCCCGAGGGCTCGAGCATCTACGGCTCGACCAAGGTCTTCCCCGACTACCAGGCCGAGGACGGCGAGACCTACTTCACCCTCGTGCACGGCATCGCACACGAGTCCTCCGTCAGTTTCGTCGCCGTGCTGCAGGCCACCAGGGCGCTGCGCAAGGGCTTCGAGTCGGCCATCTACTTCTACGGCCCGGGCTCGCTCAACTGCCTGGCCACGCGCGGTTTTCCGACCACCGGAAACTCGGCCTTCCCCGGCGAGCACAACATCAACAACCAGCTCAAGACCTTCATCGCCGAGGGCGGCAAGGTCTACTGCTGCCGGTTCGGTCTGTCGCTGCACGGCGCCCGCGAGGAGGACCTGATCGAGGGCGTCATCCCGACGCACCCGCTGGACGTGCAGGACGCGATCATCCACTACGCGCGCAAGGGCGCGATCATCAACTCCACCTACCAGCTGTAAAGGGGATCGACGTGAGCGTTGGCACCGAGTCCTCGCATGCAGTGGACGTACGCATCCTGACCAGGGCCGAACTCGCGCTGCGCGGCGTGCGTGTCGAGGCCCCGGTGCGGCGGCCGGACGGAGCAGGTCCGAGCGACGACGGCCACGTGCTGGTCGACGGTGCCAACGCCGCGTTGCCCACCAATCCGCAGAGCCCTTATTCGGTGCGCGAGGGCAGGGTGTGGCTCGGCGACGAGGACACCGGGCTCACACTGACCCCGGTCGCTCGGCCGCGCTTCTACGACCTGGCCACGGCGGACGGCGTCCCCTACGAGCACATCGCGCGGCTGCACGGCGCGGACGTGCTGGCCACCACCGTCGTACAGACCTGCATCCGCTATGCCGAAGCGGACCGCTGCCGGTTCTGCACCATCGAGGAGTCGCTGCGCGCCGGGGCCACCGTAGCGGCGAAGACCCCGGCGCAGCTCGCGGAGGTCGCCGAGGCCGCCGTCCGGCTCGACGGCATCAAACAGATGGTGATGACCACCGGCACCACGACCGGTCCGGACCGCGGCGCCCGCGCCCTCGCACGATCGGTGCGCGCCGTGCTGGAAGCCGTTCCCGGCCTGCCGATCCAGGTGCAGTGCGAGCCGCCCGGCGACCTCGCGTGGATCAGAACCCTGTATGAGGCGGGCGCGGCCTCGATCGGCATCCACGTCGAAGCGCTCGACGAGGACGTGCGCCGCCGCTGGATGCCCGGCAAGTCCACCGTCCCGCCGGCCGAATACGAGGCCGCCTGGGACGAGTCCGTGCGCGTGTTCGGCCGCAACCGGGTCTCGACCTACCTGCTGGTCGGTCTCGGCGAGAACCCCGATGAGCTGATCGACGGCGCCGCTCGGTTGATCGAGCGGGGCGTGTACCCGTTCGTGGTCCCCTTCCGTCCGATGAGCGGCACGCTCGCCGCGCGCGACGGAGTTCCCGCGCCGAATGCCGAACTCCTGAGGTATGTGACCGAGGGTGTGGCGGCGAGGCTGCGCGCGGCCGGGATGACGGGTGCGGACCAGAAGGCCGGTTGCGCCGCGTGCGGAGCGTGCAGCGTGCTGCAGACGGCTGGAGGCTGAGCGCATGCAGGACATCCTCGCGCTCCTCGGCGATCGCAGTACCCTGGCACGTATTCCGGAGATCCGGATCGAGCAGGCCGAGGACCAGGCGCAGATCGCCGCCTATCGCCGACTTCGGCGCGACGTGTTCGTCCACGAGCAGGCTCTCTTCGCCGGCAGCGATATGGACTCACGCGACGTCGACGAACGCACCGTCGTCCTGGTCGCCAGGACGGCGGACGGTACGGTTGTCGGCGGGGTGCGCCTCGGCCCGGTCGACGACGGCCCCGATATCGGCTGGTGGCAGGGCGGACGCCTCGTCGTCGCGCCGGACGCCCGGAGTGTGCGAAACGTGGGCGCCGCATTGGTCCGTGCCGCGTGCGCGCGAGCCGAGGGTGAAGGCGTGCTGCGCTTCGAGGCGAGTGTGCAGGCGCGCAACGAGGTCTTCTTCGCGCGGCTCGGCTGGCAGCGCGTGCGCAGGACCGTCGTCGCCGACTCGCCGCACGTGCTGATGCGCTGGCCGATCGGACGGATCAGAGCCCTGGCGAGCGCCACCAAGGCACCGCTCGGCACGCTGCTCGCGGGCTTGAATCCGGGCGGCACCGGATTCGTCGGCGATGACGGCGCGCCGGTCCCGGGCACCGAGGTGATCGCCGCGTGCGACGCCATCATCCCGTCGATGGTCGAGCGCGATCCCGGGTGGGCGGGCTGGTGCGCGGTCCTGGTGAACGTGAACGACCTGTCCGCGATGGGCGCGACGCCGCTGGGCCTGCTCGACGCGCTCGGCGCCAAGGACGCCGCGCACGCCGCGAAGGTGCTCGACGGCCTGCGCCGGGCATCGCAGGCATATGACATCCCCGTGCTCGGGGGACACACCCAGTTCGGCGTCCCGGCCGCGCTGTCGGTGACCGCGCTCGGCCGCGCCGCGCATCCCGTGCCGGGCGGCGGCGGACGTCCCGGCCACACTGTACGGCTGACCGCCGACCTCGGCGGCGGCTGGCGTCCCGGCTATCACGGCCGCCAGTGGGATTCGACCTCGTGGAGGACGCCCGATGATCTCAGGACGATGATCGGCGCGGTCGCCGCCGCCCGTCCGGCCGCCGCCAAGGACGTGTCGATGGCCGGGATCGCCGGGACCCTCGGCATGCTGGCCGAGGCGAGCGGCTGCCGCGCCGTGCTCGACGTGGCCGCCGTTCCCCGGCCGTCCGAAGCGTCGGCGGGGGACTGGCTTACCTGCTTTCCCGGCTACGCGATGCTGACCGCCGACGCCGCGGACGCACCGCCGCTGCCCGCCGGACCGGCCGTCGGCGCCGTGTGCGGAGAACTGACGACCGGTCAGGGTGTCGGGCTGCGCTGGCCCGACGGAGAGACCACCGAAGCTGTCGCCGCCACGGTGACCGGAATGGGAGCAGCATCATGACCGCCCTGCGCATGGCGGCCGTCGCCGCCGAGTTCGGCCGCGACCTCGAGGAGGACTTCGCCACCGCCGAGCGCCTGATCAAGCAGGCCCGCGCGGACGACGTGCGGCTGCTCGCCCTGCCCGAGGCCTGTCTCGGCGGCTACCTGCTCAGCCTCGACGATGACGCCGACCTCGACGCCGGACCGCCCGCGCTCTCCCTGGACGGCCCGGAGATCGCCCGCCTCGCCGCACTGGCCCAGGACATGGTCGTCGTCGCCGGCTACTGCGAGGACGCGGGCGACGCGCGCTACAACTCCGTGGCCTGCGTCACCGGCGACGGAGTCCTGGGCAACCACCGCAAGGTACACCAGCCGCTGAGCGAGGACGCCTCGTACGCCTCCGGGGACCGTTTCCACGCCTTCGACACCCCGGTCGGCCGCGTCGGCATGATGATCTGCTACGACAAGGCCTTCCCCGAGTCCGCCCGCGCCCTCGCGCTGGACGGCGCCGAGATCGGTGTGTGCGTCTCGGCCTGGCCGGGCGCCCGCACCAATGCCGTCGCGGACCTCGAACAGGACCGGTGGAAGCGCCGCTTCGACCTGTTCGACCGGGCCCGCGCGCTGGAGAACCAGATCGTGTGGCTCTCGGCGAACCAGTCGGGCACCTTCGGGTCGCTACGCTTCGTCGGCAGCGCCAAGGTGGTCGATCCCGGCGGCGAGATCCTCGCCGACACGGGAGTCGGCGGCGGGATCGCCGTCGCCGAGATCGACGTGCCGCAGGCTCTCGCGACCGCCCGCCGGTCGATGGGGCACCTGCGCGACCGGCGCCCGGAAACCTACGGCGTACCCCTGGGAGCAGCGAGCAGATGAGTACGGTCAGGATCGCGGCCGCGTCCGCACATTTCGGCCGCGACCTGGAATTCGATCTGGCGAGGATCGCAAAGCTGATCGGTGACGCCCGCGCGGAGGGCGCCGGGCTGCTCGTCCTGCCGGACGCCGCGCTCGGCGGCTACCTCGCCGACCTGCGCCACCCCGACCCCGACGCGCTGCCCCCGGCGCTGGGGCCGGACGACCCGCTGATCGGCAGGGTCGCCGCGCTCGCCGCCGAGATGGTCGTCTGCCTCGGGTACTGCGAGGACGCCGGCGACGTCCGCTACAACGCGGCGGTGTGCGTCACCGGCGACGGAGTGCTCGGCCGCCACCGCAAGGTCCACCTGCCGGTAGGCGAGACGGCCGCGTACGCGGCGGGCGACCGGTTCGACGCCTTCGACACCCCGGTCGGCCGCGTCGGCATGCTGATCGACTACGACAAGACCTTCCCCGAATCCGCACGCTCCCTCGCCCTGGACGGCGCCGAGATCCTCGCCTGCCTGTGCGCCTGGCCCACCAGCATCACCAACCGCGCCCCGCGGATGGCCCAGGACCGCCAGGCCAGGCTCTTCGATCTCTACGACCAGTCCCGTGCCGCTGAGAACCAGGTGGTACTCGCCTCCGCCAACCAGACCGGCGCCATGGGCGGCATGCGCTTCCTCGGCCAGGCCAAGGTCGTCGGCCCCGGCGGCGACATCCTCGCCCGCACCTGGGCCAAGGCCGGACTCGCCGTCGCCGAGGTCGATGTCGCCGACGAGATCAAACGCGCCCGCCACGTCCTGCACCACCTGAACGAACGCAGACCCGACGTCTACCGGGAGCAGCCCTCGTGAGAATCGCGCTGCTGAGCTACTCCACAAAGCCGCGCGGCGGCGTCGTGCACACCCTCGCCCTCGCCGAGGCCCTCGCCGCGCTCGGCGAGGACGTCACCGTCTGGACACTGGGACGCGGCGGCGACCAGGCGTTCTTCCGTCCCGTCGATCCGGCCGTGCACCTCTCGGTGGTCCCGCTCCCCGACGGCCCGGACGGCGAGGGCGTCGGCGAACGCATCCTGCGCTCCATCAGCACCCTGCGCGACGCCTTCGCCTCGCGCGCGGCCGAGTACGACATCGTGCACGCGCAGGACTGCATCAGCGCCAACGCGGTCATGCCGAGCGGCCGCTGTGTCCGCACCGTCCACCACCTCGACCACTTCACCACCCCCGAACTCGCCGCCTGCCACGAACGCGCCATCACCGACCCCTACGCACACATCTGCGTGTCAGCCGCCGTCGCCGCGGAACTCGACGAAGGCTGGGGCATCAAGGCCGAGGTCATCCCCAACGGCGTCGCCCACGAACGCTTCGCCGCCGCCGCGGCCGACAAGGCGGGCCAGGACCGTTGGCGCGAACGGCTCGGCCGCTACGTGCTCACCGTCGGCGGCATCGAGCCCCGCAAAGGCTCCATCGACCTGCTCGAAGCGTTCGCCCTGCTCCGCGAACGCCGGCCGGGGCACCGCCTCGTCATCGCCGGCGGCGAAACCCTCTTCGACTACCGCGACTACCGCGCCCGCTGGGACGAGCGCGCCGCCGAACTCGGCATCGAACCCGCCGTCCTCGGCCCGGTCCCCGACGACGAACTCCCGGCCCTCGTCGCGGCCGCCGACGCCTTCGCCTTCCCCTCCGTCAAGGAAGGCTTCGGGCTGGCCGCCATGGAAGCCCTCGCCGCGAACGTCCCCCTGGTCGTACGCGACCTGCCCGTGCTGCGCGAAGTCTTCGGCCCGGCGGCCCGGTTCGCCACCACCCCGGCCGACCTCGCCACCGAACTCGACCACGCCCTCGGCGCCGAGGACCCTGCCCGGCGTCTCACCGGACGTCAACTCGCCGCCCGCCACACCTGGACCGCGGCCGCCCGACGCCACCTGGATTTCTACCATTCCATCAGCTGAAGGAACGCAGCCCTTCACACACCACGCGCTACACCACCAGACGGGACGTCGTCAGAACGGGGGCGGGGCGGGGGAGGCGGGATCGGGGGATCCGAGGTCCAAGTGCGCGAAGTGCCCCTTGGCGAGGCACGGGGCCTCGCATCCCACACAGCGGTAGGCCATCCGTCCTAGCCGGTCGGCGCTGCTGCTTCAGTCGAACGGGCTCCTGCTCGGACTCAGCGGTCATGGCTCGGTTCCCCTTCTCCAGATCGTGGCGGCCCCGGGCGGGGCCTCGGCATCGCGGCAGGCCATCAGACCCGAGCAGATCCCGAAGTCGTAGACGGCGGCGGCGAGGCGGCAGCAGCGGCGGAAGGCGGCAGCGTCGTCGCCGGCCAGGGCGTCGAAGCACCACGCTTCGGCGGCCGGAAGGGTGCGGGCCAGGACCCAGGAGAGATCGTCCACCGGGAGCGACTCCGCCTCACGGCGCAGCATCGCCACGATCTGCTCGGTCGCCGAGCAGTGCGGTGCTTCACGTTGCACCCAGTCCAGGAGCAGCAACATCTCGCCGCGCAGGTACTCCATGGTCATCGCGCTTCGCCGACCTTCCGCAAGCAAGCTCAGCGTATCTTCACCCACACAGGCTGTCAGGACCTGTGGGCTGCTGGGCCGGGCCCGCTGCCCCCGGGTCGGCGAGGCCGGCGGCACTGGTCGGGCTGAACTACTGGTGGGGCCGCGTAGCGCCGGGCCGAGAAGGCGCCCGCGCGTGTGCTGGTGCGCCCCGGCAGGCGCGGCCAGCCACATGACCGGGAACCCGGCGGCCTCAACCTCAGTCGTCGGTGCGCGGACCCGGCGCGTACCACTCACCGTGCCACGCCCCAGTAGGGCCGGCGACAACCCCGCTTGCTCCGTGCGAAGCTCCTCGCCGCGGCTGCCAACGGCAGATCGCACCGTGTCCGCGCCGGTCGCTTATAAGCGAAATTGCAGAACTCCATAACTTTTGCATCCGGGCGTTCTAGGCTGGTGGCGTGAACCCGCATGCCCAGACGCGCAGAGTGACTCCCTCGACCGGAGACGCGGTGGCTCGGGTCGATGACGAGTTGCGGCGGCTGCGTGTCGAGATGAAAGCCTGCCGGGCGCGCGGCGAGCATGTCGTGGCGCAGCGGCTGGCCGAGGTGATCGACGGTTGGCTCGAGCAGCGCCGCAGGCTGACGAGCACCCGACGCCGGGGCGAGTTGCCGCACCCGGTCTTCATCGTCGGCGCGACCCGCGGGTCTGCCGACACCCGGCCCCATGAGTCCTTGGCGCATGAGGCGGGGCGGGCCCACGCGTTGATCGCCGAGGTGGTGCGCGAGCGGCTGGCGGCCTGCACCGACGTGCGGGTGCGCTTGGCGACCATTCCAACGGGTGTGAACAAATCGGTGATCGCGCAGGTCAACGCCATATCGCAGGGCCGCCGCATCCGTATCCAGGCCGCGGCGCTGAGCCTTCGCGCCGTCCTAGATGTGCTCATGGCCGTCGCCGAGGCGCGGGTGAGCGATGGGAACAGAGCGTGGAGCCCGCGGCCGAATCCAGACCCGGCCCGCGCCCGCGCCCTGGCCCCGCCGGTGATCTGGCGCAACGACGGAGAGATCGCCCGCGTCAAGACTGTGACCCCGGCCGTGTGACGCTCGATCCGCGCCGCGCGCCGTGGCTGACCGCGGCCGAGGCCACTGCGCACCTGCGCGCGACAGGGCGTCCGTTCCTGTTCTTCGCCGACCCGGACTCCGGGCGCGGCCGCCTTCTGTACCGCCGCTACGACGGCCACTACACGCTCTTGACCCCGAGCGGCGACGTAGCCTGAGGTCGACCGCGCGCCTCGTGGTGCCGGTGCTGCGGAGAACCCTGCCTACGGCCGGTTCGGGCCTCGACCAGATCCTGATCGCGGGGAGAGCCACGGATCGAAGGCCGCGCCAGTCAGAGAGCTGGAACGCTAGGCCACGCCGATCAGCGGGGTGCGTGTCTGCGCGGCCACCTCGTGCGTGGGGTGGCCATCGCCCATCATCAGCATGCGCACGTCGCGTGCCGCATGGGCAGGGTGCATGCCGGTTTCACCATGCAGTGCGCACATCGAGGCGGGGACATTCGGAGGCCGGGATCCAACCCTGAGTACGACTTCGTTGCGGTAGGAACCCGGGCCTGCGCGCTCGACGTGTGCGGCGGGGCAGCCGCGCCCTCGAGCCCGGCTGCGGTCATACCGATCACGCACCGCGCTGTTCGGGTCCGGACGCGTGCTGCGCCGGTTCCGCAGTGAGTCGGAATCCGGTGACGATGTCGGGGCGGATGCGTACGGCCTGGTCCATGGCCTGCTCGACCCAGGGTTCGAGCATGGCCTGATAGAGCGCGAGCTGGTCGGGGTCCTTGACCAGACGTGCGTAGCCGGTGACGATGACGCTCCAACCGAGGTGGGTGTCCGGGTCGATCTGCTCGGCCTCGTAGGCGACCACGACTCCGCCGGTGCCGCCGTGGGCGGTGTGGTTGGTCAGCGCGGCGCCGTGGTGGGTACGGATGACGATGTGCCCGTCGGCATCGAGGAAGTGGTTGACCGGGCGGATGGTGGGCAGCGCGTCCTGGGTGAACACGATCCGGCCGAGTGAGACGCCACCGAGTAGCCGCATCGCCTCGACCCTGGTCAGCTCGGTCATGCGCCGGGCCGTCGGGGTGGCGGCGTGAACCTGGTCCATGACGTGCCGCCGGATGCTCTCGTCGCTCATCGCGAGCCCTCCACGAGTCCGAAGCCGCCCGTGTAGCGGGGGTAGAGCAGCGCGCCGCGCCGGGCGGCTCGGTCGGTGAAGAACAGGAACGGCTCCGTGCCCTCGGCCAGGCGCGCGCAGGCGGCCTCGAGGTTCAGCGACGGTGCCGGGTGTGGACTGGTGGCCAGCGCACCGCGGGAAAGGGTTTCCGGGGCCGCCGGGCCGGTGCGGGCCAGCCGGTAGCCTCCGGGCCCGCCGCGGTAGACGACCGCGTCCAGACCGCACGTGGCGTCGGTGAACAGGTACGCCGGATAGTCCCGTGCGTCGAGGTGCGCGACTGCCTCCGCCGGGCTCATGACGGCCGGTGGCACGCTCTTGCGCCGCCTGAGGCGTGGCGCGGGGCCCGGATCCGGGGTGGGAGGTGCCAGGGGGTCGGGCCACGGACGCGGGCTCCAGCCGCGGGAGTAGAGCGCGACCTGTCGGGCCAGGCGCTCGACCAGGCGCAGTCCGACCTCCTCGGGGTGCAGGTCGGCGCTCTGGACGCGCAGGGCGCGACCGAAGCAGACGAGGTTGACCTGCCCGACCGTCAGTGACCCCGGCGCCGACTCCAGGCGCACGCGCACGCCGGTGACCTCGCCGCCGGCCGCGGCGATCACGCCGGTGACCCAGTCGGTGATCTGATCGCGGGCGGCCGCGCCGAATGTGTCCCCCGTGATCGCCACCGCCCCTGTGGCGCGCAACAATCATGTCACGCACGACCTCCTTCAACGTTCGTGATGCTCTCAACCCGCCCCGCCGCGCGCCAGACCCTGTGGTCCGGTCGGTCTCGGGACCAAAGACCCTGGTATCCGGGCACGATCACCGGATGGGGGCAATGCGCATTCCGGTCACCGCGTGCGGCACGAGATTAAAGGTCGTTTCCGGCGTAGGAGAGGTTGAAGCTCTTGTTGGCCAGCGGGAAGTCGGGCACGATCGCGCCGGTCAGCGCTACGGGCAGGGCGGGCCAGTTGAAGAAGGACGGGTCGACGACCTTCACGCGGTCCAGGCGGCCG
>DATJIF010000125.1:0-11113 GCA_035493475.1 Actinospica sp.
GTGATGGTCGCGCCGACCTGGCTCTTGATGTCGTCGCCGACGATCGGGACGCCCGCCTCGGTGAACTTGTCGGCCCACTCCTTGGTGCCGGCGATGAAGACCGGGAGCGCGTTGACGAACGCGACCTTGGCGTCGATGGCGACCTGGGCATAGAACTCCACGGCCTTCTGCGAACCGACGGGGAGGTAGCACACCAGCACGTCCGCCTGGGCGTCCTTGAGCGCGCGCACCATGTCGACCGGGGTCTCGGTCGACTCCTCGATGGTCTGCTGGTAGTACTTGCCGAGGCCGTCGAAGGTGTGGCCGCGCTGCACGGTCACGCCGGTCGGGGCCACGTCGGCGATCTTGATGGTGTTGTTCTCCGACGCGTTGATGGCGTGCGCGAGGTCCTGGCCGACCTTCTTGGCGTCCACGTCGAACGCGGCCACGAACTCGAGGTCGCTGACGTGGTAGTCGCCGAGCTGGACGTGCATCAGACCCGGGACCCGCGTGGACGGGTCGGCATCCTTGTAGTACTCGACGCCCTGCACGAGAGACGAGGCGCAGTTGCCCACGCCCACGATGGCTACGCGAACCGAACCCATGCGGTGAATGCTCCTTCAAAATATGTCGATCTTCGCGCAGGCGGTCTGCTTCGCGCCCGCGGATCGTCAGGGGACAGGGAAAGGATGATCGGACTACTGGTGCGGTCCGGTCGGCCGGTCAGGACGCAGGTGGACCCACCTGCTGCTGGTTGTGCTCGGTCTGGATGAGCTCGTTGAGCCACCGGACCTCGCGTTCAACCGATTCCAGACCATGGCGCTGGAGCTCCAGCGTGTATCCGTCGATCCGCTCCCTGGTCTTGGTGACCTGCTGGCGGATCAGATCCAGCCTCTCCTCGAGACGCGAGCGGCGGCCCTCCAGGATCCGGAGTCGGATGGCCGCGTCGGTACGCCCGAAGAAGGCGAAATGCACTCCGAAGTTCTCGTCCTCCCAGGCGGACGGTCCCGCGTCGGAGAGCAGGCCGCGGAAACGGGCCTCCCCGGCGGGGGTCAGCTTGTAGACGATCTTCGAGCGGCGGTTGGTCTCCGTCCCGCGCGGCTCGACCACCGGCCGGTCCTCGACGATCCAGCCGCAGGCGACCAGACCCTTCAGACAGGGGTAGAGCGTGCCGTACGAGAAGGCGCGGAAGGATCCCAGCACCAGGTTGAGCCGCTTGCGCAGCTCGTAACCGTGCATGGGAGCCTCGTGCAGAAGACCGAGTACGGCGAACTCGAGCACCCCGGAGCGCTTGGACACCGCACCCTCCTTCCAGAAACCTTGCCGCCGATGTATCGAAGCGATACATCCTCACGATAGATCGGACCGGAGCAGGCTGACAAGTCCCGAGCTCATCGCCGGTCGAATCGCGCATCAACCGGACAGATGGGGACGTATCTCCGCCAAGAAACGCCAATCCGGGCAGAAGGCGACCCTGACTCACCTCCGCAAGGGAACCCGCGTACCCTGCTGGCAACCGAGCCCCTGTGGAAAACCGTCTTCAGGGGACGGCACGAGTGTCCGAGCGCCGAGGGAGCAGACACGACGATGGGCGGATACCAGTACGGGCGGGGCGACTCATCCGGCGACGATCCACGCTCCTCGGGGCAGGGCGGCGGTGGACGCGGCTACGGCTCCTCCGGGGGACAGGACCAGGGCGGCGGCGGGTCGCGCGGCTACGGATCAGCGGGCGGCGGATACAGCCAACAGCCGCCCCAGCAACCGCCGAGCGGCTACGGGTCGCCCGGCGGCTACGGCTCCCCGCCGCCGCAGCAGCAGCCCCCCGCGGGCGGTGGCGGCGGACGGCGCGGCTACGGTGCCGCGCCCGGCGGCGGCCAGGGCCAGGGCGGCGGCGGTTCCCGCGGCCGCGGCCCGGCCTCCGACGCGGCGCCGCACTATCCCGCGTCCACCCCGGCCGGCCCCGGCGGATATGCGTCCCCGGACCCCGCCGACCCTTCGCAGACGCGGGTGCAGGACCCGGCCGACCTCGGCGGCGTGCCCACGCCGCGGCGCAGCCGGCTCGAGGAGCGGCGCGCCGCCGGCCGTGCCGACGCGGCCAGCCAGACCAGGTCCGACCAGTATCCGGAGAGCGCGCTCAACGGCCGGTCGACGCGCAACGGCGCGGCGGCCCGGTCCCGCGCCCGGGCGGGCGAGCGGCCGAGCGGCCCGGTGCGCCGGACCGGCTACCACCGCTACTTCGACTACCCGCGCACCGGCAAGTACGGCTGGCAGCGCTGGCTGCCGTCCATCAAGCAGGTCGCGGGCGGCTTCCTGGCCTGCGTCTTCCTGATGCTCGGCTTCGTCGCCTTCGAGTACGAGACGGTGCAGATCCCCGACCCGCACTCCTCGGCGTTCGCGCAGACCTCGCTGTACACGTTCGACGACGGGACCACCCAGTTCGCGGCGGACGGCACCACCGACCGGCAGCTCGTGGACTACAACCAGATCCCGATGCCGATCCAGAACGCGGTGATCTCCCAGGAGGACAAGACCTTCTGGACCAACCCCGGCGTCTCCTACACCGGTACGCTGCGCGCGCTCGTGGTCGACCTGATGGGCGGCAGTACGCAGGGCGGTTCGACGATCACCCAGCAGTACACGAAGAACGCGTTCCTGACCCAGGCGCAGACGACGTCCAGAAAGATCGACGAGATCTTCATCTCGCTGAAACTGGCGAAGAAGTACGACAAACAGACGATCATGAAGGACTACCTCAACACCTCGCCGTTCGGCCGGAACACATCCGGCATCGCGGCGGGCGTGAAGGCGTGGTTCAACATCTCGTTGGCGCAGATGGAGAAGGAACCGGCGTACGAACAGGACTCGCAGGCCGCGTTCCTGTCGATGATGCTGAACTCGCCCTCGTACTACTCGGAGGGCTGGGATCCGTCGACGAGCTCGACCGCGGACGGCAAGGCGGCGAAGACCGCGGCGCTCGCGCGCTGGCAGGACACGCTGTCCAACATGTACCAGTACGGGCACATCAAGTCCGCGGCCGAGTACAAGCAGGCGCTGGCGTACCAGCCGAAGCCGGTGGCGCTGTCCACCACGTCCGGCGAGTCCATGACGGACGTGCAGATGAAGCAGGCCGCGTCGCAGTGGCTCTCTTCGTACAACTCGGCGCACCCGTCCGCGCCCGGCCCCACCGCGGCGGAGATCGCCAACGGCGGCTACACCGTCATCACCACGTTCAACCAGAAGTACATGGCGATGGCCCAGCAGGCCGTGCAGCAGGAGCTGATCAGCCAGGAGACCACCCTGGACAAGCAGACCCTGCAACCGGGCCTCGCGGCCGTCGATCCATCGACCGGTGATCTGGTCGCCTTCTACGGAGGCACCACCTACGAGAACACCGCGACGATGCTGACGGCGCAGGGCGGATCGACGTTCAAGGCGTTCACACTCGCGACGGCGCTCACCAACAACTGGGCGACGAACAGTTACGTCAGCGGCGACCCGTGGCCGGACAAATCCGTGCCGGCCGAGGTCCAGGAGGACGCCGGCGACGCGAGCGGCGGTATCACCAACGACGGCAGCCACTCCAAGATGGGGCCGATCACGCTCGGGAAGGCCACCGACGACTCGGTCAACACGGCGTTCGTCCGGATCGAGGAGCAGCAGCCCGGCCAGTACGGCGCGGTCCAGAAGATGGCGGAGAACTTCGGCCTGTCCTCGAAGACCCCCGGCTGGACCGACACCTCGGGCGGCTGCAGCAACGTCCGGTTCACGCTCGGCGTGTGCGCGGTCGACCCGGCGCGCATGGCGGACGCCTACTCGGTGCTCGCCGCGAACGGGACGCTGCACCAGCTGGTCGAGATCAAGGAGATCAAGGGGCCGAACAGTTACGACTGGAAGCCGGCCACGACCACGACGCAGCCGATCACCTCGAACGTGGCGGCGACGGAGACCAGCCTGCTCAAGGGCGTCATCCACAACAGCGACGGCACCGCGTACTCGGCGTACCAGGCCAGCGGGCTGAACATGGACAACATCGCGGGCAAGACCGGAACGTCCACCATGGACATCACCCCGGACACCACGACCGCGATGAACCAGCTGCACTACGGCGGCGGCAACGACGGCAACGGCAGGTACACCACCGCGGGCATCTGGTTCGACGGCTACAGCAGCAAGCTGTCCATCTCGGTGGGCATCAGCCGCTGGACCACGGCGACCATCAACGGGAAGTCCGAGACGGTCCAGCTCCCGGTCGACAACATCGCCAACAAGGGCAACGACTACGGCGCCATGTACCCGTTCAGCATCTGGGCGAAGTTCATGTCCGAGATGCAGGGCACGACGTTCGGCGGGGACACCACGTTCACCCAGCCGACCGCGAACCCGAACGCCACGGTGATGAACAGCCCGACGCCGAGCGCCACGGCCACCACCCCGACCGCCACGGCGAGCACGCCGACGTCGGGTGCCACGACGCCGACCGGCCAGTCGACCACGCCGACGTGGTCCCAGACGACGCCGACCTCGACCAGCACCTGCGCGCAGGAGACCCTGTTCGGTCAATGCGTGGGTACGACGACGGCGACCGATACATCGACACCGACGTCGACCAGTACTCGAAAAAACGGCGGAGGCGCCGGCGGCGGATAGCGCCGCTGACCTCCGGCCCGAGGGGCGCGACGGCTTCGACCGTCGCGCCCCTCGGGCGTTTTCCGGCTCATGAAATTTCCGCGCGCCAATTCACCAGTTGGGCGGCCCGGACCGCGCCATCACTCAGGAAGCACCGCTAGGGTTTGCGCATGACGGTCAGCACCCCCTCGTTCGACGAAACCGAAGGGCCGCTCGAGCCGGGCCGGCCGGGCGACGGCGGCGACGTCGCGCCCAGTCTGGACGACCCGGTCGCGAACCTCGGGGCCGAGGGCTTCGGCGGAGTGCTCGGCCGCAGGGCGCGCACCAAGCTCGGCCCGGTCGGCCGCGCCTCGGTCGCGTTCATCCTGCTGGTGCTGACGGTGCTGACCACGGCGGTGGGCATCGGGATGCGCGAGCCCTGCTTCGCGACGGCGTGGACCGGCGGCGGGAACCAGCAGTACACGCACATGTGCTACAGCGACATCCCGTACATGTACCAGGGCCGCGGCCTGTCCTCGAACAACGTGCCGTACTACTCGACCAACACGAACTACTACCTCGAGTACCCGGTCGTGACCGGCGCCGCGATGGAGACCGCCGCGCAGATCGCCAAGCACCTGCCCGGCGACCTGAACAACCAGGGCCGCTGGTTCTACGTGATCACCACGTGGTTCCTGCTGATCTTCGCGTGCATCTCGGTGGTGGCGCTGGTCGGGCTGAGCGGGTCCAGACCCTGGGACGCGGCGATGTTCGCGCTGGCGCCCGGGCTGCTGCTGAACGCGACCATAAACTGGGACCTGATCGCGGTGGGCCTGGCCGCGGTGGGCCTGCTGGCCTGGGCGCGCAAGCGGCCGGTGGTGGCGGGCGTGCTGCTCGGCCTCGGCACGGCGGCGAAGCTCTACCCGGCGCTGATCCTGGTGGCCCTGGTGCTGCTGTGCTGGCGGGCCGGCAAGATGCGGGACTGGAGCCTGTGCCTGCTCGGCGCGGCCGGGTCCTGGATCGTGGTGAACCTGCCGTTCATGCTGGCGAACTTCCACGGCTGGGCCTACTTCTACTCGTTCAACGAGAACCGCGGCGCGGACTGGGGTTCGTTCTGGCTGTTCCTGGAGTACAGCCCGCTGCACCTGAACCTGAGCTCCTCGGCGGTGTCCGCGGGCTTCGCGGTGCTGCTGGCGCTGTCCTGCGTGGGGGTCGGCCTGCTGACCTGGCTGGCCCGGTTCCGGCCGCGGGTGGGGCAGATCGTCTTCCTGGTCGCCTGCGCGTTCATCCTGTTCAACAAGGTCTACTCGCCGCAGTACGTGCTGTGGCTGATCCCGCTGGCGGTGCTGGCCCGGCCGCGCTGGCGCGACTTCATCGTGTGGCAGGTCTGCGAGGTCATCTACTACGGCGCGATCTGGCTGTACCTGGTCTCGCTGAACACTCCGCTGCGCGGTCTGCCGCAGCCCGCGTACGACCTGGCCATAGCGATCCACATCGCGGGCACCGTGTTCTTCGCCGTGCAGGTGATCCGGGACGTGATCGATCCGCGCCGCGACCCGGTGCGGATGAGCGGGATGGACGACCCGGCGGGCGGCGTGCTGGACGGGGCCGAGGACGTGTACGGCTTCGGGCTGATCGACGAGAACGACTACGAGGACGACGTCGACCCGGCGCACGCGGCGGGTCTGACCCCGGTCGTGCCCTGACGCGGCGGCGCGATGCGTGCGCCGCGGCCGCGCGCGGGTTCGGCGGTCTCCGCGGCGTCCTCGTTGAGGATCGCCACCCGATCGAAGTGGGTCGCCGTGTGCCGCAGGTCGGCCACGAGTTCGGTGCCGGGCCGCGGCGGGGTCTGCGTGCCCGGCAGGTAGATCATCGAGACGGACATGTGCGGCGGTTCGGCGAACCAGCAGCGCCGCCCCTGCCACTTGAACGGTGAGAGCGTGCGGTTGGCGGCGCGCAGCCCGGAGCGGCCGATCTCCTTGGCCCGCGGCAGCAGTCCGCGCATGATCTTCGGCGCCTCGAGCCCGACTCCGTGCACGGCGCCGCCGCTGACGACCACGATCCAGCCGCCCTGCCGCGTGCGCCACTGCCGGTAGCCGATCCGTTCGCCGCGGGCCACGGGCAGCACGTCCAGCACCGTCGCCCGCGCCTCGATGGCGGTCGGGTCGCCGAGCCACAGATCCGTGCCGATGCGCGGCCGGAAGCGGATGCGCGGGAAACGCAGGCGGAGCGCGGCGAGTTCGAGCCGATGCAGATGGCTGACGTACATGACGGGGATCGCCAGTCCGGCGTCGCGCAGCGCGAAGATCCAGTCGGAGACCTCGGCGACGGGATCGGCGTGCGCGGGCCGGTCGATCGGCAGGTGCACGGAATAGCCCTCGGCCCCGTCGCTGCACAGCGCCTGACGCAGCGCGCGCAGTTCGTCCCGCGCCACGCCCTGCCGACGCAGGGAGCTGCGACAGTCGATCACCATCCGGCTCCCGGCGAGCAGCCGCACGGCCTCCAGCGACGCGGCGTTGCGCACGACGCGCTCCGGCAGATCGACCCACTCGGCGCCGGGCAGGAACGGCTCCAGCAGCGCCATCTCGTACGGGAAGTGGTCGAGGATCGAGGCCGCCTCGTGCGCTGTGCCCACCGCGATCCGGTCCACGCCCGCCGCCGGGCCGAGCTGCCGCGCCGCCTCGGCGAGCACCGGCAGCGTGAAGCCGTAGCCGTTGCCCTTGACCACCGGCACCGGGATCGGCCGGTCCGCCACGACCCGCCGGTGGTGCGCGCGCCATGCCTGTCGGTCCACGTAGAACGTCAGCGACATCTTCGGTTTCTCCCTGCCCGGTGGTGTGTGTCCTTCCTTCAGCGGCGGCGCAGGTATATCCGCAGGGCGAGGGCGAGCGGCCGGTTGAGCGCGAGGTCGTATTCGCCGGGGTACTCGACGAGCCGGCCGCCGGTTCCGATCTTGAAGCGCAGCAGGCCGAACATCGGGTGCTCCGGCGCGAGGGTCTCGCCGACGCCGCGCAGGTCGTAGCAGTCGAGTCCGTCGTCCAGGCAGTCCTGGACCATCTGCCACTGCAGGGCGTTCGCGGCCCGCAGGTCGCGCCGCGCGGTGCTGCCCGCGCCGTAGCCGAACCAGGCGCGGCGGCCGAACCGCACCATCGTGGCCCCGGCGGACGGAACGCCTTCGGCACCGGCGAGGTAGAGCCGGACGCCGTCGGGGTCGGCGGCGAGCAGCTCGTCGAACATGCGCTGGAAGTAGGAGAGCGGACGCGGCATGAAGCGGTCGCGCTCGGCGGTCTCCAGGTACATCGCGTGGAACGCGGGCAGGTCGTCGATCGAGGCCTGCCACACCTTCACGCCCGCGCGCTCGGCGACGCGTACGTTGCGGCGCCACTGTGTATTGAAGTCCGCGAAGACGTCGGCGGATGTGCGGCCGCGCAGGGGAATCTCGATGAAGTGCCGCGGCTGCACGTCGGTGATCCCGTGATCGCTCGCGCCGCGCCGTCGCCAACCGAGCGCTTCGAGCTCCGTGACCAGCCGCCGCGCCTCGGGATTCGCCTGCTGTGTGGGCAGATCGGCGAACGAGGTGCACGCGGCGTCGGCCATGCCCGCCTTGACCCGCGCCGCATCCCAGCACCGTGCCGCGACCTTGGGCCCGAGCTTGACGCTGAACACGCCGTGCGCCTTGAGATACGTGATCAAGGGCCTGATCCACGCGGCCACGTCGCGGCCCGCGCCGAACCAGTCCACCGTCGGCCCCTCGGGGATGTACGCGAGGGAACGGCGGCCCGGCAACGGAAACGAGGGCAGGTCGCGGTGCAGTACGAGCGCCGTGCCGACAAGTTCCGCGTCCGCGCCGAACCAGCCGACCGACTCCGGGCGCCAGCCGCCCTTCACCCGACCCCAGGCGGGCGACTGCAGGAAGCTGACGCGCTCACCCGCGGCGGCCGCCGTCTCCAGCAGAAACCGCCGATGCCGCGCCGCGTCGATCGCACACACCTGAAGGCTCATCAGCGAACCAGTATGAACAGTCAGGAGCGAAAACGACTACACGGCGCGCCCGGCGGCGCACTATTTGTAATCTAAGCCGATTTCGCGCCGATGCGCTCACGCAGCCACGCCACGTCCGCACCCTGGTCCGCTGCATCGCCGGGCGTCTCGCACACGAAGTCGGCGCCCGCCGCGGCCGCCGCCACCGCGACCGTGGCCAGCTGCTCCGGCTCGATCTTGCCCTTGCCGAAGTTCGCGTGCCGGTCCCGTCCCGAGGCGAAGCCGCCCTGCGAGTCGTTGGCGTGCACCAGATCGATCCGGCCGGTGATGCCGAGCACCTTCTCGACCACCGTGTCCAGCTCGAGACCGGCCGCGAAGGCGTGGCAGGTGTCCAGGCAGAAGCCGATCCGGTCCGCGTTCGGCGTCTGCCCGACCGCGGCCCACAGCTTCTCGATCGCCTCCAGGTAGCGGGCCATCGCGTGGTTGCCGCCGGCGGTGTTCTCGATCAGCAGCGGGATCGGCAGTTCGAGCCCCTCGACGCACTTGCGCCAGTTGTCGAAGCCCGCCTCCGGGTCGTCGTCCTTGGTCACGTGGCCGCCGTGCACGACCAGCCCGGCCGCGCCGAGCTCGGCCGCCGCGGTCAGGCTCTGCTGCAGCAGCTTGCGGCTCGGGATGCGGATCCGGTTGTTCGCCGAGGCCACGTTGATCACGTAGGCCGAGTGCACGTAGATCCGCACGCCCTGCTCGGCCGCGTCCTTGCCGAGCGCCGCCGCGCCGCCGGGATAGCTCGCCTCCGGCTTGCCCCAGCTCTGCGGATCGCCCAGCAGGATCTGCGCCGCGTCGCCGCCGCGTTCCGCCGTGGCGACGAGCGGGTCGGCCTGGTCTACCGTCGCACCGATTCGAGTCACGGCACGACTCTATCCAGCCCGGCCGACAACCGCGGCCGGAAACTGTCGGCGGCGGTCAGTACAGTCCACCGTGAGCAAGGCCGAAGAGCAGCCCGACCCCGGAGACGATCATGGCGCTGACGTTGATGAACCGCTCGGCGGTCGTCGCCGAGATCATCTGCGCCCACAGCCCGGCCAGCAGCCCGAAGCCGCCGGTCCAGGAGCCGACGATGTGCGTCGAGGGGTACCAGGCGCTCACGGCCGAGACGACCGCGAGGCAGCCCGCGAGCAGGGTGAGCGTGTTGGCCATCGGGTGCCGGCGGCCGTCGGTGTTGAGGGTGAACAGGTGGTGCCGGGTGCTTACGGTCTGGCTCATCGGGGAGACCTCCGTGATCCTCACGCGCTACACGTCCTTGGGTAGCGGTCCACGTGCCCACTGTTCACTCTCGATCCGAAACATCCCGATTTCAAGAGGCCAATCAGGTACCGGTACACTTGACCGATCCAGGTTCGCGCCGGCGACCTCGCCGGGCCCACCTGGATCGATGCATGACCCTCCTGTCGCGGAGAGCCCGCGGCCGTATGAGTCCATAGGAGGTGGGTACGCACATGCGTCACTACGAAGTGATGGTCATTCTCGACCCGGACCTCGAGGAGCGCCAGATCGCTCCGTCCGTCGAGAACTTCCTCGGTGTCGTCCGCAGCAACGGCGGCACGGTGGAGAAGACCGACATCTGGGGCCGTCGTCGCCTCGCCTACGAGATCAAGAAGGGCGGCAAGAAGGTTGCCGAGGGCATCTACGCCGTCATCAACCTGAACGCCACCCCCGCGGTTGTTCAGGAGTTCGACCGTCAGCTCAACCTCAACGAGGGCGTGCTGCGGACCAAGGTCATCCGTCCCGACCAGCGGTAATGCCGCGTCGGGCACTGCTACGTAATGCGGAAGGCGAGTAGGACCCCATGGCAGGCGAAACTGTAATCACCGTCATCGGCAACCTGACCAACGACCCCGAACTGCGCTTCACGCCCAGCGGGGCCGCCGTGGCCGGGTTCACCGTCGCGTCCACGCCGCGCACCCTGGACCGCGAGTCCGGCCAGTGGAAGGACGGCGACCCGCTGTTCCTGCGCTGCTCGGTCTGGCGGCAGTACGCGGAGAACGTGGCCGAGTCCCTCACCAAGGGCATGCAGGTGATCGTGCAGGGTCGGCTCAAGCAGCGGTCCTACGAGACCCGCGAGGGCGAGAAGCGCACGGTCGTCGAGCTCGACGTGGACGAGATCGGCCCGTGCCTGAAGTTCGCCACCGCCAAGGTCACCAAGTCGGGCCGCGGCTCCTCCGGGGGCGGCGGCTACAACAGCGGTGGCGGCGGCGGGGACTGGGGCAACAGCGCCCCGGCCGGCGGCGGGTCCGTGCAGCGTAGCGGTGGCCAGCAGTCCGGCGGCCAGCAGTCCCAGCAGGAAGACCCGTGGGCCACCGGCGGTGGCAACTCGGGCGGCGGCTGGGGCGGCGGCTACTCGGACGAACCCCCGTTCTAGATTGATCTTTCAGTAGGAGAGTAAGACACCATGGCGAAGCCCCCGGTGCGCAAGCCGAAGAAGAAGGTCTGCGCATTCTGCAAGGACAAGACCGAGTACATCGACTACAAGGACACGAACCTGCTGCGG
>DATJIF010000126.1:0-63198 GCA_035493475.1 Actinospica sp.
GTGGCCTCGGCTGACGATCACACTCAACGTCAGCCGAGGCCACGACGCGACCCGGCGTACAGCTACTCATCTGCTTTATCTCTACCTCAACCTATCGGCCCGTAGGTGCGTGGCCAGGAACGCCATCGCCTTCGGGTACGCGTCGAGCTTGTTGCCGCGCCGCGCGAGGCCGTGCCCCTCGTCGCCGTAGACGTGCAGCTCACACGGGACGCCGTTCGCCTTGAGCGCCGCCGTGAGCTGCTCGGCCTCGGACAGCGGCACGCGCGGGTCGTTCGCTCCGTGGATCACGAACAGCGGCGCCCGGATGTCGTCGATCCGGGTCAGCGGCGAGGCCTGCCGCAGGAAGTCGCGGTCGTGCTCCAGCGACCCGTACTCCCGCTCACGCACCGCCCGCCGGTACAGCGACGTGTTCTCCAGGAACGTCACCAGCGAGGACATCCCGACGATGTCCACGCCTGCCGCCCAGAGCTCCGGCTGGAACGCGACCCCGGCGAGCACCATGTACCCGCCGTAGGAACCCCCGTACAGCGCGGCTCGATCCTGGTCGAGCCCGAGCTTCGGCAGATACGCGTGCAGCGCCGCGAGGTCGGCCACCGAATCCAGCCGCAGCCGCACGTCGTCGAGCGAGACCCAGCGCTTCCCGTACCCGTCCGAGCCGCGCACGTTCGGCACCAGCACGGTGTGCCCCGCCAGCACCAACGCCTGCACGAGCGGGTTGAATGCGCGTACCGACTGGCCCTCGGGACCGCCGTGGATCCACACGACCGCCGAACCGGCCAGCTCAGAATCCTGCGGCTGCCCGCCCTCATACACGGAGCACGGAATCCGCTCACCGTCCGGCGTCGGCACCAGATGCGCGACCGGCCGCACCAACGCCTCGCCCGCGAGCGGTCCGGTCGACGAGGCGACCGTCGTGACCACGCCACTCGCCACGTCGAGCCGCAGCACGTCGCCCGGCACCAGCGGCCCGCTGAACGAGAACACGATCTGGCTCGAATCCGGCGACCACGCCGGGCCCGGCAGCGGATAGAGCCCGGCCCATCCCTCATCCGGCAGTTCGACGCCGCGCAGCAGTGCTCCGGTGAACGCGTCGTGCAGGCTCAGGCGAGCGGCACCGTCCACGTTCGCCGCGACCAGCAGCGTGCGCCCATCCGGCGACAGCGTGCCCCGCACGTCGTGCTCCGGGTCGGCGACCAGCTCGCTCCACTCCCCGCTCGCCGGGTCGAACTGGAGCACGGCCACGAACTCGCGGTCCCGGTTCGAGTTCACGATCAGGGTGCTGCCGTCCGGCCGCCACTGCGGCGCCGAGTGCTGCGCGTGCTCCTGAGGCCCGGTCAGCTCGCGCACCTCGGCACCAGCACCGCTGAACCCGAGCAGCTGCTCGGACACCGGCATCGCACTGCCGACCGACAGCACCCCGTCCACGCGTCCCGGTGCGACCGCCGCCGTCTCGACGTACCCGCCGCCGTCATACGCGACCGACTCGGTGCCGTCCACGGTCGAACGCAGCACGACGTCGAAGTCCACGTTGTTGCGCCGATTCGTCAGGAAGACAAGCCGCTCCGCCTCGACGTCGATCAGCCGGTGGATGTACCGACCGTCGTGCACCAGCGGCTCAAGCCCGTCCAACCCGACCGGCTCCGCCGCAAGCGGGTCCAGCCGCAGCACCGACAGTTGCGCCCGCTCATTGCCCCCGTCATCGTGCTGCACGATCACCGCGCGCTCACCCGGCAGATACCGGCCCGAACACGGCCCCGGCAACGCCGTCAACGGCGTCACCCCGCCGTCCGGCGCAAGCTCCACCAACTGAAGCGTCCCGGACCCGTCGTAACCCGCCAGGATCCGCCCCGCATCGTCGACATCGAACGCCCGCCAGAGCGGCAGGTTGAGTAGTTCGCTAATCCCCAGTGCCATGAGGCGATTATTACGGCTCAGACGCCTGTTGTGGTGTGACCAAGCCCGTCTCGTACGCCGCGACGACCGCCTGCGCCCGATCCCTCAGCTGGAGCTTCGCGAGGATCCGCGCCACGTGCGTCTTCACGGTCGCCTCGCTCAGCTGCAACTCCGCCGCCAACTCGGCGTTACTGAGCCCGCGCGCAAGCAGCCGGAACACCTCGAGCTCGCGGGCGGTGAGGGCCGCCAACTCGGCGTGTGCCGCACGCACGCGTGGCGAGGCGGGCTCCGGGGCGGGCGCGGCGAACTTCTCCACCAGCCGCCGTGTGATCGCCGGTGCGAGCAGCGCGTCCCCGGCACGCACCAGGCGCACCGCGTTGACCAGATGCTCCGGCGTCACGTCCTTGAGCAGGAACCCGCTCGCCCCGGCCGCCAGCGCGTCGTAGACGTACTGGTCGAGGTCGAACGTCGTCAGGATGATGATGCGCGGCGGCGTCGCCTCGCCCGGCTCCGCCAGGATGCGACGCGTGGCCTCGAGCCCGTCGAGCACCGGCATCCGGATGTCCATCAGCACCACATCCGGCCGCGTGCGCTGCACCGCGTCGATCGCCGCGATCCCGTCCGCCGCCTCGGCCACCACGTCGATCCCGTCGGCCGCCAGGATCATCCGGAACCCGGTGCGCACCAACTGCTGATCGTCCGCGACCACCACGCGCAGGCCACCGTCCCCGGGCCGGGCGTCCTCCACCACCATGTCAGTAGTCACACCGCGTCCTCGACCGGAAGGGGTATCTCCACCTGCACACGATAGCCGCCGCGCTGACTCGGCCCGGCGTGCACCGTCCCGCCGTGCACCGCGACCCGTTCCCGCAGCCCTATCAGCCCTCTGCCGTTTCCGGTCGCCGCGCCCTGCCCCGGCACGCCGCCGGAGTCCGCGATGTCCAGGCTCAACTGAGCCGGCTTGTAGTCCACGAGGATGTCCACGCTGGCACCCGACGCGTGCTTGACCGTGTTCGTCAGCGCCTCCTGCACCACGCGGTATGCGGTCAGGTCGAGCCCCGGCGGCAGGGTGCGCGGCTCCCCGAGTACCCGATAGGCGATCGGCACGCCCGTCGCGCGTATTCGGGAGACCAACGGCTCCAACTGGTCGAGCCCCGGCTGCGGTGCGAGTTGATGCTGCTCGCGTACCGAATCGGTCAGCAGCCCCATCACCTGACGAAGTTCAGCCATCGCGGCACGCCCGGCGGATTCCACCTCCAAGAGCGCGTTCGTCGCCTGTTCGGGATTGCGGTCCAGTGTCTTGCGCGCCGCGCCCGCCATCACGACCATGACGCTCACGTTGTGCGTCACCACGTCGTGCAATTCCCGGGCGATGCGCGATCGTTCGGCCTCCACGGCCGCCCTTATCGCCTCCTGCTGTTTCTCCTCTCGGGTCTTCTTCTGCTCGGCCACGTCGGTCGTGGCCTGTCTTCGTATCTCGGCGCCGTAGAACGCGACGGCCGCGAGTAGCGGAATCCCCACCACGTACACGAACTGCTTGTCGCCCGGGACGAGGTTCGTATAGCCGTACCTGACGAGCTCGACGGGCGTGAGCAGCACGGCCGCGAACGCGATCCGCCGATACGGGCTGTACACGGCCGCCGAATAGGCCGAGATCAACGCCGCCACACCGACCAGGATGAACGGCGTCGGGAAGAAGTTCAGCCCCAGCAACAGCAGGCCAAGACCGAGCAGCGGGAACCGCCGACGTATCGAGACCGACGCGAGGACCGTGAGCGCGACCGCGATGATCGTGCTCTTCGGCACCCACACATGCTCGTAGTTGGGAATGGTGAACGTGTACGAGCGCTCCGGCTTCATCGGCACCGCGACACAGAACGCGAGGATGAAGTCGAACAACCGCTCGCGTCGACTCGGCCGCGGCACGGGTCCGCGCGGGCGGGTCCAGCGCGCCCAGCCCGCAGGCGGGACGCCCTCGTCATCACGTGTCGACCATTTCATGGACCCCATTCTGAACAGCGACGACGCTTCCGCGCATCGGTCCAGCGGGCCATCTTCCGCTACGAATCCGGACTACACCGAACGGATGACGCCGACTCAGCCGAGCGTCGCAATCCGGATCCCCAGCACGATCATCGTCACCGCGATCGCGCTGTCCAGCACCCGCCACGCGAGCGGCCGAGCGAACAACGGCCGGGCGAACCTCGCGCCGAAGCCCAGGCCACAGAACCACAACACGCTCGCCACGCCGGCGCCGACCGCGAACATCCAGCGATGCGTCCCGTATCCGGCGGCCACCGACCCGAGCAACAGGACGGTGTCCAGGTACACATGTGGGTTAAGCCAAGTGAGTCCAACACACGTCAGGACATTGCCGCGCATCGAGGCACGCGCCGTCCCGTCGCCGTCCTCGGCACGCAACGTCCCCGGCCGCAACGCACGCCGCGCCGCCAGCACCCCGTACGCCACGAGGAACGCCGCGCCCGCCCAAGCGACCACCGTCAACACGCCCGGCCGCACTTCCACGAGCGCGCCGAGCCCTGCCACACCCGCCGTGATCAGCAGCAGATCGGACAGTGCGCACACGGCGACGATCGCCGGAACATGTTCGCGGCGCAGCCCCTGCCGCAGCACGAAGGCGTTCTGCGCACCGATGGCGACGATCAGGGACAGGCCGGTGCCGAGCCCGGCGACCAGGGCAAGGAGGTCTTGACGCATGTCCCGAACGTAACCAGGCGGCTTTCGACAGTCCAGCTAATGTTTCTTGGATACCATTAGAGATCATGATGCCGGAGCTTCCGCTGGACCAGGTCCGCACGCTGCTCGCCGCCGTCGACGAGGGCACCTTCGACGCCGCCGCGGCCGCGCTGCACGTCACACCGTCCGCCGTCAGCCAGCGCGTGAAGGCCCTGGAGCAGCGCATCGGCCGCGTCCTGCTCACCCGCACGAAGCCGATCACGCTCACGGACTCGGGCGAGGTCCTCGTGCGCTACGCCCGCCAACTCATGCGGCTCGAAGCCGACGCCGCGACCGAACTCGGTCTCGACGCCGAGCATCAAACCGCGACAACGATCGCCGTCGCCGTCAACGCGGACTCGCTCGCCACCTGGTTCCTCGACGCGCTCACCCGAGTCCCCGACTCACTGCGCGTCGGCTTCGAACTCCTCCGCGAAGACGAGGCGTACACAGCCGCGCTGCTCCGCCGAGGACGCGTCGCCGCAGCCGTGACCAGGGACGCCAACGCAGTCACCGGCTGCCGCGTGACCAAGCTGGGCGTCATGCGTTACCGGGCCTCCGCAAGCCCCGCCTTCGTCGAACGCTGGCTCTCCTCGGGACCGATCGAACAGACCCTGCCCGCCGCGCCGATCCTCGTCTTCGACCGCAACGACGAACTACAGGACAACTTCCTCAACGCCCTGACCGGCCAGGCAGCGAACCGTGGGCAGACCCGCCATCTGATTCCCACCTCGGAGGCCTTCCTCGACGCGGTCGCGCGCGGCATCGGCTGGGGCATGATCCCCGACGAACAGGCCGCACTGCTGCCCGAGGGCGCGCTCGTCGAACTCGCCCCCGGCCGAGCGGTCGACGTGCCGCTCTACTGGCAGCAGTGGAAACTCGACTCGCCCGCCCTCAAAGCCCTGTCCGAAGCCGTGATCGCGGCGGCGTCGGTGATCGGCCGTAAGCTGGCGCAATGACAGAACCTCAAGCCGCGTCCACCTCCGTCGCCCGGATGCTCGACGCCGCCCGCGAGCAGGCCCGCCTCGGGCTGGCCGAGGGCGGCATCCCGATCGGCGCCGCCCTGTTCCACAAGGACGGCACGCTGCTCGGCGCCGGGCACAACCGCCGGGTCCAGGACGGCGACCCGTCCATGCACGCGGAGACCGCCGCGTTCCGGGCCGCCGGCCGGCTGCGCGGATACCGGGACACGATCATGGTGACCACGCTCTCGCCCTGCTGGTACTGCTCCGGCCTGGTGCGGCAGTTCGGCATCGGCCAGGTCGTGATCGGCGAGGCGACGACCTTCCACGGCGGGCACGACTGGCTCGCCGAGCACGGCGTCGGCATCACCCTGCTCGACGACGCCGAATGCGTCGGCCTGATGCGCGACTTCATCGCCGCGCGCCCCGACCTCTGGTACGAGGACATCGGCGAATAGTCGCGGCCGGCGCGTGGTCAGCCGGTCTTGACGCGGAACCGGAGGCGGCAGATGACGACGTCCGTGTGCCTCCGGATCGCCCGGTCCAGCACCGCGCCGCGCTGGTTCTGCAGCAGCCGCAGCCAGGGCCGGGCCAGCTGCATCTCCGGGATCAGCACGATGAGACGGTCGTGTCCGCACGTGCGCTCGACCTCGTGCAGGTAGTCGACGATCGGCCTGGTCAGCGAGCGGGTGTCGCAGGAGAGGGCGGTCAGCGGCACGTCCGGCTGCCAGGCCGACCAGTCTTCGTGCAGCTTCACGAGCGCCGACTCGTCCTGCTCCTCCGGATGCGTGACCGTCACGGCGCGCACCTCGTCTCCGATCGACAACGCCGCGCTGATCGCCTCCTGCGTCAGGGCGTTGACCGCGCCGACCGGGACGACCACGAGCGTGTGCTCGGGTTCGGGGGCGCACGGGATCTCGCCGATGTGCAGCGCCTCGCCGATCTTCGCGTAGCTGCGGTGGATGGACTCGAACACCAGCACCAGCACGACGACCGCGACGAAGACGAGCCAGCCGCCCTCGCTGAACTTGGCGACGAGCTCGATCACCGTGGCGGCCGCCGTCAGCAGCGCGCCGAACCCGTTGAGCAGCGCACGCCCCTGCCAGCCCGCGCCGCGCTCCTCCCACCAGTGCCGCACCATGCCGACCTGGGAGATCGTGAACCCGACGAACACGCCGATCGCGAACACCGGCACCAGCGCCTGCGTGTTGCCGTCCGAGACGATCAGCAGCACGAGCGCGGCCCCGGCCAGCACGATCACGCCATGCCGGTAGACCTGCCGATCCGCCCGCAACGCGAAGATGTGCGGCAGATGATTATCTTTGGCCAGCAGCGACGCGAGCACCGGCAGGCCGCCGAAGGACGTGTTCGCGGCCAACGCCAACAGCAGCATCGTCGAGAACTGCACAACGAAGAATCCGACATTGTGACCGAGCGAAGCATCTGTGAGCTGCGCAAGGACGGTCTTCGTGTCGTTCGGCGCGACATGGAACTTGCCGATGAGCAGGGACAGCCCGATCAGCATCAGGCCGAGCAGTGCGCCGAGCGCGATCTCGGTGCGCTGCGCACGCTTGACCCGCGGCTTGCGGAACGTCGGCACGGCGTTGGCGATCGCCTCGACACCGGTCAGGGCACTGCAGCCGGACGCGAACGCCTTGAGCAGCAGCAGAACTCCGACACTCGTCGCGGCACTCGCAGCCGGATGAGTGGGCTCGGTGACCGGATGCAAGCGGATGAGCCCGAATATGATCACGGCGAAGATCGCGAGGATGAATACGACCGTCGGCACGATCATCACCTTCGCCGACTCGGCCACGCCGTACAGGTTCACCGCCGTGATCAGCGCGAGCGCGAGCACGCACAGCCAGACCGTCGCACCGTAGAGCCCTGGAAACGCCGAGGTCAGCGCCGCCACGCCCGCCGACACCGAAACGGCCACGTTGAGTACGTAGTCGATGATCAGCGAGGCCGCGGCGACAAGACTGACGCGGCGTCCGAGATGCCGACCGGCCACCGCGTACGCGCCGCCGCCGTTCGGGAAGGCCTTGATGACCTGCCGATACGAGAAGGTGAGCGCGCCGAGCAGGAGAACGATCGCGAGCGTGACCGGCAGGGTGTATCCGAGACCGACGCTTCCGGCCGCCGCGAGCACCACGACGATCGCCTCAGGCCCGTAGGCGACCGAGGCGAGGGCGTCGAGCGACAGAGCCGCAAGGCCCTGCGGCACCGTCAACCGATCGAGCTCACGCGACGCGGCCGACCGACCGTCACCGCCCTCCCCCACCCCGGCCCCGGCTCGCGCCGTATAGGCCGCGGTCTCCGCTGACTTCACGTCATCCCTTTCGCCCATGAACACGGTCCGATCCAGGATCAGTGATCACGGTGCCCGTCGCCACCGCCCCGGGCGTTAGAGATCCGTTTGTCTTTGCGGCAGGTCGCGAAGCCGCCGACCCGCTAGCTCTCCGACGTCTCGTCCACCTCCGTCGCGTAGAACACCGCCAGCAGGTTGACATGCACGCTGTCCTCGCCGCGCTCGTTCGCCTCGGCGTTGAACTCCTGGACCAACCCGTGGAAGCGCTCGGCGAACTCACGCGCCCGCTCGCGCGGCATGCGGAAGTCGGAGATCGAGCCGACCGAGCGGACGTGCGGCGGATTGTCCAGGTTGTCCTGCGAACGCAACTGCGTCCGCCCCGTACGCAGCGCCGTCTCGAAGCGCGTGAAGTACTCCTCCACGCCCGCGGCCGCCAAGCCGAGCATCTCATCCGACATCAGAGTCTCGCGGTCCATCTTCTGCCGCTCGGGGTGCACCCCCCACCCCTTCTGGGCGACGCGGTAGTGCTGCTCCACGATGCCGCCGACCAGCCGCAGCTCGGCGACCTGAATCAGGTTCACGGCGAGCAGCTGCTTCATGTGCCGGTAGAGCTTGGTCGTGGGCTCACCGAGCTCCTCCGCGAGCTGCTTCACGGTCATGATCCGCGGCTGCTCGTGCACGTTCCGGCCGAGCACGCGAATGATCCTCTGCCGCAGCGGATCGGCGAGGGCCTTCATGGTCGCGGCGTCGTCGATCTCCCGGAACTCGACCAGGTCGGGCAGCGACTGCGGCCCAAGCGGCAGCGCCGCCTCGAGCTCGGCCTCCGCCGCCGACTCCGTCACCTTCGCGTCATCCTTCGCCATGACGGCAATGATACACGATCATGCGACCATTTCTCTTGACAGCATCATTCACGTATGCGTGAATGATGCTCGAGGCGCGAACGAACGGGGCGCCGAACCTTGAGGGGCAGGGACATGAGCACAATGACCGAACCAGTGGCGATACAGGCGGACGGCGACCAGGAGCGGCCGGAGGCCGCCGCCGCGCAGCCGCTCCGCGCCAACCGCTCGCTCCACACGATCTACGCCGGGAGCTTCGCGGCCTTCTTCGGCCTCGCCGTCGCCGAGGTCGTCTACCCGCTGCTCGTGCTCGGCTTCACCGGAAAGCCGCTGCTTGCCGGCCTGTTCGGCGCTATCCAGTTCGCCGCCATGGTGCTCGCCTCAGTGCCCGCCGGAAACTTCGTCGACCGGCACGACCGCCGCCTCGTGCTCATCGTGAGCGAGACGACCCGCGCCGCGCTGGCCACGATCCTCGCCGTCACGCTCGCCGCCGGGCACATCTGGCTCGCCGAGGTCTACCTGATCGCCTTCGTCCTCGGCATCTGCCAGCCGCTGAGCAGCGTCAGAACACTGGCGCTGCGCTCCCTGGCGCCCGCGGAGCACCTGACCAGGGCCCTGTCCATCCAGCAGGTCGTCAGCAGCGTCGCGCAGCTCGTCGGTCCGGCCGTCGGGGCGATGCTCTTCACGATCAACCGCTCGCTGCCCTTCGTCGCCGTCGCCGCCGGAATGGCCGTCTCGGCGCTCTGCTCCGCCCTCGCCCGCTTCGACGGCAAGCCGAAGCCCGCGCCCGTCGACGACTCGGGCGAAGCCCAGGCCGCGGACGAGCCCGAGAGCGCCTTCGCCGGACTCCGCATCATCTGGAGCAACCCCGTGATGCGCGGCACGATGCTCTTCATCATGCTGATCAACCTGATCGGGGTGCCCCTCGACCTCGTCCTGATCCTCCAGGCGAAGCACGAGGGCGTCCCGACGCACTTCATCGGCCTGGTCCTCACCGCCTTCGCCGCCGGCGGCATCATCGGCGCGCCCTGCATACCCAAGCTGTACAAGATCCTTCAGCCGGGCCAGCTGCTCGTCTCCTTCGGCATCCTGATCTCCGTCGCCCTGCTGATGACGGGCCTGTTCAAGTTCGGCGGCTTCTGGATGGCCGGGTGGCTCGCGGCGATCGGCTTCGCGCTCCCGGCCGCGCAGGTCCTGATCGACGTGCTTATCCTCCGCCAGGTCCCCGACCACCAGCGCGGCCGCGTGCTCAGCGCCGTGATGACGTTCATGGGCCTGGGCATGCCGATCGGCGCAGCCCTCGGTGGCAGCGTCCTGCAGATCGCCTCGTCCTCCACGGTCCTGTGCGGCGCGGCGATCGCGATGGCCGGAGTCGCGGCCTTCGCAGCCTCACAGCGCAGCCTGCGCACGGCGCAGTGGCCGTCAACGATCTGAGGTCGAATCGTGCTGGTCCACGGGGACGGGGTTCGCGAACAGGCGCAGCCGGACGATCGCCAGCAACGCGAGCGCCACGAGGACCGCGCACGCGATCGGAACGAAGTTTCCGTACCGGTCATAGGGCGTATCAGCAACCTGGAGGGGAACGTGCGCGACGATCGAGCCGACGGCCTCCTTCGGCAGCCACGCCAGCTCACGACCCTGCGCATCGAAGGCCGCGGAAACGCCCGCCAACGAGGCCTGAACCGCCGGACGCCCCGTCTCCGCAGCACGCACCGCCGCGAGGCTCGCGTGCTGCGCGGGCTCCCAACTGCCCTGGAACGTCGAGTCCTCGGACTGGTAGACCAGCAGTTGCGCACCAAGATTCGCCTCGCTGCGGCCCATGTCCGGGAAAGCCGACTCGAAGCAGATCAGCGGGCCGAAGTTCATGTCCGCGGCGCGAAAGACCGTCAGACCGTCCCCGGACACGAGATTCGTGCCGGCCGCCTTCGTCATCCCGGTCAACCAACCGAGCTCACCCCGGAACGGGATGTACTCGCCGAACATGACGAGCCGCGTCTTCGCATACTGGCCGTGCTCCCCGTCCGCCGCGTACAGGTAACTGACCTTCTGTGTATCCCCATCCGGCATCGTCGCGTTGGCATCCACCATGATCGGCGCGTTCAGGCTGGTGGCAAGCGCGGTGAGCTGCTGCTGGTCCACGCCGTCATCGATCAGCCCATCGGTCCCGCTGCTCTCACCCCACACGACCAGCCCGACCTGCTTACCCTGCAGAGCCCGCGTGATGGCGATGCCCTCCTCGTCACGCGCCTGCGGATCGTGCACCACGCCCGGCTGCACGAGCGCCACGTTCAGGTCACGCGTGGCCGCAGTCATCGGATGCGTGGTGAACCAAACGGGCCCCGCGGCGATGGCCAACGCACCCAGCGCCGCCGCACTCACCCGGACCGGCGTTCGAGCCGTGATGATCAGCACAATGCACGTGTTCACCAGCATGATCGCGAACGACAGCAGCCACGCCCCGCCGACCGAGGCGAGCCCAAGCTCTGCGGGATGATTCCACTGGCTGGTCCCGAGCAGCGCCCAAGGTCCGCCGAACGGCTTCCACGACCGAACCGTCTCGATCAGCACCCAACCGGCAGGCACCGCCGCCAGCGCCAGTAACGCACGTCCCCACCCGAACGGCTCATCGGGCCGCAACGCCGCCCACACGAGCAGCCCCCACGGCAGCCACAGCAAAGCCACCGCCGCCGCGGCCAGTGGAAAGAAGTAGATCAGGTTCGGCACCAGCCAGTACAACGTCGCGCACACGAACCCGAACCCGCCGAGCCAGCCCCGCAGCATCGCCTCCCGACGACTCCCCGAACCGCGCAACAGCAGAAGCAGCGGCACGAAGGCGAACCAGGCGAGCACCCCCAGATTCGGCGCCGGGAACAGCAGCAGCCCGACCGCCCCGGCGAGCACCGTCCCCAGCCTCGGCGCCCACCTGCCCTTGCGGGAGATCTCCACGAATCGAGTCTTACCCGTACAGAGCAGGCACGCACCGCCGCCCACGACCCGCAGTCACCCATGCGCGTGACCAAATGCCCCCGTCTGACCCAGCCGCGAACCGACTACTCCCTCACGCGCGCGGCGGCCCCGCGGCAATCCGTTCCCGAACCTCCGCCAGCCGCACCGGCTCCTCCGCCGACCTCTGCCACCGCGTCTCGAGCCACCACGTGCAGCCGGCCTCCGCCCGCTCCGCCACGTGCGCCCGAGCCGCCACCACGTCGTCCGCCGAAGTCTCACCCTCCGCAATGACGTCGATATCCGCCCGAGCCCCATGCTCCGCCAGCCAAGCCCTCAGCTCACGCACATCCTCTGGAGTCGGCTCACGCCCATCCAGGTAGTACTCCGGCACGACCCCCTCGCAGCGAGCCGCACGCCGCATCGACTTCGGCTTGGGCCATGCGCCGACAACCCAGATCGGCACAGGCTGCTGAACGGGCGCACCGACATCGATGAAGTCACCGCCGCTCTCCCCCGCAAGCACGTAGTGCTCACCGCGATAGGTCCGCCCACCGGCCCAGAGCGTGTGCATCAGGTCGATGCCCTCGTCCAGCCGCTCCGCCCGCTCCCGCCGATCGGTGACCTCCGGCGTCCCCAACAGCACCTCCGGCGCCCCAAGCCCCACCGTCACGATCGCCCGCCCACCCGACAGCTGATCCACGGTCGCGACCTGACTCGCCAGCCTCCAAGGCCGCCGCCATGGCAAAGGTGACAACAAGGTCCCCAACCGCACCCGCGTCGTCCGCACCGCCATCGCCGCCAACAACGACCACGCATCGACCCCATACGTGACCTCAGGGACGAACACGCCGTCCCATCCGTGCTCCTCCGCGAGCAGCGCAAGCTCCAACTGCTCCGGCGCCGTCCCACCCGGAAAGATCACGCCGTACCGCATCGGTTCGCTCATGCCCTTGACGCTAACCCCAGCCACCGACAACGACACAGACACCGCCACGACCACGCCGCCGCCATCGATATCGACACCGACTCCGCAGCGCTGCAACCGGTTCGCCGATCCGCCGATTCGTCGATCCCAGTGAGTAGTAGCAGCCCACCAACCCCAACCCGGTGAGCCTGTTATCTTTACTCCGCGTCGATCCAGTCGAAGTAGACCTTGCGCTCCACGACGTCCACCTTGGTCAGCCGCACCCGCACCTCGGCCCCCTGCGGCAGGTCATGCCCGTCCAGGCGCGCTATCACCGCCGGGTCGCGCAGCATCACGGTCCCGGCGTCCGGCTTGCCGTTCTGATCCCAGTCGATCCGGTCGTTCAGGTCCAGCACGACGCCGGTGAAGTCCTCGCCGATCCGATCCGCGAGCAGCACGGACTCGGCGAGGTCCACGCACGCGCGATCGACCGTCTTGCTGAGCCGCTCGCCGCGCTCCATGTCGCCGGGCAGCCCGGGCAACGCCTCGCGAACCCAGTCCGGCACTTCCTTCCCGGCGGCGATCGCGAGGCAGCACTCTGACGTGTAGCGGTCGACGAGCCGACGCAGCGGCGCCGTCGCGTGCGCGTACGCGATGCCGAGCGCGGAGTGCTTCGGCTTGGCCGGGCACGCTCCATCAAAGGGCGTGTACGCGGCGCCACGCAGCAGCGCCGTCGCCTCCCACAGCAGCGCCGCCTGATGCGGGTCGTCAGGCGTCAGGCTGCTGACCAGTCGCTGATAGCTACGCCGATCCGGCCAGACCACGCCGAGGCCCTTGGCCGCCTTGCGCAGACGACGGATCGTGACCGGCGAGGGCTCGGGCAGCGTGCGCACGATCCCGGCCCCGCCGCGCAGCATGATCCTCGCCGCGGCCGCCCCGATCAACAGTGAGATCTGCGCGTTCCAGCGCTCGATCGGCCGCTCCACCGCGTACTCCAGACGCCAGCCGTCCGGGCTCGCGCTGACCTGCTGCGTCGGCACGTTCAAGATCATGCCGCCGCGCGAGGTCTGCCGCGCCTCGAGCAGGCCACCGAGCTCTTGCAGCAGACTTACAACCTCAGGCGCGCGCCCCTCGGCGAGAGCCAGCTCCATGGCCGGATAGTCGAGCTGCGCACGTGAACGGACAAGCGCTCGCTGCACGTCGGACGCCACCGGAGCTCCGTGCACGTCGACGTCCACGCACCACAGGACCGCCGGGCGATCCTGATTCGGCAACAGCGACGCCGCACCCTCGGACAGTTCAGCCGGATGCAACGGCACGCGCACGTCCGGCAGGTAACACGTCAGCACGCGTCGATGCGCCTCGCGGTCCAGCTCGCCGCCGGGACGCACGAACGCGGCCACATCAGCGATCGCATACCAGACCCGGAATCCGCCGCCCGGACGCCGTTCGATCCCCATCGCCTGATCCAGGTCCTGCGAACCGGGCGGGTCCAGCGTGACGAGCGGCAGGTCGGTGCGATCGAGCGTCGGCAGCCGCACGTCGCGGATGGCGTCGCCGACCTCGTCGAGAACGGCCTGCGGAAACTCCCCGGGCAGCTCGTGGTCCTCCCGGATGGCCGCGAAGCCCTCGGCCAACGCCGCACGCCCGGCGGGCAGCGGTGCGGGGCCGGAGAGGCTGAGCGCGGTACGGGGCACGGTGCGCAGCGTACGCGAGCGCACGTCCCGATGCACGCACGACACGGCCGGCGCATCACCCGGAATTCACGCCCCGGACGTCGGACATCGACCCTTGCGTCAGGCTTCGTCCACGGTGAACGCGGCGCGCACGCCGCTCCCGGTGACACCTTCGCCGAGTTCGAATTTCGATGATCCCGGCGCGGCGTCCGCCCGGTTACCCTCAGGCATATGAGCGAACTGATCCGTTTGACGTACCGGAAATACGACGGCTCCCTGCACTGGCACGGCTCGATGCGCCGTCTCGGCGAGGACGAACACGGACTCTGGCTCGGCTGGGGCCGGAACATGGTGATGGCCCGCGGCTCCGAACCGCCGGTGGCCTTCGCCCAGGCGCACGTCCAGCTGATCCGACGCTCCGACTGGTGGTGCGGCGCCTTCCACGCCGCTCCCCGGCCGACCGCGATCTACTGCGACATCACGACCGTCGCCGAATGGACCGCGCCGAACGAGATCACCCTGGTCGACCTGGACCTGGACGTGCTGCGCTTCCGGGACGGCCGGCCGCCGGCGATCGTGGACGAGGACGAGTTCCTCGTCCACCAGGTGCGCTACGGCTACCCGCCCGAGGTGATCGCGAACGCGCGGGCCACGGCCGACGCGCTGCTGATCGCCGTCCAGCGGGATGAGGAGCCGTTCAAGTCCGCGTATCAATCCTGGCTGTCCCTGGTGGCGGACGTGGACGGGGACCCGATCTCAGTGCTCGGCGATCTGAACAGGCTCTGAACGCACGGGTCCTTGACAGAACACGCATGCGGTTGTGCACTGACGGTGGAAATTGTCGTAACCCACCGTAAATCTGTGTTCGATCTTGTCTGTTTCCGCTGACTCGCGTCAGTCGGCCATACCCACACAAGGACCACAGCCCATGCGAATACGACTCCCCCGCCTTCGCGCGGCCGCGCTCGGCCTGGCCGCCGCGGCCCTCGCGGCGGCCCAACTCTCGGCGCCCGCCCCGGCGCACGCCGCGACGACCACCACCGTCGCGGTCAACGGCGCCTCGGCCGGACGGACCTTCGACGGCATCGGCGCGATCAGCGGCGGGGGCGGCAACTCCCGCCTGCTGGTCGACTATCCGCCTGCCCAGCGCACGGCGATCCTGAACTACCTGTTCAAGCCCGGCTACGGCGCGGACCTGCAGATTCTCAAGGTCGAGATCGGCGGCGACACCAACTCGACGGACGGCTCGGAGTCCAGCATCGAGCACACCAAGGGCACCGTGAACTGCAACACCGGCTACGAGTGGTGGCTGATGGAGCAGGCGAAGGCCCTCGATCCGAGCATCAAGCTCTACGGCCTGGCCTGGGGAGCGCCCGGCTGGATCGGCAGCGGGAACTTCTGGTCCACCGACATGATCAACTATCTGGTGTCCTGGCTCGGCTGTGCCAAGTCGCACGGCCTGACCATCAACTACCTCGGCGGCTGGAACGAACGCGGCTATAACATCGCCTGGTACGAGCAGCTTCGCAGCACCCTCAATGCCGACGGGTACTCCGGCGTCACGATCGTCGGCGCCGACTCGGACTGGTCGATCGCCGGTGACATCGACAGCAACTCGACGTTCGCCTCGGCTGTCGGCATCATCGGCGAGCACTATCCGTGCGGCGGCGATGGCGGCAGCGCCGACACTTGCTCGACCACGAGTGCGGCCCTGTCCTCCGGAAAGCCCCTGTGGGCCAGTGAGAACGGTTCGCAGGACACCGATTCGGGTGCGCCGGCACTGATCCGGTCGATCATCCGCGGCTATACGGACGCCGATCTGACGGCCTATATCAACTGGCCTCTGGTCGCCGCGATCTACCCCAACCTGGGATATGACACGACCGGCCTCATGGTCGCGAACTCGCCGTGGTCCGGGGCGTACGAGGTGGGCGCCGAGACGTGGGCGACCGCGCAGGTCACCCAATTCACCTCGCCTGGCTGGCAGTTCCTGAACGACGGCAGCGGCTACCTGGGCGGCTCGGAATCGAACGGCTCGTATGTGACGCTCAAGTCCACGAACGGCTCGGACTACTCGACGATCCTGGAGACGACCACCGCAACGGCCGCACAGACCGCGACCTTCACCGTCTCCGGAGGCCTGTCCACCGGAACCGTGCACGTGTGGTCCACGAACCTGAACTCGCAGAACCCTGCGGACTATCTCGTGCACAGCCAGGACATCACGCCGACGAACGGGACGTACTCGCTGACCCTTCAGCCCGGCTACATCTATACCGTCACCACGACGACCGGACAGGGCAAGGGCACTGCGCAGTCTCCGGCCAAGGCCTCGCTCCCGCTGCCGTACACCGACTCGTTCAGCGAGTACAGCACCGGCAGTGAGGCGAAGTACCTGTCCGACCAGAACGGCTCGTTCGAGGCACAGCCGTGCACGGGCGGCCGTAGCGGCGAGTGCATCGAGCAGATGGCCGCGCAACAGCCGATCACCTGGGACAACGCCTCGAACCCGTACACCACGCTGGGCGACCTCAGTTGGACCAACTACACCGTCGCGGCAGATGCGCTGATCAACCAAGCGGGCGCCGTGCAACTGCTCGGCAGGGTCGAAACCCAGCATCCGTTCTCGGTGGCAGGGATCGACGAGTACTACCTCCAACTGTCGAACACCGGCGCCTGGGCGATCGTGAAGAACGACTACAACGGAAACCTGACGACGCTCACCTCCGGCACGGTCACCGCCCCCGGCACCGGGACGTGGTCGCACCTCGCGCTGACGTTCAACGGCTCGACGATCTCCGCGGCGATCAACGGCACGACCGTCGGCAGCGTCACGGACAGCTCCTACGGCCAGGGCCAGGTCGGCCTCGGCGTCAACGGTTGGCAGACCGACGAGTTCTCGAACCTCTCCGTCACGCCGGTCGGCACGAACACGGCGGCCGCGACCTATCAGATCCTCAACGGGAACAGCGGGCTGGCGTTGGCCACTTCGGGCGCGTCGACTGCTCAGGGCGCGGGCATCGTGCAGGCCACGCCGTCCTCCTCGGCGGACCAGCAGTGGCAGTTGCTCGGCGAGGACACCGGCTATGACGAGTTGATGAACGTCGCGAGCGGACTCGTGTTGGACGTCCCGGGAAGTTCGACCACCCAGGGCGTGCAACTTGACCAGTGGGCGGCGAACGGCGGCGCGAACCAGCAGTGGCAGGTCTCGAACAACGGCGACGGCACCTACACACTCACGAGCGAGAGCAGCGGCCAGGTCGCCGACGTGTCGGGAAGTTCGACCGCGAGTGGGGCGGTCGTGAACCAGTGGCCGTCCAACGGCGGGGCGAACCAGAAGTGGAGGCTCGTGTCGGTCGCGGAACCGAACGCCACGTACAACCTGGTGAATCACAACAGCAACCTCCTCGCGGATATCTCGGGTGCCTCGACGTCGAACGGCGGCGAGCTGATCCAGTGGGTTCCGAACGGCGGAACCAACCAGCAATGGCGCTTCACCCCGTTGGGAAGCGGCTACTACACGGTCACGAACGTCAACAGTGGCCTGGTCCTCGACGTGCCGAACGTGTCGACCACCGAAGGCGTGCAACTGGAGCAATGGGCTGCCAACGGCGGCACGAACCAGCAGTGGCTCCTGACGGCGTTGAGTGACGGCTACTACACACTGACTGCCAAGAACAGCGGCATGCTCGCGGCCGTCAGTGGCGCCTCGTTGAGTGAGAACGCCGAGGTCGTCCAGTGGCCTTCCGGCGGCGGCCTCGAACAGCAGTGGCAGCTCGCGCTCGACTACTAGTGCCACGACCGACCGACTGAACCAACGCTGAACGCTGTCGGACCCGACCCGGCCAGACCCGACGTCGAGTCCGGCAGCGCTTGCACTTCTTTCAGCTCGAATCTGATGTGAAGATCTCTCTGTGACCGACATCGAGATCGCCCCCGTGACGATGGCGCAGTTCCAGCAAGTGCTCGCGGATCACGCTCGCTACTGGGGCGAGCGCGATCTGCGGGCACTCCATCTCCACGCCCTCGTGCAGGAGTTCCCGCTGACGTCGCTCGTGGCCGTGGCGGACGACGGTGTCCGCGGCTACATCTTCGGCTTCGTCACACCGGATCGCGTGGGCTACGTGCATCTGATCGCGACCCGCGACGACGCGCGAGGCACCGGGCTCGGCCGCAACCTCTACGACGCCTTCATCGACGCGGCCCGCGAGCAGGGTGCCGTCCGGCTCAAGGCCATCACCTCGGTCGGCAACACCGGCTCGATCGCCTTCCATAGGAGCCTTGGCTTCGACGTCCACGTGATCGAGGACTACAACGGCCCTGGGCAGACACGCGTGGTCTTCACCAGAGACCTGCCAGCCGCCTCGAACTGACGCCCTGCCAGGCGCTAGTCCGCCGACTCGGCGAGTCGCTTGACGTTCTCGAGTGGGCGAGCCCACTCCGACGCGAGGTCGGTCATCCAGCGGGCGGTCGTGGTGAGCGGCCCCGGAGCGACGCTGTAGCGGACTTCGCGCCCCGTCTTCCGCGCGACGACGAGCCCCGCCTGATGCAGCACCGCGAGATGCTTGACCACGGCCTGACGGGTGACCGGCAGGTCTTGCGCCAGCGTCGTCGCGGTGCCGACCCCGGCCGCAGACAGGCCGTCGAGGATGCGACGGCGCATCGGATCCGCCAACGCCGCGAGCACCACCTCGATGAGCGCTTCCTCCGCAGGGCTCCGTGTCATGCGACCGCCACGTCTCCTTCGTACCACTCCCGGCCGTCAAGCCGGGGCCGCCGTCGTCCGAGCCAGGACGCCTCGCCTCCTCGCTCCCCCAGATCCTCGCATGGATTCGGGGGTTCGCTCAGGCGTTCGGCTCAACCGCCCCCTTCGTGTTCCTCGTGTTCGGCGTATCTGCTCAGGCTGAGCAGCGTCCGCCGCCAACCGCCCCGGTTGGCCTGGTATCTGCGCTCCACTACCTCCGCTTCGGCCTCGACCTCGGAGAACCCGCTCTCGACCACACGCAGCCTGGTGCCGTCACCCTCGGGCTCCAAGGTGAACTCGACCAGCGTCGCGTTGCCCGCGCCCGGCTCCCGCGTCTCCGTGTCGTCCGCGGCCCAGCGGAATGCGAGATACCCGGGTTCCTCGACCTTCTCGATCACGGCCGGGAGCTTGCCGTGCTCCCCGTGGTCGAACACGATGCGACCGCCGGGGCGCAGATCGATCTCCGCGGGTTCGCCGTTCCCGAACCACATGCCCACGTGCCGCGGTTCGGTCATGACCTCCCACACCCGCTCCATCGGCGCCGCGATGTAAACGTCCTGCTCAATGCGATCGCTGACCATGGTCAACCCCTCCGTGTCCCTCGATTTCGAAGACCTGCAACGTCATAGTTGCACATCTTCCGGAGATGTGCAACTATGACGTTGCAGGTTGACGGAGGCTCACACGAAGGAGGTGGTCATATACGCAGCTTGGCTCAGATCGAAGCCGACATCTATGCTCCCTGCCATGCCCGCTGACAACACAGAGCACTCAGACACCGGGATCATCGTGGTGGGCGCCGGGCCGACCGGCCTGCTCCTGGCCGGCGACCTGGCCGCCGCAGGTATCCCGGTCACTCTGGTAGAGCGGCATGAGCACGGATCCGAGCTCACCCGAGCCTTCGTGGTGCACGCGCGAACCCTGGAGCAGTTCGACCAGCGTGGCATCGCCGAGGCACTGGTGTCCCGGGGAAGGCAGGTCGGCGCGGTACGCCTGTTCGACAGGGCGGTCGTGGACATGACCGCGTTGCCGAGCCCGTACCCGTACATGCTGGTCACGCCTCAGTACGAGACGGAGGGAGTGCTGCTGCGGCGGGCGCGCGCCGCCGGAGTGGAGTTCGTCCGTCCGGCCGAGTTGACCGGTCTTGTGCAGGACGAGAAGGGCGTGACCGCGACCCTCGCGGACGGCCGGACCATCCGCGCGTCGTACCTGGTGGGCGCCGACGGGCATCGCAGCACGGTGCGTCAGCTCGTCGGCGAGCCCTTCCCCGGGCGGAGCGTGGTGAAGTCGGTGATGCTGGCCGACGTGCTACTCAAGGACGAGTTGCCCGGCGGTGCCGTGACGAACAGCATCGGCGATCGGTTCACGTTCATCGCACCCTTCGGCGACGGCTACTACCGGGTCATCAGCTGGGACCGGTCGAAGTCCGCCGACGAGCACGACCCCGTGGACATCGACGAGCTCAAGGAGATCACGCGCTCGGTGCTGGGCACGGACTTCGGGATGTACGGTCCGCGCTGGAGTTCGCGGTTCCACAGCGACGAGCGGCAGGTGCGGCGCTATCGCATCGGCCGGGTCTTCCTGGCGGGCGACGCGGCGCACGTGCACTCCCCCGCCGGCGGCCAGGGGATGAACACGGGCCTCCAGGACGCTGCCAATCTGTCCTGGAAGCTCGCCTCGGCGCTGACCGGCGGCCCCGACCTGTTGGACTCGTACCAGGCTGAGCGCCGTCCGGTCGGCGCGAAGGTGATCAAGGGCAGCGGGGCGCTGCTGCGGATGGCGATGCTGCAGTCCACAGCGGTCCGGACGGTGCGCAACGAGCTGGTCTCGGCGGCGCTGCACACGCCGCTGGCGGCACGTCGGCTCCCGCTGGCCGTGTCAGGGCTCTGGGTGAAGTACCCGGCGGCACGCGGCGCGCATCCGCTGGTCGGTTTGCGGGCGCCGGACGTCAGGCTGCGCGGCAAGCCTGCACGGCTGTACGAGGTGCTGCGCGCGGGACGCTTCGTGCTGGTGGATGCCGGCGGGCTGCACGAGCGCGAGGCATTGGACGTGGCCGCGACGGGTCGTCTCGATCTCGCGATAGGCGTGGATCCCGACGCGCCGTCCATGCTCGTGCGCCCCGACGGCTACGTCGCCTGGGCGGCGGCTGCGGAGTTCCCCGACCCGAAGGGCCTCCACCAGGCTCTGCGCGCGTGGGTCACTGGCTGACGCGGGTGCGTGCCATGACACGTACGCCAATCGTCGGCAGAGCAATGAGCGGCACTTGCGTCGGCCGATAGCGAAGCGATGAGCGGACTGCGCGTCAGCCGAAGCCGGGTATTGGACGGCACGCGCGGCGGATGGGCCGGGGCGCGTCGGTCAGGGGCGACGGTCGGCGTGGGCTGATACGGTCGGGGCATGCCGAAGACTCCTGTGCCCGGCGCGATCGCCGAGTTCCTCAGCCGCCCGAATCCCGCCGTGTTCGCGTCGAACCGGGCCGACGGACAACCCGTGTCCGTCGCCACCTGGTATCTGTACGAGAACGGCAGGATCCTGGTGAACCTGGCCGGGGTGCGCAAGCGTCTCGAGTACCTGGCGGCGGATCCGCGCGTCAGCCTGACCGTGCTCGACGGTGACTCGTGGTACTCGCACGTCAGTCTGCAAGGGCGGGTCGTGTCCACGGAGGAGGACCCGGAGATGGTCGACATCGACCGGATCTCGCGGCACTACACCGGAAACGAGTACGCGGCGCGCGATCAGCGGCGCGTGAGCTGCTGGATCGAGATCGACCGCTGGCACGCCTGGGGCAAGGCGGCGAAGCTGGCCGCCGAGGGCTGAGGAAGGCAGAAGGCCTGACGACCCGAGATCATCGGGCCGGAGGCGGCCGGATCGGATCGATCCGGCCGCCCCGACATGCCATTCACCGCCGACCCTCCGGCCGCATCCGACGCGGTGCGGCCGCCTCTGCCCTCACTGCGGCTGACCACGACCGACGGCCTCCGCGGCTTACACACGGCTTACACGGCCAGGGACGTGGCCACAGCCGTGGCCGCGGCCACACCGCGTGCCATGCCGGACCTTCTCACCAGGCCTTGGTGGCGGAGCGGCGTACGAAGAGCAGGACGACGACGGCCGCGACGAGGGTGAGTCCGCCGGCCAGGGCGAAGACGTGGTCGAGGCTCGTGGCCACAGCGGTGCGGGCGCCCTGTGCGCTGGTGCTCTTGGCTTGGTGGGCGAAGACGGTGCCGAGGACGGCGATGCCGAGCGCGTAGCCGAGTTGGCGGAAGGTGTTGAGTGCGCCGCCTGCCATGCCCGCGCGCTGGTGCGGTACCGCGGACATGGCTGCCGAGGCGAGGACGGGCGTGCCCATTCCGACACCGACGCCCGCGATGAGCAGTCCGGGCACGAGGGCGGGCCAGGACGAGTCTCCGTGGACGAGCATGAGCAGCAGCGTGCCGGCGCCGATCAGGGCGAGTCCGATGCCGATCGGCCACTGCGGCGAGAGCTTGCCGAGGAATTTGCCGCCGAAGCCCGCGACGACGAACGCCGTCAGTGCCAGCGGGGAGACCGCGAGGCCCGCCTTGATCGGGCTCATGTCGAGGATCGACTGCAGCCAGATCGACGTGTACGTCAGATGGGCGAACGCTCCGGCCGACAACAGGCCGCCGGCCAGCATCAGGCTTGCGAAGGAGCGGTTGCGCAGCAGTGAGAGGTCGAGCAGCGGGTCCTCGCTGCGCAGTTCGACGACGATGAAGGCGGCCAGTGCCACGGCGGCGCCCGCGAACAGGCCGAGGACGGTGACGCTGCTCCAACCGTCGGTGTTGCTTTGGATCAGCGCGTACGTGACGGCGGCCGCGCTCGCGGTGAACGTCACGGCGCCGGGGATGTCGATACGGCGCTGCCCACGGTGCGGCGAGTCGCCGAGGACGCGGAAGGACATCAGCACCGCGATCGCCGCGACGGGCAGGTTCACCAGGAAGATCGAGCGCCAGCCGAACTGCTCGGTGAGCAGGCCACCGAGGATCGGGCCGAGGGCCGCGGCCCCGCCGTTGACCGCGCCCCATACGCCGAACGCGGTGCCGCGGTCACGGCCCTGATACGTGGCGCTCAGCAGTGCTGTGGTCGCGGTGAACATTCCCGCCGCGCCGATGCCCTGCACGCCTCGCGACGTGATCAGCACGGCCACGTTCGGGGCGAGGCCGCACGCCAGCGACGCGAGCGCGAAGACGACGAGGCCGCTTATGTACAGCCGCCGGTGGCCGAAGCGGTCGCCGAGCGAGCCCGCGACCATCAGCAGCGAGGCGAGCACGAGCGCGTACATGTCCACGACCCACTGCAGCGAGGTGAAGGACGAGTGCAGCTCATCGGTCATCTTCGGCAGAGCGACGTTCACAATGCTCACGTCGATCAGCAGCATGAACGCGCCGAGGCAGACTGTCACCAGGGGCGTCCATTTGCGGACTGCGGGCGGGGCCGCCTGGTCGGGCGTGCGGTCGGCGTTTCCGGACTGGGCGCCGGACGACGGCGGCTGGTCGTCGATCTTCGAGGTCATGACTCAAGCATCGGCGGTTGATGTCCATTTCTACAGCCAGATGGCGGAGCCCGGCAGAATCCGACAGCGGTTACGCTAGTCTGGTGAAATCTTCCACATTCGACGCCCTCGACCGGCGGATTCTGCACGCGCTCCAACTCGACGGGCGGATCGCGTTCAGCCGGGTCGCCGAGGTGCTGGGCGTTTCCGACCAGACGATCTCGCGGCGCTACACGCGACTGCGGACGGCCGGGCACCTGCGCGTCATCGCCTCGGTCGACCACACGCTGATGGGTGAGGTGATGTGGCTCGTGCGCGTGCAGTGCAGGCCGGACGGCGTGGAGAAACTGGGGCGCACGCTCGCGATGCGTGACGACACGGCTTGGGTGAACATGTCGTCCGGCGGCACCGAGATCAGCTGCTCGACGTGGGCCCCGGCCGGTCTCGAGGTGGAGCCCTCGCTGCTGCTGGCGCGGCTGCCGCACACTCCGAGCGTGGTCGGCATGTCGGCGCACTGCGTCATGCACCGGTTCTTCGGCGGTTCGCTCGGCCTCACGCTCAAGTCGGGCGCGTTGACGCCGGAAGAGGTCCACGCGCTGCAGCCAGATCCCGTTCAGGGCCACGGCACGGCACCGGGCGAGCAGGACCCGATCGTGCTGGACGACGCGGATAGGCGGATGCTCGCCGTGCTCGGACGGGACGGGCGTGCGGATCTGGCCGAACTGGCCGCCGTCACCGGCTGGTCGCAGAGCACTGTCCGGCGGCGGCTGAACTATCTGCGCGGGACCGGCGCGGTGTTCCTCGATGTCGAGTACGACTACAGGCTCTACGGCCTCGCGACGCGCGTGATGCTCTGGGCGTCCGTGCCGCCCGCTCAGCTCGAATCCGCAGGCCGGGCGCTCGCGGAGCACCCCGAGGTCGCATATGCCTGTGCGACGACCGGCGCGACGAATCTGCATGCCGTCCTGCTCTGCCGGGACATCCATTCGCTGTACACGTATCTGACGACGCGGGTGGCGGATCTCGGCGTGCGACACGTGGAGACGTCGCCGATCATGCGCGCACTCAAGGGGGTCGCGACGGTCCGCACACCCCACTGAGTTGCTCAGGCGATCACATCAGGGCTACGCTTGTATTAATCCAGACTCTGTGTTGTACTAATACATAGGAGGACGGCTAACGTGTCCGTGCACGCGCTCCTCTCACCGCTGTTCGAACGTCATCCGCTCGTCCCCGCGTCGCCCTGGCTGGAGGCACCGACGCTGGAGGGGCGGCACGTGGTTCTCGAGGAACTGCGCCTGGAGCACGCCGCAGAACTCTTCCACGCCCTCAATGACGAGGAGGTGTGGCGCCATCTTCCCGGCGCGGCGCCACGGAGCGAGGAGGACATGGCGGCGTACGTGACGGGGATCCTGCGGGCGAACGCACTCGGAGTGCGGACGACGTGGGTGTATCGGGATCCGCGTAGCGGCGCGCTGATCGGGATGTCGAGCTACGTGCCGCCGGAGGAGAAGCTGCGGTCGGTGCACATCGGCGGCACGATGACGGCGCGGCCGTACTGGCGCAGCGGCGTGAACTCCGAGGCCAAGCTGCTGCTGATGACGCACGCGTTCGAGACCCTGGGTGCGGTGCGGATCGAGTGGCAGACGGACGATCTCAACCTGCGCTCCCAGGCGGCGATCGAGCGGCTCGGCGCGGTCCGGGAGGGTGTGCTGCGCAGTCACAAGCCGCGCCGGGACGGCACTCGGCGGAATTCGGTGTTCTACGGCCTGCTCGTGGACGAGTGGCCCGCGGCGAAGGAGCGGCTGCTCGCCCGACTCGCGGCGCACGACTGACCCGGATCGAGACACCGAACCGGGTCAAGACACAAGCCGAGACATAAGCCGAGCGAGCCCGCACGACGCCGGACGCGTCCTGCCGTCCTCGAAGTCGCCGCGGGGCTCACAGGCTCATATCAGCGTTGGATATCTCTGCTACATACTCCCCTGCCGCTTGCGGGTCTTCAGCAGCCGGATCAGGCGGCGGATAAGGAAATACACGATCGGCTCCCTCGTCGTGGGCCGACGAACCCGGGCCGTTCCCGGGCTCGCCTCGGCGGCTTGACCACCGTTGACTTCACGGTATGGCGTCGCGTGCACGGAGTCCTCAGCCCTGGAGTTGATCCGCGGGTTGAGGCTCGGTATGACCCGGATCCGCGCGTCCTCATCCCGTTCGCTCTCATCCCCTTCATACCGCGCTCAGCCTTGTTAAGAACCTGCCAACAGCTCCGGAGTTGACCTTCGCTTTGCCTGGCGGGATCCGTGATTTACAAGCTGCGTACCACTGTTTTGCCTGGGTTTCGGGTGACATTCAGGGTTGGCAGCCCTAGTTTCTCAGTCATCAAACAAGGATCCCGGTAGACGCGCCCATACCCACACGCGCTCAGCTGCCGACTCCTGCCCACGGATCCCACCCATGAGGAGTTTTCCCATGCCCACGAGGAGATTGCTCGCCCCGGCGATCGGCCTGAGCGCCGTCGCGCTGGCCGTCGGCACCTCCACGGCCGCGTTCGCCGCGGCCCCCGCGCACGCGACCGCCCACCACGTGCACGCCCGCGGCGACGTGATGCACAACTCGACCGGCGCCGTCGCCTCGCACCTGACCCCGGTCTCGTCCGCGCACCACCACGGCAAGGTCATCCTGCACGACACCAGCGACAACTGGGCCGGTTACGCGGCGACCGGCGGCAACTACACCAGCGTCTCGGCCAGCTGGGTGCAGCCCTCGGTCAACTGCGGCAGCGAGGACACGTACTCGAGCTTCTGGGTCGGCATCGACGGCGACGGCACCAGTTCCGTCGAGCAGACCGGCACCGAGGCCGACTGCTCCGGCGGCCAGGCCGAATACTCCTCCTGGTACGAGATGTACCCGGCGAACCCGGTGAACTACAGCGACGACGTCGAGCCCGGCGACTCCTTCACCGCCACGGTCTCCACCGACGGTTCGGGCGACTTCACGCTGACGCTCACCGACAACACGCAGGGCTGGAACGAGACCACGAACCAGACCTCGACGACCGCGCAGGACGGCTCGGCCGAGGTCATCGCCGAGGCCCCGTACAGCAACGGCGTGCTGCCGCTGTCGGACTTCGGCACGGTCGACTTCACCGGCGCCACCGCCAACGGCAGCCCGATCGGCGACAGCAGCCCGACGCAGATCAACCTGGTCTCGGACGGCGGCGTCACCGAGGCGACCACGTCCAGCCTGGACAGCAGCGGCGAGGACTTCTCCGTCACCTGGGACAGCTCCGGCAGCTGAGCCGGCTGCCAAGGCCCCGGCGTCTGATGGCGGGCGCCGGGGCCCTCGCGCATCCAGAGGTGAAAAACCGTCAGCGGCAGCCGGGATACGTCGTCTGCTTGGACGCGTCCTCGACCGAAGACGCGGATGCCGACGGCGCGGCGCCCGACAACGTGGCGGCCGACGGCTTGACCGCTGCCTTCGCGGCCGCGGAGCCGGAGCCGGTGCCGGAAGCGGCGGGCAGTTTCGGCGCGCCGCCGGGGCCGTTGGCGATCAGCGCGTACGCCAACTCGGGGTCGAATGCCCCGGCCGAGGCCGCGCAGCCGTCCGCCTGGCCCGGATCCTTGACCCACAGATACGCGTCGACGAGCGGATCGCCCGTGTTGGCCGTCGGGGTCGCGCCGAGAGCGCGGCCGGCCGGGTCGCACCACGTGTTGCCCGGACCGTTCCCGTTGCGGCTCGTGTCGACGACGATGTGCAGGCCGGAGGGGCTGCCGAGGGCGGAGAGGACCCGCTCGTCGTACGCGACTTCGCTGGACGTGGGCAGGAAGTTCGAGACGTTCGAGGCGATACCGTTCGCGCTGGTCGTCACATCGGCCGCGGCCAGTCGCTGCGCCTGCACCTCCGGCGAGTTCCAGCCCGAATTGCCCGCGTCGAAGTACACGCGCGCGTCCGGATCCGCCTTGTGCACGGCCGATCCGGCGTACGCGATCGCGCCGTCGCGCGCCGTGGCCTGCTGCGCGCTGAGGCAGGTCTGCATGGCCAGGGCGTCCGGCTCGACGATGACGATCACCGAGTGGCTGCCGAGGCCCGACGCGAAGGCCGAGGCCCAGGACTCGTAGGCGGCGATGGACGGCGCGCCGTTGGGTGCCGACGTGCTGCAGTTGACCTCGGGGATGTCGTAGAGGACGAGCACGGGCACGGTGCCCTCGGCCGCGGCCTGCGCCGTGATCTGGCTGACCTGCCCGGCGATCCGGTCCGGGTCGTACTCCGTGAACCAGATCGCCGACGGGACGCTGCCGATGCGGCTCGCTATCGCTGGCTCGAGCGGGTTCGAGGTGTTGTGCGTGTCCCAGTATCCGACGGCCGAGTACGGGTCCACGTAGAAGCGCGTGCCGCCGGCGAACGCGCCCCCTGATTCCAGCACCGGCCCGGCCGCGCACGCGCTGGTGCGCGCGACGACGACCATCGCCGTGAGCGTGACCAGCACGACCGCGAGCGAGCCGTAGCGGACCCGGCGCCCGCGCAGCAGGCGTCGTCGTCCGGCGCGGGAGCGTGCTGCGAACCGTGGCATGGCTGCATTCTCTATCATTTTCCCGTGAGAGCATCAGGCACTTTCAAGGTTGTCGCGTTCACGCCCACGGAGCTGTCGCCCGATCCGGCCGTCGCGACGGGGCTGCCGGTGGGCGTCTCGACGATGGAGAAGCGGTACGACGGCGCGGTCGAGGGCCGTTCCGCCACGCTCTTCACCGCGGCCTACGACCAGTCCTCGGGCGTCGGCACGTACGTGGCGATGGAGTCCTTCGAGGGCACCGTGGACGGCCTGACCGGGGCGTTCAACTTCGCGCACTCGGCCACGACCGGCGGCACGGACCGCAGTGATGAGTTCTTCACGATCGTCCCGACCAGCGGCACCGGCGAGCTCGCCGGGATCCGCGGCAGCGGCGGCATGGCGATCGACGCGGACGGCACGCACCGGATCTGGTTCGAGTACGAGCTCGGCTGAGACGCGTGCGAGTACTGGTCACGGGCGCCTTCGGCTTCGTCGGGACGGCGCTGGTCGAGCGGCTGACGGCGGCGGGCCACGAGGTTCGTGCCCTGACGAGCCGCACGGAGATCGCCGCCGCCCACGACGACACCGACAAGAGCTCCGACCTGCGCGTTGTCCACGGCGACGTGCGGGACGTCGAGGCGATGCGGCGCGCGGTGCGGGACGTGGACGGGGTGTGCCATCTCGCGGCGCTCGTGCGGGTGCGCGAAGCACAGGAGCGTGCGCCGGAGTACTGGGGAGTGAACCACGGCGGCGCGGTGACGGTGGCCAAGGCCGCGGCCGAGGAGGCAGCGCGGGTCGGGCGGCCGGTACGTTTCGTGCTCGCCTCGACCGGCGCGGTGTACGGCCGGCCCGCGCTCCAGCCGATCCCCGAGGACCTGCCGTTGCAGAACACGAACGACTACGGCGAGACGAAGCGCGCTGCGGAACTGGACGTGCTGGGACTCGCCGGAGCTGACGCGGCGTTCGGCGCGGTCGCGCTGCGGCTGTTCAACGTGGCCGGGGCGGTCGGCGGGCGGACCGGCGACCCGGAGACGATCATCCCGAAGACCCTGGCCGTGGCGCGCGGCGACCTTCCGGTCCTGCGGATCAACGGCGACGGCGAGGCGGTACGCGACTTCGTGCACGTCCGCGACGTGGCCCGGGCCTTCGAACTTGCCCTGGAGCACGCCGAGCCCGGTCGGCAAGCCGTGTTCAACGTGGGCGCGACGGGCGCCCGCGTGCTCGACATCGTGCGCACGGTGCGAGACGTGACCGGTCGCGAGGTCCCCGTCGAGCACCATCCCTCCCGAGGCGAGGCACCGATGCTCCTCGCCGACACCCGCCGCATCCGCACCGAACTCGGCTGGCAGCCGCAGCACTCCGACCTGCGCACAATCATCGCCGACGCCTGGGGCGCGGACGCCTGATCAGCGAAAGGCCTTCAGCTGTGGCCTTCAGCAGTGGCAGAGCAGCCTCACGACGACGCAGTCCTCGTCCAGGCCGTCGAGGTAGGCGTTGGACTGCCGAGCGTAGGCGGCGCTGCCATCCTCACCGGCGTCCGGACCGGCGAACGACCCGAGCCCTTCGCGGTCGATCCATTCGCCTTCGAGGGTGAGTAGGGCGTATCTCGTCACGGCCCACCTGGCTGCCTCGTCGAGATCCGGCTGTGAATCGCGGGTGTACCGGGTGATCGGATCCGAGTCGGGGCCGAGCACCCAGATCCCCAGGCCCGGGTAGCGGTCCCAGACCGAGCGGTGGTTGAGCGCGCTGACCAGGGGCTGCGCGTGGTGATCGGCAACGGCCTGCTCGCGCGGGTAGCCCTCGGGATCCGCGTCGTGGCGGGCCAGGAATGCGGTCAAGGGCTGCGCCGGCGGGTGGTCTGCGACGAGCTTCTGGAAGTCGCGCTGCTGGCCCTGCCATTCGGCATAGGCACGATCGACAGCTTGCTGACGCGTCGCGGCGAAGTCGAGCAGACCTCGCGGCCCACCGTCGCAGCGCAGCGGTTCACGCTCGTCGTCCGCGTGGATCAGGCGTGCGTCGCCATCGTGTTCGGGTTTGACCGCGAACCGATCGCCCCAACCGGCGTCGATGCGCCACCAGTCCCATTCGCCTCGGGGATTCCAGTCGTCGTCACCGATGAGGTTGATGTCGAACGGCGCCATCGCGGCGGCCAGCGCGGCGGCCACCTCGTGTATAGCGCACGGCTTGAGGCAGACGTTGATCCAAAACTTCGTCATGGCTTCCCCCCTCTCCGGCCATGGATGTGCAGGCCCGGCGGCAGCCGATGGTAGCGGCCACGACCAGCGTCGCCCACCTGGTTTCCAGCTCCCCCAGGCCACGGAGAGCGAGCAGGTAACCACTTTCACCCGCCCACGGGCCCGATCTTCCCAGACAGCCATTCCGCACTTGACATGCCCGAAGCCTCCATCCGAGACTCGGAGAACCAGACATTGGCTCAAATGTTCGAACGGCGTGCTCGGCGCGCCCGGCTCGGAAGGAGGTGCGCTCCGTGGGATTCAACAACCCGGTCATGCCCTGGCGGGAGCTGGACAAGATCCTGTCCTGGACCCGGCACGGCGAGCTGACCGCCAAGGCCGCCGAACAACCCCCGCCGATCCGCCGCGCCGAGGCCCCGGTCCCCTACGCGGAGCTGCACGTCCACTCGGGCTTCTCCTTCCTGGACGGCGCCTCCGAACCGGAAGCCCTGGTCGCCGAGGCCGCGCGCCTCGGCCTCGAGGCACTGGCGATCACCGACCACGACGGCCTGTACGGCGCGGTGCGGCTGGCCCAGGCGGCACGGGACAGTGGGGTCCGCACCGTCTTCGGCGCGGAGCTCTCCCTCGCGGCGGACCGGGTCGAGCGGACCGGCGTGCCCGACCCGCCGGGGGCGCACCTGCTGCTGCTCGCCCGGGGCGCGGAGGGATACCGCTCACTGTCCCAGGCGATCGGGCAGGCCCGGAGGGCGGGCTCCGGCAAGGGCCGGGCCGTCTACGCGCTCGAGGAACTCGCGGCACACGCGGAGGGCCGCTGGACGGTGCTCTCCGGTTGTCGCAAGGGTCTGATCCCGGCGGCGCTGGCCTCCGGCGGCGAGCGGGTGGCGGCGCGTGAGCTGGACCGGCTGCGCAGCCTGTTCGGGCGCGAGAACGTGGTGATCGAGCTTGTCGACCACGACATGCCCGGCGACGACGAGCGCAACGACGCGCTGGCCGGATTCGCGGCCCGGTACGACGCCCTGACGATCGCCACGAACCAGGTGCATTACGCCACGCCCTCGGACTTCCCGACCGCCGGAGCGCTGGCCGCGCTGCGGGCCCGGCGGACCCTGGAGGAGATCGCCGGCTGGCTCCCGGCCGGGCCCACGGCACACCTGCGCTCCGGGAAGGAGATGGCCGAGCGCTTCGCCCGCTTCCCCGGCATCCTGCGCCGCACCGTGCAATTGGCCGGGGAGTGCGCGTTCGACTTCACCGCCGTGGCCCCCGGGCTGCCGAACCGGAACGTCCCGGAGGGGTCCAGCGAAGCCGCGTGGCTGCACGAACTGGTGATGCAGGGGGCGGCCGAACGCTACGGGCCGCCCGAGGCCAATCCGCGCGCGTACCGGCAGCTGTACAAGGAACTCGGGATCATCGCGGACCTGGACCTCGCGGGCTATTTCCTGATCGTGTACGAGATCGCGAAGTTCTGCCGGGACGAGAACATCCTTGCGCAGGGCCGCGGCTCGGCGGCGAACTCAGCCGTCTGCTACGCGCTGCACATCACCAACGTGGACGCGGTGAAGTACAAGCTGGTCTTCGAGCGGTTCCTGTCCCCGGAGCGGGACGGCTACCCGGACATCGACCTGGACATCGAGTCCGGCCGTCGCGAGGAGGTGATCCAACACGTCTACGACACGTACGGCCGCGAGCGCGCCGCGATGGTCGCCAACGTGATCACCTACCGGGCGAAGATGGCGATCCACGACGCGGCGCGTGCCCTGGGCTACTCCGCCGGCGCCCAGCGGGCCTGGAGCGAGCGGCTGGGCCCTTACCCGGCGGCCGCGGAGGTGGAGGTGTCCGACATCCCCGACGACGTGCTGCGCCTGGCGACCCGGATGCACGGTCTGCCGCGGCACCTGGGTATCCACTCCGGCGGCATGGTGCTATGCGACCGCCCGATCGGGGAGGTCGTGCCGACCGAGTGGGCGCGGATGGCGGACCGCTCGGTGGTCCAGTGGGACAAGGATGACTGCGCCGACGCCGGGCTGGTGAAGTTCGATCTGCTGGGGCTCGGCATGCTCGGCGCCCTGCACGACTGCTTCGATCTGGTCCGCGAGCACCACGGCGAGCCGCTGGACCTCGGCGAGATCCCCGAGGACGACCCACTGGTGTACGAGATGCTGTGCGACGCCGACTCGGTGGGCGTCTTCCAGGTCGAGTCGCGGGCGCAGATGGCGACCCTGCCGCGGTTGAAGCCGCAGAAGTTCTACGACCTGGTAGTCGAGGTCGCGCTGATCCGCCCGGGCCCGATCCAGGGCGGCGCCGTGCACCCCTATCTGCGCCGTCGTAACAAGGTCGAGGCCGCGAAGCCGCCGCACGACCTGCTCGGGGAGGCGCTCGAACGCACCCTCGGCGTGCCGCTGTTCCAGGAGCAGGTGATGCAGATGGCCATCGCCGCGGCGAACTTCTCCGCGGTCGAGGCTGACCGGCTGCGGCGGGCGATGGGGGCGAAGCGGTCCACCGAGAAGATGCTCGCGCTCCGGCAGCGGCTGATGGCCGGGATGGCCGCCAACAAGATCGGTCCCGAGTTGGCTGAGGACATTTATCGCAAGCTCGAAGCCTTCAGTTCCTACGGCTTCCCCGAGAGTCACTCCATCTCGTTCGCCTACCTCGTGTACGCGAGTTCCTATCTGAAGCGCTACTACCCGGCTGCATTCACCGCAGCGTTACTCAACAACCAACCGATGGGTTTCTATAGTCCGGCCTCATTGATCAGCGACGCCCGGCGGCACGACGTGACCGTGCGCGGCGTGGACGTCAATGTCTCCCAGGACAAGGCGACCCTGGAGCCCCCGCCAAGCGACTATGTGCCCAGACACAGACATGCATCGCCGCACCCGCAACCCGTCATCCGAATGGGACTCGCCTCGGTGCGGGCGCTCGGAGACAGCGCCGCTGAACAGGTGGCCAAGGAGCGCGAGAAGAACGGCCGCTACGAGGGACTGGAGGATTTCGTCCGGCGGACGGGACTTTCGCTCGCCGCGTTGGAGGCGCTGGCCACGGCGGGGGCGTTCGACTGCTTCGGGCTGACACGTCGTGAGGCGCTGTGGCAGACCGGGTCTCTGGCCGGGACCACCGAGGCGCATATTCCCGGGACGGCGGGAACGGACGACGTCCCGAAACTGCCTGCGATGACCGTCGTGGAGCAGACCTTCGCCGATCTGTGGGCCACTGGCTCCAGCCCCGACTCGCATCCGATCGCGCACACTCGCGCGTTACTGGACGCCGCGGGATACCTGCGTATCGCGGATCTGGAGAACCTGCCGGACCGGCGCCCGGTGCACGTCGCCGGGATCGTCACGCACCGCCAGCGTCCACCGACCGCGGGCGGGGTGTGCTTCCTGTCCTTGGAGGATGAGACCGGTCTGGTCAACGTGGTCTGCTCGCCGGGTGTCTGGCAGCGATACCAGCGGGTGTGCCTGGCGCACGGGGCGTTGCGGATCACCGGACATCTGGAGCGTGCCGAGCGGGACGGCGACAAGCAGAACAAGGCCATCAACGTCGTCGCCGCGCGACTCGCTCCGCTGCGTGTCGATGCTCAGCCCGATCGGTTGAAGGGGCGGAACTTCCGGTGAGTGCGATGATCCGGCGGCTCAGTGGTAGATCCCCTCCAGCCGCCAGGCTCTGTGTTCGAGGGCGACCAGGAAGGCGCGGCCGTCGGCGGTGGTGAGTTGGAGTCGGGCGCGGCGGCGTACGGTGGCCGGGCGCCAGGGGTGCTCGTGGTACGGCCAGGGGCCGGCCCAGTCGGTGACCGGGAGCGGGTGGCCGCCGAGGACGAGGACGGCGGGCGGGGCGCTGAGTCCGACGCGGCCGGACACCTCGACGTGGGTGCCGCGCGCGTCGAGCAGCAGCACCGGAGGCTGGTCCTCCGGGAGCAGCGGCGGCGCGGGCTCCGGCACGGCGCCGGGCCAGGGCGCCTCCGGGTCCGCGGTGAGACCGCTGGGCGGCTTCTCGCCCCAGGGCGTGCGGATGATCCGGGCGGCCGGGTCGCGGCCGCCGGTCAGGTGCAGCAGCGCGACGCCGTCGTGGCCGAGCATCGCCTGCACCCGCTCCGCCGCGCGGCCGACCCGGTCCGGCACGGCTTCGCGTCCCCACAGCGTCTGCTGGCTCCCGGTGTCCACGACCAGCGGCCCGGGGACCAGCCGCACCGAGACGAGCGGGTCCGCGGCGACCTCCGCAACGGAAGAGAGCTGATTCGCTGCGGGAGGGGCCTCCTCCATCCCCGAGGCCGGTCGCTGTCCCCCGGCCCGGGACACCCTGGTACGCCAGCCGTCGAGTTGCCAGCGGACGCGTTGGGCCAGGGCCTGCGAGGACAGTGTGGCGCCCAGCGCGTCGCCGTTGCGCCAGGTCCGGGCATAGTGGCCGCCGCCCTCCGTGGCCAGCTCGATCCGCACGGAGGCGCAGGTCAGCCCCGCCGTGGCAAGGCCGTCGCGCCAGCGGTCGGCGAGCGCCTTCGCGGCGAAGAGCACCTGTTCGTCGCGTTCGGCGGGCGGGTCGAACAGATGCAGGGCGCTGAGGTCCTCGCCCGGTCGACGCGACGCGGGCGGACGTGGGTCGAGGCCCCGGGCCAGTCGGTGTGCCAGGACGCCGACGGGCCCGAAGCGGTTGGCCACGTCCGCGACCGGCAGCGCGGCGAACTCGCCGAGGGTGCGGATGCCGAGGCGTTCGAGGATCCCGTCCAACTCCGGCCGGTCGAACACCCGCAACGGATAGGGCGCGAGGAACGCCGCGCTCCCGCCGGGCGGCACGATCAGCGGCTCGTCGACCGGCAACCGAGCAGCCAGACTCGCGGCAAAGATCCCGTCCGCGACTCCGATCCCGCAGCCAAGCGGATCCTCCGCCACCGCATCCTCATCCCCCAGCCCCACCGCCGGAGCCAGAGTCGGGGTCGGAGTCGGGGCTGGGGGCGTAGTGGGTGCGGGGATGCCTACGTCGGCGACGGCTTCGCGGATCAGCAGGGCCAGTCGGGCTTCGCCGCCGTGGTAGCGGGCTGGGCCTGGTGCGGCGAGTGCGATCAGTCCTGGGCGCACGACCTCTACTCCGGCCGCCACGTTCTCCACTGCCTGCACGACCGGCTCGAAGACACGCTCCTCGGCTGGTTCGTCACGTGGGTACGCTCGCAGTTCCGGGCACAGCCGTTGAGCGTCGCGCAGCCGCTGGCCGCGTCGTACTCCTGCCGCGCGTGCCGCTGCCGAGCAGGCCAGTACCGTGGCTCGCGCGCCTTCGCCGACCAATACCGCGGCGGGTACGTCGGGGCCGGCGCCGACTGCGTGTACTGGCCAGTCCGGGCACCATACGACCAGGACTCGGGTGGGGGATTCGTCGGCCTTCATCGGATGTCGCTAGCGCATAGTCTGTGCGAATGATCTCTGGCACTGATCCGCGGAAGCGCTGGACGGAAGATCCTTCGGAACCTGAGATCCCTCTGCTGGGCGGGGATGTCACCGAGGGGGTGGTTCGGGTGGCCGACACCGTGCGTCGGCCGATGGGACCTAACTCCGCCTTCATTCATGCCCTGTTGCGGCACCTTGAGGAGTTCGGCTTCGAGGGTGCGCCGCGCTACCTGGGCATCGACTCCGCCGGACGCGAGGTGCTCACGTTCGTGGAGGGCGAGGTGGCGGGGCGTCCGCATCCCGCGTGGATCGCCGACGAGGGCAGGCTCGCCTCGGTCGGCAGGCTGTTGCGCGGCTATGACGATGCCGCGGCGGCCTTCGTCGTCCCCGCGGGCGTCGAGCTCGTGCTGCCCTCCGACCCGCCGGGGCTGCCTCCGGCTCCCGCCTATCCGGACGAGCTGATCGGGCACCTGGACATCACCCCGGAGAACGTCGTCTTCCGCGACGCGAGCGCGTGCGCCCTGATCGACTTCGATCTGGTGCGCACCGCGACCAGGGTCGACGAGCTCTACAACGCCATGCTCTGGTGGGCGCCGCTGAACGAGCCCGAGGACGTGGACCCGGGCCTGCGCGGGCTCGACGCGCCGAGGCGCTGCCGCATCCTGGCCGACGCCTACGGCATGTCGGATCGGGACCGGGGCCGACTCGTGGAGGTCGCGGTGCTGCGTACTCGCCGCTCGTGGCATCTGATGAAGCACCGTGCCGCGGTGGACGGCGGCGGCTGGCAGCGCATGTGGGACGAGGGCGTCGGCGAGATCATCAAGCGACGCGAAGCCTGGCTGGAGCGGAACGGTACCGCGATCGAAACCGCCCTGACCGCACCCTGAGCTCACGCGGGTCACGATGGTGTCAGTGGCCTGAAACATGATGATGATGACGACGATGACGATGACGAGCTGCCTGGGACGACGGGGCGACCGTTGAGAAGCGGCCGGTGAGGGACGGAGGCTAGGCGGGGCGGGGCGGGCCGCGGGGCTAGGCCACTGCGGTGAGTCGTGGGGTGGCGGCCTCCTTTCGGTTCTGGGCGGGGCGGATGAGGGTGGACAGTGCCACGTCGGCGCCTAGGTCCTCGGGGAGTAGGAGTTGGACGCTGCGTGTGCGGCGGGTGCGGTCCTCGGCGTCGATTTGCGCGCGGCCGGCAGTGAGGTGGCCGACACCTGCGTTGAAGCCGGTCCAGCCGAGGTGGCGTACTCGCAGCGTCGTGCGGGCGGCGGGCCAGGCGCCTAGTACGAGTAGTGCCGCGCGGTGTCGGGATTCGTCGGTTGCGCCTTGGCGTAGGCGGGCGTCTACTCGGCGGGCGATCTGTGTGGGGACCGCGGCGGGTGGGCGGAGCAGGATCAGGTCGACGCCGTCCGCCAGGACCGCCGCGATTTCGGCCCAGCGCTCCCCCGGGCCGTCCACGACGAGCAGCCGCTGTAGCGCCCCGTCTTGCAATGCCTCGTCGCCGAGTAGACCCGCCAACGCTGCTCCGCCGAGGCCTCGCGCGCCGACCGCAGCGCACCACAGTCCTTGCCGCAGGGCTCCGGCCAGTAGTGCGAGCGTCAGGTAGTCCACTGTCGAGTCGAATTTGGAAGGGGTGCGGCGCGTGGGGCTGCCGTCGAGGTCTCGGGCGGGGGTGGGGATGGCGGCGGGGGCGGAGGGTGACGGGGCGGGGGCATGATCGCCGGGCAGGGCGATGGTCTCGCCTCGTCGGATTCCGTCGGGCAGCAGCGTGCTCAGCGGCTCGGGCACCGCGATCGGCTCGAAGTCGCGCGGCAGCGAATCGCCCAAGGTCAGTGCCCCGGCGGCGGCCAGCGCCGCGCGCCGGTCGACCACATCCGCCGAAGCTTTTTCGAACACTTGAGCGACTGCCACGTCGCCAGTATCACCCGTCACTCAGGGCATGTCAAAGCATGGAGATCGCTGACGGGTGGTCAGAGGATCATGGAGTCAGGGCTGCGGCCGGAGGTCGATCACGACCTTGCCGCGGACGTGGCGGGTCGCCTGGAGTTCTACGGCTGCGCGGATGTCCTGGATGGGGAAGGTCGCGGCGATGGGGACGTGCAGACGGGCGGCCGCTACGTGATGGGCGATGATCCCTAAGGCGTCGGGAGCGGCGTTGGCGCCGTTGGCGGCTGGGACTCCGTCGACCACGGCGGCGATGGTGCAGATGCGGGCATCCGGGACTCCCAGTTCGCGGGCCGCGTGCACGGTGTCGGTTCCGTGGAGGTCCAGTGCGGCGGTGATGGGGCCGATGGGACCTGTATCGAGGGCGTCGAGGGCGTCGAGGGCGCGGATTCTGGCGACTAGGCCGTCGCCGTACTCGACTGGGGTGGCGCCGAGGCTTTGGAGGTAGTCCGACGTTGACGAGGAGCCGGTGCCGATGACTTGTGCGCCCGCGATGCGCGCCAACTGGACTGCGAATACGCCGACGCCGCCGCCTGCGCCGCCGACCAGGACTGTGTCGTCCGGGCCCAGGTTGAGGATGGCGAGAGCGGCGGACGCGGTGCTGCCTGCGATTGCGAGGGTGGCGGCGGTGTGGTCGTCGACGTTGTCGGGGGTGTGATGGGCGATGCCGGTCGCGATGTCGCCATTCGCGTCGACCACAACGTAGTCGGCGACCGCCCGGGACAGGGCCGCGCCGAACACGCGGTCGCCGATCGCGTAGCCGTGCGCGCCCGCGCCGACCTGGTCGACGACTCCCGCGTAGTCGGTCCCGAATCCGGCGGGCAGGGTCAGGCCGAATCGTGCCGCGGTCTCGGCGTCCGCGGTCATGATCCAGTCCATCGGGTTCAGGCCGGCCGCGGTCACGCGGACGCGGATCTGCCCGTCGGCTGCTTGAGGTTCGGGCACGTGCTGGACGGTCAGGACCTCCGGGCCGCCGAACGAGTCGAGTCGGACTGCCCTGCTTGTGTCGCCGTGTCGAGGCATGAGTTCTCGTTTCTGGGGGGCTGGGGCCGTAGAGCGGGGGGAGGGAAAGCGGACTATGCTCCGCTTAACCAAGCCAACATAACCGGAGCGTGATCCGTTTGTCAGATCCGGGGCCGCGGGCTACGCGGGCCGATGCCGCGCGCAACCGTGAGCAGCTGCTCGAGGTGGCGACGCGGGTGTTCGCGTCGGCCGAGGCGGAGACGTCGATGCGCGCCATCGCCCGGGAGGCCGGCGTGGGCATCGGGACGCTCTACCGCCACTTCCCGACCCGCGAGGCGCTGGTGGAGGCGGTCTATCGCGACCAGGTCGTCCGCCTCACGAACGGTGCCCGCGAGCTGCTCGCCGACGCGGCTCCGGCCGTGGCGATGCGGCGTTGGATGGACCTGTTCGGCGACTGGATCGCGACGAAGAACGGCATGCTCGACACGCTGCTGACGGTGATCGAGTCCGGAGCGGTCGGCCACGCACGGACCAGGGATGAACTGCTGAACGCGATCTCGGCGATCCTGGAGGCGGGGCGCGTCGCGGGAGATCTGCGGTCGGATGTCACCGCTGACGAGGTCGCGGCCAGCCTGATCGGGATCTTCACCGTCGCGCAGCAGGCGGGCCACGCGGTCAGCGCCGATCGGCTTCTCGACATCCTGCTCGACGGGCTTCGGCCTCGACGCTGTCCTTGAAATCCGCTGGCAGCGGGTCGTGATCGTTGGGAAGGTGGCACGCATGGCGCCTACGTCCACCTTCATCCCCGGTCTTGAGCTCTCGCGCGCGTTCTATGCCGAGGTTGTCGGCCCTATCCTCGCGGGGGCGCTTGGCGGGACGGCGTATTCGGCGGCGCTGGTCGGGTGGGGGTCGGACGTGCAGGGGTTCGACACCGAGCGCTCGACGGATCACGCTTGGGGGCCGCGGCTTCAGGTGTTTCTCGCCGGTGAGGACCATCGTGAGCATGCGGGCGCCCTTGATGAGCTGTTGGAACGTGAGCTTCCCGGGGAGTTCCGGGGGCATCGTGTGCGTTTCTCGTTTCCTGAGGGAGCGCCGTCTCGCCACTGGGTGCACGTCCTGGATGCGCGGGACTTTTTCGCGGGGCAGCTTGATGCCGATCCGGCCGACGGTGGCTTGTCCGCCTCCGAGTGGTTGATGGTGCCTGCTCAGGTGCTGCGTGAGTTGACCGGCGGGGAGGTTTTTCACGACGGCACGGGGCTGCTTGGGGAGTACCGTGCGGCGCTGGCCTGGTATCCCGAGGAGGTCTGGCGCTACGTGCTGGCGTGCCAGTGGATGCGACTGGCTCAGGAGGAGGCGTTCGTGGGCCGCTGTGGGGAAGTCGGCGACGAGCTCGGGTCCGCGATCGTCGCCGGGCGGCAGGTGCGTGATCTGATGAGGCTCCATCTGCTGATGAATCGGGTCTATCCGCCCTATAGCAAGTGGCTGGGTACTGCCTTTGCCGCGTTGCCGGGTGCCGGGGTCATTGCGCCTGCGCTCTCCGATGCTCTGGCGGCGCGTGGCTGGAAGGAGCGGGAGCGGCATCTGTCCACCGCATACGAGATCACAGCCAGCGTGCACAACGGGCTTGGGCTTACTCCGGCCGTGGAGACCAATGTGCGGCACTACTTCACGCGGCCGTTTCAGGTGATCGGCGCCACGAGGTTCGTCGACGCGCTGACGGCGACGATCAGCGACCCGGTGCTCCGGGAGCTGCCGCCGGTCGGGGCGATCGACCAGTACGTCGACAATACGGACCTGACCGATCACAACCACGTCGACCGTCGGAGCCGCTACATCGCGGGACCGGCGGGCCGGGGCGAAAAATCGCAGGCGCGAGGGTAGAGGGGCACGCTACCTTGGCCGCTATGAGTGCGCTGAGACGAGCGGCCCGTCACCATTCGGCCACCCCGGCCACCACCGGGTTCGAACGCAGCCGCCTTGCCGCGGCGGCGGCCGGGATCGGGCTCGCACCGATGCTCAACGAGCCCGCGGGGTTCGCGATAGATCTGGAGCGGGTGCTCGCGGGGGTGCCGCGCCGAGCCCTGACCGTCGAGCCGAACCGTCCCGGCATGCACCTGCGCCGGGCCCGCGGGAGATGGCCGCGCACGCCGTTCCATCTGCCGAACGCCGCCCGGATCTGGCCGCTGGACAAGGGCCGGCGGCGCTGAGCTGCGCCCTCCCCCTTGGCGAATGACCTAGCGGATCACGGCTGCCGACTCCGGGGGGAGGGTGACGGCGTCGCCGTTCAGGTGGGCGCCGGGGGTGGAGGCGAGCAGGACGGCGGTGGGGGGCGTTTCCGGGTTCAACGGGATGGTGCGGGGTTCGGGGGCCAGGTTGGCGGCGATGCGCAGGGGGCCGCGGTGGACGACGATCCAGCGGGCGGCCTCGTCGAAGTGAGCCGCCACGTGCGCGAAGGTCTGGTCGGCGGCGGACAGGGCGGGCTCGGTCCCGCGTAGCGCGATGAGGGCTTGGTACCAGGCGAGCAGGTCGGCGTGCGGGGCGCGGGCCGGCTCGGTCCAGTCGAGGACGCTGCGGGTGAAGGTGGCCGGGTCCTGGGGGTCGGGGACCTGGTCGGGGGGCCAGCCGTAGGCGGCGAACTCGGCGCGGCGGCCTTTGCGGACGGCTTCGGCGAGTTCGGGTTCGGGGTGGTCGGTGAAGTACTGCCAGGGGGTGGCCGCGGCCCACTCCTCGCCCATGAAGAGCTGCGGGGTGAAGGGCGCGGTCAGCAGCAGGGCCGCGCCGACCTTCCGCAGGCCTTCGGAGAGGGTGGCGCCGATGCGGTCGCCTTGGGCGCGGTTGCCGACCTGGTCGTGGGTTTGCAGGGAGACGACGAAGCGGGCGGCGTCCAGGGCGGCCGTGTTCACGGGGCGGCCGTGGTGGCGGTGGCGGAACGTGGAGTATGTGCCGTCGTGGAAGAAGGCTGAGGTCAGGGTTTTGGCCAGCGCTGACAGGTCGCCGAAGTCGCAGTAGTAGCCCTGGCGTTCACCGGTGAGGGCGCTGTGCAGGGCGTGGTGGAAGTCGTCGCTCCATTGGGCGTGGATGCCTTGGCCGCCTTGGTCCCGCGAGGTCACGGTTCGCGGGTCGTTGCGGTCGGTCTCGGCGATGAGGTGGAGGGGGCGGTCCAGGTGCGTGGCCAGGGCGTCCACCGCGGTGGAGAGTTCTTCCAGGAGGTGGACGGCTCGGGTGTCGACCAGGGCGTGCACGGCGTCCAGGCGCAGGCCGTCGAGGTGGTTCTCGCGCAGCCAGAGCAGGGCGTTGTCGATGATGAAGGCGCGGACCTCGTCGGAGCCCGCGTCGTCCAGATTCACGGCCGCGCCCCAGGGGGTGCCGTGCGTGTCGGTGAAGTAGGGGCCGAACTCGGCGAGGTAGTTGCCGCTCGGGCCCAGGTGGTTGTAGACGACGTCGAGGAGCACGCCGAGGCCGCGGGCGTGGCAGGCGTCGACGAAACGCCGCAGACCTTCGGGGCCGCCGTACGGTTCGTGCACAGCCCACAGCGCCACACCGTCGTAGCCCCAGCCGTGCTCGCCGTTGAAGGCCGCGACCGGCATGACCTCGACGAAGCCGATGCCGAGGGCGACGAGGTGGTCGAGTTTCGCGATGGCGGCGTCGAAGGTTCCCTCGGGGGTGAACGTGCCGATGTGGAGTTCGTAGATGACGGCGCCGGCGAGGGGGCGGCCGGGCCAGGCGGAGTCGGTCCACGGGAAGGCGGCCGGGTCGTCGGGGGCGCTGGGGGCGTGCACGCCGTGCGGTTGGCGGCGGGAGCGCGGGTCGGGGCGCAGTGGGCCGCCGTCCAGCCGGAACGCGTATGAGTCGGCGTCGGCGGGGAGGGCGGCGCGGAACCAGCCGGGGCGGTCGATGGGGCTCATCGGGACGACGTGGGTGCCGGTGTCCAGGTCGACCCGCTTGGCGTGCGGGGCCCAGACGTCGATCTCGGTCACGCGGCGTCCTCCCGGACCAGCAGGGCGACCGGGAGTTCCGCGGTCAGTTCGCCGAGGGACACGCCGATCCCGGCGTGGCCGTCCACGTGGTACCCGCGGCCGGTCAGGCGGCAGCGCCAGTGGCCGGGCGGCAGCGAGAGGGTGGTGTCGCCCCAGCCGCCGCCGCGTTCCAGGCCGACGGACAGCCGGGTGCCGATGACGGCGACGTGCTCGCCGCGCAGGAAGGCGATCGCGTGGTCGGCGGCCGGGCCGATCGGGAACAGCGGGGTCTGCGGCGCGTCGGGGGCGAACCACTCGGGGTGTTCGCGGCGCAGCCGCAGGGTGCGGGAGGTGACGAGCATCTTGGCGACGGGGCCGGGGAGGTCGCCGATGGATCCGTCGGATTCCGCGTTGTCGGCCCGGTCGAGCAGGCCGCGCAGCGCTGTGAAGTCGACGGGGCGGCGGTTGTCGGGGTCGGTCAGCGCCCAGAACTCGGACTCCGTGGCCTGATAGACGTCGGGGACTCCGGCCATGGCGAGCTGCACGAGCTTCTGGGTGAGGATGTTGCCGCGCACGTAGCGGGCGATGTGGCCGGTGAACGCGTCGAGTTCGGCACGGACCTTGTCACCGGCGAGGGCGGCCTCGGCGAAGGCCAGCACGCGGTCCTCGTATGCCTCGTCGGGGGCGCTCCACGAGGTGCGGCCCTTCGCCTCGCGCAGGGCCTTGCGCAGATATTTGAGCAGCCGGTCCGCGTCGATGGGCCAGGCGCCGACCATCGTCTGCCAGAGCAGGTACTCGTCCGCGGGGTCGGGGGCTTCCGGGGGCGTGGCCGCGGCGCGGACGGCGACCTGGAGTCCGGCGAGCGCGGCGGCCCACTCGTCGGGGAGTTCGGTGAGGACGGCGAGCCGGGCGCGCACGTCCTCGGAGCGCTTGGAGTCGTGCGTGCTGAGCGCGGTCATCGCGGCGGGCCACTCGGACTGGCGCAGGGCGCAGAATCCGTGGAACCTGGCGGGCGGCATCGCGGGTTCGGTCGGTTCGCCGCCGACGTCGGAGGCGCTGGGCAGTGCGGTCCAGCGGTAGAAGGCGGTGTCCTCGACGCCCTTCGCCATGACCGCGGCGCACGTCTGCTGGAAGCGGATCTGGAACTCGTCGCGCGGTTCGTCGCGCGGGCCGACGCGGCCGAGCGCGAGGTCTCGGACGAGGTTGAGCGTTTCGTGGCGTTCGGCGGGCAAGGCTCCGGCGGCTGTCTTGGCCGCCGCCTCGACGCGCATCACCGATTCGGCGGGGGGCGACTCGCCGGGCACGGTGTACGCGCGGTAGACGTGCAGGTTGGCGATCAGGGCACTGACGGCCTCGCGCAGTCCGGCCTGGGTGTGGTCGCGCAGTTCGAGTTCGGTGCGGCAGATCGCCACGAGCACCTCGACGAGCCGGTCCACCTCGGCGCGCAGCACGGTGTCGAGCACGTCCAGCCGCGACCGCCGGGCGACCGGGCCGAACTCCTGGGCCGAGCCGGTCAGGCCCGCGTAGAGCGCGACGAGGCGTTCGGCGCCGACCGGGTCGGTGAGCAGCGCGCCGATCGCCCGCTGCGCGTCGTAGCCGGTGGTCCCGGCGCACTCCCAGTCGGCGGGCAGCTGCTCGTCGGCCGCGAGGATCTTCTCGACGACGGTCCACGCGCCGCCGGTGGCCCCGTGCAGGAAGCCCAGGTACCCGCGCGGGTCGGCGAGGCCGTCCGGGTGGTCGATGCGCAGCCCGTCGAGCGTGCCGTCCTGCACGAGTTCGAGCAGCAGCCGATGCGTGGCGTGCAGCACGCCGGGGTCCTCGACCCGGACCGCGATCAGGCTGCTGATGTCGAAGAAGCGCCGGTAGCCGGGTTCCTCGGCGGCGACCCGCCAGTACGCGGGCCGGTAGTACTGGGCGCGCAGCAGTTCGGGCGGTTCCAGCGCCTCGGTGCCGGGGCGCAGCGGGAAGACGTGGCCGAAGTAGCGCAGCACCGGGCCGCCGAACTCGGCGACGGCCGCGGCGGAGCGGTCCGCGTGCAGTTCGCCGGTGCGCAGGCACTCGCCGATCCGGCGGCCGAGCACGGGCAGCAGCAGCGCGCCGTCCTGCGCGGACCAGTCCACGTCGAACCAGGACGCGAAGGGGGATTCGGGGCCCTCGCGCAGCACCGACCACAGCGCGCGGTTGCCGTTCTCGGGCACCGGCACGGCCATGTGGTTGGGCACGACGTCGGCGATCGCGCCGAGCCCGCGCTCGTGCAGGGCGGCGGCGAGGTGGCGCAGCGCGTCCTCGCCGCCGAGCCCGTCGGCGATCCGCTCGTGGTCGATCACGTCGTAGCCGTGCGTGGAGCCCTCGGTGGCCTGCAGGATCGGCGACAGGTACACATGGGTGATGCCGAGCCGGTCCAGGTAATCCACCTGGGCTAACACATCGTCGAAAGTCATGCCCTCGGACAGCTGCACGCGGTACGTGGACCCGGGCACCGTGTGCCGCCGTCCCTCGGTCTTCGGGGTATCCATCATCGCTCCAACCTTTACCCGGTTGGCGCCGCCCTGCACGCCGGAGGGGCCAGACCGCCGCGTACGGTCCGGCCCCTCGCTACGCGGCGATCAGCTCGTCGGGAAGTTGAAGTAGTGCAGACTGACGTACGCCGGGTTGCCGGAGGCCGCCGAGACGAACTCCAGATACACGTTGTGCGTCCCGGTCACCTTGGACATGTTCGCCGGGATGGTCTCCCAGCTGGACCAGCCTCCGGTGTTGGCCACGTCGAAGGTGGCGACGGGCGAGTTCGTCGGGCTGTCCAAGACCACTTCGACCGCGCCGCTGACTCCGCTGGACGCGCCGGAGGCTACTCTCGCGTCGAACTGGGTCGATCCCGTCGTGCCGAAGCTGACGTTCTTGTATTCGAGATAGTTGCCGTTCGACAGCTGCGCGACCTGGTTGGAGTCGACGCCGGACGGGTCGGTGTCGCTGGTGCTGGACACCGAGATCGTGCCGTTGGAGCCGCCGTAGCAGTCCGCTGAGATGTCGGAGGTCGCGGTGGTGGTGCACGAGGCACTGCCGGTGCCGGTGGAGGTGGCCGACGCGCTGGCCGTGGCGGTGGCCGTGCTCGAACCCGAACTCTCGTACACCGCGACGTAGCCGACGCTCATCGACGCGCCCGAGGTGGTGCTGCTGGACGGCGAGGTGCAGCCGCAGATCGCGTTGGGGAACGCGCCGCCCATCGCGTTGTCCAGGATGATGAAGAAGCCGTGGTCGACGGCCGCCTGCCAGTCGGTCGTGCCGACCTGGGACTCGGTCACCGTCTCGTATGCGGTTCCGTTGAGGTACCAGGTGATGGACTCGTTGCTCGTGTTGGTGCGGTTCACGATCACCGAGTACGTGTTGTAGCCGGTCTGGCAGCCGGAGCAGGAGACCAGGCCGCTGCCGAGGCCGGTCGTCTCGTTGCAGGGGCCGCCGGGGTCGACGCCGCAGTGCAGCGTGCCCGCGACCTCGCTCAGGGCGTTGACGTCCTCCATGATGTCGATCTCGCCGGTGTACGGCCAGTTCGAGCAGTCCATGGTGCCCGAGGTGCCGGCGCCGGAGGAGCGGAATCCCGCGCCGAGCATCCAGAAGGCGGGCCAGTAGCCGACGCCGGAGCTCGGGCTGGGCTGCTTGATGGAGGCGGTGACCTCCATCTCGCCGCCGGCCGGGGCCGCGAAGTTGTCGGCGGTGGTCTCGATCCGGCCGGAGGTCCACGCGCCGCTGCTGGATTTCACGGCGGTGATGTTGAGGTGGCCGGATCCGTCCTCGGAGACGTTCGTGGTCGAGTTGGTGTCCGTCTCGACCTCGCTGGTGCCGTAGTTCGCGGTGCAGCCGGTGCCGGAGTACTGCGTTCCGGTGTCGTAGGTCCAGTTCGAGTCGACGCCGGAGCCGCTCGATCCGCCGAAGCTGTCGCTGAACACGGTGGAGAAGCCGGAGGGCGCGGTGGGCACGGTGGTGGCGCTGGCGGATGTCGGCAGGCTCACGACGGTCAGCAGCGCGGCGACCGGGGCGAGCGCGGAGACGACGGCGATCAGGGCGCGCCGCCGGGCCCGGCCGACGTCGCGTCGGCCGCGCGGTGGCGGGTTCACGGGCGCTTGGTGCAGGAGGGGCATGCGGGCTCCTACGGAGGGTGGGTAGGCTCCGTAAACGTTTACGGAGCTCTTGTCGCAGGAGTATGGGTACCGGTCCGCGGTCCGTCAAGGGTTACGGAACTATGTCAGGAGTCTCAGGGCGAGGAAGGCGATGAGGGCGCTCGAACCGAGGGCCGTGGCGAGCCGTCCCCGGGCGCCGGTGAGCACGCGGCCGAGCAGCGCGCCGCTGAGCGCGAGGAACAGTTGCCAGCTCGCCGAGGCGACGAACGCCGCGGCGACGAACACGGCCTCGTCGAGATGGTCGGGGGCTGATTCGCCCTGCGCGCCGATGACGAGCGCCGCGAAGTAGATCACGGTGAGCGGGTTCATCATCGTGACCGCCCAGAGGGTGAAATATGCACGCGCCGGGGTCGGCGGCGAACTCTCGTCGACCGGAGCGGAGGTTCGATGGCTGCGCAGGGCGAGGACGGCACCGCGTATGGCCAAGGCGAGGAGTACGGCGGCGGACGTCCAGCGCAGCGGAGTCAGGACCGGGTGAATCGCGTGCGCGAGGGCTGATCCGCCGATCTGCGCGATCAGGGCGTAGAGACCGTCCGCCGTCGCGACGCCCAGCGCCGCGCACGCGCCGATCCGCAGCGAAGTCCGTGCGGTGAGCGCCACCAGATACGTCCCGACCGCTCCGACCGGCACGGCGATGCCGTACCCGGCCAGCAGCCCCGCGAACAGGGCCGCGGTCACGGGACGAGCGGGATCGAGCCTCCATGCGACGCGCCGGTCTGCTGCTGGGCGCGCACGGAACGGGCGACGGAAACCAGCGGCAGGAAGGCGGGGATCGAGGTCATGGGCAGATCCTGGCCGCCGACCCGGCACCGGGGCAAGCGATTAATTCACAGCTCCGACTTGATCTTCTTCATGCTCAGGTGCGAGGTGATCCGCACGACGCCGGGCAGCGGCGCCAGCTTGTTGGTGAGGAACACCTCGTACGCCTCGTGATTCGCGACGCCGACGCGCACGTAGTAGTCCGGGCGGCCGAACAGCCGGTGCAGCTCGACCACCTCGTCGAACGCGGCGAGGCTCTCCTCGAAGTCGGCGAAGCTCTTCAGGTCGTTGGCCGCGATCTCCACGTCGACGAGGACTTCGAGGCCGCGGCCGGACGCGTCGGGGTCGATGACGGCGCGGTAGCCGCGGATCACGCCGAGGTCCTCGAGCCGCTTGACCCGGCGCAGGCACGGCGGCGGAGTGAGGCCGACCCGCTTGGCCAGTTCGACGTTCGTCAGGCGGCCGTCCCGGCGCAGTTGGAACAAAATTTCACGATCGATGCCGTCGAGTTCAACATTGCTGCCCATAGACCCAGCATAGCGCCATAACCAGCAACCATATTAGGTCGTTTTCGGCCTAAGGTTACGCCATGAAGCTGCACACGGTCCGGGCGGTGTTCCGGGACTCCGCGGCGGTCGGGTTCGGGCTGGTGCCGCTGGGCCTGGCGTTCGGAGTGATCATCACGCACGCGGGGCTGCCTTGGTGGTGCGCGCCGCTGTTCACCGGGCTGGTCTACGCGGGCTCGCTAGAGTTCCTGCTCGTCGGGCTGGTCGTCGCCGTCGCGCCGCTGGCCACGGTCGCGCTGACCGCCTTGCTGGTCAACGTGCGGCACGTGTTCTACGCGCTCTCCTTCCCGCTGCACCGGGTGCGCGGGCGGGCCGCGCGGGCGTACAGCACGTTCTCGCTGACCGACGAGGCGTACGCGCTGACGGCCGGCGAGCAGGGGCGGATGTGGCCGGGCCCGCGGATCCTGCTGCTGCAACTGTTCCTGCAGCTCTACTGGGTCGGCGGCGCCACCGTCGGCGCGCTGCTCGGCTCGGTGATCCCGGACAGCGTCAAGGGACTGGACTTCGCGATGACCGCGCTGTTCGCCGTCCTCGCGCTCGAAGCGCTGCGCAACTGGCGCGCGGACGTGCCGACACCGGTCCTGGCCCTGCTCAGCGCCCTCGCGGCACGTGTCCTGTTCCCGGGAGCGTTGCTGCCGGCCGCCTTCGCGATGTTCACGGTCGGGCTTCTGCTGCGCCGAATCCGTCTCGAGGAGTGCGAGGAGTGTGCCGTCGATGCCTAGTGCCCTCTACATCTTCGCCGCCGTCGCCGTTTCCGCCGCGATCACGTGGGGGCTTCGAGCCCTGCCGTTCGCCGCGCTGGCCCCGCTGCGGGCGAGCCGCACGGTGAGCTATCTCAGTACCCGCATGCCCGCGGGCGTGATGGTGATCCTGCTGGTGTACTGCCTGCGCGGGACGTCGTTGGATCGTCCGGCCGCGGCGATCGCGCCGGTCGCGGCCCTGGCGGCCACCGTGGTGTTGCACCTGTGGCGGCGGAACGCGTTGCTGAGCATCATGGGCGGCACGTGTGTGAGCGTGGTGTTGGCGAGCACCCTCCCGTTCCACTGATGATCGATGCGGGTAGGTTTCCCCCATGACCTACGACGCCGCCTCCGTGCGCGCCCACTTCCCGGCGCTGGCTTCAGGGTTCGCGCATTTCGACGGCCCGGGTGGGACGCAGACGCCGCGGCCGGTGATCGACGCCATCGCGGCCGCGCTCGCCGCACCGCTCTCCAACCGGGGCGACGGCACGCCCGGCGAGCGCAACGCCGAGGCGATCGTGGCGGAGGCGCGGCGCGCGCTGGGCGACCTGCTCGGCGCGGATCCGTCCGGGATCGTCTTCGGGCGCAGCGCCACGCAGTTGACGTACGACTTCTCCCGCGCGCTGGCGAAGACCTGGGAGCCGGGCGACGAGGTGGTGGTCACGCGGCTGGACCACGACTCGAACGTGCGCCCGTGGATTCAGGCCGCGGAGAGCCGTGGCGCGGTCGTGCGCTGGGTCGACTTCGATCCCGCGACCGGCGACCTGACGGTGGACCACGTGCGTGCCGCGCTCTCCGAGCGGACGCGGCTGGTCGCGGTCACCGCCGCGTCCAACCTGCTCGGCACACAGCCGGACCTTCCGGCGATCGCGCACCTGGTCCACGAGGTCGGCGGGCTGCTCTACGCGGACGGCGTGCACCACACCGCGCACGCGAGCGTGGATCTCGAGGCGCTCGGCGCGGATTTCTACGTGTGCTCGGCATACAAGTTCCTCGGCCCGCACATGGGAGTGCTCGCCGCCTCCCCCGCGCTGCTGGAGACGGTCTGGCCGGACAAGCTGCTGCCCTCGACGAACGTCATCCCCGAGCGCTTCGAGTTCGGCACGCTGCCGTACGAGCTGCTGGCCGGGGCGCGCGCGGCGGTCGACTTCCTGGCCGAGCTGAGTCCGGCGAGCGTGGGCACGCGGCGGGCCCGGCTCGTCGCCACGTACGCGGCGTTGCACGAGCATGAGGACGTGCTCCGGAGCCGGATCGAGCAGGGCTTGGCAGAGCTCGAACCCGTCACGGTCTACTCGCACGCGGCCCGGCGCACGCCGACGCTGCTGCTCACGATCGCGGAGCGCAGCACGGTCGACGCGTACCGGTTCCTCGCCGAGAACAGGGTGCACGCGCCGTCGGGGGCTTTTTACGCGCTGGAGGCCTCGCGTCGTCTCGGGCTCGGCGACACCGGCGGCCTGCGCATCGGGCTCGCGCCGTACAACGACGCGGACGACGTGGAGCGGCTGCTCGGCGCGCTGACGAAGTTCGTCTACCGGTAGAGCTCCGGGCGGCGGTCGGCGAAGAGGTCGTTGCGCGGGTTGAAGCTCTTGTCACGGGTCGCGGTGAGATCGACCTCGTACTCGGCACGGTGGTTCTCCCCCGCGGCGGAGGCCAGCCAGCCGTACTGGTCGAAGATCGCCGTGCCCTCGTTCCACTCCTGGCCGCGCTCGACGCCGGTACGGTCGCAGCAGGCGATGACCACGCGGTTCACCCGCGCGGCGGCCTGCGCGAGGTGCCATTCGGGCGCGGTCTCGCCGTCCGGGCGGTAGACCAGCGGCCAGTTCGTCGGCACGGTGATCAGGTCGGCGCCCTCGAGCGCGCAGCGGCGCGGGAACTCGGGGAACTCGAAGTCGTAGCAGACCATGACCGCGATCCGGCCGAACCGCGTCTCGACGACCGGCGGCGGCGCGGAGCCCGGGGTGAAGAACAGTTTCTCCTCGTCCCAGAGGTGCACCTTGCGGTATGTGGCCAGCACGCCGTTCGTGTCGAGCACCAACGCGCTGTTGTAGAACAGGCCGTCGTCACCGCGCTCCGCGTAGCCGAGCACGACGACGCAGTCGCCCTCGATCGCCGCGGACCATTCGGCGACCAGCGGGTCGGCGGGCGTGATGGCGCAGGCGTCCACCTCGTCGCTGGTGCGGAACACGTATCCGCTGGTGATCAACTCGGGCAGCACGAGCACGTCGGCGCCCGCGGCGGTCTCCTCGGCGATCACCCGCAGGATCTGCCGGTGGTTGGCGGGGAGGTCGGCGAGCGTCGGGGCGAGTTGACGGCAGACGATGCGGGTCATTCGGCGAGCGTAGCGGCGGAATGTGTCACGGGGATGGCGATCTCGACCTCGGCCAGGTGTCCGAGGCCGAGCGGCAGCCGGGGCCGGGCGCGGTCCGCGTAACCGTGGTTGATCACCGTGACCGCGCGGCCGTCCGGAGCGATCTGCACGAGCAGCGCGGTGGCGAACCATTCGCGCAGCGTCGGATCCCACTCGGCGCCCGCGTCGGCCGCCGCGAGCCGGTCCAGCGCGGCGGAGACCTCCTCCAACTCGGCCCTGCTGGCGGCCAGGAGTCGGAACGCGCCAGCAAGGAACCGCGCCTTCCGGTCCGTCGCCACGTTCCCGCCGCGCACGTGCCCGAACAGCAGTCGCGTGCCGTACCCGGAGTCGGATCTCGCCATGAACCGGCTTTCGCGACCGACCTCGCTAGCGCTCGGCGGCCGCTTTCGCAGCGCTGCGCCTTTTGGTTCGCTCGCAAGCTCGCTCACGCCCGGCCCATCAGATCGTGCAGCAACTGGTCGATCTCGATGTAGCCGCTCTCGTACCCGGGGGGCACCTCGGCGTAGCTGAGGAACAGGAAGGCGCGCACCTGCCGGGCGGGCAGCGCGATCAGGGCCGAGCCCTCCTGCGCGCACAGCTCCAGCATCACCAGGTCCGGGCCGCAGGGCCAGACGTGCACGTCGCCCTCCCCGGTCGGCCCGGTCAGCCCCTCGTCCAGCAGCGCGCGGCCGAAGACCCAGCTCAGCAGGTGCCCGTCCGGGCCGAGCACCGGGAAGTCGAGCCGGACCGCGTAGGGGTCGTGCTCGTCGTACGTGGCGCTGATGCTGAAGTCCAGACCGGTCTCCTGCCCGATGATCAGATACGCCGTGAGCCTCTCCGTGATGGTCGCCATCGTCTTCCTCTCCCCAAGTCCCGCGGCGGACGGCCGCGCGGTTCACGCGGTGCCCGGGTGGCACCGCCATGGACTCGACCCCGCCGAGAGTCGCCGCATTACATCGTTTTTCCCCGAATCCATGTGACGTAGCTCATATCCGGACGGTTAATTTGTCTGCTTAATGTGGTCCGGTACGCTGGAGATCCACTGCCGAGGGGGTTTCGCTCATGCCGGGATCGCGCGCCGACGCGCAGTACGCGGCCCGGTACGCGGCCGTCTACCGGGAGCACAACACGCAGCTCGTCGCCTACGCGCGCTCGCTCACCGGCAGCGCGACGATGGCCGAGGACCTGGCCGCGGAGGCGCACTTCCGGGTCTGGCGGCGGATCCAGGCGGGCCACGAGATCGAGAACGTCGCCGCGTACCTGACCACGACCGTGCGCAACCTGGCCGCCGGGCTCGGCCGCGCGCAGCGGGAGATCGCGCGGGACGTGGCGGAACTGCCGGAGGACCCGGCGCTCGCGGGCGCGGCGGCCGCGGATCCGGAGCAGCGCGCCTCGCACGTGGACCTGATCACCCGGCTGCTCAAGGAGCTGCCGGACCGCTGGGCGAAGGCGCTGTGGTACGCCGAGGTCGAGGACCTGCCGATGGAGGCGGTCGGCGAGAAGATCGGCGCCAGCGCGGGCACGACGGCCGTGGTGCTGACCCGGGCGCGCGAGCGGCTGCGGCAGGCGTTCCTGCTCTCCCAGCCGGGCACGCCGCTGAGCGGGGACTGCGAGCCGTACTGGAAGCACATGGCCACGATCGTGCGCGGCACGGCGTCGGCCCGGCGGACCAAGGCCGTGACCGAGCACTGCGACGAGTGCGACGACTGCCGGTCCCGGATGTTCCTGCTGACCGAGACGAACACCCGGCTGCCCGCGCTGCTCGGTCCGGCGCTGCTGGCGGGCGTGCTCGGCGGCGGTGCGTGGTTCGTGCCCGCGATCGCGGGTGCCGGTGCGGGCGCCGCGGCGGGCACGGCCGTGCGGACGGGAAGCCATATCGGCCGGCACGCGCGGATCACGGCTCGGGCGCGCATCCTGCGGCACGGGCTGACGCCGACGAAGAGCGTGGTCATCGGTTCCGCGGCGGCGGTCGGCATAGCGGCCACGGTCGCGACGATCGCGCTCGGCTCGACGGACAAGCCGGCCACCACGCCGCACGCGGCCGCGCAGCAGACGCCTCCCGCCGCCATCCAGCCGACGGCCGCGTCCGCGAGCGCCATCGCGACGCAGGCCCCTGTCTCGACGCAGGCCGCCGCCTCGACACAGGCTGCCGCAACGGCTGCCGCTACCGTGCCGACGAGCTCGGCCGCCTCGCCCTCGGCGTCCTCCGCGGCGGCGGTTCAGTCCCCCGCGGCGGTCGCCACGCAGGCGGCGCAGGTCGTGCCCCCGGTCGCCACGACGGACCCGGCCACCGCGACCACTCCCCCGTCGACTTCGGCGTCCGCGAGCGCCACGCCGTCCGCATCGGCCTCGACCGTCGCCGGACCGGTCGTCGTGGACACGCCGACGCCCTCGCCGTCCCAGACCTCCGCGGCCCCGATCGCTACGCCGACCCTCACGCCGAGTCCCAGCCAGAGCGTGACTCCGACCCCGACTCCGACACCGACGGCCACTCCGACCGAGACCTGCTACTGGTTCGTCGTCGAGGCCTGCTGGACGGTCACAGACGGCGGCTGAGCTCGACGAGGTGCCGCGCGGTGCCCTCGGGATCGACGACCTGGTTCAGGTGATCGCCCGGCAGGTGAGCCACGTGCCAGCCGCGATCGTGCGCCTCGGTGGCCAGTTCCTCGTACGGCGAGCTGAAGAGCAGATACGAGCACGGATGGTCGGCCCAGCCGTCCGGCACCGGGATCTCCTGCTCGAAGTACGCCAGCGGCAGACGCGGCTGCTCGGCGACGATGAGGCGGCCGGTCTCCTCGTCCGGGAACAACGCCGCCACGTCCGCCGCGTCCCACCAGTCCGTCCAGCGCGGCAACTCGCCGTCGACGGCCTTGGGACGCAGGAACTCCAACATCTCCGGCGACGTGACAGGCGTGGCTCCGCGACGTGCCGGAATCAGGGCATCGACGAACACCGAGCCGATCACGCGCTGCTTCACGCCTGCGCGGATCTTCGGCAGGAACAGGCCCGCGTTGCTGTGGCCGACCAACACGAGCGGCACGTCACCCGGCAGTCGGCTCGCCTCGGTGCGGACCGCCTCCACCACGCGCGGCCAGTACGGCGGAGCGCCCTCGACCGTGCCGAGCAGGGACGGCACGCACGCCTGGTATCCCGCCGCCGTCAGCCGATCGGCGACCGGGCGCCAGGTCGACGGCCCCACCAGCGGACTGTGCACGAGGACGAAAACCGGCTTCATGTCCTCATCATGGCATTCCGCGTGGCCAGATCGCGGAAGCGTGCGGCCGGGGCCGGAAGTGTGCGGTCGGCGCGCCAGATCAGGCCGATCGTGCGGTGCGCGGAGTTCCCGGTGATCCGGATGCCGATGGTGCCGGACTGCCCGGCGAACGGCTCCGGCACGATGGCGACGCCGAGCCCGGCCGCGACCAGGCCCTCGATCGTGGCCAGGTCCTGGCTCTCGAAGGAGACCGCTGGCGCCACTCCGGCCTCGCGCAGCAGCGTGTCGGTCAGGGTCCGGTAGCCGTAGCCGACCGGCGTGACGACGAGCTGCTCGTCGGCGAGTTCGGCCAGCGCGATCTGCTTGCGGCGGCGCCAGCGGTGCGTCGGCGGCACGATGACGACGAGCCGTTCGTCCTGCAGCGGATGCCAGCTGTACGCGTCGGCCACGGGCGCGGCGGTGATGGCCAGGTCGGCGGCGGCCGTGCCGAGGTCGCGCATGATCTCGTGCGCCGGCTCCTGCCGCAGCAGCACGCGCACGTGCGGGGCGTGCTCGTGGAAGGCGCGCAGGATCCGGGGGACGAGCGAGGTGGCGATCGAGTCGAGGAACGCCAGCCGGACCACGCCGGTGTCCGGATCCAGCACGCTCGCGAGGTCCGTCTGCAACTGCTGGTAGCGCGTCGTCAGTTCGCGCGCCGCCTCGATGACGAGACGTCCGTTCGGCGTCGGGTGGACGCCGTCCGCGGCGCGCTCGAAGATCTGCACGCCGAGTTCCGCCTCGACGCGGGCCAGCGACCTGGACAGTGTCGGCTGGTTGGTGCGCAGCGCGGTGGCCGTGTCGGTCACGTGTTCGTGGTCGGCGAGGGCCGTCAACCAGGCCAGATCGCGCAGCAGCATCCCACCATCATACGTGGCACGTATCGGGATTGCCCGAATGACGCATTAGACGCATGAGTCGCTGAAGAGCACCGTTGTCGTGTGACGACCATCGAGGAACCCTCTACCGCCGCGCAGGGCCACGTGCCGGCCACCGCCGCCTACCGTCGCGTCGTGGCCGCGCTCTTCGCCGCGGGACTCGCCACCTTCACCCTCCTCTACAGCACCCAGGCGATCCTTCCCGAGCTCAGCGCCCGCTTCGGGGTCTCGACCGAGGCCAGCACGATGACCGTCTCGCTGACCACGCTCGGCCTCGGCGCGGCGCTGCTGTTCGCGGGCCCGGTCTCGGACCGCCGAGGTCGCACGGGTCTGATTCACTTCTCGCTCGCCGCGTCCAGCCTCATCGCGATCGCCTGCGCCTTCTCGCCGAACTGGACGACGCTGCTCATGCTCCGCCTGTTCGAGGGCGTCGCGCTGGCCGGGCTTCCGGCCGTGGCCACCGCGTACCTGCGCGAGGAACTGCACCCCTCCGCGCAGGCCCGCGCCGCAGGGCTCTACATCGGGGGCACGGCGTTGGGCGGGATGACCGGACGCCTGCTGACCGGAGGCGTGGCGGAGATAGCCGGTTGGCGCTGGGCCCTGGGCGCCGCCGCCGTGCTCTCGCTGGCCTGCGCTGTCGCCGTCCGCATCCTGCTTCCCGCGTCGGAGCGCTTCGTCCCGGCGCCGTCCGCCGCGGGAACGTTCGTCCGTGCGCTGACCGATCCGGCGTTGATCTCGCTCTACCTGATCGGCGGCTGCTCGGCCGGGGCGCTCGTGGCCGTGTTCAACACCCTCGGCTTCCGGCTCGCCGACACCCCCTTCCACCTGGACCTGGCCGCCGCGAGCCTGCTGTTCCTCGTCTATCCGGTGGGCACGCTGAGCTCCGCGCTGTTCGGGCGGATGGCGGACCGCTTCGGCCGGCGCGCCGTGATGCCGGTCGGCTGCGTGCTCGCGGTCGGCGGCACGCTGCTGACGATCCCGGCCGCGCTGCCCGCCGTCATCCTCGGCCTGGCGCTGCTGGTCGGCGGGTTCTTCGCGGTGCACGGCGTGGCCAGCGGCTGGGTTCCGGCCCGCGCGTTCGCCGGTGGAGCGAGCACCGCGCAGGCTGCCTCGCTGTACCTGTTCACGTACTACCTCGGTTCGTCCGTCTTCGGCAGCCTCGCCGGGAGCGCGTGGGCGGACGCGGCGTGGCCCGGGGTCGTCGGACTGGCCGCGATCCTGCTCTGCATCGCCGGAACGCTGGCGCTCAAGCTGCGCAGAACGCCGACTCTGCAGAGCTCATAGCGGGTATCTCAGACGTCGATGTGCGGCGATCTCGTCAGCGCGACCGGGCCGACTTAGCTTCATGCCCATGGCTTACCTACCCACACGCATCGGTCTCGCGACCGCGCTGGTCCTGGCGACCGGCGTGACCGTCGCGCACGCCGACACTCCCCCGCCCACGCGCTGCGGCGCCGACGCCCGGGCCTCGACCGTCGCGTCGTACGCGCAGAGCACCGGCTCGGTCTTCCAGCGGAACCTGCACTTCGTCACGTCCGCCTCCGACCTCTCCTCGGTGGCCGTGTCAGGGGGCAGCTACGCGCTGACCGGCTCGGACGTGAACAAGACCGGCGACACCACGTCGGACGACGACAGCAGCTTCGACGGTCTCAACGCCGCCGTGCTCGCGAACGACGGCGGCTCCGTCACGCTCTCGGGTGTCAATGTCTATACGGACGGTGTCGGCGCGAACGGCGTGTACGACACCGACTCCGGCTCGACCCTGACCATGTACGGCTGCTCCGTCTACACCGTGGCCGACGGTTCGCACGGTGCTGACGCGACCGGCGCGGCGACCCTCAAGCTGTACGGCGTCGACATCACCACGCTCGGCGAGAGCTCCTCGGGCGTCGCGACCGACCGCGGCGGCGGCTACGTGACCGAATACGGCGGCAGCGTCACGGTTTCCGGCGCACGGTCTGCGGCCTACTACTCGACCGGCGACATCACTGTGTACGACGCGCGCGCCATGTCGAAGACGGACGAGGGCGCGGTGATGGACGGCTCCAACGAGCTCAACCTGCACCGCGTCGCGCTGACCGGCGACATCGGCGGCATCCGGCTGTGGAACACGCTGCCGTTCGCGATGACGACCGACGGTGTCGCGGAACTCGACGGCGGCTCGCTGACCGTCACCGACGGCAACGCGTTCGACGCCATCGACTCGCTCGCGGTCTTCGACGTGTCAGGGCACGAACGCGTCACCGAGTCCGGCGACCTGCTCACCGCGACCAGCGCGTCCACCGCCGTCCTCAACGCCGCGCAGGAGAACCTGTCGGGCACCGTCACCGCGGACAGCACCAGCACTGCCACGGTGAACCTCACCGACCACAGCGTCTGGAACGGCACGGCCGACTCGGTCGCCCTCAGCCTCGCGGACAGCAGCACCTGGATCGTCAGCGGTGACAGCACCCTGACATCACTCGCGGGCGTGCGGATCCACGGCGGCACCGTCAGCGGGATCGTCGGGAACGGACACACCGTCACCTACGACGCGACCCTCTCCGCCAACGCGGCACTCGACGGCGGGACGTACACACTGGCGGGCGGCGGCGTACTGAAGCCCGCGGCCTAGTCGCCCGAAACCGGTCGGCGGACCCGGGTCAATCAGGGTCCGCCGACCGGTTCGGCGTTCGCAAAGCCCGATACCCGGCGCGCGCGGCGCCTGTTCTGCGCCTTCTTCGGCTCTATCGCAGTGCTCGTGGATTCCTACACTGGGACGCGTGAGAACGATCTCGGCGATCACCAGGAACAATCGATCCATCGCAGTGCGTGACGAAATTGCATCCGCACACGAAATCTTCACATGCGCTGACGTACTGCGTCCTGATCTGTGCCTTTACGAGGGCCGCAGACTCAGTAATCTGACCAGTGATCACCTCGTCACCACCCCATCGACGACGCTGGGGCTTGCCGTCATGCCCTCGTCCACCGCACTCCCCCACTGGAGGAAGAGGTTGTCCATGCTCATCGAGAGCAGTCCACGGCTGCACGTACCGCCGTTCTGGACCCCTACGCCATTGGCCGAACACCCCGCCGGAGCGGCTGAGCTCGGCAGACGCTCCGTGGCCTGGATGACGGAGCTGCGGATCTGGCCGGACGCGGACCATCGCGCCCAGCTCGCGGCCTTCGAACTCGGCCGGCTCGGCACGCTGACCACCCCGCGCGGGCTGCCCGACCGGATGCAGCTGACCGCGGACCTCTACCTGTGGTACCACGCGTTCGACGACGCAGCCGGCGACGCGCAGGAGGACGCACGCTCCCTGTCCGGCCTGATCACCCTGGTCGTGGAACTGTGCCAGGTGCTGAACAACCCCGAGTCGGATCTCGCCCGCGATCCGTTCACCGCCGGGCTCGCCGACATCTGCCAGCGCATCGCGCGCATCGCCGAGCGCGAGCAGTACGCCGAGTGGCTCGCCGCCCTCGAGAGCTACCTGATCCACGAGGTGAGCGAGGCGAGCTGGCGCGAGCAGAACTACGTGCCGAGCCTCGCGGAGTACGCGGTCTACTGCGTGGACGGGCGCGCGGCGATGTCCTCGATGCTGCTGGTCCCGATCATCTGCGGCTACCGGGTCCCGGACGACCAGATGGCCCGGCTGCGCGGCCTGCTGCGGCTGACCTGCCTGATGGCGGGCTGCGACAACGACCTCTACTCGCTGCCGAAGGAGGCCAACCAGCCCGGGCACGTCTCGCTGCCGAAGATCATCGCGCACCAGACGGGCTGCGACCTGCAGGAGGCGCTGTCGCTGACGATGGCCGTGCGCGACCTCGTCATGCGCGAGTTCGTCGACCTCGGCGCGGAGCTGATGGCGACGCTGCCCGAGGTCGGGGCCCGGTTCGCCGAGGACCTGCTGTCCTGGATCCGCGGCCAGCTGGAGTGGGGCCTGAGCTCCGCGCGCTTCGCCCATCCGCAGGGCGACCGGCCGCGCGAGTTCGCCGACGCGCCGAACGCCGACGTCCCCGGCGCGCGGGCGTTCGCCGAGGAGCTGCTGTCCGCCGTCGGCTCCCGAACGGCGACAGGGGCCTGAGACGAATCCCAGGCCCCTGACCGGGGTGGACGGACGGCTACCGCCGACGGCCGAACAGCCGCGCCAGCACGGACCGCAGTCCGCCGCGGCCGCGCTCCTCGGCCTCGGCGGCGGCGTGCACCTCGGCGATGGCGGCCGCCGCGTCCGCGGCGGCCGTCAGCTCGGGCGCCGGGCCGGCGGGCCGGGTCGGCTCGGCGGCCTGCTTCGCCGGGCGGCGCTGCGGGGCGAACTGCACCGGCAGCGCGTCCAGGTGCCGGGACCACGTCGTCGAGGTCCAGCTCAGCTGCTCCTCCGGCACCGTCAGCTGCAGGTCGGGCAGCCGGTTCAGCAGCACGTCCACGCCGGTGTCGGTGATGGCGCGGGCGATCTCCTGTCCCGGGCACTCGTGCGGGCCGCGGCTGAACGCCAGGTGCGAGCGGTTGCCGTGCATCGGCGTCGCGAGGTCCGGACGCACCTCCGGGTCCGCGTTGCCCGCCGCGATGCCGAGCAGCAGCAGGTCGCCCTCGCGGATGTCCTTGCCGCCCAACTGCGTGTCGTGCGTCGCGAACCGGGCCGGGCACACCAGCAGCGGCGGCTCGTCCCACAGCATCTGCTCGACCGCGTCCGGCAGCGTCATCAGGCCGCCGGTGAGCGAGGCGCGGAACCGCGGGTCGGTCAGCACCATCCGCAGCGTGCTGGAGACCAGGCTGGTCGTGGTCTCGTTGCCCAGCACCAGCGCCACCCGCAGGTGGCCGAGCACCTCGTCGTCGGTCAGTCCGGACGGGTGCTGCACGAACCAGGACGCGAGGTCGTAGGCGGGGGTCGCCCGCCGGGCCACGGTCAGGTCGTGCAGGGTCTTGATGATGAAGTTGTTGCACTCGACGGCGTTCTCGCCGCCGTTGACCAGGCCCGCGGTCGCCTCGATCAGCTTCGCGCCGGACTCCTCGTCCAGGCCGATCAGCCGGGTGAACACCAGCATCGGCAGGTCCTGCACGTACTGCGCGATCAGGTCGGCCCGGCCGGCCTCCACGAACTCGTCGATCAGCTGGTTCGCGTAGCGCTGCACGTGCCGCCGGATGCCGTGCCGGTCGAACTTGGCCAGGCAGTCGCCGACCGCGCTGCGCAGCCGCTGGTGCTCGGCACCGTCCGCGAAGGTGCAGTCCGGCCGCCAGCCGAAGATCTGCGCCATCGGGTGCTCCGGGCCGATCCGGCCCTCCTTCCAGTCCGTCCACAGCCGCGAGTCGTGGGCGAACCTGGCCGCGTTGCGCGAGGCCTCCATGTTCTCCCGGTAGCCGAGCACCAGCCAGGCGCCCACCCCGCCCTCGAGCTCCACCGGGGCGACGGTGCCGTGCTCGGCGCGCAGCTTCTCGTACAGGCCGTTCGGGTCCTTCTGCGCCTGCTCGCCGTACAGCGCGGTCAGCTTGGCGCCGTCGGCGAAGGCGGCGTGCGCCGGGCACTCCGGCGGCGGGACCGGCATCGCGGCGGCCGGGGTTTCGGGGAGAGATTCGGACACGGTCACTCCGTGCTGGCTGAGGCGGCCACCGGGGCCGCGTTCTGGGTGGACAGGGAGTACAGGTAGCGCATCAGGGCCATGAGGGTGTCCCGGCTGGAGGCGCGGCTGCGCGCGTCGCAGTCCACGATCGGCACCGAGGCGGGCAGGTCGAGGGCGGCGCGCACCTCGTTGAGCGGATGGGTCGGGGCGTCCGGGAAGACGTTGACCGCCACGATGAACGGCACGCCGCCGTCCTCGAGCCGGCCGATGACGTCGAAGCTGGCCTCCAGCCGCCGGGTGTCGACGAGCACGACGGCGCCGAGCGCGCCCTCGAACAGGCCGGTCCACAGGAACCAGAAGCGCTGCTGCCCGGGCGTGCCGAACAGGTAGAGCACCAGCTCCTCGTTGATGCTGATCCGGCCGAAGTCCATCGCCACGGTGGTCGCGTTCTTCTGCTCCACCCCGCGCACGTCGTCCACCCCGACGCTGACCTCGGTCATCGTCTCCTCGGTCGTCAGCGGTCTGATCTCGCTGACGGAGCCGACCAGGGTGGTCTTGCCGACGCCGAACCCGCCGACCACGACGATCTTGACCGCGGTGGCGGCCGAGGCGGGCAGCGCGTCCTCACGCGCGGGCCCGACGGCCAGCTCAGAGCTTCTGGAGTCCATACATCACCGCCTTGAGCAGTTCGGGATCGGGGATTCCGGCCGTGCGCACCGCGGCGCGCACCTCGACCGAGGAGTCCGCGAGCAGGTCGGAGACCAGGATGGCGACCACGCTGAACGGCAGCTTGAGGTACGCCGAGATCTCCGCCATGGACAGCGGATAGTGGCACATGCGCAGGATGGACGCGTGCTCCGGCTGCATCTCCGGGCGCGCCGCGGCCCGCGCCACCACGAGGGTGACCAGGTCGAGGTCGGCGCGCACGCCCTTGGCGCCGCGCCCCCCGGTGATGACGTAGAGGCGCTCCGGGCCGCCCTGCTCCCAGGAATTGGACGCGTCGTTGATCGGGGACGGGGTCACCCGGCCGTCCTCTCCTCCATCCGCGGCGGGCTGGTGAGATGCTCGCCGATGCGCGCCACCAGGCTGCGCATCTGCTGCCCCATCAACCCCGCGTCCACCCCTTCGTCGGCCAGCACCGCGAGGTACGCCCGCGCGCCGGCCGCCATGAGGTAGAAGAATCCCCCGCCCACCTCGATCACCACGAGCCGCATCAGCTTGTCCCCCTGCGGGAACTCGGCCGCGACCGCGGCGGACAGGCTCTGGAGTCCGGCGCACGCGGCGGCGAGCCGGTCCGCCGTGTCCACGTCCGTGTTGTACTGGGCCATGCGCAGGCCGTCCGAGGTGAGCACGACGACGTGCCGAGTGCCCGGTACGCTCTCCGCCAGGTCCTTGAGCATCCAGTCCATGCTGGGCTGCAGGTGGTCCATCGACTACTCGCCTTCCTTGCTCGACGCGTCGTCAGTCAGGGCTTGCTCGGTCCGCGGCGCCTCGCCGGAGACCGCGTTCTGGAACGCGGCCAACCAGAGTCCGGGGGGCGGTGCGGCCGGCGCGGAGCCGTTGGCCGGCGCGCTCGAGGTTGCGCTGGTGGTTTGCTGCGGCACGCGGGGCGCGGTCAGGCCCTGCTGGCTCCGGCCGCCGCCGACCGGGGCGGTGGCGCCGCGCCGGCGCTGCGGCAGTCCGTTGTCGTTCATCTCGATGTTCCGCGGCTCCTCCGGCTGCAGGGCGATGGCGGGCACCGGGCGGTTCGGGTTCGCGGTGACCGCGGCGCCGGGGGTGGCGGCGGACAGCGGCACGACGGTGATCCGCTCCCGCGGGATGATCAGCACGGCGCGCACGCCGCCGTACGCCGACGGCCGCAGCGAGACCTGGAAGTCGTTCGCCTGGGCCAGCCGGCCGACCACGGACAGGCCGAGCCGCGGGTTCTCGCCGAGGTCGGCGAGGTCGAGGCCGGATCCGGTCTCGGCCAGCACCCGCTCGGCGCGCGTCCTGGCCTCCTCGCCGAGGCCGACGCCGCCGTCCTCGATCTCGACCGCGATCCCGGACTGCACCTCGACCGCGGTCATGTGCACGCGGGTCTGCGGCGGCGAGTAGCGGGTGGCGTTGTCGAGCAGTTCGGCGAGCGCGTGGATGAGCGGCTCGACGGTGGGGCCGATGATGGCGACCTCGACGACGGAGTGCAGTTCGACGCGCTGGAAGTCGCTGATCCGGGACATCGCGCCGCGCAGCACGTTGAACAGCGGGACGGGAGCCTGCCACTGGCGGCCGGGGCGCGAACCGCCGAGCACGGCCAGCGAGTCGGCCAGGCGGCCGATCAGCGCGGTGCCGTGGTCGAGGCGGAGCAGGTCGTCGAACACGTCGGGGCTGCCGCCGTGCCGCTCCTCCATCTCGCGCAGGTCCTGGAACTGCTGGTGCACGATGGCCTGGACGCGGCGGGCGACGTTG
>DATJIF010000127.1:0-7334 GCA_035493475.1 Actinospica sp.
GGTCAAGCGGTACGGGGAGAAGACCGCTGTCCAGGGCCTGGACCTCGTGGTCGAGCGCGGCGGGCTCACCGCGGTGCTCGGGCCGAACGGCGCGGGCAAGACCTCCACGATCGAGTGCTGTGAGGGATATCGCACCCCGGACGGCGGACGGGTGCGCGTGCTGGGCCTGGACCCGATCGCGGACGCGCCGCGGCTGCGGCCGCGGATCGGCGTGATGCTCCAGTCGGGCGGCATCTACCAGGCCGTCCGGGCGATGGAGATGCTCCGGCACGTCGCGAGCCTCTACGCCAATCCGCTGAACGTGGACGAGCTGGCCGAACGCCTCGGCCTGGACTCCTGCGGCAGGACCTCCTTCCGGCGGCTGTCCGGCGGCCAGCAGCAGCGGCTCTCGCTCGCGCTCGCCGTGGTCGGACGCCCCGAACTGGTCTTCCTGGACGAGCCGACCGCGGGCCTGGACGTGCAGGCGCGGCACGCCACGTGGGAGCTGATCGAGCAGCTGCGCGCGGACGGCGTGACCATCGTGCTCACCACGCACCTGCTGGACGAGGCCGAACGGCTCGCCGACAAGGTGGCGATCATCGACAGCGGCCGGGTCATCGCGTGCGACACGCCGCAGCGGCTCGCCGACACCACGCGCGACCGGGACTCCATCCGCTTCGACGCGCCCGCCGGACTCGACCTGACGGCGCTGTCCATCGCGGTCGCCCCCGCGCAGGCGTCCGAGCCGGTCGCGGGCGGCTACCACGTGACCGGCGACATCACCCCGGACACCCTCGCGGCGACGACGGCGTGGTGCGCGAGCCTCGGCATCATGCCGCGCAACCTGCAGATCGAGCAGCGCAGCCTGGAAGACGTCTTCCTGGACCTGACCGGACGGGAGCTGCGCTGAGATGAGCGCCGAGACCCTACCCAAGCAAGCCGCGAAGCCGATGGGAGGCCGCGTGCTGGGCACACCGGGCGACTTCCGGCCGGACCCGCGCCCCGCCCCCGTCGGCCGGATGGTCCTGGCGCAGGCCCGCTTCGAGACGCGGCTGCTGCTGCGCAACGGCGAGCAGCTGCTGCTGGCCATCATCATCCCGGCGATGATGCTGGTCGCGTTCGCCGCCGAGCCGCTCGGCACCATCACCGGCGGCACCAGCCGGATCGACTACTACGCGCCCGGCATCATCGGGATGGCCGTCCTGTCCACGGCGTTCACCAGCCAGGCCATCGCCACCGGCTTCGAGCGGCGCTACAACGTGCTCAAGCGGCTCGGCGCCACGCCGCTGCCGCGCTGGGGCCTGCTCGCGGGCAAGTCGCTCAGCATCCTGATGGTCGAGTGCGTGCAGATGGCGCTGCTGATCGGGATCGCGCTGGTGATGGGCTGGTCCCCGCACGGCGACCCGCTCGCGGTGCTGCTGTTCCTCGCGCTCGGCACGACGGCGTTCAGCGGCCTCGCGCTCTGGCTCGCCGGTTCGCTGCGCGCGGAGGCGACCCTGGCCGGGGCGAACTTCCTGTTCCTGGTCTTCATCGGCCTCGGCGGCGTCGTGGTGCCGCTGAGCAAGTTCGGGCACGGCGCGCAGTCGGTGCTGCAGTTCCTGCCGATCAGCGCGCTGACCAACGGACTGCGCGACGTGCTGCAGGGCGGCTCGGCGATGCCGTGGGGCCCGCTGGGCATCCTGGCCGCCTGGACGGTCGTCGCGATCGCGGGCGCGGCCCGCTTCTTCAAGTGGGAGTAGGGCGAGCGTGACCCAGCAGGAAACCAGGATCCCGGCCGCGCGCGCGTCCGCCGAACAGGTCGCGCGGCGGCTGCGCTGGCGGCCGACGCCCAAGCAGGTGGAGTGGGCGTGCTACGCGGCGCTGCTCGCGAACACGCTGATCGTGATCACCGGCGGCGCGGTGCGGCTGACGAACTCGGGCCTGGGCTGCCCGACGTGGCCGGAGTGCACCGGCGGCTCGCTCGTGCCGGTCAACACGCTCGGCTACCACGGCGTGATCGAGTTCACGAACCGGATGCTGACCTACGCGGTGACCGCGGGCGTCGGCGCGGCGATCCTGGCCGCGATGTTCCAGCGCCCGCGCCGCCCGATCCTGGTGAAGCTGTCCTGGCTGCTGTTCGTCGGCGTCGTGCTGCAGGCCGTCGTCGGCGGCATCACCGTGCTGACGAAGCTGGCCCCCGAGTGGGTCGCCGCGCACATGTGCGTATCGATGGGCATGATCGCGGTCTCCTACGTGCTCTGGATCCGCTCCCGCGAGGGCGACGGCCCGGTCGAGCTGCTGACGAAGCGCGAGATCTTCTGGCTGGCCCGCGTCCTGGTCACCGCCACCGCCGCCGTGATCGCCGTCGGCACCCTCGTGACCGGCACCGACCCGCACGCCGGCGCGAGCGACGCCAGCAAGCGCCTCCCGTTCAAGGCCCTCGACATCACCCAGGCGCACGCCGACCTGGTCTTCATCGTCATCGGCCTCACCGCGGCCCTGTGGTTCGCCTTCAAGGCCACCGACGCCCGCCCGGAAAGCCTCCGCGCCGTCCGCGACATGTTCCTGGTCCTCATCCTCCAGGCCGCGATCGGCTACACCCAGTACTTCACCGGCCTACCGGCGTGGATGGTCCTGCTACACATGACCGGCGCCTGCCTGACCTGGATCGCGGCCCTGCGCGTCCTGATGTCGCTACGCGTACGGCACTGACGTGGGAGTGCTAGAGGACCTCTTCTCCCTGAAGGGCCGAGCAGCCCTGGTCACCGGCGGCAGCTCCGGAATCGGCTACGCCATGGCCGAAGCGATCGCAAGAGCCGGAGCGAGAACCGTCCTGCTCGCCAGACGCGAAGCCCTCCTGAAAGACGCCGTCGACCGAATCACCGCCCAGCACGGCGAGGCGCACGCCGTGGTCGCCGACATCACCGACCGCGAACAACTCGCGAACGCCGCCGAACAAGCGGTGGAGCTGGTCGGCGAGATCGACATCCTCGTCAACTGCGCCGCCAACATGTTCCGCCCACCCCTGGCCGACCTGACGACCGCTCAGTGGGACGCCCAGTTCCAGGCCAACGTCGACGCGCCGTTCCTCCTAGGCCAACGCTTCGGCCCCAAGATGGCCGAACGCGGCTGGGGCAGGATCATCAACGTGGGCTCCCAGCAGTCCGTCTCCGCCTTCGGCAACAGCGGCGGCTACGGCGCCGCCAAGGCAGCAGTCGCCGGCCTCACCCGCTCCCAAGCCGAGGCCTGGTCCGCCCACGGCGTCTGCGTCAACACGATCATCCCCGGCTTCGTCCTCACCCCGCTCACCGCCGAGACCGCCCAGGACCCCGACCGCGTAGCCGCCCTGGCCGCCCGCCACATGGTCGCCCGCAACGGCGTCCCCGAGGACTTCCAGGGCGCCGCCCTCTTCCTGGCCTCCGACGCCGCCCGCTTCGTCACCGGCCAGATGCTCTTCGTCGACGGCGGCTTCTCGGTGCACTGAGGCGCCGTCAGACCCCCGCCTCGGCGAGGAAGAAGCGGCCGGTGCCGGTGAGCAGGACGCTGGCGTCGGCGGCGGAGAGGAAGCAGGACTGGCCGCGGACGAGGACGAAGTGGCCGTCGGGTTCGGTGCCGCAGCTGACGGAGGACTCGCCGTCGACGCAGAGCAGGACGCGGGGGCCGCCGTCGCCGGGGACGGTGAGGGCGGCGCCGTCGGACAGGGTGAGGCGGCTGAGTCTGAACTCGGGGACCGGGGTGTCGAAGACCTCGATGCCGGGGGCTGCCTGACGGGCCGTGAGGACGGGCACCTCGACCTCGGGGTCCAGCACGCGGGTCAGCTCGGGAATGTCGATGTGCTTGGGGGTGAGGCCGGCCCGGATCACGTTGTCGGAGTTGGCCATCAGCTCGATTCCTACGCCCTTGATGTAGGCGTGGATGCCTCCCGCGGCCATGAACAGGGCCTGTCCGGGCTCGACGACGCGGTGGTTCATCAGCAGTGAGCAGACCAGGCCGATGTCCCGGGGGTGGTCGGCGTTCATCCGCACGACGGCGTCGTACGAGGCGGCGTACGGGCCGCCCTTGGCCGCCTCGACGCCTGCCGCCTCCACGGCCTTGGCGGCCAGCGACTCGCGGCTGTCCTCGGGCCAGGTGAGCAGCGCGGTGAGGGCGTCGGCGACGCCGCGGGGGGTCGGGTTGGCGCGCAGGTTCGCGACGAGTTCCTTGAGTTCCGGCAGGTCGAGGCCCTCGATCGCCTCGGCGGCCTGTTCGGCGTGCCGCAGGCCGGCCAGCACCTCGAAGGGGGTCAGGGCGCAGAGGATCTCCGGCTTGGGCCAGTCGTCCACGTAGACCCGCTCGCGCGCGTCCCGCGGCACCCCGCGCTGCTCCTCGCGCGCGAAGCCCGCCTCGGCCTGCTCACGCGTCGGATGCAGCTGCACGGACAGCGCCTTGTCCGCGGCGAGCACCTTGAGCAGGAAGGGCAGCCGTCCGCCGAATCCGGCGGCGACGCGCACGCCGAGTTCGAGGGCCGGGTTCGCGGCGATCGCGGCGGTCAGCGTGCCGGTCACGCCGGTCCGGGTGAGCACCGACGGGGCGCTGGGGTGCGCGCCCATCCACAGCTCCGCCTGCGGTCCGGCGCTCGGCGAGGGTTCGCCGAGCAGCTCGGCGATCGCGGTGCGCGATCCCCAGGCGTAGGGCTGGACGGTGTTACCCAACAGATCCACGCGTGGACCTCCATGACGACGGTTCGGCTCTCCGGCGCAGTGCGTCGCAGACTTTACCGACACGAACTGAACGAACGCTCAACTTAACGTCGGAGCGGCCTTCATCGTTTCAGAATCGACGCACCAGCGGGTCGATCGCGAGGAGGACGAACAGCAGCGCGAGGTAGCTGTTGGAGAAGTGGAACATCCGCATGGGCTTGAGGGCCACACCGGTCACGCCCTTGCGCGCCTGCCAGTGCAGCTGGTGCGCCACGACGAGGAACGCGAGGCCGAGCACGCAGGCGCCGACGCCGTAGACCCACCCGGTGTGCGCGACCGGCCAGACGGCCAGCGAGCAGGCGACCGTGGCCCAGGTGTAGAGCATCATCTGCCAGGCGACGTGCCGTTCCGGGGCGACGCAGGGCAGCATCGGCACGTTCGCGGCGGCGTAGTCCTCGCGGTAGCGCATGGCCAGCGACCAGAAGTGCGGCGGCGTCCACATGAACACGACCAGGAACAGCACGACCGGCGGCCAGGCCAGGTGGTCGGTGACGGCGGTCCAGCCGATCACGGTCGGGAAGCAGCCCGCGGCCCCGCCCCAGACGATGTTCTGCGAGGTGCGCCGCTTGAGGATCATCGAGTAGACGACCACGTAGAACACGTTCGCGGCCAGCGCCAGCATCGAGGACAGCCAGTTGACGGCGAGGCCGAGCCAGAGCGTGGACAGCACGCCGAGCACGAGGCCGAAGACGACCGCGGCGTTCGGCGTGACCGTGTGCATCGCCAGCGGACGGCGGCGGGTGCGGCGCATCTCGGTGTCGATGTCCCGGTCCACCCAGCAGTTGAGCGCGTTGGCGCTGCCCGCCGAGAGGTAGCCGCCGACGGTGACCGCGACGACCGTCCACAGGTTCGGCACCCCGCCCTTGGCGAGGAACATCACCGGAATGGTCGTGATGATCAGCAGTTCGATGATCCGCGGCTTGGTGAGCGCCACGTACGCGCGCACCGTGTCGGCGAGCGTGACCCGGCCCGGTTCGGCGCGCTCCGGCGCCGGTGCGGTCGTGACCGGAGCCGCCGGGAGGGAATCCACCGCAGTCACCAGCGCACACCCCAGCTTCTCGTCTACTCCTCGTCGCCCGGAGTTTTCCGAGGACAGCGAAACTCTAGACCGTGCCCGACACGAGCCCGCGCCCGGGTCGGGTGAAACGCCGTAGACGGGTGCCCGCACGCCCGTTTCGGCACCTTCACACTCGCTCAGACCACTGCACATGAGTTGACGGCCCTGAGCGGGGTAGGGTGGTGCCGACATAACAGATTTCACAGCCTCCGCCGCGCGGGGAATGGGCCTTGCTCCGGCCGTCTGGAAGGGTCGTGCGGACCCGTCCCGACCCGAGCGCCGCCCGGTGGGCAGCGTCGCCTCCACCCCGAGGACGACGGCTCCGCACCCAAGGAAGGACGCGCGCGTTGAGCGAGCTGCCCGCTGTTTCGAACTCCCCGTTCTCGTGGACCGATCTGGACCGCAGGACGGTCGACACCGTCCGCGTGCTGGCCGCGGACGCGGTGCAGAAGGTCGGCAACGGCCACCCCGGCACCGCCATGTCACTGGCCCCGGTCGCCACGCTGCTGTTCCAGAAGCACCTGCGGCACGACCCGGCCGACGCCCAGTGGGCGGGCCGGGACCGCTTCGTGCTCTCCCCCGGGCACTCCAGCCTGACGCTCTACATCCAGCTGTACCTCTCCGGCTACGGCCTCGAGCTGTCCGACCTGCAGGCCTTCCGCACCTGGGGCTCGCTGACGCCGGGCCACCCGGAGCACGGGCACACCGTCGGCGTGGAGACCACCACCGGTCCGCTCGGCCAGGGCCTGGCGAACGCGGTCGGCATGGCGATGGCGGCCCGCTACGAGCGCGGCCTGTTCGACCCGGAGGCGGCCCCCGGCACCTCGCCGTTCGACCACACGGTCTACGCGATCGCGTCCGACGGCGACCTGGAGGAGGGCGTCACCTCCGAGGCCTCGTCCATCGCGGGCACCCAGAAGCTCGGCAACCTGGTCGTCATCTACGACGACAACCACATCTCGATCGAGGGCGACACGAAGGTCGCGTTCACCGAGGACGTCGTCAAGCGCTACGAGGCGTACGGCTGGCACACCCAGTCGGTCGAGTGGACCCGCTCGGAGACCGACGTCGAGGGCTACCACGAGGACGTCGAGGCGCTGCACCGGGCGATCCTGGCGGCCGAGGCGGAGACCGACCGCCCGTCGATCATCCGGCTGCGCACGATCATCGGCTGGCCGGCCCCGACCCTGCAGAACACCGAGAAGGCGCACGGCTCGGCCCTCGGCGCGGACGAGGTCGCGGCCACCAAGACCGTCCTCGGCTTCGACCCGGAGAAGACCTTCGAGGTCTCCGACGAGGTCCTCGGCCACGCCCGCGAGGTCGTGACCCGCGGCGCGGCGGCCCGCGCCGAGTGGAACAAGGGCTACGAGGCCTGGCGCGCGGCCAACCCGCAGCGCGCCGCGGACTTCGACCGGATCGTCGCGCGCGAGCTGCCCGCGGGCTGGGACGAGAAGCTGCCGGTCTTCCCGGCGGGCAAGGACGTCGCCACCCGCAAGGCCTCCGAGGCCGCGATCCAGGCGATCGCCGAGCAGCTGCCCGAGTTCTGGGGCGGCAGCGCGGACCTGGCCGGCTCGAACAAC
>DATJIF010000128.1:0-19778 GCA_035493475.1 Actinospica sp.
TACGCGGGCGCGTACTCTCAGCCCCATGGCGCGCCCCTCTGCTATGGCCGCGCTGCTTCAGCGGTATTCGATCACTGAAGTAAACGCTATGCGGCCTCTCACGGAAGGCCTGCTCAACCGGGCCTATGTCATCGAAACCCCCACCGGTAGGTTCTTCCTGAAGGACTACCTCAACCAGACTCCGGAGCTGATCCGGACTCAACACCTGGTCACCCGTCAGCTCGACGCGGCCGGTCTGCCGGTCTCCGCCCCGCTGGCCGACGCGGAGGGTCTGACCCTCCATCAGCTGGGCGACCACCTCTACGCCGTCTACCCCTGGCTGGAGGACCACCACCACAAGCGCGGTTCGCAGTTCGAGCCGAAGGACTGCCGGGAACTTGGCAGACTTTTGGGTCGGATGCACACGGCGCTGGACCGGCTCTACGGGTCGGTTCCGCAACCGCTGTTCCTGCCCTGCGACTCCGTCGAGAAGGCGACCGGCACCGCACACCGGCTGCTGGACGCCATCCGGGACCTCCCGGACGCGGAGCGCGAGGGCGTCGACGAGCTCGCCGAGTTCCGGCTGCACGAACGGCTCGGACTGCTGCGCGACCTCGCCGACCGGCGCCCCGGACCCGAGGTGAACCTCACCGTCGGGCCGGTGCACGGCGACTTCCACGACCTGAACATCATGTTCGGGCCGGACGAGGCGTGCACCGTGGTCGACTGGGACCGCCTGGAGATCGCGCCCTGCCTGGAGGAGCTGATCCGCTCGGCGCTGATCATATTCGTCGAGTTCGGCCGCCTCGACCTGGAACTGGTGCGCGAATATGTGCACGGATACCTGGACGAGCGGCCCTGGCTCGCCGTCGAGCTGCCCGCCGCACTGCACCGGCTGTGGTGGGAGCGGCTGACCGACTTCTGGATGCTCACCTGGCGCTACGAGCTGCTCGACCGGCGGCCCAGCGTCCAGTTCGCCGACCAGTCGGCGCTGATCGTCTGGTGGACCCACCACTACGACAAGGTGCTGCACGTGCTCGGCTGAGTGAACCCGCCCCCTGAAAACCCAGCGGGGACGCGACCGTGAACCCACGATCGCGTCCCCGCGCGAGTTTCCGCGCCGCGTCCCCGCTACAGGTACTGGCCCCCGGAGGGAGCCTGGCCCGGGTACGCCTGCTCCGGACCCTGGTCGCCGACTCCCGGCGGCAGCGCCCGGCGGATCTGCTCCAGCTGCGCCCGCGCCGCCATCTGCTGCGCGAACAGCGCCGTCTGGATGCCGTGGAACAGGCCCTCCAGCCAGCCCACCAGCTGGGCCTGGGCGATCCGCAGCTCGGCCTCGCTCGGCACCTCGTCCTCGGCGAACGGCAGCGAGAGCCGCTCCAGCTCGCTGATCAGCTCGGGCGCGAGGCCCTTCTCCAGCTCGGCGATCGAGGAGCGGTGGATCTCCGCAAGCCGCGCCCGGCTCGCCTCGTCCAGCGGCGCCGCGCGCACCTCCTCGAGCAGCTGCTTGATCATCGAGCCGATCCGCATCACCTTCGCGGGCTGTTCGACCATCTCGGCGACGCTCGTCGGGTCCTCGCCGCCCTGCAGCTGCTGCTCGTTCTCGAGCTCGTGATCGTCCGGCCGCCCGTCCGGACCGACGACGATGACGTTCTCGCCCCGATAAGGCGACGGGGGTTGCGTGTTCGCATTCAGTTCGGGCATGGCACCATCCTTTCCCACTCTGACGTACCGCGCTCGCCCGTTGTCCCCGGCTGTGCCGGATCTCACGGAGCGACCAGCAGCACCTTGCCGACGTGCTCTGAAGCCTCGACCGCGCGGTGCGCGTCCCCGGCCTGCGGCAGCGGCACCTTCCGGTCCACCACCACGCGGAACGCGCCCGAGGCGACCAGCGGCCACACGTGCTCGCGCACCGACGCGACGATCGCCGCCTTCTGCGCCAGCGGACGGCTGCGCAGTGCGGTGCCGATCACCGCCCCGCGCTTGTACAGCAGCTTGCCGATGTCCAGCTCGGCCCGCGCGCCGCCCTGCAGGCCGATGATGACCAGCCGGCCGCTGTCCGCGAGCGTGTCCACGTTCCGGCTGAGGTACTTGGCCCCGATGCTGTCCAGGATCACGTCCGCGCCGTGCCCGTCGGTCAGCTCCCGGACCCGTTCGACGAAGTCCTCGTTCCTGTAGTCGATCGCGGCGTCCGCGCCGAGCTCCAGGCAGCGCTGCGCCTTCTCCTTCGACCCGACCGTGACCAGCACCTTCGCGCCCAGCGACTTCGCCAGCTGGATCGCCGTGGTGCCGATGCCGCTCGCGCCGCCGTGCACCAGCAGGGTCTCGTTCGGCTGCAGGTTCGCGGTCAGGAACACGTTGGACCACACCGTGCACACGGTCTCCGGCAGCCCCGCCGCCTCCACCAGGTCCACGCCCCGCGGCACCGGCAGCAGCTGCCCCGCCGGGACCGCCACCCGCTGCGCGTACCCGCCGCCGGTCAGCAGCGCGCACACCTCGTCGCCCACCGCCCAGCCGGACACCCCGGGACCGAGCGCCGCGATCCGGCCCGAGCACTCCAGGCCCAGGATCGGACTGGCCCCGGCGGGCGGCGGATAGAAGCCCTGCCGCTGCATCAGGTCGGCCCGGTTGACCGCGGCCGCGGCCACGTCGATCAGCACTTCCCCGTCGTGCGGCTCCGGATCCGGGGCATCGGCCCAGGCGAGCACCTCCGGGCCGCCCGGCTCACTGATTACGATCGCCTTCATCGGTCCAGACTATGCCCCATCGTCGCGGCCGGTCGCACGGGTGGCGGCCTCCGGCCGCACGACGATCACCCGGTCCTCCGCCGCGACCGTCCCGATCCGCGGATCGTCGAAACGCAGCAGTTGGCCGTCGCGGATCACGGCGAGCACCGGCAGCCCGCACGACGAAGGCGCCCGCCCGACCAGCTCCTCACCCAACTCCCCGTCCGCGCGCGCCGGAAGCTCCACGATGTCCATGCCGTCGCCGTAGCTGAGCAGATCCGTCACCACATGTCCCACCTGCGGACTGAGCACCGAGATCCCCAGCAACTTGCCCGCCGCCTCCGCCGAGGTGACCACGTTGTCCGCACCCGACTGCCGCACCAGCGGCGCGTTCTCCGCCTCCCGCACCGTCACCGTCACGTAGGCGCCCGGATTGAGCTGCCGGACCGTCAGGGTGCAGAGAACCTCCGTGTCGTCCCGACCCGCCGCGATCACGAACGTCCGCGCCAGAGCGGCCTCAGCCTTCTCCAGCACCCGCGTGCGCGTGCCGTCCCCCCAGATCGCGACCAGCCCCAACTCCTCCGCACGCGACAAAGCCGACCGCTGATCGTCGATCACCACGATCCGCGAGGCCGGCGTCCCGTGGTTCAGCAGCGTCATCGCCGCCGAACGCCCCTTCGTGCCGAAGCCGATGATCACCGTGTGGTCCCGCATCCGCCGCCTCCACCGCCGTTGCCGCCACTGCGTCCGCGTACTGGTGGCCAGCACCTCGAGCGTCGTGCCGACCAACACGATCAGGAACACCACCCGCAGCGGCGTGATGACCAGCGCATTGACCAGCCGCGCCCCCTCCGTGGCCGGCACGATGTCCCCGTACCCGGTCGTCGAGAGCGTGACGGTCGAGTAGTACAGGCAGTCCACGAACGTGAGCCGCCCGTCCACCACATCCCGATACCCGCCCCGATCCGCCCACACCAGCAGCACCGTCGTAGCCAGCGCCACCGTCGCGATCCCCACCCGCAACCCCACCGCCCGCAGCGGCCGGACCGCCACCCGAGGCAGCCGCACATCCGGATCCACCGCATCCCGCCGCAGCATCGGAACCCCGGACCTCACATCCCAGCCGTTCCCAGTGCGGCGGACGGTGATGTGTCCCTTAGGCCGGATGGGCTGGCTGCGGGGCCGTGGTCGGCCCTGCCCACCCGCCCTACCCAACCAGCCTCCGGCGTGAGGCGTTGCGTTTGGTTCGAATATTTCGGATAATTCGAATAGGAGGTGGTTCGCCGTGGCGACCGCTAGTGGACGGAAGATCGATCCGGGAACTGTAGACCAGCAGTCGGCGGAGCGCGCGTTGCGCAGGGTGAAGGACGTCCTCGCGAGCACGCGCTCGGACCAAGCGGTCACGATAGAGGTCCGTGGCGAGCACGGTGGGGACGAAGTGCTCGTACTTCCACGTCCCACAGTGCTCATGTTCGCCGACATCCTGGCGGCACTGTCCCGCGGGAAGGGGGTTCAGATCGTTCCGCTCAATGCGGAACTGACGACCCAGCAGGCGGCCGATATGTTGAACGTCTCGCGCCCCTACCTGATCGGTCTGCTGGAGCGAGGCGAGATTCCCCATCGACTCGTCGGAAGGCACCGCCGAATCAAGTACGCCGATCTGAGTGAGTACATGGACGCTGAGGACGTTCGTCAGCGTGCGGCTCTTGCCGATCTCACTGCGCTCGACCAGGAGTTCGGAGTGGACGAGTAAGTCGTGGCCTTCACCGTTCTATACGACACGTGCGCGCTCTACCCGACGACGCAGCGGAATCTGCTCATCCGTCTGGCGCGCAGTGGTCTTGTGCGCGCACGATGGTCCGCCGGAATACTTGAGGAGCTCGATCGCAACCTGGCCAAGCGAGGCGTCGACGAGGCGAAGCGGGTGCGGCTCTTCCGGCTGATGAACGCGGCAGTCAGTGACTGCCTAGTCGAAGAGTACGAGCCGCTGATCGACGGCCTGAAACTGCCGGATCCCGGCGACTGCCACGTCCTCGCCGCAGCGATCAAGGCCGACGCGCAGGTCATCGTCACCAATAACCTCCGCGACTTCCCCGAGGAGTGCCTTAAGCCGTCGGGTATCGAGGCCCGGTCGCCGGACGACTTCGTGCTGGACCTCATCGACATCAACGATCGTTTGGTTCACGCCTGCGTTCAGCAGATCGTCGACGAACGACGCAATCCGCCGGAGTCATTCGGTGATGCGCTCGGACAGCTTGAGCGCTCCGGCCTCATCGAGGCTGCCGCGGTGCTCAGACTCGGTCAGTACTGACACAAGTGATCCCGCTAAGCCGCGTGCCGGGCCGGAGGCTGGGTTCTAGCCCGGAGGGCGTTACCCGAAGGAGCGCAGCGACTGTAGGGCCCGGTTGAGTAGGGCAGGTGGGCGGGGTATGTAGTCGGCCCGGACGTAGTCGGCGGCACGAAGCGAGGGACGAGCGCAGTGGCGGCGGCGTAGGTAGGGCCGACCACTGACCGCAGGCTGAACCTGCCGCTACGCCTCGTCTTTCGGGGGGCGGGCTTGGGCGGCGGTGCTTAGGTCGGCGACCAGGGCGGTTAGGCGTTCCAGGTCGCCTTCGGTGCCCAGGGCGTAGCCCGCCAGGAAGGTGGTGAGGGGGGCGGCGGGGCGGGCTACGCCGTGGGCGGCTTCGCGGGCTAGGTCTAGGACCTGCTTCTGCTGGTCAGTGGTCAGGTTCAGCTCGGGGCGGCCGGTGATCCGCGCCACTTCGGTCAACCAGTCTTCGAACATGGTCCACATCCTCCCAGGTGTCGCAGTCGAAAGCCTGGCCCTGCTTGTCGGGCACGCGGGCGAGGTCGAAGCCTGTCAGTAGGCGTTTGAGGGACAGGCCTGCGGTGCCGCCGTGTTCCTGGGCCAGGCGGGTGATGGCTTGGGTCAGGGCGCTGCGTTGGTAGCAGGCGGCGAGCCATTGGTCTTTGCCGTCGCGGTCGACGAGGACGGCGCCGTCGTGGTTGGCGGCGGCTGTCCACAGGGTGTGGACGATGTCGGCGGTCAGGAACGGGAGGTCGGCGGCTAGGAGCACGACCTCTCGGGTGGGGGGCTCTTGGGTGGCTTCGAGGGCGGCGGCGACTGCGGCTACGGGGCCCGCTCCGGGTGGGTGCTCGCGGGTCCAGCGGACGGGCGCGGAGGCCGAGGCTGAGGAGCGTTCTCGTTCTGGGCCCACGCAGATGATGTCTCGGGCCTCGGTGCACGCTTGGATGACGCGGTCCAGGAGTGTGACGCCGCCGATGTCCAGGGCGGGCTTGTCCACGCCTTCCAGGCGGCGTGCGAGGCCGCCGGCTAGTACCACCGCGTCGAAGGTGGCGGGGCGGTGGGCGTGGTCGGATCGGGCCGCGGCGTCTTTCTGGGTCACGCCGGCCGCGTCACCGCTCGGCGCGACCTTGTTGCCGCCGCCGCTGTTCGCCTTCGCGTTAGCCATTGCCATCGCCACGTCCTGAGTCTGCCAGGCGTCGGCCCGGCCTCGTCAGGCGGCGAGGGATTCGCGGGGCTTGAGATCGCGCTCGAAGTGGATCATCGCGCCGCGGGCCGGGTGGTTTCTGAAGTCCACCCGGTCGCAGAGGGCCTCGATGAGCATGAGGCCTCGTCCGCTCTCGGCCATGTCGGCGGTGTTCTGCACCGCGGCGGGCCTTATCCGCTGGCCGCGCACCTCGACGAGGCGGCGCGGGGCGAAGCCCACTCCGTTGTCGATCACGTCCACCCAACAGCGATCGTTGCTGATTCCCGCCGCGACCCAGTAGCCCTCGGCCGGACCGGAGTGCTCGATCACGTTGGCGCATGCCTCGGTCAACGCCACGCCGAGGTCGAAGGTGATGTCGGGATCCATACCCACCAGGTCGGCGGTGTCCCTCAGCATGCGTCGCGCCTTGCCCACGCTCTGCGCCTCGCGGGGCAGCAGCAGGGTCCAGTTCACGTCCACCACGAGCTCTTACCTCCCGCGTCTTAAGGACACGTGGATAGGTATTACCGACTTCTAGGATCACTACGCCATCAATGCGACCGGAAACTGCCCATCCGGTGCGAGAAATTCGCTCGAATGGCCCCAGTGCTCACGTTCGCGGACTCCCGTGGCACCATCGGAGCCGTGAAGAACCTGCGGAAGACTCTCTTGCTCGGCGCGGCCGGCGTCCTCGGCCTCGGCGCGCTGGCCGGGTGCGGTTCCAGCGCGACCACCGGCGGTTCCGCGGTGGCGCAGGCGACGCAGCTCGGCCCGTCCTCCGCGTACAGCGGCTTCGTGCTGACCAAGGCGTACAACCTGCCGAGCGGCACGTTCAGCTCCAGCTCCGGCGGCAGCACGCGCGTTACGGCCCCGGCGAAGGGCGACCTGACGCTGGTCTTCTACGGCTTCACGCACTGCACCGACGACTGCCCGACCACGGTGGCGGACGTCAGCGCGGCCTGGCGCGGGCTGCCCGCCGCGGACCAGAAGCGGATCACGTTCGACCTGATCACCACCGATCCGTGGCGCGACACCACCAGCGTGATGAAGACCTGGCTGGCCCGCTACAACCTGCCCAGCTCGCAGGGGCTGACCGCGTCGTGGGACGTCATCCACGACTCGGGAGCTGGCGTGGGCGTGGATGTGGAGAAGCCGACCAGCTTCGCGGGCGACTACCAGGTCACGCACGGGTTGCAGGTGCTCGCGTACACGTCGGACGGCAAGGCGCACCTCGAGTGGCTGGTCGAGCAGATTACCGTGCCGCAGTTGCGGGCGGATCTGGAGCGGGTGCTGTCCGGCGCCGCGATCACGTAAGTGTTGATCGGAGCAATGGGCCGAACGAGCGACGTGCGCAGGTACCGAGCGCGGTAGTTTAGATCGCATGTCGCATGCGTCACTTCGCCGTTACGCGTACCTCGGGCCCGCGGGCACCTTCACTGAGGCCGCGTTGCTGAGCCTGCCGGAGGCTGCGCAGATCGAGGGCGTGCCGTACCCCTCGGTGCCCGCCGCCTTCGACGCGGTGCGCACCGGCGAGTGCGAGGCCGCGGTCGCCGCGATGGAGAGCTCGGTCGAGGGTGCGGTCACGGCGACGATCGACGAGCTCGCGTCCGGTGAGCCGCTGATGATCGTGCGCGAACTGGTGCTGCCGATCTCGTTCGCGCTGCTGGTGCGTCCCGGCACGGACCTGGCCTCGGTCAAGACGGTCGCCAGCCACCCGGTCGCGATGCCGCAGTGCCGCCGCTGGCTCGGTTCCGAACTGCCGGACGTGCGCTGGGAGACGGCCGCGTCCAACGCGGAGGCCGCCCGGCGGGTGCGCGACGGGGAGTTCGACGCCGCGCTGGCCGGGGCGTTCACGGCCGCGCGCTACGGGCTCGAGGTGCTCGCCGACGACATCCACGACAACGCGGGCGCGCAGACCCGCTTCGTGGTCGTCACCCGGCCGGGACGCCCGACGGAGCCGACCGGGCTGGACAAGACCTCGATCACCGTGGGCCTGCGCGACAACCACCCCGGCGAGCTGATGGAGATCCTCGAGGAGTTCGCCCGGCGCGGGGTCAACCTGTGCCGGATCGAGTCCCGGCCCACCGGCGAGGCCATGGGTAAGTACTACTTCTGCATCGACTGCGAGGGGCACATCGGCGACGAGCGGGTCGGCGAGGCGCTGCTCGGCCTGCGGCGCAACAGCGCGCACCTGCGCTTCCTCGGCTCCTACCCGCGCGCCGACCGGCAGGCCCCGACGATCCGCCCCGGCAACACCGACGCGGAGTTCGCGGCGGCCCGGGACTGGCTCGCGGACGTGCGCCACGGTAACCGGTAGGTAACAACTTGTGCCTTTCTCCGGTCACCGCCGCACGGACGCTTACCAGGGGTCGTGCTTCGGTTACGCTGGCGCTATAGGATGATCTGACGCGCAGTCAGCGGGGACGGCCGTCGCGGCGTCGAGGGGCGCGCGGCAGTCCGGACAGGCACGGAGTAGTGAGCACACCCCGAGGGGGCCACGTATGGCGGTCATAGTCGTGGTGCCGAACCCGGATACCGACACGGGTCCGCCACGCATCGCGGCCGCCCTGCTGTCCTCGCTGCGCGCCGTGCGCGGCCAGGTGCCCGGTTCCGACCGGATCAAGGTGGTCGAGTTCGCCGATCTGCGTTCGCTGCCGGAGCCGCCGAACGCGGCCGCCGAGGCGGAGCGGATCGAGCGGCGGCTGCTGGAGGGCTGGTGGTCCGCCGCCGTGCGCACCGGGCAGGGCCGCGGCGAGCCGGCGGACCTGCCGCGCGCGCTGGCCGCCACCCGGCACTTCGCGCACCAGCCCAGGCCGCCCGAGGACGCCGCGCGCGAGCTGCGGCGCTATCTGACCGACCGGAAGTTCCGGCACGAGCTGCGGGACCGCACGCAGGCCTGCATCGGCCCGGAGACGCAGGTGGTGGTCGGGCACGCGCTCGGCGGGCTGATCGCGTACGAGGCGCTGTGCGCGGTGAGCGACCAGGCGGCGGTCACGTTCGTCACGCTGGGGCCGGCGCTGTGCGGGCCCTCGGTTGTCTTCGACCTGCTCGACCCGCCGCCGCGCAGCAGCCAGGGGGAATGGCCCGCGGCCGTGCGGCACTGGTTCAACATCGTCTCGCACACGGACCTGACGGCGCTGAGCGAAGCCAGGCTGACCGCGCGCTTCGGCCCCGGGATCGACGACATGGTCATCGAGCCGCGCGCGGTGACCGAGAGCCTGAACGGCTACCTGCTCGACCGCTCCACCGGGCTCGCCGTGGCCACCGGACTGGCCACGGAGTTCCGCTGAGGCTCCCGCGAGCCCGCGCCACGACCGCGGGCCCGGGCCCGCCGCACCGGGACTGGGTGTCCTACTGCGGCATCAGCAGCTGCTGCCGGAGCAGGTTCAGCTGCTGTTCCTTCATGTTGATCTGCTCGTAAAGCCGGGAGCCGAGCACCTCGAGCACCAGGGCCGCGCCGACCTCGAGCAGCACCTGGCCGATCGGGCTGGACAGCAGCGTCTCGCGCTCCACCCGGGACTCGGCGATCCGCGCCTTGAGCCAGATCAGCCGCTGCCGCAGCCACAGCTGCCGCACCGTCGGGTCGCTCGGACCCGCGTTGTTGAGCACCGTCCACTCCTCGGCGAGCCGCTGCAGCTCGTAGAGGTCCTGGCGGCGGTACGCGTCGTTCACCCGGGCTATGAAGGCGCTGCGGCGCTCCTTCTCCACCGGGTCCTGCACCAGGTCGGGGTGCGCGCGCCGGGCGAGCTCGCGGTAGATCCGCTGGGCCACCTTGGCCGGGCTCGGCGCCTCCTCCGCCGGGGCCTCGACGGGCTCGGTGAAGCGCAGCGAACTGGCGTACTCCGGGTCGATGGCGGGCACGGGTTCGGGCAGCGGGTCGGTCAGCGGATCCGCCGCGGGTTCGGGTGTGCCGTAAAGCTGCTGCAGCCGACGCAGGTCCTCCGGGTCTCCGGTGATCGTCGCGCGCAGCCCGGCGATGTCCAGGTCGAGCTGGTCCAGCTGGTCGTAGAGCGGTCCCAGCTGGCTGTGCTGCTGCCGGGTGAGGTGGTCGAGCTGGGCACGGGTGTGCTCCAGGTCGATCTGGGCCTGGGCCAGTTCGGCCTCGGCGCCGGCGACCGTGTCCTCGAGTGTTCCGGGCGTCGTCGGTGTCGTCACGCCGATGTTGGCGACGTCCATGACCCCTCCATTCTGGGTTTGCACTGTTCACGGTAACCGGACGCGCGGATCCGCGAGGACCGCGCGAGGGTACCGACATGCGATCGATATGAAAGTAGAAGCCCGGCGTGCCGGGAGTTGCACCGACTGTGACCCGCAAGGGCGATTCGGGTGGCCGTGCCGCCGGAGCCGGGTGAAGGTGGAATCACCGGCACAGGAGGGTGAGACTCGGTGGCAACTGTCATTCACGGACTGGCGATAGACCGGGCCGTCAACATCGGCCCGGTGCTCTCGGCCCGGCTGCGCTCCGTCGGCGTCGAGACGCTGGAACAGCTCAAGCGGCAGGGCGCGCTCGAGGTGTGGCAGCTGATCGCCGCGCAGACCCCGCCCGAGGAGTGCGTGCACACGCTGCTCGCCCTGGAGGGGGCGATCCGGGCGACCCGCTGGACGGCGATCGACCAGGGCGAGCGCGATCGGCTGGTGGCCGCCGCCGGCCTGGACGGCTGACGACGGCCTGCGCTCAGTTGCCGCCGAAACCGGAGCCGCCGCTGAAGGTGGAGCCGGCCAGGGTGCCCGACTGCAGCTTGGCCCAGGTCGACGCGTCCATCTCGCCGGTGGGCGTCAGGCCCACCGCCTGCTGGTAGAACGCGACCGCCTCGGCCGTCGTCATCGTGTAGCGGCTGCCGGACAGGCCGGCGCTCTCCGCGTAGTCGAGGGACTGGTTCAGCCGGCTCACGTCCGCGTTCCTGGTCCCCGGACGCAGCGAGGGCGTGCTGCCCGCGGCCTCCAGCGCCAGCCGGGTGTGCGCGCCGACGGTGCTCGCCGCGTCGCCGGTGACCCCGGAGGCGGCCTGGAACTGCTGCACCGCCAGCGCCGTCGCCTGGTCGAAGGACCCGGTGACGCTGCCCTGGTAGTAGCCGAGCTGCTTGAGCCGCTCCTGCACCCACTTCACCAGGCTGCCCTGCGAACCGGGGCCGAGCGGCAGGCTGTCGCCGTGGAAGCCGGCGCTGGTGGACGCGGCCGCCGAGGTCGGCGCGCTGGACGGCGTCGGCGAGGAGCTGGTGGTCGGGACGGAGATCACGCCGGGCGCCTGCGAGGCACTGGCGTTCGCCGCTCCGGCCTGGGTCGTGGTCGTGCTGCCCGCGGTGGTGGTGTTGCCCTGGTTGCCCAGGTAGAGCAGACCGAGGATCACGCCCGCGGCCACCACGACGGCGCCGACCGTGGCGATCACGACCGGCCGGCTCGTGCGCGGCTCGTCCTCGTCCGGGTCGCGCCGTGCCGACGGGATCCGCCCGCCGTCCGGCGGCTGCATCCGGTAGTCGGTCTCGACGACCGGCGGCAGCATCTGCGTCTGGCCGTGCATGCCCGGACCGCCGTCCGCGCTGCGGAACAGGCTGTCGAACTCGCTCGGCGGCTGGACGGGCGCCGTCGGCATTCCGCCGAACACCTGCGTCGGCTCCGCTCCGTAACCGGCCGGGACCGCCGCCAGCGCCTGCGTGGGCTCGTAGCCGTATCCCGTCGAGACCGCCGCCATCGCCTGGGTGTCCAGCCCCGTCACGTCGCCCACGGGGGTCCCGCACATCCGGCAGAAGCGGCCCTCCGCAAACTCGCCGCAGTTACCGCAGTACTCCATAGGGCCAAGCTCCTTGTGTTCACCCGGCCGGGTGGCCGGTTGTGAGCCCCACCGACCGGCCACTCTAATAGCTCGATGAGAGTCGTCTGTACCGGCTATGACACAGCTTTTGCCCAGCCGCGTCCGAATCGTGTCCTTCCGGCAGCGTGCTGACTCACAGGTACTGGCGGGCCGCTCCGTGCGCCTGCGCCCCGTACGAACCCCCGAACAGCGCGGCGTGCACCAGCAGCGGGTGCAGCTGGTGCAGGCCCACCCGCTCGCGCCAGCCGTCCTCCAGCGGGTGCACCTCGTCGTACGCGGTGAGGATCGTCTCCAGCTGGGGCGGGGCGAACAGCGCCAGCATCGCCAGGTCGGTCTCCCGGTGCCCGCCGTGCGCCGCGGGGTCGATCAGCCACGCCCGGCCGCGCACGTCCCACTGGATGTTGCCGGCCCACAGGTCGCCGTGCAGCCGCGCGGGCAGTTCCGGCGGCCCGGCGAGCTCCTCGATGCGCTCGCAGACCCGCTCGATGTCAGCCGCCTGGCTCAAATCCACGGCTTTTCTGTCCACGGCCGCGCGCAGGTATGGCAGAACCCGGCGTTCGGCGTAGAAGGAGGGCCATTCGTCGGACTCGGCGTTGCTCATCGACAGGGCCCCGATATACCCGTCCCAGGGCGCTCCGAAGCTCTGCGCGCCGCGTGCGTGCACGGTGGCGAGCTGGCGGCCGAGCTCCTCCGCGCCCGCGGGGGTGGCCCGTCCCGGCGTGATCCACGTGGTGACGAGCAGGTCCGCGGTCTCGCCGAGCACCTCGGGCACCGCGGCCCCGTCCGCCTCGCGCAGCCAGCGCAGGCCGCGCGCCTCGGCGGCCAGGAAGCCCGGCGCGTCGCCCGGATAGGCCTTGGCGAAGACGTTCTCCCCCGACAGCAGCGCGACGCGGTAGGCGCCGGTCCCCCCGGAACCGGTCCCCAGCGCCGTGACCCCCGCGACTTTCGCGCCGAGCAGTTCGGCGACCTGGTCCCCGATCATCGTCGGCGGCCCGTGTCCCGTGTGTTCGTGCGCGCAGACACCCGCTGCGCATCCGCGGTTCTCACCGTTGTTCCCTCGCTTCAGGCCTTGGCGTCGGATACGCATTCTGCCAGGCACCGGCCCCCGGGTCGGCGAACCGCCCCGCCCCGGGGTGCGTCCGCGCCGGGCGCGGACGCCCTGTGGGCTTGGTCACTTGTCGTCGTCGGGCAGAACCGCGTGCAGCACCAGTGAGACCACGGTGATGATGAGCGATCCGAGCAGCGCCGAGACGAAGTCCTTGACGTGGAACTGCACCGCGAAGTGGGCGCAGATCGCAGAGGTCAGCCACAGCATCAGAGCATTGATGACAAAGGTGATGAGGCCGAGTGTCACGATGATCAGGCCGAAGCTGAAAAGCTTGACGACCGGTCGGATGAACGTGTTGACGAGCCCGAAGATGAGCGCGACGATGAGCACGGTCTCGACCAGCTGCACCGTGGAGGCGCCGGAGTGCTCGAAGGTGATCCCTGATTTGAGCACCAGCGAGGCCACCCACAGTGCCACCGCGTTGACCGCGATCTTGATGGCGAATTTCTTCATGGGCGAATGTTGCCGCAATCCGCACCCTGAGGTCGAGAACCTGTGGCAAGCTGTTGCACACAACCCGGGTGGCGCTCGCAGGGCGCTGTGTATCACCCGTACGCGTCAGGGCCCGGCGCAAAAACGGGCATTTTGTGCGACACAGGATATGATCGACGCTATGACAGCAATGGATGACCGGCTCGGCCACGTGGTCAAGAGCCTTGAGCAAGAGCTCTCCGGAGCTAAGGACGCGGTTCTTCGGCCGATGGGCCTGACAGTTCCGCAGTACTCGGCGCTGTTGGTGATCGCTGAGACTCCCGGCATCAGCGGTGCGGAGCTCGCCCGCCAGTGCCTGGTGACCCCCCAGACGATGACCACGGTGCTGGGCAACCTCACCGTGAAGGGTCTGATCGAGCGCCGCACGGTGCCCGGCCAGGGCCGGGCGATGGAGACCACCATCACCCGTTCCGGCAAGACCCTGCTGGCTCGCGCGGACAAGAAGGTCGAGGAGGTCGAGGGGCTGCTCGCCGGGCAGCTGTCCAAGACCGACCAGGCCACGCTGCGCAAGCTGCTGGAGAAGTGCCGCTCCGCCTTCGCGGACGGCAAGGGGTCCTTCAGCGAGGCGGAGGCCGCCCCGGCCGCCCGTCCCGCGCGTAAGGCTCCTGCGAAGAAGGTGGCGGCGACCCGTCCGGCCAAGAAGGCCGCGACGAAGAAGACCGCCGCCCGGGCCAAGAAGAAGTAGGCCCGAGCAACCGCTCCGCTCCCAGCCCGCCGGATCGTCTTGAGACGAGCCGACGGGCTAAGCGGCGTCCGGGCACGGTGGCCGCGCGCCGCGTCCGCGCAGGTCGCGGCACCTAGGGGGAATTCGGGGTTCGAGCCGGTAGCGCTGCGGGTATTCGCGATATATCGTGGATCTGGGCCGGAACGCGGCGCGCTCGCCGTTCGTTGGCCTGGTAGGACCTGTCAGCAGACTTGAAGGGGTAGGGAAGGCAAAATGCCGTTCGCATTGAAGGCACTCATGGTGGTCGCCGGTGTGTTCATCGCCGGCTGGGTCGTGTTGAACGTGATCACCTTCGCGATCCACTCGCTGCTGGTCATTGCCCTCGGCGCCGTCGCGGTCGGAGCGCTGTACTACGGCTACCACCGCTTCATGATGTCGATCCCGGCGTACCGTCGCCGGCAGCTGCAGAAGAAGCGCGACTACTGATCGCCGGTCCGCACCCTGCGCGCTGACGGGGATTGACCGGCGCGCTAGGGTGGCGGAGACACCTTAATAAACCGCGGGAGCTCGGGGCGGATCCGGGCTGAGAGGGCGATCACGCCGACCGCATGAACCTGTCCGGATAATGCCGGCGTAGGGAGTGTGAACGCAGCGATGGCTGCTTTGTCTCCGTCAAACGACAATGTGCTCGGCAAGACCTATTTGACCGACGCGCGGGGCCGCTTCAACGTTCCGATGCGTGAAGTCAAACTTTCAACTGGTGACAGCGTTCTGCTGTACGACACCTCCGGGCCGTACACGGACGCGAACCTGCGCACCGACGTGCGCGCCGGACTCCCGAAGCTGCGGGCCCCCTGGATCGCCGAGCGCGCCGCCGTGGCCGCGTCGGGAGCCCGTACCCAGCTCGGCTACGCGCGGCGCGGCGAGACCACCGCCGAGATGGAGTTCATCGCGCTGCGCGAGGGCGTGAGCGCGGAGCAGGTGCGCGCGGAGGTCGCCGCGGGCCGCGCCGTGATCCCGGCGAACATCCGGCACCCGGAGATCGAGCCGATGGTGATCGGCGAGGCCTTCCTGGTGAAGGTCAACGCGAACATCGGCAACTCCGCGGTCGCCTCGTCCATCGAGCACGAGGTGGAGAAGATGGTGTGGGCCACCCGCTGGGGCGCCGACACCATCATGGACCTGTCCACCGGCAAGGACATCCACCAGACCCGCGAGTGGATCCTGCGCAACAGCCCCGTCCCGGTCGGCACCGTGCCGATCTACCAGGCGCTGGAGAAGGTCGGCGGCAAGGCCGAGGAGCTGTCCTGGGAGGTGTATCGGGACACTGTCATCGAGCAGTGCGAGCAGGGCGTGGACTACATGACCGTGCACGCCGGGGTGCTCGCCGACTACGTGCCGCTCACCGCGAACCGCAAGACCGGCATCGTCTCGCGCGGCGGCTCGATCCTGGCCGCCTGGTGCCTCGCGCACAAGCGGGAGAACTTCCTCTACGAGCACTTCGCCGACCTCACCGAGATCCTGCGCGAGTACGACGTCACGTACTCGCTCGGCGACGGCCTGCGCCCCGGCTCGATCTACGACGCGAACGACGCCGCGCAGCTGGCCGAACTCAGGACGCTCGGCGAACTCAACCGGGTAGCCCGCGCCATGGATGTCCAGGTGATGATCGAAGGGCCCGGCCACGTGCCGATGCATAAGATCAAGGAGAACGTGGACCTGCAGAAGGAACTGTGCGACGACGCGCCGTTCTACACGCTCGGCCCGCTCACCACGGACATCGCCCCCGGCTACGACCACATCACCTCGGCCATCGGCGCCGCGATGATCGGCTGGTACGGCACCGCGATGCTCTGCTACGTGACCCCGAAGGAGCACCTCGGCCTGCCCGACCTCGAGGACGTCAAGCAGGGCATGATCGCCTACAAGATCGCCGCGCACGCCGCCGACCTCGCCAAGGGCCACCCCGGCGCCCAGGCGTGGGACGACGCGCTGTCCGACGCCCGCTTCGAGTTCCGCTGGGAGGACCAGTTCAACCTCGCGCTGGATCCGGCCACCGCGCGCGCCTTCCACGACGAGACGCTGCCCGCGGCCCCGGCCAAGCAGGCGCACTTCTGCTCGATGTGCGGCCCGCACTTCTGCTCGATGAAGATCACCCACGAGATCCGCTCGCTGCACGGCGCGGCCGCGGTGTCCTGACCGGAATCCTTTCGTAAAGACTGTTAACAACTTTGGAATCTTCGGGGCTCCCGCGCAGGTCAGCGCGGGAGTCCCGAATTCATTTCGTGCAACGTGCATGCAGGGGTTGGCGCCGAGCTGACAGCTTCATGCCATGCAGGGTCGTGCCAGATCTGAACCCTTCAGTCAGCTATGCCCGGTAGGGCAGACTCAGTTCCACGAGCCGGATCCCCCACCAGATTCCCGGCCTCGGCACGCGGCATCGCGAAGCCGCTGCCTGAACCCCTGTGGCGGGGCCACGGGCCCACACTGGCCCCGCCCAGGGCGGCAGGCTTCCTCTCCCCGGAGCTGCCGAACGCGCGTCACCCTCGATCCTCAGCGCCCCCGCAGGACACCCGTCTCCCTACAGCCACCCGCGCTGCGTCGCCTTGTGCCCCGCCTCGAACCGGCTCGACGCCCCCAGCCGTTCCATCAGGTCCGCCATGATCCGGCGCACCGTCCGCACCGAGACACCCAGCTTCTTGCCCACCGCCTCGTCCGTACTGCCGACCGCGAGAAGCCGCAGCAGCGCGAGTTCCTGGGCGGTCGGCTGCGCCTCGGTCTCCTCGCTCTTCGCGTCCGGCAGGTCGAGCGGCTCCGCCGCGTTCCAGCTGATGTCGAAGAGGGCGATCAGCGGCGCCAGGATTCCGGGCTCGCGGATGACGAACATCTCGTAGGGCAGCGGCGCCTGGCGGTGACCCAGCACCGCCGTCTCGTTGTCGATCAGCAGGACGCGCACTGGGATGACCGGAGCACAGCGGACCTCGGCCCCGAGGCCGCTCAGCCAGCGCGCGTACTCCATGTTCCGGCGGTCGCTCTTGATGGAGGTCTGGTAGATGGCGCGAACGTGCACGCCGCGCTCCGACAGCTCCCCGTCGAACGGGCGCGCGGCGTCGAGCACCTCACGCGGCTGCGGGCCGCCGGGAAGGAGCGAGTAGACGCTCTGGGTGGCCCGCATCCCGAGCTCCTCGAGCCGCTGCTGGATCGTCTCGTCCCCGGTGATCGTCTCGACGTCGACCTGGCCGAAGGAGTCCGAGCGGGCGGGGCGGGAAGCGAGCAGTTCGGTGACCGCGGACTGAAGCTGGGAGAGCGCGTTGGTCTGTGCCTTGAGCTGTTCCGCCTGCTGGCGCAGCAGGGTGTGCAGGGCCCGTTCGATGGAGACGGGGCGCAGCCGGCCGGAAGGGGCGAGTCCGGGGCGCAGCAGCGTGAGGTCGGCCAACTCGTCGAGGGCGTCCACCACCTCGGATATCTCAAGGCTGAGGCGGTTGGCGATCTCAACCGTGTCGGCGGTCGGCACGGCGTGCATCGTGAGGTACACCTGAACGCAGACCATGTCGAGGCCGAGAGCCAGCAGTACCTGCTCGCCCATCGCATTCGATGTGTCGCTCATGAGCCGATTCGACTCCTTATGGTCGATATGTGCCGTCGTGCCGGAAGGGCCGCGGCATGCGCATCAGTGAAATCCTCGCATGGCAACATCCTTCTTGGCACCTACCTGCCAGCCAGGGGGCTCGCGGTAGGTACTGGGACCGACGACACTGGTTGACAGTGGCCGGAGCCAGCCCAAAAGCGTAGTACTAGGTGGATGACTATGCCGGGTTGGGCCATACGCGATACTGGTCACCTTGCCATGGCGTTACTTTGAGGATGACTATGTCCAGGTTACGAACGATTTATGGTGGTCTCGCGGCGATAGGTCTGCTTGCTGTCCTGTCGCTTGGGGCGTTCGGATCAAGCCCTTCTGCGAATTCGCGTGTTCAGAGTCCTCGTGCCGACGCGACGGCAGTCGCAGCAGCGTGTGTGCTGTGCGGAGGTTCGCTCGATAACCAGTAGTGCCCCGTTGAGCGGAAACCGCCGTCGCAAGGCAGACTGGACCCCGTGGCTGAGACTGCGGAGCGGCGGCGGTTGACGGAGGCGGACGAGAAAAGGGTTCCCTGGCGCGAGTGGGGGCCCTATCTGTCCGAGCGGGCCTGGGGTTCCGTGCGCGAGGACTACAGCGCGGACGGGGACGCCTGGTCGTACTTCCCGTTCGACCATGCCCGGTCGCGGGTCTACCGGTGGAGCGAGGACGGGCTCGCCGGGCTATCTAATCTGAACCAGGACTGGTGCTTCGCGCTCGCGTTCTGGAACGGCCGCGATCCGATCCTGAAGGAGCGGGCGTTCGGTCTGGGCAACGCCGAGGGCAATCACGGCGAGGACGCCAAGGACTACTGGTGGTACGAGGACGCCACTCCCACCGGTTCGTGGCTCTCCTGGCGCTACCACTATCCGCAGGGCGAGTTCCCGTATGCACGGCTGCGCGCGGAGAACGCGGGGCGGTCGAAGGATCTGGGCGAGTTCGAGCTCGTCGACACCGGGATCTTCGACGAGGACCGGTATTTCGTCATCACCGCGGACTACGCGAAGGCTTCGCCGGAGTCGTACGCCATCCGACTGACCGTGGCCAACCAGGGGCCGGAGGCGGCGACGCTGCACGTGCTGCCGCACCTGTGGCTGCGCAACATGTGGGCCTGGGGACGCGCCTCCGACATCGAGGACGCGGTGGATTCCGGCCTCGTCGGCGTGAGCGGGGCGCCGGGGCGGCTGACCGCGCGGCATTCGCACTTCTCGCCGGTCACGCTCGCCGACGCCTCCGGACTCGACCCGGAGGCGTTGCTGTGCGACAACGAGACGAACGCGGAGCTGCTCTTCCGCGGGGAGAACGTCTCGGACTACCCGAAGGACGGCATCGGAGACCACGTCGTGTCCGGCGCGCCGAGCGTCAATCCGGAGCTTGAGGGGACGAAGGGCGCGCTGCACTACGTTCTCGAACTCGCGCCCGGCGAGACCCGCGTGCTGCATCTGACGCTGACGGCCGAGGAGGAGGCGTTCGCGGCCGAGGGTGTGATCGAGCAGCGGCAGCGTGAGGCGGACGAGTTCTACGCGGAGCTGACGCCGGCCGAGGCGAGCACGCAGGACGCGCGGATCATGCGGCAGGCGTACGCGGGGCTGGTGTGGGCCAAGCAGTTCTACCACTACGACGTGCACCGCTGGGCCGCCGGCGACCCCGCGCAGCCGCTGCCGCCCGAGCACCGCGCGCACGACCGGAACGCGTCCTGGAGCCACTTCTGGGCGCGTGACGTGCTGCTGATGCCCGATCCCTGGGAGTACCCCTGGTTCGCGTCCTGGGACCTGGCCTTCCACTGCGCCGCCATGGCCGGGATCGACCCCGGCTTCGCCCGGGCGCAGCTGCTCACCTTCCTCTCCCAGCGCTATCAGCACCCGAACGGCAAGTTCCCCGCCTACGAGTGGG
>DATJIF010000129.1:0-5361 GCA_035493475.1 Actinospica sp.
ATCTCGGCGATGCGAGCCTTCAGCTTGGAGGACGGCATGGTGACCTGGTCGTGGTACGCCGAGTTGGCGTTGCGCAGACGCGTGAGCATGTCTGCGATCGGGTCAGTCATGGTCATAAGGGGGCCTTGGGCCTTCCCACCGCGGTTTCCGGCCCGAGCGCGTCGTGGACCGCGTACCTGAGGTCAGGTGCGTTGCCCTTGATTCGCCGGGAGGACCTACGGCGTCGTAGTGACAGAGCAAAGGGCACCTGGGGAAGCCGTGCAGCACGGCTGAACCAGCAGCCACCGGGTATCCGACAGTTCTCCGGGGAGCACCGCGGACCTGGGTGACGGACTCGCTTTCGCTAGAGCGCCCATACGCGCACACACCACTGGCGAGTGCGCGTCGGTACAGGTTAACAGAGCACCGTGGGCCCGCCCAAATCGGACACCAGCCGCGGTTCGTTGAACGACGAGATCCGCGCCACCAGTCCGCCCCGCAACGTCAGCGCCTGCACCCCGTACGCGACGTACTCTCCGCCCTCCGCGTTCTCCCCGTCGTCCACCCGGCGGTAGACGACGAACGCGGGCTGCGTGTTCGCCCGCGTCGGCACGAAGCGCCAATGCCCGGGACGCAGCACCCGCGCGGCCAGGAACGCCACCACCGCCTCCCGCCCGGCGAACCAGGCCGGGATCGGCGGCATCTCCAACGCCACGTCCGCACGCAGCAGAGACACCAGAGCAGCCGCGTCGGCCCGGGTGAACGCGTCCACATACGAGTCGAGCAGCCTGCGCACACCTTCGTCGTCGGGCTCCGCGATCTCGTCCTGCACCGGCCCCGCCGCGGCCAGCCGGGCCCGCGCCCGTCGCAGGGTGCTGTCGACGGATGCGGCCGAGACGTCCAGCATCTCGGCGACCTCCGCGGTCCGGAACGCCAGCACGTCGCGCAACGTCAGCACCGCCCGCTGCCGCGCCGACAACACCTGCAGCGCCGCGATGAACGCCAGCCGCACCCCCGCCCGCGCCGCCGAGACGGCCGCCGGATCCGCAGTCCCCGCTGCACCCGCGTCCATCATCGAATCCGGCAGCGGCTCCAACCACTCCACTTCCCCCGTCCGCCCGAGATCAGCGGTCCGATAATCCGACGCCGGACCGCCGAGCCCCGACGGCAACGGCCGCCGACCACGCGTCTCCAGCGCGGTCAGGCAGGCCATCGTCGCGATCTTGTACAGCCAGCGGCGCACCGAGGACCGCCCCTCGAACCGGTCGATCCCGCGCCAGGCCCGCACATACGTCTCCTGCACCAGATCCTCGGCGTCGTGAGCGCTGCCGAGCATCCGGTAGCAGTGCACGACCAGCTCGGGCCGATACGGCTCCGTCAGCGCGGCGAACGATGCGTCGTCCATGGTGACTCTCGACGCTATCCCAGTCCGCCCTCGATCCACCTCACCCACGTCACTCGACCGGCCGGAACCCGGCCCCGCCGACCACGTACTCCGGCGCGGCCCCGGGATCCGCCGCGATCTCCAGAACCGCCTTCGCCACGAGCTCCGGCGTCAGCAACGGCGCCATGTTCGCGAGGAACGTCTCCCGATCGATCCCGCCGCGCGCCGCGTACGCGTCCACCCCCGGATCCCCGATCCCGCTCGGCGAGAGCTGCGGAAGCACCGTCGTGAACCGGAGTCCCAGCCCGGCCCGCCCCGCCTCGTCCGCCGCGTAGCCCCGGATGTACCGGATCGCCGCCTTCGCACTCGCGTACCCGCCACTGAGCGGCGACCCCGCGATCGCCGCCCCGCTCGACATCGACACCACCACGCTGCCCGGCGCCAACGGAAGCAGCAGCGCCGCCTTAGTCCACTCGAACACGTGCCGCGTGTCCACGTGCCAGTTCCGGCTGAACGACTCCCAACTCTGCTCCTGCACCGGCGCCACGTACGGCGCCGCCCCCGCGTTCAGCACCAGCAACGACGGCCGGTACTCGCCCAGCACGGACTCCGCGAGCCCCTCCGCCGTCACATCCGCCGCGACCGGAGTGAACCCGTCCCCGAGCGCCGTGGCCACCTCCCCCAACGCCCCCGAATCCCGCGCGATCCCCACGACCCGCGTCCCCGACGCCACCAGCGCGGCCGCGATAGCCCGACCGAACCCCCGACTAGCCCCCGTGACCACAGCCGTCCTGACCTGCTCAGACATGGCGAACTCCTCAATCCCTCGACTCCCGGGCAACCGGTTCCACCTGTCTTGACCACCCACCCCCGAGTTTTCCGTCGCCCCAATAATGTGACCCCCATCACACTGCCCCCGGCTACGATTCCCCCGTGCACCCCCTCCCCCACGGCTACACCAACCGCACCATGGCCGACTCCACCCACGTCACCAAGACCTACCAAGGCCCAGACGCCGCCACCCGCCTACGCCGCGAAGCCGACGCCCTGACCACGCTGCGCCCCCACCTCCCCGTCCCCACCCTCAAAGCCGTCCACCAAGACACGCTCACCCTGGATATGGAGCGAGTCCCCGGCACCCAAGGCCAAGACCTCATAGCAAAAGGACACGCCCCCGCCGTCCTAAGCGCCTGCGGCCACCTACTCCGCCGACTCCACCAAATCCCCACAGCCGACGGAACCGTCATCGTCCACGGCGACTTCGGCCCCAACAACACCCTCCTGGACCCAGACACCTTCGTCGTGACAGCCCTCCTCGACTGGGAATTCGTCCACCGAGGCGACCCCATCGAAGACCTGGCGTGGTGCGAGTGGATCATCCGCACCCACCACCCCGACCACCGCGACGCCCTAGCCGACTTCCACGCCGCGTACGCAGGCCCCATCCCGACCTGGCCCGACCGCCAAGCCGAAATGCTCCGCCGCTGCCGAGAACTGGAAGAGTTCTGCCACCGCTGGCAGGGCCCCGGCGAAGCCGTCCGCACCTGGCAGACCCGCGCCGCCAAGACCTCCCGATGGACGGAGTAGTCCCCTGAATCCCCCCGCCACCCCGCCCCACGGCTCCCTGCACCACGTAGAGCTCTGGGTCCCCGACCTGGACCGCGCCATAGCCTCCTTCGGCTGGCTCCTCACCACCCTCGGCTACGCCGAATACCAAACCTGGGAAGCCGGCCGCAGCTGGCGCCTAGGCACGACCTACATCGTCGTAGAACAATCCCCCGCCCAAACCGCCGGCCCCCACGACCGCCTACGCCCCGGCCTCAACCACCTGGCCTTCCACATCCAAGACCGCGCCACCCTGGACCACCTCACCACCACCGCCCCCACCCACGGCTGGCGCCTCCTCTTCCCCGACCTCCACCCCCACGCTGGCGGCCCCACCCACTACGCCGCCTACCTGGAGAACGAAGACGCCTTCGAAGTAGAACTCGTAGCCCCGCAGGAAAGTCAGGATGTATGACCGGTTCGGAGTGTGCGAGCCTGTGCCCATACGAGGTTTTCCCGCAGGCCGCCGACGCGGATCGAGCCCAGCGCGAGCCGTGCGCTGATTGATTGCCACCGTCGCGGAGCGGCGATTTTTCATAGCCTCATATCGCGATATCCGCGCAGGTCAGAACCACCTTGACCAGCATGGGCGGCATACGCGAGCCTGTGCCCATGACGCCCTTCGAGCCCATCTATCCGCCGCTCCGATGGTCTCGGGTGAGTCGGCGCCGCTACGCCGCAGGCGTGGCGGCCCTGGCAGCGGCGATGGCGGCGGCGTGGGCGATCTCCGGCGAAGCGTGGCCGACCGCGCTGCGGACTGTGATCCTGATCCAGGTCATATTTCTCGCTGCGGATGGCATCCGGTACGGGATCTGGAAACGACGGTGGTCGAAGCGCACCGCCTAGCGCGAAGAAGCACCTTTTTACACGGTTTTCCCGCAGGCCGCCGACGCGGATCGAGCCCAGCGCGAGCCGTGCGCGCTTTATTGCCACCGTCGCGGAGCGGCGATTTTTGGTTAGGCAGGCGGCACCCGACTCCGCAGGCCGCCGACGTCAATCATTGGGGGCATGAAACAGCTGTGCCCCCGCGCTTTCGCGTGGGGGCACAGCTGATGACAGCATGCATGACAGCAAGCGACCTCGGGACCTGACGGTCCGTCAGCCTGCGGTCAGCCTACCAGGACGACTTGGTCACACCCGGCAGCTCGCCCGCGTGTGCCATCTCGCGAAGGCAGACGCGGCAGAGGCCGAACTTGCGGTACACCGAGTGCGGGCGGCCGCACTTCTGGCACCGGGTGTAGCCACGGACCTTGAACTTCGGCTTCTTGTTCGCCTTGTTGATCAGCGCGGTCTTCGCCATGATCAGGCCTCCTTGAAGGGGAAGCCGAGCAGCTTGAGCAGCGCGCGGCCCTCGTCGTCGTTGGCGGCGGTCGTGACCACCGTGATGTCCATGCCCCGGACGCGGTCGATCTTGTCGGGGTCGATCTCGTGGAACATGGACTGCTCGTTGAGACCGAAGGTGTAGTTGCCCTTGCCGTCGAACTGCTTCGGGCTCAGGCCGCGGAAGTCGCGGATGCGGGGCAGCGCGATGCTGACCAGGCGGTCCAGGAACTCCCACATGTAGTCGCCGCGCAGGGTGACGTGGGTGCCGATCGGCTGGCCCTCACGCAGCTTGAACTGCGCGATGGACTTGCGGGCCTTGGTCACGGCCGGCTTCTGGCCGGTGATGGCCTGCAGGTCGCGGATGGCGCCCTCGATCAGCTTCGAGTCGCGGGCGGCGTCGCCCACACCCATGTTCACGACGACCTTGGTGACGCCCGGGATCTGCATGACGTTCGCGTAGTTGAACTGCTCACGCAGGGCCGGCTTGATCTCGGAGCGGTAGCGCTCCTTGAGACGCGGGGTGACCTTGGTCTGAGTCTCGTCGGTGACAGTCATCAGATCGCCTCTCCGGTCTTCTTCGCGTACCGCACGGAACGCGTGACCGTCTTGGTCGAACCGTCGGGCAGGCGGCGCTCCTGCTCCTCACGCCGGAAGCCCACGCGGGTGACGACCTTCTTGCCTTCGTGCTCGACCAGCAGCATGACGTTGCTGGCCTGGATCGGGGCCTCGACGGTGACGATGCCGCCGGTCTTGGAGCCACGCGCGGTCTGGCCGACCTTGGTGTGCTTCTTGACCCGGTTCACGCCCTCGACGATGACCTTGCCGGCCTCGGGCAGGACCTGGATGACCTTGCCCTGCAGGCCCTTGTCCTTGCCGGTGATGACCTGGACCAGGTCACCCTTCTTGATGCGCTGCTTCCCCATGGTCACAGCACCTCCGGCGCCAGCGAGATGATGCGCATGTAGCGCTTGTCACGCAGCTCACGGCCGACCGGGCCGAAGATGCGGGTGCCGCGCGGGTCGCCGCCGTCCTTGATCAGGACGGCCGCGTTCTCGTCGAAGCGGATGTAC
>DATJIF010000130.1:0-23152 GCA_035493475.1 Actinospica sp.
TGGACCGCGCCCGAGCCGGGCTCCGCAGGCAACCACAGGGCGGGCGACCACGCGAAGGAGTCGCGGTGACCGACACCCTGACCCCGGTGCTGACCGCGCACTGGGACCAGCCTGACATCTTCACCCTCGACGGGTACCGGCGGGCGGGCGGCTGGCAGGCGCTGCCGAAGGCGCTCGGCATGTCGCGTGACGAGGTCATCACGGTCGTGCGGGACGCCGGGCTGCGCGGCCGCGGCGGGGCCGGCTTCGCGACCGGCGTGAAGTGGAACTTCCTGCCGAAGGGCGACAACAAGCCGCACTTCCTGGTGGTCAACGCGGACGAATCCGAACCGGGTGCCTGCAAGGACGTCCCGCTGATGATGGCCAACCCGCACCTGCTCATCGAGGGCGCGGCCATCGGCTCGTACGCGATCGGGGCCGGCCACGCGTTCATCTACGTCCGGGGCGAGGTCCTGCACGTAATCCGGCGGCTGCGCAACGCGGTGCAGGAGGCGCGCGCGGCCGGGTACCTCGGCCAGAACGTCCTCGGCTCCGGGTTCGACGTGGAGGTCATCATCCACGCCGGGGCCGGCGCGTACATCTGCGGCGAGGAGACCGCGCTGCTGGACTCGCTGGAGGGCAAGCGCGGGTTGCCGCGGAACAAGCCGCCGTTCCCGGCCGTGGCCGGCGTGTACGCCTTCCCGACGAACGTGAACAACGTCGAGTCGATCGCCGTCGTTCCGTCGATCGTGCTGAACGGCGCCGACTGGGTCGGGGACCTCGGCACGGTAAAGTCCAAGGGCGTCGGGATCTTCAACCTTTCCGGTCACGTGAGCACGCCGGGGACCTATGAGGCCCCGCTCGGCATCAAGCTGCGCGAACTGCTCGAGCTGTCCGGCGGGATCCGGGGCGGACGACGGCTCAAGTTCTGGACCGCCGGCGGGTCGTCGGCGGGGATACTCACCGACGAGCACCTAGACGTACCGCTGGACTTCGAGTCGGTCGCGGCCGCCGGATCCCAGCTCGGCACCAGGTCGGTGCAGATCTTCGACGACACCACGTGCGTGGTCGGCGCGGTGCTCCGCTGGACCGAGTTCTATCAGCATGAGTCGTGCGGGAAATGCACGCCGTGCCGTGAGGGCACGTTCTGGCTAGTCCGCATCCTGGACCGGCTGGAACATGGCGACGGGACCGTAGAAGACGTCGAGAAGCTCCTGGACATCTGCGACAACATCAACGGCCGCGCGTTCTGCGCGCTCGGCGACGGCGCCGTGGCACCGATCACCTCGTCCATCAAGTACTTCCGCGACGAGTACATCGAGCATTTCCGCCAGGGCGGCTGCCCCTTCGACCCGAGTCGCACCACGGTATGGGCCCCGGCCCTGACGGGAGCGTTCTGACGCCATGTCTGTCACGACCAATGTCCCCGCGCAGGGCGGGGAAGTCGAGCTCGAGGTGCCGCCCGGGCACGTGAAGCTCACCGTCGACGGCGTCGAGGTGATCGCGAAGAAGGGCGAGCTGATCATCCGGGTCGCCGAGCGGCTCGGCGTCGCCATCCCGCGCTTCTGCGACCACCCGCTGCTCGAGCCGGTCGGCGCCTGCCGGCAGTGCCTGGTCGAGGTGGAGGGGCAGCGCAAGCCGCTCGCCTCGTGCACCACGACCGTGTCCGACGGCATGGTGGTCAAGACGCAGCAGACCTCGCCGGTCGCCGAGAAGGCGCAGCACGGCGTGATGGAGCTGCTGTTGATCAACCACCCGCTGGACTGCCCGATCTGCGACAAGGGCGGCGAGTGCCCGCTGCAGAACCAGGCGCTCAGCAACGGCCAGGGCGAGACCCGCTTCACCGACAGGAAGCGCACGTTCGCCAAGCCGATCAACGTCTCCGCGCAGGTGCTGCTGGACCGCGAACGCTGCGTCAACTGCGCGCGCTGCACCCGGTTCTCCGAGCAGATCGCGGGCGACCCCTTCCTCACGCTGATCGAACGCGGCGCGCAGCAGCAGGTCGGCGTCTCGGTCGCCGGGGACCAGGACTTCGAGTCCTACTTCTCCGGGAACACGGTGCAGATCTGCCCGGTCGGCGCGCTCACCGGCGCCGCCTACCGGTTCCGCTCCCGGCCGTTCGACCTGGTCTCCTCGCCGAGCGCGTGCGAGCACTGCGCCTCCGGCTGCGCGCTGCGCACCGACCACCGGCGCGGCAAGGTACTGCGCCGGCTGGCGGGCGACGACGCGGCGGTGAACGAGGAGTGGAACTGCGACAAGGGCCGCTGGGCGTTCCAGTACGTCACGCAGCCCGATCGGATCACCACTCCGTTGGTTCGCGAAGGCGGCGAGCTCGTCCCGGCGTCCTGGCCCGAGGCGCTGCGCGTCGCGGCCGAGGGGCTGCGCTCCAGCCGCGGCCAGGCGGGCGTGCTCGTCGGCGGACGCTCGACCATCGAGGACGCCTACGCGTACGCGAAGTTCGCGCGGCTCGCGCTGGACTCCAACGACATCGACTTCCGCGCCCGGCCGCAGAGCCACGAGGAGGCCGAGTTCCTGGCCGCGCACGTCGCGGGCCGCGACCCCGGCACCGGCGCGGTCACGTACGCGGACCTGGACCACGCCCCGGCCGTGCTGCTCGTCGGCTTCGAGCCGGAGGACGAGTCGCCGATCGTCTTCCTGCGGCTGCGCAAGGCCGCGCGCGTCAACAAGACGCACGTCATCGCCATAGCGCCGCTGGCCACGCGCGGACTGCGCAAGTGCAACGGAACGCTGCTGAAGGCCGCACCCCATACGGAACCGGAATTCCTCAGGGCGCTCGCCGAGGGCACCTTCGAGGCGGGCCTCGATCACGCCGGACTGGAGGTCGCGAGTCAGCTTCGCGAAGAGGGTGCGGTCATCCTCGTCGGCGAGCGGCTCGCGTCCGTACCCGGAGCCCTCAGCGCGGCGCTGCGGCTGGCCAAGGACACCGGCGCGAAGCTCGGCTGGATCCCGCGGCGCGCCGGAGAGCGCGGCGCGGTCGAGGCCGGAGCGCTCGCGAACCTGCTGCCCGGCGCCCGCCCGATCGGCGACCCGCTGGCCCGCGGCCAGGTCGCCGCGGCCTGGGGAGTCAGGGCGCTGCCGACGCTGGAAGGCCGCGACGGGGACGGCATCCTCACCGCGGCCCGGGTCGGCGAGATCAGCGGCCTGCTGGTCGGCGGCGTGGACCCGGCCGACCTGCCCGACCCGACCGGCGCGCTCGACGCCCTCGCGGCGGTCGGCTTCCTGGTCTCGCTGGAGATCCGGCGCAGCGCGGTGACCGAACTGGCCGACGTCGTCTTCCCGGTGGCCGCGGCCGCCGAGAAGGACGGCACCTTCCTGGACTGGGAGGGCCGGACGCGCCCGTTCGCCGCCGCGCTCAGCCCCGAGGTCACCCAGACCCAGGGCGGCCAGATCGCCGATCTGCGGGTGCTGGACCGGCTCGCCGACGCGATGGACGTGCACCTCGGGCTGCCGGACGTCGCCGCCGCCCGCCGCGAACTCGACGAGCTCGGCCGCTGGGACGGGCCGCGCGCGCTGCCGCCGCGGGCCGAGATGCTGCAGCTTCCGGCGCCCGCCGCCGGACAGGCCGTGCTGGCCACCTGGCACCAACTGCTCGACGACGGCCGGCTGCAGGACGGCGAGAAGCACCTCGCCGCCACCGCGCGCCGCCCGGTCGCCCGGCTGTCCGCGGCCACGGCCCGGGAGATCGGCGTCGCTGCGGGCTCGCCCGTGGTCGTCGGCACCGACGCCGGGTCCGTCACCCTGCCGGTCGAGATCGTCGACCTGCCGGACCGGGTCGTCTGGCTGCCGACCAACTCGCCCGGCTCGCACGTGCGCCGCTCGCTGAGCGCCGACACCGGGGCCATCGTCTCTCTCACCGCGGAGGGCAGCTGAATGGCGAACATGGACCACTGGGTCATCAACGGCTTCGACACCCACATCCCGTGGTGGTTCCTGATCGCGCTCATCAAGGCGGTCGCGGCCTTCGCGCTCATGGTCGTGCTGACGCTGTTCAACATCTGGTTCGAGCGCCGCGTGGTGTCCTGGATGCAGATGCGCATCGGGCCGAACCGGGTCGGGCCGCAGGGGCTGCTGCAGTCCCTCGCCGACGGCGTGAAGCTCGCGCTCAAGGAGGACATCGTCCCCACGAACGCGGACAAGCCGGTGTTCTGGCTGGCGCCGGTGCTCTCGGCCGTCCCCGCGTTCCTGGCCTTCGCGGTGATCCCCTGGGGGCCGAGCGTATCGATCTTCCACCACCGCACCACGCTGCAGTTGGTGGACCTGCCGATCGGCGTGCTCTACATCCTGGCCGTCTCCTCGGTCGGCATCTACGGCATCGTGCTCGCCGGCTGGAGTTCGGGCTCCACGTACCCGCTGCTCGGCGGCATCCGCTCGTCCGCCCAGATGATCTCCTACGAGATCGCGATGGGCCTGAGCTTCGCGGGCGTGTTCCTGTACGCGGGCACCATGTCCACCAGCGGGATCGTCGCGGCGCAGCGGCAGACCTGGTACATCCTGCCGCTGTGCATCTCCGGGATCATCTACATCATCGCGATGGTCGGCGAGACCAACCGGGCGCCGTTCGACCTTCCTGAGGCCGAGGGCGAGCTGGTCGGCGGTTTCCACACCGAGTACAGCTCGCTGAAGTTCGCGCTCTTCTTCCTCGCCGAGTACATCAACCTGGTCACCGTCTCCTGCCTGGCGATCACGATGTTCTTCGGCGGCTGGCGGGCCCCCTGGCCGATCTCCCTGTGGAGCGGCGCCAACGAGGGCTGGTACCCGATGATCTGGTTCCTGGTGAAGCTGCTGATCTTCGTCTTCATCTTCATCTGGCTGCGCGGCACGCTGCCCCGGCTGCGCTACGACCAGTTCATGAAGCTGGGCTGGAAGGTGCTCATCCCGGTCTCGCTGGTCTGGCTACTGCTGGTCGCGGTGATCCGCCAGCTGCGCAACGTCGGCGACATGGACCAGGCGCACCTGATCCCGATCTGCATCGGCGCCGCCGCGCTGTTCGTGCTCGTGCTCGTCGCCCTCGAGGTGCGCGAACGCAACCAGATCAGCCGCGACCGCCGCGTCCGCGAGGCCGACCTGCTGGCTCGCGAGGAGGACCAGGACGGACTCGGCGGCGGCTTCCCGGTGCCGCCGATGCCCGGCCAGCAGCGCACGCCGATCACCCCGCGCCCGCTGCGCCAATTCGCCGCGATCACCGCCAACGGACACACTCCAGCGGAGGAGGCCTCTGATGGCCGGCAATAAGGATGGCAAGAAGCCGGGCCCGCTCGCCTCGGTCGCGGGCTTCGGCACCACCTTCGGGACGATGTTCAAGAAGCCGAACACCGAGCAGTACCCGGAGGAGAAGGTACCGACCCAGCTGCGCTTCCACGGCCGGCACCAGCTCAACCGGCATCCGGACGGGCTGGAGAAGTGCATCGGCTGCGAGCTGTGCGCCTGGGCCTGCCCGGCGGACGCGATCTACGTCGAGGCGGCCGACAACACCGAGGAGGAGCGCTTCTCCCCGGGCGAGCGCTACGGCCGCGTCTACCAGATCAACTACCTGCGCTGCATCCTCTGCGGCCTGTGCATCGAGGCCTGCCCGACCCGCGCGCTGACCATGACGAACGAGTACGAGCTCGCCGACACCAGCCGCGAATCGCTGATCTACACGCGGGACCGGCTGCTCGCGCCGCTGACCGAGGGCATGGTCGCGCCGCCGCACCGGATGTACGAGGACGCCTCGGGCCACGAGGTGACCGAGAAGGAGTACTACCGCGGCGAGGTCCCGCGCGCCGACGACGACCTGCTCGGCCAGCTGCTCGCCGTCGCGAAGGCCTCGGACGCGCTGGAAGAGGAGGTGTCCTGACATGGGCAACACCGGACACGGCGAGACTTTCCTCTTCTGGATCGGCTCGATCATCTCGATCGCCGGCGCGCTCGGCCTGATCTTCTCCAAGAAGATCGTGCACGCCGCGCTCTGCCTGTGCACCGTGATGCTCTGCCTGGCCTTCTTCTACATGGCCCAAGGGGCGGTCTTCCTCGGCGTCGTGCAGATCGTCGTCTACACCGGCGCCGTGATGATGCTGTTCCTGTTCGTGCTGATGCTGATCGGCATCGAGTCGCAGGACTCGCTGGTCGAGACGATCCGCGGCCAGCGCTGGCTGGCCGTGCCCTTCGTCGTCGCCTTCGGGGCCGTGCTGATCGGCGTCTACGCGCACGCGAACCTGCCGAAGTTCGTCGGCACGGACGCGGCGAACGCGAAGGGCGGCGGCAACGTCCAGTCCCTCGCGCTGCTGCTGTTCTCCCGCTACTTCTGGGCGTTCGAAGTCTCCTCGGCCGTACTGATCATCGCGGCGACCGGCGCGATGGTGCTCACCCACCGGGAGCGCACCGTGCCGCGCAAGTCGCAGCGCGAACTGTCCATCGAGCGCTTCGAGCGCTGGGGCAAGGGCGAGAAGATCCAGGTCACCGGCCTGCCGAACCCGGGCGTCTACGCGCAGCACAACGCGGTGGACACCCCGGCGCTGCTGCCCGACGGCACGCCCAGCGAGGCGAGCGTGAACGCCACGCTGCGCGGCCGGGACACCGTGCGCGGCTTCCGTCCGCTGCCGCTGCCCAGCCGTGGGGACAACAAGGAGGTGTCGAAGTGAATCCGGACAACTATCTCTACCTGTCCGCGATCCTGTTCACCCTCGGCGCGCTCGGCGTGCTGATCCGGCGCAACGCGATCGTCGTGTTCATGTGCATCGAGCTCATGCTCAACGCCGCGAACCTGGCCTTCGTCACGTTCAGCCGGATGCACGGCGCGCTGGACGGACAGGTCATCGCCTTCTTCACGATGGTGGTCGCGGCGGCCGAGGTGGTCGTGGGCCTGGCGATCATCATCAGCGTCTTCCGCACCCGCCGCTCGGCCTCGGTCGACGACGCCAACTTGCTCAAGTACTGAGAGGCCGAAGGCGCATGACAGTGTCCTATGCCCCGGTCGCGGCGACCGGCACCTTCAATCTCACCGCCTGGGTCGTCCTGCTTCCGCTGGCGGGCGCCGCGGTCCTGCTGTTCGGCGGGCGGCGGACGAACCGCTGGGGCCACCTGCTCGGCTGCGCCACCGCGATCGGCTCCTTCGTGCTCGGCGTGGTGCTGTTCTTCGCGCTGCTGGCCAAGCCCGGCAGCGCGCGGTCCTACGACCAGCACGTCTACACCTGGATCCCGGTGCCCGGCTTCAGCGCCGACGCCGGCTTCCACCTCGACCAGCTCTCCATCGTCTTCGTGCTGCTGATCACGGGTGTGGGTTCGCTGATCCACATCTACTCGGTCGGCTACATGGAGCACGACGAGCACCGGCGGAAGTTCTTCGGCTACCTCAACCTCTTCCTCGCCGCGATGCTGGTGCTGGTCCTCGCCGACAACTACCTGCTGCTGTACGCGGGCTGGGAGGGCGTGGGCCTGGCCTCGTACCTGCTGATCGGCTTCTGGCAGCACAAGCCCTCGGCGGCGGTCGCGGCGAAGAAGGCGTTCATCGTCAACCGGGTCGGCGACGTCGGCCTGTCCATCGCGGTCATGCTGATGTACACGACCTTCGGCAGCTTCGCCTTCGGTCCGGTGCTCAACGGCGTGCCCGGCGCGAAGACCGGCACGGTGACGGCGATCGGCCTGCTCCTGCTGCTCGGCGCGTGCGGCAAGTCGGCGCAGTTCCCGCTGCAGTCCTGGCTGCTGGACGCGATGGAGGGCCCGACCCCGGTCAGCGCCCTGATCCACGCGGCCACGATGGTGACCGCGGGCGTGTACCTGATCGTCCGCTCGAACGCCATCTTCGACGCCGCGCCGAACGCCCGACTGGTCGTCACGATCGTCGGCGCGGTCACGCTGATGTTCGGCGCGATCATCGGCTGCGCGAAGGACGACATCAAGAAGGCCCTCGCGGGTTCGACGATGTCGCAGATCGGCTACATGATCCTGGCCGCGGGCCTCGGTCCGATCGGCTACGTCTTCGCCATCATGCACCTGATCACGCACGGCTTCTTCAAGGCCGGGCTCTTCCTCGGCGCCGGTTCCGTCATGCACGGCATGAACGACGACGTGAACATGCGGCACTACGGCGCGCTGCGCAAGTACATGCCGTGGACCTTCGCGACCTTCGGCCTCGGCTACCTCGCGATCATCGGCTGCCCGCCGTTCTCCGGCTACTGGTCGAAGGACAAGATCATCGAGGCGGCGTTCGCGCAGGGCGGCACGTCCGGCTGGATCCTCGGCTGCACGGCGCTGCTCGGCGCGCTCATCACGGCGTTCTACATGACCCGCGTGATGCTGATGACCTTCTTCGGCCAGAAGCGCTGGGTCGCCGACGAGGAGGGCCACGAGGCGCACCCGCACGAGTCGCCGTGGGTCATGGTGGTCCCGATGGTCATCCTCTCCGTCGGATCCGTCGCGGCCGGCTTCCTGTTCTCCTTCCACAGCGCGTTCCTGAACTGGCTCTCCCCGGTCACCGGGCACAGCGAGGGCCACTCGCCGATCAACTCGGTCGTGCTCCAGGTGATCACGCTGGTCGTGGTGGCCGCGGGCGTCGGCTACGCGTACCTCGGCTACGGCATCCAGCAGGCCCCGTCGTCCCCGCCGCTCGGCTCCTTCGCGACCCGCGCGGCCCGGCGCGACCTGTACGGCGACGCGTTCAACGAGCTCGTCTTCATGCGCGGCGGCCAGATGCTCACGCGGGTACTCGTGTACTTCGACATGAAGGGCGTGGACGGCGTGGTCAACGGGGTCTCGGCGGGACTCGGCGGAAGTTCCGGCCGACTACGCAAGCTGCAGTCGGGCTTCGTCCGCTCGTACGCGCTCTCGATGTTCGGCGGCGCCACGCTGCTGATCGTGGCCCTACTCCTGGTGCGAGGCTGAGATGTCGAGCTTCCCGTATCTGACAGTCACGATCGCCGCGCCGCTCGTCGGCGTGGCGGGGATGGCCGCGCTGCCGTCCGGAATGGTCAAGCGCTCCAAGGAGATCGCCCTCGGCGCCTCCCTGCTGACGCTCGTCTTCTCGATCATCGACGCGGTGAAGTTCAACGTCGGCGGGCCGCGGTTCCAGCTGACCGAGAGCTACAACTGGATCTCCCAGTTCCACATCAAGTACGCGGTCGGCGTCGACGGCATCGCACTCGTCCTCATCCTGATGACGACAGTGCTCGCGCCGGTCGTCATCCTCGCCTCCTGGCACGACGACAAGGACCGGCCGCGCCCGTTCTTCGCGCTGCTGCTGGTGCTGGAAGTCATGATGGTCGGCGTCTTCGCGGCCACCGACGTGTTCCTGTTCTACGTGCTCTTCGAGGCGACGCTGATCCCGAGCTACTTCCTGATCGGCTCGTATGGACGCAGCGGCGAGCAGAAGCGCTCGTACGCCGCGGTGAAGTTCCTGCTCTACAACCTGCTCGGCGGCCTGCTGATGCTGGCCGCGGTGATCGGTCTGTACGTCGTCGCGAACCGCTCGGTCACGGACCCGTTCAGCTTCCAGGCCTTGGCCAACGCGGTCTCGAACGGCTCGCTGCACTTCTCCACCGGCGTCGAGCGCTGGCTGTTCCTCGGCTTCTTCGCGGCGTTCGCGGTCAAGGCGCCGCTGTGGCCGTTCCACACCTGGCTGCCGGACGCCGCGTCCGAGGCGACACCCGGAACCGCAGTGCTGCTCGTCGGCGTGCTCGACAAGATCGGCACCTTCGGGATGCTGCGGTTCTGCCTGGAGCTGTTCCCGAACGCCTCGCACTTCTTCACGCCGCTCGTGCTCGTGCTCTCCGTCATCAGCACGATCTACGGCGCGCTGCTGGCGATCGGCCAGACGGACATGAAGCGCCTGATCGCGTACACGTCGATCTCGCACTTCGGCCTCATCACGCTCGGCGTGTTCGCGTGGACCTCGCGCGGCCAGGTCGGCGCCTCGCTCTACATGGTCAACCACGGCCTGGCCACCGGCGCGCTGTTCCTGCTGGCGGGCTTCATGATCCACCGCAGAGGCAGCGCCGAGATCGACGCGTACGGCGGAGTGCAGAAGGTCGCGCCGCTGATGGCCGGAACCTTCCTGCTCGCCGGCCTGTCCTCGCTGGCGCTGCCCGGCATGAGCCCGTTCATCAGCGAGTTCCTGGTGCTGGTCGGGACCTTCGAGAAATACCCGGTCGCCGCGATCTTCGGTGTCACGTCGATCGTCCTGGCCGCCGTCTACATCCTCTGGCTGTATCAGCGCACGATGACCGGCCCGGTCACCGAACAGGTATCCAACTTCAAGGACCTGAACCGGCGTGAACTCGCGGCCGTAGTCCCGCTGCTCGCGCTGATCCTGGTGCTCGGCTTCGCGCCCGGCATCCTCACGAAGTACATCAACCCGGCGGTGACGCAGTCCACCACGCACGTGGTGACCACGCCTCCGCACACCGTCGCCGACGCCGCCCGCACCGCAGGGAGCCAGCAATGAGCATCCTCGCCGCGTCCACCACCACCGCCACGTTCACCGCCCCGCACGTCGAGTTCGGCAAGCTCTCGCCGATGCTCATCGCGTTCGGCGTCGCGACGCTCGGCATCCTGGTGGAGGCCTTCGCGCCGCGCGCGCACCGCTACCGGATCCAGGTCGGGCTCGCGCTCGCCGGGATCGCGGCGTCCTTCGCGGCCGTGCTCGCGCTCGCGAACAGCGGCGCGCACGTGGTCGCCCAGGGCTCCGTCGCGGTGGACGGCACGACGCTGTTCCTGCAGGGCACGATCCTGGTGATCTCGTTCGTTGGCATGCTGGTCGTGGCCGAGCGCAAGACCGACCAGAACCAGGACGCGTTCGCCGCGCAGGCCTCGTCCGTGCCCGGCTCGCAGGCCGAGCGGGACACCGCCCGGCGCGGCTGGCAGACCACTGAGGTCTACCCGCTGCTGATGTTCTCGGTCGGCGGCATGCTGCTGTTCCCGGCCGCGAACGACCTGCTGACGATGTTCGTCGCGCTCGAAGTGCTGTCGCTGCCGCTCTACCTCGTCTGCGGACTGGCCCGGCACCGCCGCCTGCTCTCCCAGGAAGCCGCGCTCAAGTACTTCCTGCTCGGCGCGTTCTCCTCGGCGTTCTTCCTGTACGGCGCGGCGATGCTCTACGGCTACGCGGGCTCGGTCAACCTGTCCGTCATCGCGCAGCACGTCGCGCACCCGACGGCCGGATCGACGCTCCTCTACACCGGTCTGGCGCTGCTCGGCATGGGCCTGCTGTTCAAGGTGGGCGCCGCGCCGTTCCACATGTGGACCCCCGACGTGTATCAGGGCGCTCCGACCCCGATCACCGGCTTCATGGCCGCGGCCACGAAGATCGCCGCGTTCGGCGCGCTGGTCCGGGTGCTCGACGTGGGCATGGGCGTCAGCAGCGCGGAGACCGTCTGGCGGCCCGTCATGCAGGCCGTCGCCATCATCACGATGATCGTCGGCGGCGTGCTCGCGCTGACCCAGCGGGACATCAAGCGCATGCTCGCGTACTCCGCGATCCTGAACGCCGGATACCTGCTCATCGGCGTCACCTCGACGACCGCGCAGGCCCGCGCCGCGGTGCTCTTCTATCTCCCGGTCTACGGCGTGGCCATCATCGGCGCGTTCGCCGTCGTCACCCTGGTGCGCGACGCGGGCGGCGAGGCGACGGACCTGTCCCGCTGGGCCGGACTCGGCCGCCGCGCCCCGATCCCGGCCGCGCTGCTCGCCGTGTTCCTGCTGGCCTTCGCCGGAATCCCGTTCACCAGCATCTTCATCGGCAAGTTCGCCATCTTCCAGGCGGCGCTGAGCGCGGGCTCCCCGGACCTGGTGATCGTCGCCGTGCTGGCCAGCGCCCTGGCGGCGTTCTTCTACCTGCGGGTCGTGGTGGTCATGTTCTTCTCCGACCCGCTGCCGGAGGGCCCGACCATCGCCCACCCGTCCATCGCGGTCAAGACCGCCCTCGCGGTCGCCGCCTTCGCCACCGTGGCCCTCGGCATCGCCCCGAGCCTGCTGCTGCACCTGGCGAACAACTCGGCGGGCATCCTCGCCAAGTAGCACCACCCGCGAAGCGTCCGTCCGCCGCCCACGTCAAAGAGGCCGTGGGCGACGGGCGGCGGCCAGACTCTCCGGCTAGTCCCCGAGCCGCGCGAGATACGCGGCGGCGGCGCCCTTGTCCACCAGGCCGAGGGCGTCGATCAGTTCCCTGACCTGGTCGTGCACCCACGCCGGAAGCGGGAAGTCGTCCGTCGCCGCGGCCACCTCGGCGATCCCCTTCTCGATCTGCGCCTCGATCACCTCGCGCAGTTGCTCGACGTCCTCGGGGTACATGGTGGAGGCGGACAGGTCGTGCTCGAAGTAGACCCGGTCGGTGATGCCGATCAGCGCCGCGATCGCCGCGCGCTTCTCGGCGACGGTGCCGCGCTCCTCGGCCTGGTCGACGCTGTTGATGACGGCCAGGCTGAGCAACGCGAAGGTGTTGTCCAGGCTGTAGAACCGGTCGATCGAGTAGTCCCGCCACGGCTGCCCGTCCGGGTCCTGCGCGGCCGCCTGGACGGCCGCGTAGCCGACCGGGGAGCCCCAGCGGGCGAGCGCGGTCATCGCCAGGTAGCGGTCGTACGGTTCCGCCGACTCGTCCGCCAGCAGGGCCTGCGCGTCCGGCTCGAGCGGCACCCAGCCCTGGTCGTCCGCGGCGATCGCGATCGCGGAGTCCGGATCGGTCTCCGAGCCGTCGGCGGTGGTGAAGAACAGGCGCTCGGCCACCTCGCCCGGCTGGTACTGCCCGTCTGCGGACGTGTCGTCCATCTGCGTTCCCTCCACGTCGCTCAGCGGATCTTGTTCAGGTAGCTGCCCGGAATCGTACCCTTGACCAGCCACTCGTTGTCGCGGCGCGAGTTGGACAGCGCGTTGATCCGGGCCGTCATGTCGACCTTCGCCTGACCCTTGAGCCCGTACTGCGCGGCGAGCTGCTTGCCGAAGTCGGTCTTCTCGGGTCCGGTCATCTCGCCGTTCGGCAGCGAGCCGTGCGGCACGACCACGTGCTGGCCGGCGATGCCGTCGATCTCGCCCTGGATCGCGCCCTGCACCGAGGCGGGGTCGTGGATCTCGACGCCGGTGACCTTGCCGCTGTCGATGTCCCCCTGCAGCTTGTTGTAGTCCACCTGGTACTCGTGGGCGCCGTACTGCTTGCCGCCGACGCCCTTCGAGGGGGCGAACGAGGTATAGGGGCTGCTGCCCTTGATGGCCGGGTTGTTGCCACCGATGACGTGCTGCGTCATCGTCGTGCTGCCGTTCGGGTTCGCGGGCTCCAGATCGCCGTTCGCGTTGATGTGCGACTTGCCCACCTCGACCGGCTTGCCGGTCGCCTTGTCGATCTTCGGCTGCTTCGTCTTCGGATCGATCGGGTTGAAGTGGTCCTGGGAGAAGTCGTTGTCCTCGCGCTTGATCGTCGGCTTCGTGCCGCTGCCGGGATCGTTGAGGATGTCGTGCAGCTTGTTCTTCAGCGCATCGTTGTTCGTCGCCTTCTCGGCGTCGCTGATGTCCGTGCGCGCGGCGTTCTGCTCGAGCTTGTCGGCGATCTGCTTGATCTTGCCCGCGTGCTCCACGTCCGACTCGACGCTGCGCTTGACGACCCCGGTGAGTTTGTCGCTCGAGTCCCGGTAGAGGTCCTTGATCGCCTTGGAGGCGTCCTTGCCGAGCGAGGCCCCCACGCGGGTCGCCGCCTCGTCCAGCGCCTTGACTATGGCTTCGCTCATCCCCTGGCCGCTCCCTCGACGTGTGGCCGGTACCGTCCGGGAGCGTAGCAGCAGCGTGGGGCGTTCCGATATGCCGACGTTGGCGTCGTCCCAGGAGGGGCATGCACTAGGTTGGGAAGCTGCAAGTGTGCACAATGACTGACCCGACCGGGCGGAAGGCTGAGAACGTGAGCGTGCAGGTGGAGACCGGACGCGCCAGCACCCTCCCCTGGGGGCTGATCACCTCGGACGCCGAGCTCGTCGCGCGGATCACCTCGGGTCTCGCGGACGTCGAGGCGCTGCTCGAGGAGGCCGCGCACAGCGACCACCCGTTGATCAACGAGTCGGCCGGCCACCTCGTCGCCGCGGGCGGCAAGCGGTTCCGTCCGCTGCTGACCCTCGTCGCCGCCGAGTTCGGCGAGGCCGTGGTCCCGGACGTGCTCGCGGCCGCCTGCGTCGTCGAACTCACCCACATGGCGACGCTCTACCACGACGACGTGATGGACGAGGCCCCGCTGCGCCGCGGCGTGCAGACCGCGAACGCCCGCTGGGACAACTCGATCGCCATCCTCACCGGCGACTTCCTGTTCGCCAAGGCCTCCCAGATGCTCGCCGACCTCGGGCCCGAGGCCGTGCGCCTGCAGGCCCTCACCTTCGAGCGGCTGGTCAAGGGCCAGATCAACGAGTGCCTGGAGCCGGCGCCCGGCGAGTCGGCGATCGACCACTACCTCAGCGTCCTGTCCGACAAGACCGGCTCCCTGATCGCCACCTCGGCCCGCTTCGGCGCTCTGCTCTCAGGTGCCCCCGGCCCGATCGTCGAGCAGCTGACCCGCTTCGGCGAGATCTTCGGCGTCGCCTTCCAGCTGGCCGACGACGTCCTCGACATCGCCGGCAACCCCGAGGAGTCCGGCAAGGTCCCCGGCACCGACCTGCGCGAGGGCGTCCCCACCCTCCCGACCCTCTACGCCCTGGAATCCACCGACCCGGAATCCGCGAGGCTCCGCGACCTGCTCTCCGGCCCCATCACCGAAGACGCCCTGGTCACCGAGGCCCTCGAAGCCCTCCGCGCCCACGAGGCCATGGCCCAGGCCCGCGCCACCGCCCGCCGCCACGCCGACGAGGCCCGCGCCCTGCTCGCCCCCCTCCCCGACACCCCCGCCCGCGCCGCCCTCTACGCCCTCTGCGACTTGGTCCACTCCCGCACGGTCTGAGGGCGGGAACAGTTCGGGCCGCGACCTTCGACGGTCGCGGCCCGCTGTGTTGTAGTAGTCGCCGGAGGTCAGTCGGCGAAGATGTCCGCCGCGCTCGTGGCGTCGAACACGCGCGCGAGCCACTGCTCGAGCTGCTGCTCGTCGGTGCAGGCCCGGACCTGCTCGCCCTGCGTCTCGCTCACCTCGATGCCCCGCATCCGGATGGCGGTGAGCAGGAAGTCGGCCTGGCCCGTCAGCTTGGCTTCCGCAGTGGCCTTGTCGATGATGCCGCGCATCGTGGGGCCCTGGAACACGTCGGGGTGCAGCGCCATCAGTTTCCTCCAAAGGTCTCCGCTGGGAGTCTTTCCCAGGACGAGTTCGATGTAGTCGGTGAGCACGATGCCGTCGGGCGCGGGCGACTTGCTGAGCGCTTCGGATACCGCTTCCAGTATCGCACCGATGACACGGCGATCGCGGTGGACGATAACGGAGAGCGCGGCGTAGACCGGGTCGGCCCGCGCCACCCCGACGTCCGTGATGGGCTTGACGTTGCTGGGCCCGAGAACGAGCGGGCGGACGGTGAGCTGGTCGCCGAAGCCCATGCCGAAGTCGAACGCCCCGGCGGCCCAGCGTTCGCAGGCGAGGGTGGCGGTGATGACAGAAGCGGATGACGCGGTCGGCTCTGCGTTCCACCGGTTCGATCGTGCTGAGGTCGGTGCCGAGCTGTTCGACATGGTCGAGGTTCGGGAAGTCCAGGCCCGCGTGGCGCAGCGCGCGGGATATGAGGCCTGGATCGTCCTCGAACAAGGTGTGGCCGATTTCGTGTTGGTTCGTGACCATGGGGAGAGGCTAGGGGCAGGTGGGAGCCGTTTTCGGGGAGACGGGCGATGTTCAGTCTTAGGAGTTGGTTTCCGTTCGCTCGTCTGAGTGTATGGATGGCTTCCATGTCCGAAAGCCGCTAGGTCGGGGGGCGGCCGGGGGTCATGATGGAGGCATGGCGAACAGCGGGATTCAGAACGACGAGCATCGGTACGAGGCCGTGCGGGGGCGGGATCCGCGGTTTGACGGGGTCTTCTACACGGCGGTGCTGACGACGGGGATCTACTGCCGGCCGAGTTGTCCGGCGACGACGCCCAAGCGGGAGAACGTGCGGTTCTATCCGAGTGCGGCGGCGGCGCAGGCGGCGGGGTTTCGGGCCTGTCGGCGGTGCCGGCCGGACGCGGTGCCGGGGTCGGCGGAGTGGAACCTGCGGGCGGATGTGATCGGGCGGGCGATGCGGCTGATCAACGACGGGGTGATCGACCGGGAGGGCGTGTCGGGGCTGGCGGCGCGGCTCGGGTACAGCGAGCGGCAGGTGCAGCGGCATCTGGTCGCGGAGCTGGGCGCGGGACCGCTCGCGTTGGCTCGGGCGCAGCGGGCGCATACGGCGCGGGTGCTGTTGCAGACGACGAAGCTGGCGGCCACGGACGTGGCGTTCGCGGCGGGGTTCGCGAGTGTGCGGCAGTTCAACGACACGATTCGGGAGATCTACGCCTCCACGCCCACGGAATTGCGGGAGTCGGCTCGGAAGGTCGAGCGGGGGGTGAGTGGAGGGGGCGCGGGGATCTCGCTGCGGTTGGCTTATCGGGAGCCGTATGCGCGGGAGCAGATCTTCGACTTCATCGGGGCGCGTGCGATTCCGGGCGTGGAGGAGATGGCGGGGGAGCGGGGGGATCGGGTCTATCGGCGGACGTTGAAGCTGGAGCACGGGCCGGGCATCGCGGAGGTGCGGGAGCGGGCCAGCGGCGGGGCTTGGTTGGACTGCCGGTTGGATCTGGCTGACTTGCGGGGGTTCACGGCGGCGATCGGGCGGATGCGGCGGCTGTTTGATCTGGATGCGGATCCGGTGGCGGTGGCGGAGTATTTCGGGCCGCACGCTGTGCTGGGGCCGTTGAGTGCGAAGACGCCCGGACTGCGGTCGCCGGGAGCGGCGGATGCCGAGGAGATGGCGATCCGCGCGGTGTTGGGGCAGCAGATCACGGTCGCGGCGGCGCGGACGCTTGCCGGGGCTCTCGTGGCGGCGCGGGGTGAAGCGTTGGCGGAGCCTCGTGGTGGGCTGACGCACGTGTTCCCGAGCTCGGAGGTGCTGGCGGATGCGGACTTCGCGGAGTTGGGCATGCCCGAGTCGCGGAAGCAGACGTTGCGCACGATCAGTGGCGCGCTGGCCGACGGGAGTGTGCGGCTCGATCCGGGGGCCGACCGCGACGAGGCGCAGCGGGAATTGTTGGCCCTGCGCGGGGTCGGGCCGTGGACGGCCGCGTACCTGCGCATGCGGGCCCTGAGCGATCCGGACGTCGTGCTGACCGGCGACGTCGTGATCAAGTCTGAGATGAAGAAGGCCGGACTGGCCCAGAGCGATGTCGAGTCCTGGCATCCGTGGGCGTCTTATGCGATCCACTACTTTTGGAGTAACTCATGAGCACCATTTACACGATCACCAGCTCGCCCGTCGGGGACTACCTGCTCACCGGCGTGCGTAATGCGTCCGCTCCGGGCGGTGTGACGCTGACCGGGGTGACGCTCCAGGTCGAGAGCGAGGACCGGAACAAGCCGGTGGCGAAGATCGACCCCGAGTGGGAGTACGCACCCGAGGCCTTCGCTCACGCCGCGGCGCAGTTGCAGGCCTACTTCTCCGGCGAGCTGACGGACTTCGACCTCGAACTCGAGCCGCGCGGTACGTCGTTCCAGCGGCGCGTGTGGGACGAGTTGCGGAAGATTCCGTACGGCAGCACGACCACGTACGGCAAGATCACCGCGGCCATCGGGCTGGACCGTTCCGCGGCGCGCGCGGTCGGCGGTGCGGTGGGTTCGAACCCGCTCGGGATCATCATTCCGTGCCACCGCGTGCTCGGTGCGAACGGTTCGCTGACCGGTTACGCGGACGGCTTGAGCACCAAGGAGTCGCTGCTCGTGCTGGAGGGGATCCTTCCGGCGCCTCTCGCCTGACGCAGTCCGTCGGCGGTGAGCACGGCCAGCGCGACCCAGACGATGCCGAAGCCGATCCACTCGCTGCCCGGCGCGGTCTCGTGGTTGACGAGGACGCCGCAGAGCAGTTGCAGGACGGGCGTCAGGAACTGGAGCAGGCCGATCATCGACAGCGGCAGACGGTTCGTCGCACCGGCGAACAGCAGCAGGGGAGCGAGCGTGACGGCGCCCGCGAGCGTCAGCAGCAGCGTGACGTGCCACGCGGCGTGGCCGTAGACGGCGGTGCCGTTCACCTGCAAGTAGATGAGGAAGCCGAGAGCGGGCAGCAGCTGGTAGCCCGACTCGACGGCCATCGACTCCAGCGCGGGTACGGCGGCGAGCTTCTTCAGCAGGCCGTACGTGCCGAACGAGCAGGCCAGCACGAGTGCGATCCACGGCAGGTGCCCGGCGGCGAGTGCGAGTTCGAGTACCGCGACCGCGCCGATTCCGACCGCGAGCCACTGCGCGGACCGCAGCCGCTCGTGCAGGATCAGCACCCCGAACAGCACCGTCACCAGCGGGTTGAGGAAGTAGCCGAGCGCCGCGTCGATCACGTGGCCGGCGTTCACGGCCCAGATGTACGTCCACCAGTTCACGCTGATGCAGGCCGACGCGCCGAGCAGGAGCAGCAGTTTGCGCGGGGTGTGCAGCAGCGGCCCGAACCAGGCCCAGTGCCGCAGCACGCCGAGCACCAGGACGACCGTGACCAGCGACCAGAGCATCCGGCAGGCCAGGATCTCGCCCGCGCCGGCCGGTTCGAGCAGCGGCCAGTAGAGCGGGAACAGGCCCCAGATCCCGTACGCGCCGAACCCGAATATGAGTCCGCGCCGCCGCTCCGTCATGGGCGCGAGTCTAGTTCGATTGTTACTGAAGTCCATGCCCCGTCCAGATCCTGAACGGGGCATGGACCGTGGAACCGCTAGCTGAACTGGAACCAGTTCACGTTCACGAAGTTGCCTCCGGTCGACGTGGTGAAGGTGACGTACAGCGTGTGCGTGCCGCTCGGGACAGGGCTCGCCGTGGCCGTCGCGGTGGTCCACGTCTGCCAGCCGCCGGTGCCGCTGACGTTCACGGTGGCGAAGGGAGCCGCCGTCAGGGAGTCGAGGCGGAACTGCACGGTGCCGATGTTGGTTCCGGTGATGGCCGAGGCGATGCGCGCCTTGACGTTACCGGTCAGGCCGGTGCCGAAGTTGACGCCGGTGTATTCGAGCCAGCTGGCGGAGTTGATCCAGCCGACGTCGTTGCCGCCGCCGGTGTCCGCGGTGGCCTCGTTCTGGGTCGAGTTGGTCGCGGCGTACTGCGAGGCCGTGACCGTCACCGGGCTCGAAGTGCCGGAGCTGCTGCTGCCGCCGGTGAACTCGAACCAGTTGACGTTCACGAAGTTGCCGCCGGTCGACGTGGTGAAGGTGACGTAGAGCGTGTGCGTGCCGGTCGGTGTCGGCGACGTTCCGGCAGCCGAGCTCGTCACCCAGGATTGCCAGCCGCCGGTGCCGTTCACGTTGACTGTGGCGAAGGGGGTAGCCGTGACCGAGTCGAGGCGGAATTGCACGGTGCCGATGTTCGTGCCAGCGACCGCCGACGCGTCGCGCACCTCGACGCCGGTGTAGCCCGAGCCGAAGTTGACGCCGGTGTATTCGAGCCAGCTGGCGGAGTTGATCCAGCCGACGTCGTTTCCGCCGCCGGTATCCGCAGTGGCCTCGGTGCCGGTCGAGTTCGTCGCCGCGTACTGCGAGGCCGTGACCGTCATCGTGCCCGTACCGCCGCCGCCTCCGGTCGAGGAGCCGGTGGGTTCCTTCCACTGCTGCTGCGCCGAGTCCGTGCACGTCTCGATGTCGAGCCGGGAGCTCGTGTTGCCGCCCGGGTCAGTCAGGCAGAGCCCTGAGTTCGGGTTCACCAGCTCGCCGTTGGACTGGTACGTCCAGTTCTGCGCGTTGGACGCGTTGCACGGATACCAGTCCACGTTCGTGCCGGACGTCGTTCCGGCGCTGACCACGTCGAGGCAGCCGCCCTGGACGCGCACCGTGCCGTCCGAGTACGGCGACCACTCCTGGCCGGGGTCCGCGTCGCACTTGCCCACGACGATCGGGTTGCCCTCGGTGTTGAGCACGTTCTGGTTCGTGGCGCACAGGCTGTTGATCCCGGTCAGCTCGCCGGTCGCGGTGGCCGTTCCGGTGGGCGTGGAGTTGCCGCCCTGCTCGTAGACCGCGACGTAGCCGACGCTCATCGAGGCGCCGGAGGTGGTGGCGGAGGTCGGCGTGGTCGAGCCGTACACGCCGTCCGGGTAGTTACCGCCCATCGCGAGGTCGAAGATGATGAAGAAGCCGTGGTCGATCGCGGACTGCCAGGCGGCCGTGCCCACGGAGGCCTCGGTGATGGTGCTCTCCACCGTGCCGTCCATCAGGAATTGCATCGTCTCGGCGCTGGTGTTCGTGCGGTCCACGATGACCGAGTACGTGTGGTAGCCGGTCTGGCAGCCGGAGCTGGTGTCCGGGCAGTTGATCAGTGCGTGGCCGCTGCTGCCGGCCGAGTCGTGCAGCGTCTGCGAGGCCTGGTTCAGCCCGTTGACGTCCTCCATCATGTCGATCTCGCCGGACTGCGGCCAGCCGCCGCCGGTGCGCATCGGCGAGCCGAGCGCCCAGAACGCGGGCCAGTAGCCGAGGCCGTTCGCCGGGTTCGGCTGCTCGATCGAGGCGGTCATCTCGAGCTTGCCGCCGGCCGGTGCCTGGAAGTCGTCCCTGGTGCTCTCGATGCGGGCCGAACTCCAGGTGCCGTTCGTGTCGGTGGCCTTGAGCACGAGGTGCCCGTTGCCGTCCAGGTAGACGTTGTCGGTCGAGTTCGTGGTCTGCTCGGTCTCGCCGGTGCCGTAGCCGGTTCCGATGTCGTAGAACCAGTTCTGCGCGGACGGCGCGGAACTGGCGGCCCCGGAGAAGTCGTCGCTGAACACCGTGTTCCAGCCCGAGGGGGCGGGCGGCACGGTGACGGCCGCCGCCGCGGGCGCGAAGGCTATGGTCGCGGCCGCGACGCCGGTGAGGCTTCCGGCGAGCAGGGCCGCGCTGGTGAGTAGGGCGCGGAAGTGAGCGGGCATGCTGGAGTTCCCTTTCAGCGCGTGGCGCGGAGTTGGGAGAGCGCTCTCCAATCAGGGAATTGTTTACGTCCGGGTAACAGGGCTGTCAAGAGCTGAGCGGGGTTCCGGTACCCCGCTCGGTACCGGAACCCCGCTCAGGACGGGAGTCGGGGCGCGTCAGCCCTCTTCGTCGCCTTCCTCGTCGCCCTCGCGCGGCAGCAGCCGGTAGGACGGGTTGGTCATCGCCAGGAAGCCCTCGGTCTCGCCGACCATGCCCTCGACCCGCACCTTCGCGCCGGGCTCGATGCCGGGGATGGAGCGGCGGCCCAGGAACACCAGCGTGATGCCGCCGGTCTCGTCGTAGAGCTCGGCCTCCAGCGCGGGGGAGCCGGAGACCGGACCGACGTAGACGCTGCGGATCCGGCCCTCCAGCGTCGCCCGGTTGCGCCAGCGCACGTCGCGCACGGCCATCGGCGGGCGCGCCTCGGTGCTCGCGCCGGTGGCCGGCTGGTCCTCGTCGATGACGCACTCGGCGTCCAGCAGCATCTTCTTGGTGCGGCGCACGGGGTGCTGCGGCGCGCCGTCCGGGATCTTGCCGCCGGTGCCGGGCTTGGCCCGGCCGCCCCGGGTGACCTTGCCCGCGGCGCCCTCGGCCGAGGCCTCCTGCATCTCCTCGATCGCCTCGACCACGTCGAAGGGCACGATCATGGCCGCCACATGCGGCAGCCGGGAGACCACGCCGGCGATCTTGTCGGCGGTGTGGTCGTGCAGGAAGCGGCTGGTGAAGTGGAAGGCCCGGCGCGGCAGCATGATGGTGACCTCGGTGCCGGTCTCCTCGTGCGTGCGGGCCGCGAGCTCGACCGCCGCCCGGCGCAGCCGCCGGTCCGGGACCTCGATGACCTCCAGCGACACGTCCGCGGCGACCGACGCGTCCCAGCGCTTGCGCAGGTGCTCGGCGTGCTTCGAGTCGATCATGAAGTGCACGGCGCGCAGTTCGATCGGCCGCAGCGAGCGCGCGTACCGCAGCGCCTTGATCACGGCCAGGTCCACCGAGTCCACCAGCACCAGCACCGTGCTGCGGGTCAGCGTCGGCAGGCTCCCGGAGGCCGGGGCCTCGGCCAGCGCCGCCTCCTCCCGGCGGTACCGCTCGTTCAGCTTGATCAGCGCGAACACGCCGATCGCGTAGAGGGCGACCAGCCGGGTCAGGTTGCCGTCCATCACGATGATCAGGGCCAGCGACAGGCCGGTGAGCACCAGGATGCCGTTCGAGTACGCCAGCCGGTGGCCGCGGTGGGTGAACTGCCGCGGCAGGAACGAGTCGCTGGCGACGAACGAGGTCAGGAACGGGAAGCCGCTGAACGAGGTGTTGCCGCCGGTGTACAGGATCAGCGCGGTCGAGATCTGCACCAGGATGAACAGGAAGTTGCCGAGGCCGCTGTGCCCCCAGATCAGGTGGGTCAGCTGCGCCAGCACCGTCGGGCTGCCGCCCGTGTAGGGCATCGTCTGCGCCTGCCAGGCCAGGATGGACACGCCCAGCACCAGCGAGCCGAGCGCCGCGACCGTGTAGGTCAGCGTGATCCGGGCGTTCTTGGCCACCGGCTTCTTGAACACCGAGACGCCGTTGGAGATCGCCTCGAGGCCGGTCAGCGAGGAACCGCCGTTGGCGAAGCCGCGCAGCATCGCGGAGATGGCGGCGAAGGTGACCAGGAACTGCGTGTGCGTGCCGAGCGCGACCACGCCGCCGTAGCTGGTGTCGTGCAGGTTGTTCGCGTGCTCCAGGTTTCCGGTGGCCAGTTCGACGAGGCCGACGAGCAGCGTGATGCCGACCAGCACCAGGTAGATGTACGCGGGAGTGGCGAAGATCCGCCCGGCCTCGCGCACGCCGCGCAGGTTCATGAAGGCCATCAGCAGGATGACGGCGACCGAGATCCACAGCGTGGCGCTGGTGATGTCGATGCTGAAGCTGAGCGCGAGCAGCGAGGCGATCGCGTCGGTGCCCGAGGAGACCTGCACCGCCACCGTGACGATGTAGTCGATCAGCAGGGCGACCGCCGCGATCTGGGCCACCTTCGGCCCGAACTGCTCGCGCGCGACCACGTAGGAGCCGCCCGCCTGCGTGTAGACGCTCAGCACGTCGCGGTAGCAGAGCAGCAGCAGGAACGCGAGGCCGAGGATCACGCCGGTGATCGGCATGATCAGCATGAACGCCAGCGTGCCGAAGTACGGCAGCA
>DATJIF010000131.1:0-3254 GCA_035493475.1 Actinospica sp.
GAGGCCGCGCACCAGGACGCGAACATCATCTTCGGCGCCGTGATCGACGACGGCCTCGGCGACGAGGTGCGGGTCACCGTGATCGCCGCGGGCTTCGACGGCGGCCAGCCGACCAAGCGCCGCGAGCCGGTGATCACGCACGCCGACCCGAAGACCGAGCCCGGCACGACCACCGTGCAGAACGGCATGCTCGGCACGCTGCCCAAGGCGGAGGAGGAGGACGAGAACGCGGCCACCGCGCAGCTCCCGACCATCCCGCCGAGCCGGGCCGAGGACGACATCGACATCCCCGACTTCCTGAAGAACATCAACTAATTCATCGGGAGCGGGACCGGATAGGCTCGGCCGCGCGAAGAGTTCCAGCATCTTCGAGCACGGTCGGGCACGCTGCACGTAGGTGAATCGGCAGCGGAAGGTACCAACGGATAGGCTCGGCCGCGTGGAGATCTTCGAGCACGGTCGGGCACGCTTCGCCTTCTCGGACCGGCACGGCGGCGTCAGCGCGGAGCCGTACGGTTCGCTCAACCTCGCCGACCACGTCGGCGACGATCCGGCGGCGGTGCGGCGCAACCGCGAGATCGCCGCGAGCGGGCTCGGGCTCGATCCCGAGCGCGTCGTCTATCTGACGCAGGTTCACGGGGCCGAGGTGGCCCTGGCCCGCGAGCCGTGGGCGGACACGGCGCGGCCCGAGGCGGACGGCAGCGTCACCGACGTGCCGGGCCTGGGCCTGGCGATCATGGTCGCCGACTGCACCCCGGTCCTGCTGGCCGACCCGGAGGCGGGGGTCGTGGCCACCGCGCACGCGGGGCGCCCGGGGATGGCCGCCGGAGTGGTGCCCGCGACCGTCGCGCGGATGGTCTCGCTCGGCGCCGAACCCTCCCGGATCATCGCGTACACCGGCCCGGCCGTGTGCGGAGCCTGCTACGAGGTGCCCGAGGCGATGCGCGCCGACGTCGCCGAGCGGGTGCCGGAGTCCTTCGCCACCACCAGCTGGGGCACCCCGTCCGTGGACGTGCCGGGCGGCGTCTGGGCGCAGTTGCGCGCGGCGGGGATCGCGCCGGAGCACGGCCACCGCTCCGAACTCTGCGCGATGGAGTCGAAGGACCACTACTCCTACCGCCGCGAGGGTGTGACCGGCCGGTTCGCCGGATTCGTCTGGCTGGAGGCAGACGTCTGATGGCGGATCGGGCCGCGGAGATCGCCGCGAACCTGGCCGCCGTCAACGCCCGCATCTCCGCGGCCTGCGCCGCCGTCGGCCGCGACGCCGCGGAGGTGACGCTCGTCGCCGTCACCAAGTTCCATCCGGCGTCGGACGTGCTGCACCTGCTGCGCCTCGGGCACCGGGTGTTCGGCGAGAACCGGGACCAGGAGGCGTCGGCGAAGGCGGCGGAGGTGGCCGCGAAACTTGCCGACACGGCGTCGGATCCCGCGCCCGAATGGCACTTCATCGGACAGCTGCAGACGAACAAGGTCAAATCAGTCGTCTCCTACGCCGACGTCGTCGAGTCGGTCGATCGGCTCGCTCTGGTCACCGCGCTGGACCGGGCCGCCGTCCGCGCGGAACGCAAGTTGCGCGCGTTCGTGCAGGTCAACCTGGACCCCGACGCCGAGCGCGACGGATCCGGGCGCGGCGGGGCGCATCCGGACGAGGTGCTGGAGATCGCCGCGGCGGTGGCCGGATCCGATGCCCTGTCACTCGGCGGGCTGATGGCCGTGGCCCCGCTCGGCGTGCCCCCGGAGCCCGCTTTCGCCCGTCTCGCGACCCTTGCCGCGCAACTGCGTGGAATCCATGCTGATGCCGTGTCACTCTCGGCAGGGATGAGTGGAGATCTCGAGGCCGCGATCGCCGCGGGTGCGACACACGTCCGCATCGGCACCGCCTTGCTCGGCGGCAGGCCTCCGCTGCGGTAACGTCGTGATTTGAGTGGGTTTCGTGGTTAAAACCGATCAGTCGCTGACTCAGCCAGTGGATGTCAGCGGTCGCACACCTGACGACCAGGAATAGACGGAAGGACGGGTCATGCCCGGTTTCATCAAGAAGACGGCCGTCTACCTCGGTCTGTCCGAGGGGGAGGACCCCTACGCCTACGAGGACGAGGACTACGAGTCCGCCGAGCCCGAGCAGGCGCACGCCGAGCTGCCCGAGGAGGAGCGCGAGGAGGAGTTCGTGCCGCGCTTCGCCCAGCAGCCGCCGCGCTACACCGAGCCCGCGGCGCCGCGGCAGCCGCAGTCCTCGCCCGCCGAGCAGGAGGTGCGCCCGCTGTTCCTGGCCGAGCAGCCGCGCCGCGGTTCGGTCCCGGTGCCGGCCCGTCAGCCCTCCGCCTCGATCCGGCCGACCACGGTGGCCGTGCTGCCGGACTCCTACGACCGCAACGGTTCCGGCGGCGGCGAGCCCTACCGGATCACCACCCTGCACCCGCAGCGCTACGACGACGCGCGCACCATCGGCGAGCACTTCCGGGACGGCACCCCGGTCATCATGAACCTGAGCGAGATGGGCGATCCGGACGCGAAGCGGCTGGTCGACTTCGCGGCAGGTTTGGTCTTCGGTCTGCGCGGAAGCATCGAGAGGGTGACGCAGAAGGTCTTTCTGCTCTCACCTGCTAACGTCGATGTGACGGCCGAGGACAAGGCCCGCATCGCCGAAGGCGGGTTCTTCAACCAGAGCTGACCGACGGTGTCCATCCGGGCGCCGCGGGTGACGGCGGTCCGGAAGGAACGGTGCGTTCGCTATGGGGCACGTGGCGATCGAGGTGGTCACGGTTGCGCTCTGGGTCTACTGGATCCTGCTCATGTTCCGGCTCGTGATGACGTGGGTTTTCCAATTCGCCCGCTCTTACGATCCGCGCGGTGTCATGCTGGTTGCCGTGGAGTCCGCCTACACCGCCACCGATCCGCCGCTGAAGTTTCTGCGGCGGTACATCCCGCCGTTGCGGATCGGCGGTCTGGCGCTCGACCTGGCGTTCTTGCTGTTGGTGATCATCCTGTTCCTGGCGATTCAGTTCGTGGGGACGATCTGAGCGACGATCTGACGATACATAACAGCCAGGACACGAGATATTGTCTGTCCGGTACGCCGACGACCACGCCGAGGTGAAGAGATGCCGTTGACCCCCGAGGATGTGCACAACAAGCAGTTCACGACCGTCCGCCTCCGCGAGGGCTACGACGAGGAAGAAGTCGATGCCTTCCTGGATGAGGTGGAGGCGGAGCTGACCCGTCTGCTGCGGGAGAACGAGGAGCTGCGCGCCAAG
>DATJIF010000132.1:0-2075 GCA_035493475.1 Actinospica sp.
CTCCCCTGGCGCGTTAATCTCGCCGACGCGCGAGGAGCGGTCGCCGCTGGCCATCGCGCGGGTCACCGACACGAGCCGGGCGACGGGGCGGGTGATGCGCCGGGAAACCCCGAGGCCAGCGATGAGCGCGAGCAGGGCGGCGAGGCCGGCCGTTCCGGCGATGGCGCGCAGCAGCGCGGTCCGCAAGACCGCGTCGGCGCCGCCGAGACCGGACCCGGTCAGCGCCACGACCACCGTGCCGACCTGGATTCCCTTGCTGTCCACGATCGGCACGCTGGTCGTGGGGCCGACCGTCGGGGTGAAGCCGCTGCTCGACGCGACCGTATGGCCGGCCGTATCGCGTACCTGAAACTCCGTGCCGGTGGGCGCGGCCAGGGCGCGAGCGGTGCCGAGGTCAGCATCCGCCCAGCTGTCGTGCTGTTCCCATGCGCTGGCCGCCGCTACCGCCAGCGTGCCGGCCAGCGCGTTGCGCTGCCTGGTGGCCAGCGAGGAGACGTCGACGGCGGAGAAAACGCCGGTCAGTACCGCGTTCAGCGCGACGGCGGCGAGAGCCACGCCGAGGAACGCCAGCGCCAGCCGCAGTCCCATCGTGCTGCCACGACTGCGCGATGGAGCGTCAGTCATCACGGGCAACGCCGAGCCGGTAGCCGCCGCCGAGCACGGTCAGGATGAGGGTAGGGTTCGCCGGGTCCTCCTCGATCTTGCGACGGAGGTTCTTCACGTGCGAGTCGACCGTGCGCTCGTAGCCTTCGAACTCGTATCCCCGCACCTTGTTGATCAGCTCGAAACGGGAGTAGACCCGCCCGGGCACCGTCGCGAGCGTGACGAGGATCCCCCACTCCGTGGGCGTGAGCTGGACGGGCGCGCCGCGCACGGTCAGGGTCCGGCGCGGCTCGTCGACAACGAGGCTGCCGCCCCCGTAGCTGGTGACGTCCTGTGCGGCGGCGGACGGTCCGCCGCGCCGCAAGATCGCCTGCACCCGCAGCACCAGCTCCCGCGGACTGAACGGCTTGGTCACGTAGTCGTCCGCGCCGACCTCAAGCCCGCGTATCCGGTCCTCCTCGGCTGCCTTGGCCGTCAGCATCAGGATCGGGACCGCGGAGCCCGCCCGCAGTTCCCTGGCCACGGTCTCACCGGGCACGTCGGGCAGGCCGAGGTCGAGGACCACGAGGTCCGGGGCGGAGCTCGCCGCCATTGTGAGCGCTTCCGCACCGGAACCAGTGGAAAGCACCGTAAATCCGGCACGCTCCAGATATGTCCTGATGAAGTCCCGCAGTTTGCGTTCGTCCTCGACCACTAGCACTGTGGCTGCCATCACTCCTCCCGTCTCCGCCGTGCGCCTCCACACCGTCACCATGACAATTCCACCGGGTAGGCACGCTCGACAGGTGCACTGGTACCGCATGGCGATACCACTGAACGGCAGCATAGGACAGGACTGATGACTGGAAGCGATCTGATCGTGTTCGCGCCTTGGATCATCTTTGCCGTCTGCCTCGTGGTGGTGTGCACCCGTCTGCTCCGCGCGCGCTGGTCCGCTAAGAGGCCGCCGTCCGCGAAACGGCGGGACGGCAACTAGGGCGGTAGGAGCGGCATGGAACGAGCAGGCAACGGCAGGTCCGGCCTGCGCTGGCGGGTCATCCTCGAAGCGCGGTGGCGAGACCGGCTGCAGGATGTCACGGAACTGTCGCTGGCGTATCACACGGCCACCCCAGACGGGGAAGACAGCAGGCATGCGCGCCGGCTGCTCCGGCGCGCCGTCGCCGCCCGCCAGCGACTGGCGGACACCGAGGACGCGCTCCACCGGATTGCCGCCGGGACCTTCGGGCGGTGCGAGCAGTGCGAGACACCAATCTCTGAGGTGGTGCTCGCCGCCGCACCCGAGTGCCGGTACTGCGGCCGCTGCGCCTCAAGCGCGCCCGCCGGCAGTTCCACGGCAGGCACCGCCCTCACGGCGTAACGCCGGCGAGGTTGAGCCCCACCACGCCGGCGAGGATCAGGGCGATCGAGACCAGCTTCATGGTCGAGACCGCGTCGCCAAGGAAGATCATGCCGACCGTGGCCGCGCCCGCCGC
>DATJIF010000133.1:0-18198 GCA_035493475.1 Actinospica sp.
CTCGGCCACCGGCATGTCCAGCACGTCCGAGATGGTCTTGCCCTTGTAGTGCACCTCGAGGGTCTGCTCGTTGTACCGCTTGCCGTGGCAGACCTCGCAGGGCACGTAGACGTCCGGCAGGAAGTTCATCTCGATCTTGATGGTGCCGTCGCCCTGGCAGTTCTCGCAGCGCCCGCCCTTGACGTTGAAGGAGAAGCGGCCCGGCTGGTAGCCGCGCACCTTCGCCTCGGTGGTCTCCGCGAACAGCCGCCGGACGTGGTCGAACACGCCGGTGTAGGTCGCCGGGTTGGACCGCGGGGTGCGGCCGATCGGCGACTGATCCACGTGCACCACCTTGTCCAGGTGCTCCACGCCGTCCACCCGGGTGTGCCGCCCCGGGACCTTGCGCGCGCCGTTCAGCTCGCGCGCCAGGTGCGTGTAGAGGATGTCGTTGACCAGCGTGGACTTGCCGGACCCGGACACGCCGGTGACCGCGACGAAGCAGCCGAGCGGGAAGGTGACGTCCACGTCCCTGAGGTTGTGCTCGCGCGCGCCGTGCACGGTCAGCACCCGGTCCCGGTCGATCGGGCGGCGCTGCGCGGGCACCTCGATCCGCATCCGGCCGGACAGGTACGCGCCGGTCAGCGAGTCCTCGGACTCCAGCAGGTCGGAGACCGGGCCGGAGACCACGACGTGGCCGCCGTTCTCGCCCGCGCCCGGGCCGATGTCGACCACCCAGTCGGCGATCTTGATGGTGTCCTCGTCGTGCTCCACCACGATCAGGGTGTTGCCGAGGTTACGCAGCCGGACCAGCGTCTCGATCAGCCGGTGGTTGTCCCGCTGGTGCAGGCCGATCGACGGCTCGTCGAGCACGTACAGCACGCCGACCAGGCCGGAGCCGATCTGCGTGGCCAGCCGGATGCGCTGCGCCTCGCCGCCGGCCAGGGTGGCCGAGGCGCGGTCCAGCGACAGGTAGTCCAGGCCGACGTCGACCAGGAACTGCAGCCGCTCGTTGACCTCCTTGAGCACCCGCGCGGCGATCTGCGCCTCGCGCTTGCCCAGCTTCAGGTTGCGCAGGAAGTCCGCGCACTCGCCCACCGGCATCCCGGCGACCTCGGCGATCGACCGGCCGCCCTCGGTGTACTCGCCCTTGGTGCGCCCGCCGAGCGTCGCGGCGAGCACGAGCGGCTTGAGCCGGGTGCCGTGGCAGGCCGGGCAGGGCGCCTCGCGCATGTACCCGGCGTGCTTCTCGCGGGAGCTGTCCGACTCCGCCTCCGCGTGCCGCCGCTCGATCCACGGGATCACGCCCTCGAACCCGGTCGAGTAGCTGCGGGTGCGGCCGAAGCGGTTCGTGTAACTGACCGTCACCTTGTGGTTGTGGCCCTGCAGGATCGCCTTGCGCGCCTTGGCCGGGAGCTTCTTGAACGGCGTGTCCATGTCGAAGCCCAGCTCGCCGGCCAGGCCCTCGAGCAGGTGGCCGAAGTAGTCGTTGGCCTGCCCCGAACCGGACCAGGGCGCGATCGCCCCCTCGTTCAGCGTCATCTCCGGGTCCGGGATGATCAGCTCCTCGTCCACCTCCATCCGGATGCCGAGGCCGGTGCACTCCGGGCAGGCGCCGAACGGCGAGTTGAAGGAGAACGAGCGCGGCTCGAGCTCCTCGAAGGACAGATCGTCGTACGGGCAGTAGAGATGCTCGGAGTACATCCGCTCCCGCTGCGGGTCGTCCTCCGGCAGGTCCACGAAGTCGAGGGTGATCATGCCGCCCGCGAGCCGCAGCGCCGTCTCGATCGAGTCGTTCAGCCGCCGCTTGGCCGAGGCCTTCACCGCGAGGCGGTCGATCACCACCTCGACGGTGTGCTTCTCCTGCTTCTTGAGCGTCGGCGGCTCGGCGAGCTGGACCACCACGCCGTCCACCCGCGCCCGGCTGTACCCCTTGGCCTGCAGCTCCTTGAACAGCTCGGCGTACTCGCCCTTGCGCTCCCGGACCACCGGCGCGAGCACCTGGAAACGGGTGCCCTCCTCGAGCTCCAGGACGCGGTCCACGATCTGCTGCGGGCTCTGCCGGGTGATGATCCGCTTGCACTCCGGGCAGTGCGCCTTGCCCGCGCGCGCGTAGAGCAGCCGCAGGTAGTCGTAGACCTCGGTGATGGTGCCCACGGTCGAGCGCGGGTTCTTCGAGGTCGACTTCTGGTCGATGGACACCGCCGGGGAGAGCCCCTCGATGAAGTCCACGTCCGGCTTGTCCATCTGGCCGAGGAACTGCCGCGCGTACGCCGAGAGCGACTCGACGTAGCGCCGCTGGCCCTCGGCGAAGATCGTGTCGAAGGCCAGCGAGGACTTCCCGGAGCCGGAAAGGCCGGTGAAGACGATCAGGGCGTCCCTCGGCAGGTCCAGGGAGACGTCCTTGAGGTTGTGCTCCCGCGCCCCCCGCACGATCAGCTTGTCCGCCACTGCTCTGCTCCCTGGAGTGATCTACGGTGTCTGGCCTGCGGCGATTCCCCGTCCCCCGGCAGCGCGAGGCCGAGGAGAAACCACCTCGCACCATCGTAGGCTGGCCCACCGACAGAAAAGTGCCGTCCGGGAACACGGGACCCGGACGAGTGGGGCGAGCGTGGCGGCGCGGGCCCCGGATACGCCAGAGTAGAGCCATGGCAACCGACCCGAGTGCTGTCCCCGTGCCGGACCCGACCGAGACCCTCGCCCGGGTCGTCGAGTCCACGGCCCAGCTGATCGCCACCGCCGAGCAGTTCGACGACGCGGCGGTGCGCGAACCCTCCCTGCTGCCCGGCTGGACGCGCGGCCACGTGCTCACCCACGTCGCCCGCAACGCCGAGGCCGTCGTCAGGCTCCTGACGTGGGCGGCGACCGGCGTGGAGACCCCGATGTACGCCTCCCCCGAGGCCCGCGACGCCGAGATCGAGCAGGGCGCCGGCCGGACCGCCGCGGAACTGGTGGCGGACGTGCGCGAGACCAGCGAGCGGTTCGCCGTGCAGGCTGCGCGGCTGAGCCCGGAGCAGTGGGCGAACGAGATCGAGGGGCGGCGCGGCGGGAAGCAGTCGGCGGCCTGGCTGCCCTGGTGGCGGCTGGAGGAGATCCTGATCCACCACGTCGACCTGCGCGCCGCCTACTCCCCCGCGCACTGGCCCGAGGACTTCACCGAGCCGGAACTCGCGATGATCGCCGCAAGGTTCTCGAACCCCGTCTTCACCCCCGAGTCCCCCGCGTTCCGGATCCTCTCGGAAGACGAGGACGGCAACGACGACCGCGTCTACGGCGTGCTGGCCGCCCCCGGCGACGAGCAGGTCCCCGAGGTCCGCGGCCCGTCCGCCGCGCTGGTCGCCTGGTTGATCGGCCGCAGCAACGGTGATGGACTGAACGTGGAGCCGCACGGCCCGCTCCCGCAGCCGCCGGCGTGGAAGTAGTCGGAGCAGGGCTTGGAAGCAGCTGGAATTCGAGGGTGGAGAGGGAGAACAGGCACATGAACTACCACGGAAACGTCACCGTAGGCGGCACCCCCGACGTGCGCGAACTCGCCGAACTGGTCATCACCAAGGTCGCGGTCGGCCCATTCGACAACAACGCCTACCTGCTGCGCTGCCGGTACAGCGGCGACCAACTCCTGATCGACGCCGCCAACGAGCCCAAGACCCTGACGCGCCTCGTCAACGGCTCGCTGAGCAAGGTCGTGACGACCCATCAGCACCCCGACCACTGGCAGGCCCTGGCCGAGGTAGTCGAGGCCACCGACGCCGAAACCCTCGCCGGCCGCCTAGACGCCGACGGCATCCCCGTCCCCACCCGAACCCTCCTCGACGACGGCGACGAGATCACCTTCGGCGACGCCCGCCTCCGCGCCATCCACATCGCCGGCCACACCCCCGGCTCCATCGCCCTCCTCTACGACGACCCCAAGGGCCACCCCCACCTCTTCACCGGCGACTGCCTCTTCCCCGGCGGCGTAGGCAACACCGACAAGGACCCCGCCCGCTTCGCCTCCCTGTACGGCGACGTCGTCAGCAAGGTCTTCGAGGTCCTCCCGGACGAGACCTGGGTCTACCCGGGCCACGGCAAGGACACGACGCTGGGGGATGAAAGGCCGCATTTGGAGGAGTGGCGTAAGCGGGGGTGGTAGGCGACGCCCTGGATCGCCCCTGATCCTCAGCCGGGCGATCAACTTGAGCGGCATCACGGACTTACGTGGTGCCGCTTTCTGCTGCCACGATCACGCGCTGAACCACATAGGGAATACCGAAGCCTCACACAAGATCTCAAATGCAACAACCGCCTCGTTCGCAACTGGCTTCAGTCCGCATACGGGCAGGTCACAGATTAGCGAACACCTGACATGCGGCTAGACCGCTACGTAACGTGCCTATCTGGTGGGATCAGTACGCTTGAATCAGAGGGGGAGCTCTGTGGATCAGCGCGATACCAATTTCGGCACATTTTCCATGCCTAGCGGCCCCGAGCCGCCGACCAAGAAGAAGACGAACGCCACAGTCGGCTATATATGCCTCGGCGTGGTCGCTCTCATCGTCGTCATCACGGTCGCGTTCACCGCAGGTCGGGCCAGCAACAACAACTCGGGCAACTCGACGGGCGGCAGCACTGTCGGAGTGGCCAACGCGGCATCCTCACCGCCTGCGGACGGCGGGTCATACGGCAACATCGGTGACCTTTTCGATGCACTGAGCAATGCTGGATTGCCCTGCGACGACGCCACACCAGTCTCCGGGTCGACTGTGGCCGGCTCGCTCGCCGCAGACGACTGCAGTTCTCCCGGGAACGTCGGATCGGAATCCGACTCGGTGGTCGAGATATTCGACAACCACGCGGATGCGGTTGCGTACGCGCAGAACATGCTTTCGCTGGCCGCCGAGCTTCCAGGTGATTCGGCGGAGGAAGTCATCGGCGTGAACTGGGTACTGAACACCGTTCCGCCGTACGGGTCCGACGTTGCGGCAAAACTTGGCGGCCAACTGTCCGTCGCGACGAGCACTGCCACGGCCCTCGCACCCGCGACATCGGCGGCACCGACGAAGACGGTAGTCCTCAAGGAGTCCGGCGACGGGATCAAGTCGACGAAGTCGTTCACTGTCGGCAACGACTGGTCGCTTGCCTACAGCTACGACTGTTCGAGCTTCGGCAGCCAGGGCAATTTCCAGGTGTACGAGGACTACCCGAACGGAGACGTGCTCGTCAACGAGCTTCAGGAGAAGGGCTCGGACACGACGTACCAGCATGACGATGCTGGTACACATTCGCTAGAGGTCAACTCGGAATGCTCGTGGACGATCACCGTGACCGACGGAGACGACGGTTAGATCACGAACGCAGGCGCGAACCGTCGACGGACCTAGGTGCCGACTCGATCCAAATTGCGCTGGGCTGGGGAGCGCGACGGTAAGCGTCTACGTGTTCGATCACGAGCAGGCGTGACCGTTAGCGCACCCGCAGGCCGCCGACGGTACGGCAGCACAGCGGTAGTCATGCGTGGGGCGGGTGGGTGGGTAACGCACACCTCGCCCGCCCACGAACACCGGACACAGCACCACGAGGCACCGAGCCCATGAAAGCCCACCCCTACGGCACGTCCCACACGAACCGGTGCGTGTGGATGCCGAAGTAGGTGAACGTCTCCACGTGCGTCACGCCATCAACGGCCTTGATGTGGTCGTTGACGAGGGTGAGGAGTTCGGCGGGGGTGTGGCAGACGACTTCTACGAAGAGGTCGAAGGCGCCGGCGGTGAGGACTACGTAGATGACGCCTTCGCAGGCGGAGATGGCGTCGGCGGTGGCGCGGATGTCGCCGGTGGCGCGGATGCCTAGCATGGCCATGGTGGGGAGGCCTAGGGCGATGGGGTCGGTGACGCCTACTACGCGGACTACGCCGGTGTCGATGAGGCGTTGGACTCTGGCGCGGGCGGCGGGGGCGGAGAGGCCTACTGCCGGGCCCAGGTCGGCGTAGGAGACGCGGCCGTCGTGTTGCAGGGCCCGCAGGATCTGCTTGTCGGTCTCGTCCAGGCGGGGGGTGCTCATGGGGGCGAGGGTATCGGGCCGGGGCGGCTGCTCGTGTCAGCTCGCGACGAGGTCGGCGACGGCCTCGGCGAAGAGCCTGGAGTGCAGGTCGACGTCGTCGGTGGTGGTGGCGGGGGACATCAGGGCCATGTTGTGGAAGGGGGTCATCAGGATGCCGCGGTTGGCCAGGTAGGTGTGCAGGTAGTCGTCGAGTTCCTGGTCGTGGACGGTGGATGCCTCGGTTCCGGTGCGCGGGGCGGGGTTGGCGAAGCGGTATTCGACGCGGGCGCCCAGACGGGTGACGGACCAGGGCAGGTGGTGTTTGGTGATGACCTCGGCCACGCCTGCCTCGAAGCGTTCGGCGAGTTGGTGCATGTGGTCGAAGGCCTCGTCGGTGAGGACTTCGCCGAGGGTGGCGCAGACCGCGGCGGTCGAGAGGGCGCTGCCTGCGAGGGTGCCGCCTACGCCGCCCATGTCGACGAGGTCTAGGTCGGTGCGGTTGAGGAGGCGGTCGGCGAGTTCGGCGGACAGGCCGTAGGCGCCGGCCGGGATGCCGCCGCCGATGGCCTTGCCGATGGTGACGATGTCGGGGTGGAGGTTCCAGGCTCGGGTGGCGCCTCCTGGTCCCGCGCAGAAGGTGTGGGTTTCGTCGAGGATGAGCAGGGTGCCGTGGCGGGTCGTCACCTCTCTGACGCCGTCTAGGTAGCCGGGTTCCGGGAGCACGATGCCGATGTTGGTGAGGGCGGGTTCCATGAGGACGGCGGCCACGTCGCCGTGGGCCAGTTCGCGCTCCAGGCCTTCGAGGTCGTTGAATTCGGCTACGCGGCTGGTTTCGGTGACGTCTACCGGGGCGCCTACGTTGCCGGGGCGCGGGGCACCGCCGTCGGGGGAGGTGACGATCAGGGATTCGTCTACCGAGCCGTGGTAGCAGTAGCTGTTGACCAGGATCTTCGGGCGGTCGGTGACGGCGCGGGCGAGCCGGATGGCCCAGCGGTTGGCGTCGGTGGCGGTGAGTGAGAAGGACCAGCGGGGCAGGCCGAAGCGGGCTGCGAGGTGGGCGCCGGCGGTCTCGGCCTGTTCGGTGGGCAGCATCACGGCCAGTCCGCCGAGGTCCTCGACGCGGCGGCGGACGGCTTCGGCCACGGGGGCGGGGCTGTGGCCCGCCATGGAGCCGGTGTCGCCGAGGGAGAAGTCGACGTACGTGTGGCCGTCGACGTCGGTGACGTGCGCGCCGCGCGCGGTGTCGAGGTAGAGCGGGAAGTGCGCGGAGGTCTTGTTCATCCACGTCATCGGGACCCGGCCGAAGAGCGAGTCGGCGCGCTGGTACGCCGCGGCCGAGCGCGGGTTCCGGCGGGCGAACTCGTCCTGCTCGCGTTCCAGCAGCGTGTGGAGCCGCGCGCGGTGCACGCCGCTGAGGCCGGGGACGACGGGTGTGGACATACGGGGGTACCTCCTCGGGGGCTTGCGAGGACGCTACCAATGAATCGAAAGTGGAACAAGGTGTCGGCGAACGAATCTGTCGCGGGAAACTGGTGGCGGCGGACAAGGTCGCGACAGGGGCGCTCCGTCCGCGGGAATAGTTAGCGGGAACAAGTTGTTGGCGGCGCTTGTTGCCGGGATCATGACCACTCTCGGTACCACTGAACTGGATGTCTACGGCCTCTGCCTGGGCGGGAACGTGTTCGGCTGGACGGCGGACGAATCCGCCTCGTTCGCCGTGCTGGACGCGTACGCGGCGGCGGGCGGCAACTTCATCGACACGGCGGACGTCTACGGCGCGCGGGCGAACAACGGCGTGGGCGGGCTGTCCGAGGAGGTGCTCGGGCGCTGGTTCGCGGCGCGCGGCAACCGCTCCTCGATCGTGCTGGCGACGAAGGTGGCGATGAAGGAGAGCCGCCCCGGGCTGTCGGCGGAGAACATCCTCGCCGCGGCGGACGAGTCGTTGGCGCGCCTCGGCTCCGACTACATCGATCTCTACTACGCGCACCGCGACGACGAGTCGGTGCCGCTGGAGGAGACGCTCGGCGCGTTCGACACGCTGGTGCGGGCCGGGAAGGTGCGCTACATCGCGGCGTCGAACTACACCGCGCCGCGGCTGGCCGAGGCGCTGGCGATCTCGGAGCGCGAGGGATTCGCGCGGTACAGCGCCCTGCAGAACCACTACAACCTGCTGGAGCGCGCGGAGTTCGAGGCGGACACGGCTCCGTTCCTGGTGAAGGAGTCGATCCCGTCGCTGCCGTACTTCGGTCTGGCGCGCGGCTTCCTCGCGGGCAAGTACCGTCCGGGCGTCGAGGTCGAGTCGGTGCGGGCCGAGGGTGTGGCGAAGTACCGGGACGAGCGCGGCTACGCGGCGCTGTCGGTGCTCGACGAGATCGCGGCGGCGCACGGCGTTCCGGTGGCGGCGGTGTCGCTGGCGTGGCTGGCCGCGCAGCCGACCGTGGCCGCGCCGATCGCCTCGGCGCGGACGGTGGAGCAGCTTGCCGAGCTGATCCCGAGTGTCGGACTGGAGCTGTCGGCGGATGAGATCGGCGCGCTGAACGACGCGTCCGCGTAGATCGGCGTAGGTCGGTCTAGTCGGCCAGGAAGTCGAGCGCCAAGGGCCCGGCCACGTCTCTGAACTCTTCGAAGTAGGCGTGGCGGGCGCCCTCGATCAGGTGCAGGCGCGCGTCGGGGATGCGCTCGGCGAGGAGCGGGGCGTTCGCGGACGGGTTGAAGATGTCGTCGGCGCCGTGCAGCACGAGTGTCGGAGCGCTGATGGCGGGCAGCAGGTCCCAGGCGTCGTGGCCGGCGCTGGCACGCAGGTGGTGGCGTCGCGCGTAGTCGGGCATGTCCGGGTCGCCCATCGTCTGGTGCGGCCCGGGATGCTCGGCCAGCCAGCCAGGCGTGTACATGAGCTCGGCCAGCGCCTGCCGTGCGGCGTCGCGGTCGAGTTGGGCCAGTGATCTGCGGACGGCGTCGCTGCGCTCGATTCCGTGTGCGCCGCCGGGTGACGTGCAGCCGAGGATCAGCTTTCGCACACGCCGCGGGTGTCGGCCCGCGATGACCTGCGCGGTGCGGCCGCCCATCGAGGTTCCGTAGACGTCGGCGGATTCGATGCCGAGTTCGTCGAGTACGGCGAGGGCGTCCTGCGCGAAGATCTCGATGCTGTACGGGCTGTCCGGCTTGCCGCTGTCGCCGGTGCCGCGATAGTCGAGGGTGATCGTGGTGCGCACGTCGGCGAAGTCGTCGCGCACGCCGTCCCACCAGTGGTGGTTGTTCGCCTGGCCCGCGATCAGCAGTAGGGGCGGGCCGTCGCCCTCGACCTGGTAGGCGATCCGAGTACTGTCGGCGGACTTGGCGAATCCGGCGGTCACGCGATCGCCTTCGTCATGAAGACGCTGAGCGGGTCGGGCACGTAGTCGGCGAAGGGTTCGCAGACTTCGAAGCCGGAGCGCAGGTAGAGGGCTCGGGCGGGGGCGAAGAAGTCCTCGGCGCCGGTCTCCAGGCTCAGGCGGGTCAGTCCCATCCGCGCAGATTCGGACTCGATGTGCGTGAGGATTCTCGCGGCGACGCCTCGGCGCTGGTAGGCGGCGGCGGTGCGCATGGATTTGAGCTCGGCGTGCGTCTCGTCGATCCGCTTGATCGCTCCGCAGCCGGCGATCCGGTCGCCGTCGCGCAGGGACCAGAAGGTGACCTCGGGCCGCCGCAGACCGTCGAGGTCGAGGGCGTGCACGCTCTCCTCCTGCGGGGTCACGCGCCGCATCTCGGCCACGTGCTCGGCGAGCAGTTCGATAATCTCGGGACTGCTCAGGTCGTCGATCGCGATCTCCACGCCGTCATGCTATCGAGGGGACGTTACGTGAATCTCCCGCTCACCTGCGAGTGCCTGCTCACCCGGACGACCGGGACCGGCGCCAGGGAACTTCTGGTCGGTCTCAAGAAGACGGGCTTCGGGCTGGGCAAGCACGTGCTGCCGGGCGGGAAGGTCGAGCCGGGCGAGAGCCTGGAGGAAGCCTGCGTGCGGGAGGTCGCCGAGGAGACCGGGCTTCGGGTCGCGGCGGACGATCTCCTGCCGATGGGGGCGGTCACGTTCCTGTTCCCGACGAAGCCGGAGTGGGACGTGTACGTGGCGATGTTCGCCTGCGACCGCTTCGAGGGCGAGCCCGTCGAGACGGAGGAACTCGACACGCGGTGGTATCCGGTCTCGGCGCCGCCCTACGAGCAGATGTGGGACGACGCGAAGTACTGGCTGCCGCTGGTTCTGGAGGGTCGCCACCTCGAAGTGGTGATCACGCTCAACGACGACAACGAGACGGTGGCCGAGGTGCGGCACGCGGGCGTCGACGCCGATGACGCCTATGACGCATAGTGTTCCACGTGGAACACTATGCGTTTGAGCGTATAGCTATGCGAGGATGATGCTGACGACGCGGCCGATGGCGCGGGTGAAGACCGCGTCGGGGTCGAGGTCGGGCGCCTGGCCGATACTGGACGCGAACGTAGCGGCGAGGTGCGGATAGTCGCCGGTGGCCGCGGCCTGGGCCAGGTACGTGACGAGCTCCCGCTGCCACTGCTCGCTGCCGCCGGCCTGGCGCTGGTTCGCCTCCCACTGCGCGTACATGCAGATGGAGCCGTTGAGCATCGCGAACAGCTCCATCTTGGCGTCGGCGGGCTGGTCGTTCTCGGCCATGACGGCCAGGAAGAACTCCGTGCAGCGCAGGGAGTTCGGGCCGATCGTGGGGCGGGTCAGGATGAGCGCGGGCACCCACGCGTGACGCCGCATCGCCGCGAGACCTTGCTTCGCGAACTCCAGCAGGTCCGCTCGCGCGTCGCCTGACGGTCCGTCGGGCAGCTTCCACTCCCCCGCGACCGCGTCGAGCATCAGGTCGAACAACTGCTCCTTCGCGGGCACGTAGTTGTACAGCGACATCGTGCCCGCGCCGAGCGACGCGGCGATCTTCCGCATGGACACACCGGCCAGGCCCTCGGCGTCGGCCAGGGCGATCGCGGCGGCGGCGATGGCCGCGCGGCTGTGCGCGGGCACGGGCCCCCGGGCGCTGCGCTCCGGGCGCAGCCAGATCAGCTCGGGCCGATCGGTCGTCATGCGACATCACCTCGGATCGAGTCTAGACAGGGCGTACAGCGTACGTAGTATGCTCGGAGTGCCGGAAACAACGTACGTCGTACTTAGTGAGGAGTGGCCATGGACGCGGCAGCCATCACCGTGACCGGTCTGCACAAGCGCTTCGGGAAGACGCACGCCCTGCGCGGCCTGGATCTGAGCGTCGGCGCGGGCACGGTCTGCGGACTGCTCGGGCCGAACGGCGCGGGGAAGACGACGGCCGTGCGCGTGCTGGCCACGCTCTCGGCTCCGACATCCGGGCAGGCGAGCGTCGCCGGGTACGACGTCGTGCGCCGACCCGACGAAGTGCGCCGCCGCATCGGGTTCACCGGCCAGCACGCGGCGCTCGACGAGGGCATCACGGGCCGTCAGAACCTGCGGCTGCTCGGGCGATTGCGGCACCTCGGCGCACGCGGTGCCCGGCAGCGGGCCGACGAACTGCTGGAACGCTTCGAACTGGCCGACGCCGCGGATCGCCTCGTGCGCACGTACTCGGGCGGCATGCGACGGCGGCTCGACCTGATTGCCAGTCTGATTACCAGGCCGGACGTGTTGTTCCTGGACGAGCCGACGACGGGCCTCGATCCGCGAAGCCGCAATGAGGTCTGGGAGACCGTCCGGCAGCTCGCCGAGGACGGGACGACCGTGCTGCTGACCACGCAGTACCTCGACGAGGCAGATCACCTTGCCGACGACATCGTGGTCGTGGATCAGGGGATCGTCATCGCCTCCGGGCATCCGGACGAGCTCAAGGAGGCGATCGGCGTTCGCGTCGAGGCGACGTTGGCCGACGCGGCGCATCTGGAGACCGCGGCGAAGATCCTGCGCGAACTGACCGGATGCCTGACCACGATCGAGGCGGATGAGCTGCGCGTCAGCGTGAACACGGGCGGCGGACGCGGTGTCGGCCTGCCTCGGCTTGTTCGCGAACTCGACGCGGCGGGAGTGGACGCCGTCGATGTGGCGCTGCGGCGGCCGTCGCTCGACGAAGTGTTCTTGACGCTGACCGGCGACACGACGGGGAGGAATTAGAGATGAGTGCCATAGCTACGACGGTGCGCGGGCGACGGCCCGTTTCGGATGCGTGGACGCTCACGATTCGGGTGCTGCTCTTCTACCGCAACTCCCCCGGCCTCATCGGCATGTCGCTCGGCGCACCGCTCGTGATGCTGGTGATGTTCGGCTACGTCTTCGGCAGCGCGATCCGGATTCCGGGCGGCGAGGACTACCGCAGCTACCTGATGCCGGGGCTGTTCGTGCTGATCGCGGTGAACGGCATCATGGCCAGTATGGTCGGCGCGGCGCGTGACCTGGAGCGCGGCATGACCGACCGGTTGCGCACGCTGCCGATATCGCGCACCGCGACGCTGCTCGGGCAGGCGGTCGCGGACGTGATGGTGAACGCCGTGATCATTGTGCTGATGGCGGGGGTCGGATACGCGGTGGGCTGGCGGGTGCACGACGGCGCCGCGAAGGCGATCGGCGCGCTCGGCCTGTTGCTGCTCCTGCGCTTCGCCGTCGTGTGGGTCGGGTTCTTCCTCGGCATGGCGTGCCGCCGCGAGGAGATCGCGGCGCAGGCGGGGCTTCTCGTGCTGCCGGTCAGCACCGTGAGCAACGTGTACGTGCCGACGGCCGGGATGCCCGGCTGGCTGCGGACGATCGCGGACTGGAACCCCGTCAGCTGCGCCACGTCGGCGGCGCGCTCGTTGTTCGGCGACACGATCGGGGCCGCCGCGACCTCGCCGTGGCCGCTCGCGCACCCGATCGAGGCGACGTTCGCCTGGTCCGCCGTGCTGCTGGCGCTGTTCATGCCGCTGGCCGTGCGCGCATTCAGCACGCACGGCCGTTGAGGCGGTGAGATCGGTGTCAGACGGCGGCCAACTCGGACTCGTGAACCTCGTCGGCGGCCGCGACGTCCTGCGGCTCCTGCTCCGGGGCGCCGTGCCCGGGCCGGCCGTGCCGCGGGAGCAGGAAGACCAGCAGGAACGCGATCCCGGTCAGGCCGAGGGCGATCTCGGCGATCAGCTTGGCCGCGTGCACGGCGGGTGCGGCGGCCGCGAAGGAGTGCGCACCGAAGGCGTTGAAGAACACCGTTCCGAGGACGGCCACGCCGAGGGCCGCGCCGAACTGCTGGACGCACTCGAGGACGCCGGAGGCCGAACCGATCTGATGGGTCGGCACGTCGCCGATGACGAGGTCGAACAGCGGCACGAAGATGGCGCCCATGCCGAGGCCGTACACCGCGAGCGGCGCGGACATGTCCCAGCCGCTCACTCCGGCACCCGCGTGGTCGAGGACGAGCAGGAAGCCGACCGTGCCGAGAGCCATTCCGATGAGGCCGAGGTGGATGATGCGGCGGCCGAGCCTGGCGCCGAGGGTTGCGCTGAGCGCGGAGCCGACGAACGCACCGGCGGCCATCGAGACCGAGGTCAGGCTGGCGTGCATCGCGCTGTAGCCGAGGCCGAGCTGCAGGAACAGGCCGAAGGCGAGCGAGAATCCGACGACCACGCCGAAGAAGGAGAGGATGAACACGAGGCCTGAGGTGTACGAGCGGTTGCGGAAGACGGCCAGGTCGATCAGCGGGCTGCCGCCGGTGCGCCGGGCCAGCATGCGCTGCCGCAGGGCGAAGAGCGTGAACACCGGCAGGCTGCCGACCATCAGCGCGAAGCACCAGGCGGGCCAGCCGGAGTCGCGGCCCTCGATCAGCGGGTAGATCAGCATCGTCATCGCGGCGCCGCCGAGCAGCGCGCCGAGCAGGTCGAGCCGGGAGCCGCGCGCGGTCGGCGCGGAGTTCGGCAGCGCGCGGCGGCCGACGACGAGGGTGTACCCGCCGAGCAGCAGGTTGATCAGGAAGACGGCGCGCCAGCCGGTGCCCAGGATGTTCGCGTTGACCAGGGCGCCGGCGACGACCGGGCCGAGGATCGTGGACAGGCCGATGGCCGGGCCGAACAGCGCGAAGGCCTTGCTCATCTCCTTTCCGGGGAACAGCTCCCGGATCAGGCCGAAGCCCTGCGGCACCATCATCGCGGCGACCACTCCTTGGATCGCGCGGGCGGTGATCAGCGAGGCCGGAGACCAGGCGAACGCGCAGGCGACGGATGCGGCGGTGAAGCCGACCGAGGAGGCGAGCAGCATCCGGCGGCGGCCGTACATGTCGCCGAGCCGTCCGCCGACGAGCAGGCCTGCAGCTAGCGCGAGCGTGTAGGCGGCCGAGAACCACTGCAGCGCGGCGGTGCTGCCGCCGAGCGAGCGGTGGATCGCCGGGCCTGCGATGTTCAGGACCGTGCTGTCGAGCAGGTCCATCAGGGTCGCGGCGAGGATCGCGGTCAGACCCAGCCACTTGCGGGGGTTCGAGGTCGTTGTCGTCATGTCTTCAAGGTAGGAGGGCATTAGGCAAGCTTGATTCCTGATTACCGGGCAGACTGGAAAACATGTTGGAGACCTCGGCACGACTGCTGCGTCTGCTCTCGCTCTTGCAGACGCCCCGCGAATGGACCGGCCCGCAGCTGGCCGATCGGCTCGGCGTGAGCACCCGGACCGTGCGCAACGACGTGGAGCGGCTGCGCAATCTCGGGTATCCGGTGGACGCGACACGCGGCGCGGTCGGCGGTTATCGGCTCGGCGCGGGCGCTCAGCTGCCGCCGCTTCTGCTGGACGATGAGGAGGCAGTCGCGGTCGCGGTCGGGTTGCGGACGGCGGCGTCGGGGTCGATCTCAGGCATCGAGGAGACGTCGCTGCGGGCGCTGGCGAAGGTCGAGAAAGTGTTGCCGTCGCGGCTGCGCAGGCGGGTCAATGCACTGCAGACGTACGTGGCGTCGGTGTCGACGACGAACGCGAATTCGCCGCGCGTGGACGCGAGCGTGCTGACGGAACTGACCGCCGCGTGCCGGGACCACGAGCTCGTGCGCTTCGACTACGAGGATCGCGGCAAGACGCCCAGCCGACGGATCGCGGAGCCGTACGGCCTGGTCAACTGGGGTCGGCGCTGGTATCTGGTCGCGTGGGACCGGGATCGCGACGACTGGCGCACGTTCCGCGTCGACCGGATGACGCCGAAGTTCCCGGCCGGTCCGAAGTTCCCGCCGCGCGAACTGCCGGACGAGGATCTGGCGCGCTACGTATCGGACCGCGTCTCGGCCGCGCCGTGGCGGGTCGCCGCGCAGATCACGATCCACGCCCCGGCCGAGGTCGTCGCCGAACGCGTTCCCGCGCATGTCGGTCCGATCCAGAGCATCGACGCCGAGACGTGCATGCTGAGCAGCGGCAACGACAACGCCGAGATGTTCGCGGTCTATCTCGGCATGATCGGGTTCGACTTCACCGTCACGTCGCCGCCCGAGCTCGTGGAAGCGGTCCGCAAGCTCGGGCAGCGTTACGCGAGGGCGGCGAGCTAGGCCGGGGTCCCGCACTCCGGGCAGAACTTCGCCGTGGCCGGGACCTCGCTCGAACACGATGTGCAGGTGGCCGGTCCGCCCATCTTGTGGCCGCACTCGGGGCAGAACTTGCTGCCGTGCGTCTCGCTCTTGCACTGCGGGCAGACCAGCGCGTGCTGCGTCGTCACGTCGATGCCCTCGGCCAGCTTCGCACCGGCCTCGGCGGCGGCCGTGCGCGCGGCGTAGACCTCGGCCTCGGCTCGCGCCTGCTCGACCTCGGTCTGCACGTCGGGGGCGCAGCGGCGGCACAGGCCCCGGTCGGCGTTCCAGCAGTTGTCGCACACGTGGTCGGTGCACCGCGCGCAGCGGTGGAAGTGCTCGTCGGCCTTGGTGATCGCGCGCTGGAAGGCGGCGTCGCGGGCCTTGTGCCAGCCGGCGTCGGCCAGACCGCCGACGGTGTTGGCCACGTCCCAGCCGACGTTCGCGGTGACGTTCGAGGCCATGTTGCTCGCCCGGCGCAGCCAGCCGGAGGCGCGGCCGAGCGTGTAGTTCTCGAAGCCGGAACGCCACGTGTCGCTGCAGCGCTGGCAGTAGAACTCGAACTCGAATCCGGCGTCGTCGCCGTAACTGTTCGACAGGTCCCGGCTGTTGTTGCTGAACCAAAGCTGGTCGGCCACGGCCGACCCCCTCCCAAGGTCGTTCGCGCTCCCACCGCGCGATTGGGATTGTCGTACCGCAGCCGCGGGACACCGCGCAAGCCGCGTGGGGCTTGACACTCAGGATTCGCGTTATATCGTGTCTCTCGCCAACGCGATATAGCGCGAACACAAGGGGGCTGCCGTGACCAGGAACACGGCCGGGAACGGCGTCGCGATCGACGCGAGAGACCTGGTGAAAACGTACAAGGGCGAGGTGCGGGCGGTGCGCGGGGTCAGCCTGAGCATCCCGGCGGGAACCGTCTTCGGGCTGCTCGGGCCGAACGGCGCGGGCAAGTCCACGATCGTGAAGATGCTGACGACGCTCTCCGCGCCGACCGGCGGGACCGCGACGGTGGCGGGCTTCGACATCGTGAAGCAGCAGAAGCAGGTGCGCCGGGCCATCGGCTGCGTCGCGCAGAACTCGGGCGTGGACGTGCAGGCGACCGGCCGGGAGAACCTGCTGCTGCAGGGCCGCGTGTACGGGATGCGCGGCGCCGAGCTGAATCGGCGCGCGGACGAACTGCTGCTGCGCTTCGGACTGGCCGAGGTCGGCAGGCGTTTCGTGAAGACGTATTCGGGCGGCATGAAGCGCAAGCTCGACGTGGCGCTCGGGCTGATGCACGCGCCGCGCGTGCTGTTCCTCGACGAGCCGACCACGGGCCTGGACCCGGAGGCGCGTGCCGAGATGTGGGAGCAGATCCGCGAACTGGCGTGGGATCAGGGGCTGACGATCCTGCTGACGACGCATTATCTGGAGGAGGCGGACCAACTCGCCCGCAACCTCGCGATCGTGGACCAGGGCCGGATCGTCACGCAGGGCACGCCGGATGAGTTGAAGGCACAACTGAATGGCGACGCGGTGAGCCTGGAGTTGGCCGCGGGCACCGACACGGACACGGCGAAGTCCGTGGCGCTCGACCGCGGTCTGATCTCTGATGTCGCGGTGGACGGGCTGACGCTGCGCGGCCGCAGTGCGGACGGCGCGGGCGCGGTGCCCACGCTGCTGGCCGCACTCGAAGAAGCCGATATCCACGTCGCCTCGGTCACCGTCGCACGTCCCTCGCTCGACGACGTCTACCTGCGGTACACGGGCCGCTCGTTCAGCTCGGCGGAACTGGAGGCGGCCCAGTGAGCGCACTGGCAGACACCTGGTACATGACCGGACGCGCGTTCCGGGCGTTCCTGCGGCAACCGATGTACGTGGCCTTCACGCTGATCCAGCCGATGATCTGGCTGCTGCTGTTCGGCGCGCTGTTCAAGTCGGTCACGCAGATCCCGGGCTTCGGCGCGTCGAACTACGAGACGTACCTGGTCCCCTCGATCGTCGTCATGTCCGGGTTCTTCGGCGCCGGCTGGGGCGGCATGGCGATCCTGGACGACCTGACCCGGGGGGTGCTCGACCGCTTCTTGGTCTCGCCGGTCAACCGGTCGTCGCTGATTCTGGGACGCCTGGTCGTGCAGGTGCTCTCGATCGTCATCCAGGCTGTCATCATCCTGCTGTTCGGAGCGGCCGTCGGTGCCAGCTACCACCATCTCGTGCTCGGTGTCCTGGTGCTGATGGTGGCGACGAACCTGCTAGCCACGGCGATCGGCGCGCTGTCCTACGGCCTGGCGCTGCTGGTGCGCCGCGAGGAGTCGATCATCGCGGCGTCCAACTTCATTCTGTTGCCGCTTCAATTCCAGTCCACCGGGTTCATGGCGCTGGTTCTGATGCCGCACTGGATGCAGGACATCACCAAGTACAACCCGGTGAACTGGACGCTGGTGGCCGGGCGCGGCGCGCTGGAGTCCAGCCCGAACTGGGGGCCGATCTTCGAGAACCTGGGCTACCTCGCGGTGCTCATGGTGTTCTGCGCCTGGGTCTCGACGCGCGCCTTCCGCAGCTACCAGCGGTCCATGTAACTACTCGGCGATGTAACTACTCGGTGATCGGGAGCGTTGCTCCGTCGCGCAGGAAGAGTGGGATGCGGTCGAGGGGTGCGGGAACGGTCACGGTCTGGCCGCCTTCGTGCTCCTCGCCGCTCCACGC
>DATJIF010000134.1:0-2073 GCA_035493475.1 Actinospica sp.
GGACACGCTGGCCGAGGCCGAGTCCGACCTGCCGGGCGTGGCCAAGGCGATCTCCGAGATGGAGGTGCGCACCCTGCTCAACGGCGAGTACGACTCGCGCGAGGCGCTGGTGACGATCCGCTCGGAGGCGGGCGGCGTGGACGCGGCGGACTTCGCCGAGATGCTGCTGCGGATGTACCTGCGCTACTGCGAGCGGCACAGCTACCCGACCGAGGTATACGACACCTCGTACGCGGAGGAGGCGGGAATCAAGTCGGCCACCTTCCAGGTCCGCGCGCCCTACGCCTACGGCACGCTGTCGGTCGAGCAGGGCACCCACCGGCTGGTGCGGATCTCGCCGTTCGACAACCAGGGCCGGCGGCAGACCTCGTTCGCCGGCGTCGAGGTGCTCCCCGTGGTGGAGCAGACCGACCACATCGACATCCCCGAGGACGAGCTGCGGGTCGACGTCTACCGCTCCTCCGGGCCGGGCGGCCAGGGCGTGAACACGACCGACTCGGCCGTGCGGCTGACGCACATCCCCACCGGCATCGTCGTGTCCTGCCAGAACGAGCGCTCGCAGCTGCAGAACAAGGCGTCCGCGATGGCGGTCCTGCAGGCCAAGCTGCTCGACGTGAAGCGGCAGGAGGAGCAGGCCAAGATGGACGCGCTCAAGGGCGATTCCGGCGGCTCCTGGGGCAATCAGATGCGGTCCTACGTGCTGCACCCCTACCAGATGGTCAAGGACCTGCGCACCGAGTTCGAGACCGGCAACACCTCGGCCGTGCTCGACGGCGAGATCGACGGCTTCATCGAAGCGGCGATCCGCTGGCGCCGTCAGCGGTAGGTCCGAGCCGGTCGGAGATCGACGGGCAGCAACTCATCCAGGCGGCGATTCGCTGGCGCCGTCAGCGGTAGGTCCGAGCCGGTCGGAGATCGACGGGCAGCAACTCATCCAGGCGGCGATCCGCTGGCGCCGTCAGCGGTAGTCGGCCGCCCGGAGATCAAACAGCCGGCGCCCTCGGGAAGGTTCCCGACAGGGCGCCGGTTTTTCCGTCAGCGCACGGTAATCGGACGGTAATCCCGCGCACTCGTGCGTTTGGGCTTCGTAAATGTGACCGGAGCCACATCCGGGTCACGCGAATCGGACGTCCAGCGCCACGGCGGCTATCAGCGCGGCCACCAAGGCGAGCAGCATCCACCAGGTGGCGTTAAGTCCGTTCCGCCCGTATCCGTACTGGTCACGCGTGGCGCGGCAGACCGGGCAGCGGCCCTCGGACACCCGCCCCGCACAGTTGGCGCACACCAGGTCGTCTCGTCGCATCGGCTCCTCCTCGTTACCAATTACAACGCCCCGGCGTCGCCATCCGTTCCCTCCTACCCGTCCCCGGCGTCCTACACTCCAGGGAAGTTCGCGCAACTCCCTCCGGCGGGGGCGGCGCACCTCACTACACTGCCGGACGTGATGCAACCGTGATTAGCTTCGAGAACGTCAGCAAGACGTACCCGGGCCAGGAACGCCCCGCGCTCAGCGAGATGTCCCTGGAGGTCGAGCGCGGAGAGTTCGTCTTCGTGATCGGTTCCTCCGGTTCCGGCAAGTCGACCTTCATGCGGCTGATCCTGCGCGAGGAGCGGCCGACCACCGGCCGGGTCATCGTCGCCGGCAAGGACCTGTCCCGGCTGTCCAACTGGAAGCTGCCGCACCACCGCCGGCTGATCGGCACCGTCTTCCAGGACTTCCGGCTGCTGCCGAACAAGACCGTGCACCAGAACGTGTCCTTCGCGCTCGAGGTGATCGGCAAGCCCAAGAGCCACATCAACAAGGTGGTGCCCGAGGTGCTCGACCTGGTCGGCCTCGACGGCAAGGAGGACCGGCTGCCGAGCGAGCTGTCCGGCGGCGAGCAACAGCGTGTCGCGGTGGCCCGGGCGTTCGTGAACCGGCCGATGATCCTGATCGCGGACGAGCCGACCGGTAACCTCGACCCGGAGACCAGCGTCGGCATCATGAAGCTGCTCGACCGGATCAACCGCACCGGGACGACCGTGGTCATGGTCACCCACGACCAGGCCATCGTGAACCAGATGCGCAAGCGG
>DATJIF010000135.1:0-3025 GCA_035493475.1 Actinospica sp.
CTCTGAGAGGACTGACAGATGCCCACTGGCGCGAGAGGCTACAGCGACTCCCCGCGGCTTACCGTATCGGAGCTGCTGAAGGACCCGCTCGTCATCCCGGCCCTGATCCTGGACATGACGCAGAACGAGTTCATCATGGACTCCGTCCTGCGCATGGGCGGCGCGGCCCCGAGCGGCGCGGTGCGCTACTCGGAGAGCACGCCGCTTTACGCCGACGACTTCCCCGAGATCAGGCCGGAGTTCGGCGAGGTCCCCGTCGTGCCGACCTCCATCGGCGTGCCCCGCGTGGTCTTCAGCCACGAGCGGGCCATGGCGATCATGGTCTCCGACGAGATGCGCCGCCGTCAGGCCATCGACCCCGTGACCAGGCAATTGCTGCAGGTCAAGAACACGATGGTCTACAGCTGGAACACGGCGTTCTACTCCGCCGTGGTGGCGAACGCCTCCATCCAGACGCTGGCCGTCGCGAACCCGTGGGCGTCCGCCTCGGCGACGATCCGGGCTGACATCGCGCAGGCCGTGTACCTGATCGAGAACGCCAACATCGTCTCGCCGTCGGGCGTCACGCAGTGGCTCGGCTTCGAGGCCGACACCCTGATCATCAACCACGGCACCAAGAACACGCTGCTGCAGTCGAGCACGTTCGCCGCGCCGTACATCGGCGACATCGCCTCGGAGAACCTGCAGTACACGGGCGTCTTGCCGAACAAGATCTTCAACCTCGACGTGCTGTTCAGCCGCCAGGTCCCGGCGGGCAACGCGATTGTCATGCAGCGGCACCGCGCCGGGTTCTACGCCGATGAGCTGCCCTTCATCGCCGGCCCTCTATATCGGGACGAAAGCCGCAAAACGTGGCGTTCGGACACACAAAGGTCCAGTGCACTAGGGCTTGATCAACCTTTGGCAGTCTGCCTGCTCAGCGGCGTATAATCGAACACTTTCACGAGAGAAGATCAACAATGAGCCGGGAATTCGGACGAGAAGGGTGGCGTGACACGATGCCCATGCCGCCACTTGTTCGATTCCCACTGGATACAATGGGACGTAAGGACCCCCGCGACGATTGCAGTCGTCCGGGGGCGTGGCCACACCTGGTTGAGAGGTGCGACGAATGCAGGATACGCCTGCCCCGGGGAAGCTGGACTTCTCCACTCGCGTCTATAAGCCGCGTATCTGCCCAGGCTGCGAAGCCGTTTTCACCCCGGCTAGTCCCGCTCAGCGGCACTGCTTGGCCTGTCGCCCCCTGCGTGAGCGAGCTTCGCGTAGCAGGCCGCAAGACCAGTGGGACACCTGCTCAGTCTCCGGCTGCGGCACGCGGCTCCGCACGAGCAACACCACCGGCCGCTGCTCAGGGCACCGCTACACCGTCGAGCGCGCCGTATGCGCCGTTGACGGCTGCGAGGAAGCGCTCCGCAAGGACAACGCCACCGGCTACTGCAAGCGCCACAAGTTCGCCAAGGACCGCGAGCCTGACCGCTTCTGCGGCGCTCCCGGCTGCGACGGCAAGCTCCGCACCGACAACACCACGGGCTACTGCGCCGACCACGTCCAGCCGATGTGGAAGGACCGCGAGTACCTGGACCGGAAGTACGCGAGGGAACGGGCGGAACGCGCAAAGCGGCCAGACACCCGCCGTATCTGCTCCGTGGACGGGTGCGAGCGGAAGATTCGCTCCGACAACAGCACCGGCCGCTGTACCGATCACGCCTATATCCCGCTTGACCTGCGGGTCTGCCCTGTCGACGGGTGCGATAAGCGCCTCCGCTCAGATAGCACCGTGGGCCGGTGCCGGGAGCACCGAGGCAGCTACTGGGCTGACGACACTCCCAAGTGCGGCGAGCCCGGCTGCGGCAAGACCCTCTACCGCGACAACCAGACCGGGTTCTGCCACAAGCACCGCAAGGCCTACCGCGATGCTTACAACCGGGATTACTACCAGCGCACCCAGGCTGAGCGGCGCGAGTACTCCCGGCAGTACCGCGAGGTCTACGCGGAAGAGCACCGCGCAGCAGCTAAGGCATGGCACACAGCGAACCCTGAAGCCCGGCAGGCTGCTCACGCGCGCCGCCGGCGGCGGGTCAGAGCATCGATGGACGCGACCGACCGCCTGCTCTCTGCGTTCTATCGTCGCGCGATCCGCAATGACCCCTGCTTCTACTGCGGGTCACCTGACACGGATCACGTTGACCACTACTTCCCCCTCGCCAAGGGGGGCACTGACCACTGGTTCAACCTGGCCAGGGCCTGCCAGCGATGCAACCTGCGCAAGCAGGTCATGTGCGGCACGGCGTTCCTTTTGCTCACCGGAGGCTAACCGAGAAGCAGGAGGTGACGCATGCCTCCTGCTGTAACCGAAACCAACGAAGCGCGCCCTCTCTCCGACGAGGAGAGGCGCGCCCTCCGCGACCTGATGGCCCGGGAGAACGCCTGGGCGACCCCGGCGACCCGCGTCGGCGAGCCATACGTCGCACTGGTCAACCTGTCGGTACCCCGCCGGGGTGACAAGGACCGGCAGACCGACCTCGTGCACGCAGGCGAGACCGTCTACCTCACCGACGAGGAAGCCCGCCTGTTCAACCGGCGCGGCAACCGCGACGGGCGGCAGGTCGACGTGGTGCGCAAGCTGTCGGGGCCTGACGGCTCCCGGGGCGAAATTCCGAGGATCCTCCCGCGTGCCGTGTCGGGCCGTCTGTTCCGGCCGCCGGTGCCCGAGCCGGGCTCCGGCGAGGCCCGGCCAGACCCGGAGGGAAGCTCTAGGGTCCAGGTGATCGAAGACGGCCGCGCTCCCGAGGTCGACGGGGCGATGTCCGCCGACCCGTCGGAGATGGCCGACACCCTCCGCTCCGCCGCTGCGGCGGACGCTATGGACCTGCCCCCGCGCGGGGCACGCGCCCGCAGGGGGCAGTAGCCCATGCCTAACGCCGGCGCGACGGTCCAGCCAGTAGAGGTACCCCAGCTGAGGTGCCCCCGCTGCTGGTTCAGCGCGCCCATGGTCCCGGTGTCGGCGCTGAACTTCCGCTGCTCC
>DATJIF010000136.1:0-3469 GCA_035493475.1 Actinospica sp.
CAGCGCGAGCAGTGCCGTATCGTCGCTGGCCCAGCCGCCGGTGTGGCGGGCCAGGGCGCTTCCGACGCGCTCGACGATGGTCGAGGCCCGCGCATCGTGGCATGAAGCCAGGGTGCGAGCGAGTGCGGTTTCGCCGAACAGCGGGCCGTGGCCGCCGCCGCTGCGGGCGGCGCGCGCTTCGATGGCGCCGTCGGTGTAGAACACGAGCGCATCGCCCGGCGCGAGCCGGAACCTCGCTTCGGCCAGGTCGATCCGGGCAAAGGCGCCGAGCAGGGTGCCCGGCGCCCCCACCGCCTGGATCCGCCCGTCGGCGCGGCGGATCAAGGCGGGCGGGTGCCCTCCGCTGGAGAGGCGGCCGGTGAAACCGGTGGCCGTCTTGTGGAAGGTCGCGTAGACGGCGGTGAGGAATCGGTCTTCGTCGCTCTGCTCGAGCAGTGCGCGGTTGAGGCGGGCGAGCACCTGTGCGGGCGACCTGTGCTGGCTGCCTTCCGCGCGCAGCGTGTAGCGGGCAAGAGCGGTGATCTTCGCGGCTTCCACCCCCGTGCCGCACACGTCTCCCATCACCGTGCACCACCACCCTCCCTGGCCGAGGAACAGGTCGTAGAAGTCTCCGGTGACCTCGGATCCGCCGGCGGCCGGCAGGTAGGAGGCGGCGGTCTCCATTCCGGGGACCTCGGACAGAGCCGGGGGCAGCAGGCTCTCCTGCAGCGAGCGGGCGAGAGCGGTGGCTCGTTCGGCCAGTTCGCGGGAGGCGCGAATCGTGCTGCGCAGCCTGAGCTCGTTGTTGACCGCCCTGGCAACGGTGGCGAGAGCACCGAGCTCGCCCGGGGTCCAGTCGTGGCGATTCTCGTCGATCACGCAGAAGGTCCCGAGCACTTCGCCGCCCGGGGCCACGACGGGATGCGCGGCCCATGCGCCGATCTTCATCGATCGCACGGCGGGGTGGTCACGTGTGCGCGGGTCGGCGCCGGTGTCCTGGACCGCCAGGCTGTGGCCGGCCGCGATCACCAGGGGACACAGCGCGTCTCGCACCGGGATGTCGCGCCCGGCTGGGTTCTGCATGCCGGGGCCGACGGCCGATTTCAAGAATGAGCGGCGGTCGTCGACCAGGCTGACGAACGCGCGTCCGGTTCCGGCCACCGAGGCGGCGAGGGATGCCAGGTCGTCGAACGCTTCTTCCGGTTCGGTGTCGAGCAGTGCGCTCTCGCGCACCGCGGCCAGGCGCGCGGGATCGAAGACCGCATCGGGGAGCGCGGCGCGGGGGCGTTGCCGGGTGTCTGCCCTTGGCATCGGGGACCCGTCCTTTCCGGCCGATGCGCGCTCCGCGACGGGTCGCGGCTTACGCGGCCGGACGACTTCGACCGGTGCCGGGTTCCGCGCGGTGAGCCACAACCGCGACCACGAGCGCCACGGCTTTTGTGTGACTCTTCGGAACTCCACTCTACGCGCATGTGCGCGGCCTGAAGGCCGAACTCGGCAACGCCGCGCCCGCGATTCGTCATGACCGGCAGGACCGCGCTCATGCGGAAGCTCACGCGGATGCCGGGAGAGCATCTCGGGCCGAGCCGACCCGGCCCGCTTCGCCGTGTAGCGCGACCCGGTCGGGCTCACTGCGGGGCGGGGCGTGCGGGTCGGATCTGTGCGATCACCGGCTCGCCACGGCCGAGGACGTCACGCGCCAGGCTGCGGAAGGCCGCGGCGATGCCGGTCCAGGCGAGCAGCGGCGCGAGCTGGGAGCTCCTGGCTTGCATGCTCGTCGCGAGGCCGGGTTCGGTCAGTACCCTGCGCAGCGCCCGTGCGAGTGCTCTGGCGTCGCGGTGCGGGACGAGCAGGCCGGCCCCGTCGCCCAGCAGGTCGCGTGCATGGGGGAATCCGGTGGCGACCACGGGGCGCCGCGCGGCGACGGCTTCGGTGAGCACGGCGGAGTTGGTTCTGTCCCGGGCGTCATAGGGCAGCAGCACCACGTCCGCGCGTCGAACGAGAGACGCGAGTGCGCCGGGAGTGCGGTACGCGGGATCGAAGGTGACGAGGTCGGTGACCCCGCTCTCGCGGGCGGTGCGGCGCAGCAGATCGGCGTAGGCGTCGGCCTGATACGCCTCGATGCGGGGGTCGTGCTGACCGCAGACCAGGTAACGGGGTAGGGGATCCAGGTCACGCAGGTGGGCGAGCGCGGCCACGGCGTGCTCGATCCCCTTGCCCGGGCCCATCAGACCCCAGGTCAAGATGGTCGGCGCCGCGGGTACGGCGCGTCGGCCGTCCGGGCGCGGGTGGGCCGACGCGGCGCCGCGCGGGATCACACTCACCCGGCTCGCGTCGACGCGGTACTGATCCTGCAGTGTCGCGGCGTCGGTCGCGGAGAGCACGACCAGGGCCGCGGAGGTCTCGACGATGCGTTGCAGGACCTCGCGGCGGTGGGGTGCGGCGGCCGCGGGAACGGTGTGCAGGACGGCGATCACCGGCGGGGCGACGGCTTCGATCACGCTGAGCACCTCGTCGCCGTCCGGGCCGCCGTAGACGTCGAAGTCGTGCTGGACGATCGCCACGTCGTACCGGTTGAGGGTGTCGATCGCCCGGATCGCGCTCCACGGGCGCCCGCTGATCAGGAAGACGGTCGGGTCTTGCCGGGGCCGGGGGCGGATCCGGTCGACGACGTGGACGATGCCGCAGTGTTCGTCGTGGCCTGGGTCGTGCAGGTGCTGGGCGAGCGCAAGGCTGTGGGTGGACAACCCGCAGCGGGTGGGCGGGAAGGTGCTGAGGATTCCGTACGTGACCATGGGGCCTGCCTCACCGTAAACGGAGTCGCGACCACCGGCTCACGGGCTGGATTCGGCACGGCCGGCACATGCGCGCAGACACGGGGGTGGCCGGAGGTGAACGGGGTCGAAGCGACGGACCGCCCACCGACTCGAGGATGCGTCCGCGCCCCTGAGCGAGGGATTGTCGGACCCGGCGCGAAGTGGGCGAGTCCACCGCCGGCGACGAGCACCGCCGGATGAGGCGGATGCCCCCACGCTAGCAGAGGATGTATGCGGGCGACGGGTACACGCGCGCGCTCGGCGGCGGGCCTGCTGCTCGACGCGGGGCGGCCGCTCCACGGAGGAGAAGAGCATGGCAAAACCCGGAACCACGGTTACCACTCAAGTCAAGAACATCCTGCTCTTGCGAACTTGAGTCGAGCGCGGGGCGATGACCCGGGTGGGGGCCACCGGACCTCGGTCCGGTGGCCCCCACCGGGGTCCGGGGTCGGCCCTATTCGGTGGAGCGAGCGAGCTTGTCCAGGAGCGTCCCGGTCTCCTCGGCTACCCGGTGATAGGAGGCACGGGCCACGCGCTCCGCGAGCCGTGCGCGGTCGAGGCCGGTGCGAGCCGCGCCCGGTTCGACGGCCGCGTTCTGCGTCGCGTACAGGTGCACCGCGGCGCGATCCGCGTATTCCCGCGCGGTGCGCCAGGCGCGCTGCGCCGATCGCCGC
>DATJIF010000137.1:0-3470 GCA_035493475.1 Actinospica sp.
GCGCCGGTCGACTGCGGGCCGCGCTCACGACACGGACGGCCCCGCGTACACGTATACGCGTAACTCCAGGCCCTCGACAGACCGGATCGTGCCGGTGCGCCGCCACAGGTGGCTGCCGCTGCCGTCCCCGGCGGCCACCTCGGCGGAATCGCTGCCCGCGGGAAGCGAGACCATTCGCGGGTCCTTGACCGCGCTGTTGACTGGGACGGGGCCGCCTGCGAGATATGCGTTCGGAGTGAAGGTCTCCATAGGCCTCAGCAGATCACGGGCGGGCGGACGGCGCGACCCGTGACACGAAGAGCCCCGGACGATCCCGCGGGCCGCCCACACCCGGCGGCCGGTGCGGGCCGCCGAGGTTTGCTGTGATGGGCTTCTCGACCCCTTTGAGAAGACCGCGACCGAGGGCGCCGCCGGAGCCCACCGGAGCCGGGTTTCATCCTGTGCCGAGAAGCCGTTCACGGCGCAAGCGGCTCCTCGGCGTGTCGGCGTGAACGGCTATACGGACGCGGTGGCCACCGATGAATCCGGCGTGAGCAGAGCCAGGTTGGCCGCCGATCGCTGCGTCTCGTTCTCCACCAGGTCGAAGGAGATCCGCGTGCCGTCGTCGAGGTAGGGGATCTGTGCCGTGGCCAGGGCGGAGATGTGCACGAACACGTCCTTGCCGCCCTCGTCCGGGACGATGAACCCGTACTTCCGCGCGACGCTGAACCATTTGACGGTGCCTGTGGCCATGGATTTCCTCTCGAAACGGCGGCCGGGTATGCGAGACGGGCCGCCGGAAGACTGGGGGCGGTACTGGGGAGAATGCCGATGCCCCGGGTGGGGAGGCTGCGCGATCCGAGACGGTCGCCGATCCGGGCTGCTCAAGGCACGGTTGCCGATCGACCGGCGACGGGCGGCCCGAATGCCGCCTGGCGAAGTTTCGAAGCCGGTGCGCCTCATGCTACTCCGCACAGCGCGGCGCGTGCGGCGGTCCGGGCTTGCCGGCGTGGAACGGATGTGAAGATGCGTTCGAATCAGCCGTCGGGTCTTCGACTTCGGATGCTCGAACACACGACGCCCCGCCGTGTGCCGCCTGTCCGGCGGAGTTTGCCGCCGCGGTGATCGGTTACCAGCGGGATCCACCGCCGTCGTCGCAATCCGCCAGGGAGCGGACGCCGGCGGCTCGGGAAGGCGGCGACCGACATGAAGGAAGCTCGTGATCTCGTGAGGGGCGCCGGCCCGGCGCCGTCGGGCGGCGAGCCGTTTCGGATGGCGGTACTCGCCGTCCCGGCCGACAGGGACTATCTGGCGCTCGCCCGGTTGGCGGCGATCGAGGTGGCCGACTTGCTCGGACTGCGCGTCGACCGGATCACCGATTTGCGGCTCGCGGTCGACGAGGCCTGTTCGCTTCTGCTGTCCGCGGCCGCGGACGTCCCCGGGATGGCCGCCGGCGATGCCGCAAGGGGCCTGGAGTTGCGCTTCGAGCGGTGCCCGGACCATCTGCGTGTCACGGTTCGCGGGCCCCGCCCGCGGGCGCGGCCCGAGCCGGACGATCTCGGCTGGCTCATACTCCAGGCACTGGTGGGCGGGGTGCACATGGATACGAGCGGTGAAGTTGCGACATTGACACTGACCGAACCGCTGCCCGCCGCGCTGTCAGAGGCCGCCGCAGGAGATCGGCCGATGAATACGCGCCGCCCTCCGGCCCGCTCGGCCCGTGAGAGTCTCCGACGTCTCTTCCGCTGACCGCTACCGGCACCTCCGGTCCGGGTCCCCTGGGGTCGCGGGCGGGATGGTCACGGCCGCCGCACCCTGACCGGTGGTTCGAGCCGGTCCGGTGGCGCTCGAGAAGTGCCGTTCGGCCCTGGCGGCGCCGGTCCCGCGGTATCACGCTGGGTGTCGAGAACGGGAGAGCAGGTGGGTGGAGTGCGCACTCGATTCCGGCCCGACCGGCAGCTCGTCGTCCGGATGGGCGCGACGATGTTCCTGCTGGGTCTGTTGTACGTGGCGTTCGCGGCGGCTCTGATCGTGCTGCTCAAGTCACTCGCGCTGATCGTCGTGATCCTCGGCGCGTTGCTGGTGGCGCAGTACTGGTACTCCGACAAGATCGCTCTCGCCGCCCTGCACGGCCACGTGGTGGGCGAGGAGGAGTCTCCGGACCTGCACGCGATCGTCGACCGGTTGTGCGCCACCGCGAATCTGCCCAAGCCGCGCGTCGCGGTCGCCGACCTCGACCTGCCCAACGCCTTCGCGACCGGCCGCGACGCGCGCCACGCGGTCGTGTGCGTGTCCACCGGCCTGATGCGCCGGCTCGACGGGCAGGAGCTCGAAGGCGTCATCGCCCACGAACTGGCCCACGTGGCCCACCGCGACGTCGTGGTGATCACGGTCGCCGCGTTCCTCGGCGTACTCGCCGGCCTGGTGATGCGGACCGCTCTCTACTCGCAGCTGCTCGGCGGGCGACAGCGCGACCAGAACATGCTGCTCATACTGGCCGCGGTGGCGGTCGTGTCCGCGGTCGTGTACGCGATCAGCTTCCTGCTCATCAGAACCCTGTCGCGGTATCGCGAGCTGGCCGCCGATCGCGACGGCGCGTTGCTGACCGGCCGTCCCTCGGCGCTGGCGTCGGCGCTGGTCAAGATCTCCGGGGACTCGGCGCGGATCCCGACCCGGGACCTGCGCGGCGCCCAGGCGTTCAACGCGATCTTCTTCTCCCCGGTCGGCGGGCAGTGGTCGGTGTTCGCCACCCACCCGAGCCTGCAGCGGCGTCTCGACGAGCTGGAGAAGATCGCCGTTCAGCTCGGCGGCTCAGCGTAGCCGACAACTTCAAACCCCGTCGGCGGGGAGAGACGGAGCAGGCGCCGATCGCGCCGCTTGCCTCGGCGAGTCGGCCGCCGCAAGCAGTTCCAGACTGCCGGCCAGTTCGAACAGGCGCCTGGTGGACGCCTTCGCGCCGGTGATCCGCAGCGTCCGGCCGCTCTCGCGGATGGTACGGGCCGCCTTCGAGAGTTCGCGCAGTCCCGAGCAGTCGCAAAACCCCACTTTCGAGAGGTCTACGACGACCAGCGCGGGGCCCTGCTCCGAGCACCCGTCGAGCGCTTTGCGCAACGCCGGGACGGCGGACAGGTCGATTTCCCCCTCCAGCCCGAGCTTGGTCCGCTCGAGCGTGCGGTTGATCTGCGCGCGCAGCACGGGGCACTCGATGACCTGCGTGTTCGCGCCCTCCGCGGCGGTCACGGCCATGGTCTCCTCCTCGATGACGGCACTGATCAAGGTGGACGACTGCTTCGAATTCAGCCTCTCCCCAAGCCGGAAGACTGTCAACCGTCTCATGACATATTGCTCAGCTTTCTATTGAGCATTAGGCTCGGAGGGGTGAGACCGGCAGATGCAGAGGGCAGTTGGACGATCTTGACCGGGCACGGCCACGTGCTCGTCGAGATCGCGCGCAACCCCGAGGCCAGGGTCCTGGACATCTGCCAGGCCGC
>DATJIF010000138.1:0-5470 GCA_035493475.1 Actinospica sp.
AAGTACCACCCGAAGGAGGACCCCTCCTTCATCGAGGTCGACAGCGAGCGCGCGCAGCACTGGCTGAAGGTCGGCGCCCAGCCGACCGAGGCCGTCGTCGCCATCTTCAAGGTCTCCGGCGACTGGCAGCAGTTCAAGGGCCTGCCCGCCCCGGCGCCGATGAAGGTCGCCGCGCCGAAGGCGGACAAGAAGGCGCTGTTCGAGGCCGCCGCCAAGGAGGCCGAGTCGGAGCCGAAGCCGGCCTCGACGCCGAAGAAGAAGGCCGAGAAGAAGGCCGACGCGCCGAAGGCCGAGGAGACCGCCGCCGAGGCGCCCGCGGAGACCCCGGCCGCCGAGACCACCGAGGCCTGAGGCCCATGCTCGAAGAGGCCCTCGAACACCTGGTGAAGGGGATCGTCGAACACCCCGACGAGGTCACCGTCCGCGACCGCACGCTGCGGCGCGGCCGGATCCTCGAGGTGCGCGTGCACCCCGACGACCTCGGCAAGGTGATCGGCCGTCAGGGGCGCACCGCGAACGCGCTGCGCACCGTGATCCACGCCCTCGGGGGCCGCGCCGTGCGCATCGACCTGGTCGAAGCGCCCGGACTGCGCTGAGCCTGCTGGTCATGGGCATCGAGCAACGCGTCGACGACGAGCCGGAGGAACTCCTCCGGCTCGTCGTCGGCCGTATCGGCAAGGCGCACGGCGTCAAGGGCGAGGCCACGGTCGAGGTCCGCACCGACGACCCGGAGCTGCGGTTCGCGCCCGGCGCCGTGCTGCTGACCGACCCCGCCGAGCGCGGTCCGCTGACCGTCCGCTCCGGGCGGGTGCAGGGCGGACGCCTCGTGCTCTCCTTCGAGGGCGTGCCGGACCGCACCGCCGTCGAGCAGCTGCGCAACACCCTCCTGGTCGCCGAGGTCGATCCGAACGAACTGCCGGACGACCCGGAGGAGTTCTACGACCACCAGCTCGAGGGTCTGACCGTGCGCTCCGTGGACGGCACCGAACTCGGCGTCGTGGACCAGATGGTGCACGGTCCGGCGCAGGACCTGTTCGCCGTCAAGCGGCCCGACGGCGGCGAGTTCCTGCTGCCGTTCATCGCCGAGTTCGTGCCCGAGGTCGACCTCGAGAACGGCGTAGTGGTGGTCGATCCGCCCGAGGGCCTGCTCTCGCTCTAGAAGGCGGCTTTTCCCATGCGCATCGACGTCATCACGATCTTCCCGGAGTACCTCGAACCGCTCCGTGTCTCACTGCTCGGCAAGGCGGCCGACAAGGGCCTGCTCGACATCGAGACCCACGACCTGCGGCAGTGGACGTACGACGTGCACCGCACCGTCGACGACACCCCGTACGGCGGCGGCCCCGGCATGGTCATGAAGGCCGAGCCCTGGGCGCTGGCGCTGGAGGCCGTCGCGGGCGCGGGCAGCCCCACGCTCGTCGTGCCGACCCCCAGCGGACGTCCGTTCACCCAGGCCAAGGCCGCCGAGCTGGCCGAACGCGAGCACCTCGTCTTCGCCTGCGGCCGCTACGAGGGCATCGACCGCCGCGTGATCGACGCCGCCGCCGAGACCATGCCGGTCGAGGAGCTCTCCATCGGCGACTACGTGCTGGCCGGCGGCGAGGTCGCGGTGCTGGTCATCGTCGAGGCGGTCGCCCGGCTGCTGCCCGGGGTCCTCGGCAACGCGGAGTCCGCGCGGGACGACTCCTTCGCGGACGGCCCGATGAGCGGCCTGCTGGAGGGCCCGGTCTACACGAAGCCCGCCGAGTGGCGCGGCCGCCCCGTCCCGCCGGTCCTGGTCTCCGGCAACCACGGCGCCATCGCCCGCTGGCGGCGCGACCAGGCGTTCGCGCGCACCGCCGCGCACCGCCCGGAACTGCTCGCCGCGCTCGACCCGGCGACGCTGGACAAGAAGGACCGCGCGGCGCTGGCCGAGCTCGGATTTCCGGATTCGCCCGCCCACGTGCGAGACTGAGTCTTCGGCACGCCGCAAGCCGTGTGCCCGTCCCTGCCACAGGGGGAGCGGGAACGTCCGGAGCGCGGCAGCCTTCATCCCCGTAGTTTCAAGCCGTGCGTGACCTGTGGCACGTGCGAGGAGAGAACCATGAACAAGCTCGCTGAGCTCGACGCCGCGTCGCTGCGCGCGGATGTTCCGGACTTCCGTCCCGGAGACACCGTCAACGTCCACGTGAAGGTCATCGAGGGCAACCGCTCCCGGGTCCAGCAGTTCAAGGGCGTCGTCATCCGCCGCCAGGGCGACGGCGTGCGCGAGACCTTCACCGTGCGCAAGATCAGCTTCGGCGTGGGCGTCGAGCGCACCTTCCCGGTGCACTCGCCGATCTTCGAGAAGCTCGAGGTCGTCACCCGCGGTGACGTGCGTCGCGCCAAGCTGTACTACCTGCGCGACCTGCGCGGCAAGAAGGCGAAGATCAAGGAGAAGGTGGACTGGAACCGGTAGTTCCGGAAAACCTCTGCTTTTTCAGCCGCCCCCGGTACCGTGCGAGATGGTGCCGGGGGCGGTGTCGTCCCCGGGACCGCGCGACCTGGTGTGGCAGCGCGGCGATCAGGGGACGTAGTAGTCTGCCGCGACGGATGCGGACGGTCGCTTAAGCGGACCGGGTGACTGGAGGACCGGGTGGCGGCGAGAGGGCAGCGGCGCAGGCAGGCCGCCGCATCACCCTCCAAGGGCGGACGCCGCCGCCGGCTCAAGCCGATCAAACTCTGGCGCGAGGTGCCGCTGCTGCTGGCGATAGCCCTGGTGCTGGCCCTGGGCATCAAGACCTTCGTGGTGCAGGCCTTCTTCATCCCCTCGCAGTCGATGGAGAACACGATCATGCCCGGCGACCGGGTGCTGGTGAACAAGTTCTCCCCGTGGTTCGGCGCGCAGCCGCAGCGCGGCCAGGTCGTGGTGTTCAACGACCCCGGCGGCTGGCTGCCCGACACCGTCACCCCGGACACCTCGAACGTGGCGGTGCGCTACGTCAAGGACGTCTTCACCTTCGTCGGCCTGCTGCCCTCGGACGACGAGCACGACCTGATCAAGCGGGTCATCGGCGTCCCCGGCGACGAGGTCAAGTGCTGCGACAAGCAGGGCCGGGTCACCGTCAACGGCGTACCGCTGAACGAGACGTCCTACATCTTCCCGGGATCCGCCCCGTCCACCATCGTCTTCGATGTGCATGTGAAGGCCGGATTCATCTGGGTCATGGGGGACAACCGGGGAGACTCCGCGGACTCCCGCTTCCACATGACGGACAAATTCGGTGGAATGGTACCCATCAGCGATGTGGTGGGTCACGCGTTCGTGTTGATTTGGCCGCCAAGTCGCGCCGGAGGACTGGGAGTTCCGGCTACCTTTTCGCAGGAGGGCCTGACCGTGCTCTCCAGTCTGCCGACCGGGACGATCCCGGCGACCGCGCTGCTGGGCGCCTTCCCGCTGCGGCTGGCCGGGGGCCGGGCGCTGGGCCGGGTCCGCCGAAGACGCCGGCGCACGTGTGGTAGGCAGGACCGGAAGGTTGGACGAGGAACTTCGATGAGGGGCGCACGATGACCGTGGAGAGACCGGACACAGGCCTGCCCGAGGCCGTGGACCCGGACGAGCAGCCGCAGGCCGGGGCCTTCGTCCCGGCGGCGGCCACGCCGAGCGAGTCCGAGGGCGCCGACCCGTCCGGTGACGCGGCGGGCGACGGCGACCAGTCCGAGGAGTCCGGACGGCGGCTCGCGGGGGTGGCCAGGCCGGGCTCCACGCTCGGCTGGGTGCTGTTCCCGTTCGCCGTCGTGTGGCGCTTCCTGTTCCCGAAGAAGCCGCGGCCGTTCCTGGTCGAACTGCCGTTCCTGGTGGTCTTCGCACTGGTCCTGGCCTTCCTGATCAAGACCTTCCTGGTCCAGGCCTTCTACATCCCGTCCGGCTCGATGCAGAACACCCTGCAGCCGGGCGACCGGGTGCTGGTCAACCGGGCGGAGCAGTGGCTCGGCGGCAACCCGTCGCGCGGCGAGGTCGTCGTGTTCAAGGACCCGGGCAACTGGCTGGAGGCCGAGGGCACCGCGACCAGCAGCAACTGGCTCAAGGACGGGCTGACCTGGGTCGGCCTGCTGCCCGCGGACGACGGCGACCTGATCAAGCGGGTCATCGGCGTCGGCGGCGACCACGTGGTCTGCTGCAACCAGCAGGGCCAGATCACCGTGAACGGCGTGGTGCTGAACGAGAACTACCTCTACCCGGGCGACGAGCCGAACGCCGGCTACCTCAAGCCCTTCGACGTGACCGTGCCGCAGGGCTACCTGTGGGTCATGGGCGACCACCGCGGCGTCTCCCTGGACTCCCGGTACCACCAGGACCAGGAGTTCGGCGGCATGGTGCCGGTGGGCAACGTGGTGGGCCGCGCGGACATCGTGGTCTGGCCGATCAGCCACTGGAAGACGCTGCCCATCCCGGGCACGTTCAAGCAGGTGGGGCTGTCCGCACTGGGCATTCCGGGGGCGATCCCGGGCGCCGCGCTGGTCGGCACGATGCCGCTCGCGTTGAAGCGGCGCAAGCGGCGGAGGCTGCTGGCGGCGAAGCGGGCCACCACCGGTTAACCTGAGGTGGTGTCGGTAGTCCCGAAGCAATCAGCCCGACGGGCTCGGCCCGGCCGCGAGGCCGCGGAGCCGAGCCCGTTGTTCGAAGGTCCGGTCGCGCCCCGTGTCGGTGACGGGCGCGACCTCTACGCGTACGGCCTCGAGCTCGAGGCGGCGGGCGTGTCCCCGGTGGCGGGCGCGGACGAGGCCGGGCGGGGGGCCTGCGCGGGCCCGCTCGTGGCCGGCGCCGCCGTGCTGCCGCCCGGGCTGCGCATCGAGGGCCTGGGCGACTCCAAGCTGCTGACGGAGCGTCAGCGCGAGCGGCTGTACGACGAGGTGACCGCCCGGGCGACCGCCTGGGCCGTGGCCGTCGTGCCGGCCTCCGAGGTGGACCGGATCGGGGTCCAGGAGGCCAACTACCGGGCGCTGCGCGAGGCCGTGGCCGGACTGGGCGGCGAGCTGCCCGGGCTGGCCCTGATCGACGGCTTCATGGTCCCCGCGCTCGGCGTGCCCGGGCAGGCCGTGGTCAAGGGCGACCGCCTGGTGGCCTGCATCGCGGCGGCGTCCATCCTGGCCAAGGTGACCAGGGACCGGATGATGGTCGAGCTGGACCTGAGCTGGCCGGACTACGGTTTCGCCGGGCACAAGGGCTACTCGACGGCCGTGCACCAGGCGGCGCTGAACCGGCTCGGTCCCTGTCCGGAGCACCGGCTGAGCTACGCGAACGTCCCCGGCCGAGCCGTGGGTGACAATGGAGCCCAGAGCGACCTCCAGCTGGACCTGACCGACACCGAGTGGGGAGCGCGTAGATGAGCGCGGAAGACCTCGAGAAGTACGAGACCGAGATGGAGCTGCAGCTCTACCGGGAGTACCGCGACGTGGTCGGCCTGTTCCGGTACGTGGTGGAGACCGAGCGGCGGTTCTATCTCACCAA
>DATJIF010000139.1:0-87909 GCA_035493475.1 Actinospica sp.
GTGGTCGGGCGTCGCTCTGAGACGCCCGACCACCGCTTCTCAAACATCTCTCGCCGGTTCGTTACCTTTTCGTTAGCTCTCTCGTCATCCGGGTGCGCGATACTCGGGGCTAGCTGCTCACGCAGACATCCGAGCACAACGGTGGTGATCGTGGTGAACTCCGAACCCTCTTCGGCAGCGGCCAGGGCGTGTACGCACTGGCCCGCCTGTCCCGACGCCGAGGCGCCCGACCGCGAGGCCGCGGTCCCCGTGGCCACGCACCCCGAGCAGGGCTGGAGCCTGCTGTGCAACGGCGTCGTGCTGTTCGAGGACACCGGCGAACTCCTCCCGGACGGCCGCATCGTCGGCCCGCGCCGCCTCACCGACGTGCTCGCCCAGGCCTGAACCACCCGGCCTGCGCCGCTTCCTTCCGCCGGATCCGGGTACAGGTTCCGTGTGAACCTCCCGGATCGCGACGGAGCGACCGGCCCGCGGCGCCTCGGCCGGCTGCGGGCCGCGCTGCTGCGCCTCGCCCGCCGCGCGTGGGCCAAGAGCGAGCGCCAGGACGTCCCGCCGCCGTACCACGCGGCGCCGCTGCCGCCGCTGGACCCCGACGCGCCGAGCGAACGGATCGCGCTGGCCTACGAACTGGCCCGGCGCCGCGTCCCGGCGAACTGGATCGCCGCCCGCTGCGCGCTGCCGTACGCGTTCGCCGAGCTGATCGTCGCCGAGGTCGCCGACACCCCCGGGACCGCTCCGCGCCGCCGCGACTGACGGAGCCTCACCCACGAACGCCGTCCCCCGGAGCCCGGATCCCCGGGGGACGGCCCGTTTCTCAGCCCGCGACGTCCTGCGCCGCGACGTTCCAGCCGGACAGGCTGATCACCGGAGTCGTGCCGCTCAGGTCGGCGGCCTTGTAGCTGACGCTCACGGTCTCCGACTCGCCGGGGAACAGCGTGATGTCGTCGTCGCTCCACAGCGCCGAGGGCACCTGGTCGTGGTTGTCCGCGCGCCGCAGGTCCGTCCGCAGGAAGAAGCCGACGGTCTTGGACGACGTGTTGGTCAGCGTCACCTTGGTGACCGTGTCGGCGCCGTCCGGACCCGACGCGCTCGTCGTGGTCACGTCGCCCGCGCTGACCGAACCCGACTTCAGTGAGTTGAGACCCTGAAGGTCGGCGTACTGGGTCATCGTGGCGTACGAGTTGCCGTTCTTCGACCAGTTCACCTTGTCCGGGTACGTCGATTCCCAGTAGACGTTCCGGTCCACGACGTTCCCGTTCTGCTTCAGCGTGAGCTCGACGAAGTACGTGGTCGCACTCGACTTGCTCGTCACGGTCGCCGGAACCTTCGGCGTGAGCACCTTGTTCTTGACCTGCTGTGCGCTGAGGCTGATGCCGCTCGCGGTCTTGTCGTCGAGAACCGTTCCCGACGTGTTGTAGACCTTGGATTCGACCGACAATCCGCTCTGCGTCGTGCCGCCGAGGTTGTCGAGTGTCACGGTGCCGTTGTCCAGCGCGTAGAGGGCGTGCAGGGACTGGTTCGCCTCCTGCGTGCCGTAGTAGCTGCCCGCCTGGTCCCCGTCCTGGTTGTAGACATTCCAGAGCAGCGAGGGCCAGCCCTTGTTCAGCTGCCAGTACATCGTGCCCGTCGACGGAGTGTCAGTGTTCGTCGAGTGGTCGAGGAACGCCTCGAACTGCGCGCGGGTGTTCTCGTAGTTCTGCACCTGGCCGTCCTCGACGTACTGGTCGAGACTGGTCGGCGTGCCGAAGCGGCTGTTCATCGCCTGGTCGAAGTAGTACAGCGTGCCGAACTGGTAGTTGCCATGCCCGGACTCGTAGTTCGCGTGGAACTGGTTGTACGTCGGCGACTGCCAGAGTTCCTTCTGCTCGGTGGCGGACATGAAGCGGTCGATCGAGTCGAGCGTCGGGATGGTGTCGCCCGCGCTCTCCTCGCTGTCGAAGCCCCAGGAGCCGCCCGCGTTGGTCTGGTTGTCGTCGGGCTGGGTGTGCGTCGTGTCGTACCAGTAGTTCGGCGGGACCCAGTCGTACGGGCCCTCCTTCTCGCCCGAGTCGCCGAGCGGGGAGACGCTGTTCTCCTCGGCCGAGGCGACCACCGGGACGTCGAAGTCGGCCTGCGCGAACGCCGCGAGGGTGTCCTTCGCGTCGGCCGAGTCGGGGGCGTTGTCGCTCCAGGAGAACGTGACCACGCTCGGGTGCTCGACCTCGTTCTGCCCGATGGCCAGCGCCGAGTTCGTGGCGACGGTCAGCAGGTTGCCGCTCAGGTCGTTGCCCCACGCGTCGCAGCACTGCATCCCGGAATCGATCATGATCCCGGCCTGGTCCATCTGCTCGTAGAAGTCGTCCGGCATGAAGTGGCCCTCGAGCCGGATCATGTTCACGCCCATGTTCTTCATGATCGCGATCTGCTTGGCGATGTCCGCGGCCGAGTAGTGCAGGAACAGGTCGGGAGCGAAACCGCCGCCGCGTGCCACGAACGCGACGCCGTTGATCTTGTACTGCCGCACGCCGTTCTCGTCCACCGGCCCGGCGCCGACGAGGGAGGAGGTCACGGTCCTGATGCCGAAGGTGCCGGTCGTCGTGGTGGAGACGGTCGAGTTCTGCGACACCGTGGTCGTCAGGCCGTAGAGCGGCTGCGCGCCCATCTGGTACGGCCACCAGACCGCCGGATTCTTGATCGTCGTGGCGGGCAGCGAGACCGTCTGTGTCGAGTTCGCCGCGACCGTCACCGACTGCTGGACCGTGATCGGCGTGCCACCGCTCGGCGGCGTGATCGTCGCGCTGACGGTCCCAGTCTGCGAGGACGACGAGTGGTTGGTGACGTTCGTCTTCACTGTCAGTGCCGAAGTGCTGAAGTCGGACGCGTTCTTCTCGACCACGTGCGCGTCGGCACCGCTGAGCGCGCCGGACGTGAGCAGCTGAATCGGCAGTTGGATGCCGGTGTTGTTGTCCGGCGGGACCTGGTTCCAGTCCACGTCGTCCACGGTCAGCATCGACTGCGGGTTGTTCGGATAGACCTCGAGCGCGACGGTGTTCGTGCCCTGGTTCAGGTCGCCGGTCACGTCGAAGGTGTAGCGGGTGTACGCGCCCTCGACGGTGCTCTGCGTCGCGACCTCCTTGCCGTTCACCCAGACGTCCGCCGCGCCCACGACGCCGTTGACGACGAGGTTCGCGTGCTGGCCGGAGTTGAGGTTCGCGGTGAAGTTCGTGCGATACCACCAGGGCACGTCGAACTGCGCGACCGAGTCGGCGCCGACCTTGCTCTCGTAGCCGAAGCAGGACTTCATGTTGGTCGAGTAGTAGACGTTCGCGCAGCCGCCGTTCTGGAGCAGCGCCTCGATCTCGGTTCCTGGCGCGCCGCCGTCGTCGTTGCCGACCGGCAGCCAACTCGATGTGTTGAACGAGGGCGCTGAGATGGACGAGCCGGACGCGCTGGTCTTGGCGCTGGAGAGCACCTGCCAGCCGCCGGAGCCGAGCACGGTGCCGGGGACGGCGTACTGCGCGACGGCTTTGACCTTGGCGTCGGGGCGGGTTATCGGCGCGGCCTGCGCCGTGTAGCGGAACGCGGCCATCGAGGCGCAGGCTGCGGCGACTGTGACTAGCGCGACCAGGCGGGTTCTGGTGCGGACGATCACTGATCCTCCTTCAAGTAAAGTTAGATAACTTTACGTTGAATGGAAGCTAGCCGGTGAAACAGCACTCGTCAACGCTCGGTGCGCCGGTCGAAGATCTGCGGCCGGGCCACGCGGAGCGCCGTGGTGAGCGCGCCGAGCAGCACCGCGTCGCCGCCGAGCTCGCTGGCCGTGATCCGCGGGCGCAGGGGAGTGCTGCGCTCCAGGACCTCGCGCACCGGATCGAGCATGAGGTCCGCGCCGCGTCCGACGCCGCCGCCGAGCACGACGACGTCCGGATCGATGACGGCGCTGATGGCCGCGACGACGTGCGCGATCCGCTCGCCCTCCTGGTGCACGGCGGCGATCGCGGCCGGGTGCCCGGCGCGCGCCTCGTCGAACACACGCTTCGCCGTCAGCTGACCCGTCAACCCGCCTTCGCGGGCCGCGCGCACGACGGCGTCCGCCGACACGGCCTCTTCGAGCTCGCCACGCGGATGGGCGTCCGCTTCCCGGGTCGGTGCGGAGAACGACACCGGCAGGAAACCGACCTCGCCGGCGGCTCCGTGCGCGCCGGTGAACAGCTCGCCGTTCGCCACGATGCCGACGCCGAGACCCGTGCCGATCAGCACGTAGACGAACAGACGGCTGCCGCGGCCCGCGCCGAAGTCGTACTCGCCGAGCGCGGCCAGGTTCGCGTCGTTGTGCACGGAGATCTCGATGCCGCCGAGCTGCTCGCGGATCCGCGCGAACAGGCCCGCGCGGCCCCAGCCAGGCAGGTTCACCGCGTAGCGCACGCGGTCGTCGTCGGGATCGAAGACGCCGGGCGTGCCGACCGCCGCGTGGATCACGCTCGCGGCCGGGACCTCGGCGTTGTGCAGCGCCTGCCCGGCGGCCTCGGCGGCGGCGTCGGCCACGGCGTTCGCGGTGCTCTCCTGGTTCGGCACGTCGGTGCGCGCCAGGATCTCGCCGGACATGTCCGCCACCGCGGCGCGCAGCCGGGCCCGGCCGATGTCGATGCCGAGCACGTAGCCCGCGGTCGGGTCGGGTTCGTAGAGCAGCGCCGTGCGGCCGCGCTCGGCCGCGATCCGCCCGGCCTCGCGCACCAGTCCGTGCTCCTCCAGCGCGGCGAGCGCGTGCGAGACGGTGGGCTTCGACAGCCCCGTGTCCCGGGCGAGTTGGGCGCGCGAGGTCGGCCCGGCCGTGCGCAGTTGCTCCAACAGCAGCCGCTCGTTGTTACTGCGCAGCCGCTGCCGGTTCCAGGGAACTTCGCCGTCCACCACGACCATCCGCTCCTGATCACACCTTCTGGCCAACTGTAGCCAATCGGTAATGCGTAGCCTCTTGACTCATATTGTATAGGAACTTAACTTTACTTAACCCCGTCGGCCAGGAGGAGACCATGCCCGAGCTGTCCAGAAAGATCGGCCTGTTCCAGGCCGTGTCGATCAACATGAGCCAGATGGTCGGCATCGGCCCGTTCGTGACGATCCCGCTGATGGTCGGCGCGTTCGGCGGGCCGCAGGCGATCATCGGCTGGATCGCGGGCGCCATCCTCGCGCTGGCCGACGGCCTGATCTGGGCCGAACTCGGCGCCTCGCTGCCGGGCTCCGGCGGCACCTACGTGTACCTGCGCGAAGCCTTCCAGTACCGCAGCGGGCGCCTGATGCCGTTCCTGTTCGTATGGACGGCGATGCTGTTCATCCCGCTGATCATGTCCACCGGCGTGCAGGGCCTCGTGCAGTACCTCGCCTACCTCTGGCCGAGCATGAGCCCCGGCCAGGGCGACATCATCGGTGTCGCGGTCATCGCGCTCGTGCTGCTGCTGCTCTGGCGGCGCGTGGAGAACATCGGGCGGCTGACCGTCGGCATGTGGGGCGTCATGATCGTGGCCGTCGCCTGCGTCATCCTCGCCGCCTTCACCCACTTCCACCCGTCGCTCGCCTTCACCTACCCGGCGCACGCGGTGGACCTCGGCAGCGGCACCTTCTGGCTGGGCTTCGCCTCGGGCCTGACGATCGGCATCTACGACTACCTCGGCTACAACACGACCGCGTACCTGGGCGCCGAGGTCCGCGACCCGGGCCGTGTGCTGCCGCGCTCCATCGTCTTCGCGATCGGCGGCGTCATGGGCCTCTACCTGCTGATGCAGATCGGCGTGCTCGGCGTCATCCACTGGCAGGACATGCTCGACCCCAAGAACATCGCCTCGCAGTCCGTCGCCTCGGCCGTTCTGCAGGACACCTGGGGCAAGGGGACCGCCGACGTGGTCACGGTGCTGATTCTGATCACCGCGTTCGCCTCCGTCTTCACCGGACTGCTCGGCGGTTCGCGCGTGCCCTTCGACGCCGCGCGCGACGGCGTGTTCTTCAAGTCCTTCGGGCGGCTGCACCGGAAGTACGACTTCCCGGTGCTCGGCCTGATCGCGATGGGCGTCGTCACCACGGCCGGATTCCTGATCGCCCGGCACGTCGGCAACTCGGCCACGCACCCGCCGCTCGCCATCCTGATCACGCTGCTGACCACCGTCATGGTGATCATCCAGTCCTTCGCGCAGATCGCCGCCCTGATCGTGCTGCGCCGCCGGCAGCCGAACCTCAAGCGGCCGTACAAGGTCTTCCTCTACCCGCTGCCGCTGATCATCGCGGGGGTCGGCTGGGCGGTCATCTACGGGTACGCCGACAAGGCCAACCCGGGCGTTCACCCGATCGAGTGGTCCATCGGCTGGGTCGTCCTCGGCGTGGTCGCGTACCTGGTCTGGTCGAAGGCCGAGAAGACCTGGCCGTTCGGTCCCAAGCAGATCCGCGAGGCCTACGCCGAGGACGCGCAGTCCGCGGTCAGCGAGCCGAGTCTGTGACCTCCGCGCGGCCGAAGTCCAGCACCGTGGTGGAACGGTAGACGTCGCCCGGCTTGAGGACGGTGGAGGGGAACTCAGGCCGGTTCGGCGAGTCGGGGTGGTGCTGGGTCTCCAGCGCCACCCCGCCGTACTTCGGGTAGGTGACGCCGCTGGTGCCGATCAGCGTCCCGTCGAAGTGGCTGCAGATGTACAGCTGCACGCCCGGCTCGGTCGTCTCGACCCGCATCACCCGGCCGCTGCGCGGATCCTTCAGCGAGGCGATGTTGCGCGGCTGCTCGGTCACGCCGCCGGTCAGCACGAAGCAGTGGTCGTATCCGTCGGTCTGCACGAGCTGCGGGTGCGGGTCGTCCAGCCGCGCGCCGATCGCCCGCGGGGAGCGGAAGTCGAAGGCCGTGCCCGCGACCGAGAGCGGACTGTCCAGCGGGATCAGCGAGGCGTCCACCGGCAGGAACTCCTGCGCGGCGATGGACAGCTCGTGGTCCAGGATCGAGCTGCCGGAGTCGTCCCCGGCGAGGTTGAAGTGCGCGTGGTTGGTCAGGTTCACGATCGTCGTCGCGTCGGTCTCGGCGCGGTACTCGAGCGTGAAGCGGCCGTGCGCGAGGGTGTAGCGGACCGTCACGGCGAGCGTGCCGGGGAAGCCCTCCTCGCCGTCCGGGCTGACGCGGGTGAGCGTCACCGCGCCGCCGCCCTCGACCTCCTCGGCCACGCCGTCCCACATCCGCTTGTCGAAGCCGCCCGACCCGCCGTGCAGCGAGTTCGGCCGCCCGCCGTCGTTGAGCTCCAGCTGGTGCGCGACGCCGTCGAGCTCGAACCGGCCGCCGGCGATCCGGTTGCCGTAGCGCCCGATCGCCGCCCCGAAGTACGGGCTGCGCTCCAGGTAGTCGGGCAGGTTGTCGAAGCCGAGCACGACGTTCGCGGCCCGGCCGGCACGGTCGGGCACGCGCAGCGCCTGGATGATCGCGCCGTAGTCGAGGACCGACGCGCTCGCGCCGGTCTCGTCGGTCAGGGTCCACCGGGTGACCGCGGTGCCGTCGGGCAGCGAGCCGAAGGTGTCGCGGGCGGGGGCTGGCACGGAGAGCCTCCTGTTGAGAACGTTAACAAGGTGTCGAGGAGTCACGTTACCCCGCCCGCGCAAGGTCTAGCTACAGGTCACGCCGTTGATCGTGAAGGACGTCGGTGGAGCGTCGCTGGACGTCCAGGTGCCCTGGAAACCGAAGCTGGTACTCGATCCGGCCGCGATGGTGCCGTTGTAGCTCGCGTTCGTGGCCGTCACCGCCTCGCCGGACTGGCTGACGGTGGCGTTCCAGGCGTTGGTGACCTTCTGGTCGCCGGGGAAGGTGAATCCGGCCGTCCAGCCGCTGATCGGCGTCGTGCCGGTGTTGTTCACGGTCACGTTGGCCGTGAAGCCGCCGGTCCACTGCGACGTGGTCTGATACGTGACCGAGCACGTCGAGGCGGGCCCGGACGAGCTGCCGCCGGTTCCGGTGCCGGTACCCGTGCTGCCGCCGCTGCCGCCCGGCGTGATGACGAACGTCTCCAGCGACCGCGCGGGAACTGTGGCCGTGAACGTGCCGGCGTTGACCGGGATCGCGGTCTGCGCTGCGGCGTTGTTGCTCGCGTTCGTCAGCACGGGGGTCGCCGTGCCGCTCGTGATTCCGGTTCCGGTGAGCGCGTAGTTCACCGTGTCAGCGCTCGAAGCCGTGTTGAGCACGACCACTGAGATCGAACCATCAGGGTTCTTGTACGCGCTCAGGTCCAGTGCGCTGTTGCCGCTCGACGCGCCGATTCGCACTGCGCCCGGCTTGATGTACCTGCTGTAGTTCGCGAACGCCCACAGGCGGCCGCTTGGCGTGATCGTGCTGCCGTTGATCAGCAGCAGGCCCTCGTTGTCGCCGTTCTCCGAGGGCGTCGTGCTGCCCCACCAGTAGAGGAACGCGCCGAGGTTCGCGCCGGTCAGGCCCTGATAGATGTGCTGTGCCCAGGTGAATCCGGACGCGTCGGTGCCGTCGTCCCACGCCGGATCCCAGGTCTCGAACGTGGACCACTCTGTCTGCCACGCCGGATTGCTCCAGCCGGACAGCGCCGAGGTCGGGGCCGAGGTGTAGCCGTGGCTGGTGAAGACCTTCGTGTACGACAGGGCGGTCGAGTCGGCTTCGATCGCGCTCGCGTACTGGGATGCGTAGTCCCAGCCCTCGGTCGCGCAGCATTCGACCTTCGTGTTCAGACCCGAGTTGGCGATCGTCGGGCCGAGCGTGTCGAGGAACTGGGCCGTCTGCGCGGGGGAGAGCTGCATGCTGTCGTAGCTCGTCGAGAGGTTCGCCTCGTTCTCCGGCCCGACGTACGTCAGCGGGTCGCCCGCCGCCGAGTAGTCCGCCGCGTACTGTTCGAGGTAGTTGGCGTACGCCTGCACCCAACTGCCGCTGCTGCACGTCGCTCCGGACAGGCCGCAGACCGCGCCGCCGTTGTCCGTCGCGTTGTTCGTCTTCATGAACGCCGGGGCGCTCCATGCGTCCGCGAACACGTTCGTCACGCCGTAGTCCGCCTTGATCTGCTGCGCGAACCACAGTTGCCCGGCGTCCTGATTGATCGAGGAGAGCGGCAGGTACGTCGGTGCCGCCGTCGGGCTGCTCGGCGCGTTCGGCTCGATCGTGCTGCCTGAGTCCGCGCTGATCTCGTTGCGCAGCATGGTCAGCCCGGCCCCGGTGGTCGGGCTGTAGAGGTCGGCCAGCACCTGCTGCTGCACCGAACTCGAGGCGTTCATGACCGTCTGCGCCTCGCCGAACGCCTCCGAGGCGCCGAACCCGGTGATGGTCTGGTACGTCGTCGAACCGTTGATCGTGGCCGCGTCCGCCGCGTAGGCACTGTGCGCCACGCTGAGCACGAGCATCGACGCGGCCACCAGCGAGACCCCGGTGGTCACGCCGACGGCCCGCGTCGTCCTGCTTCCGATGGGTGTCAATGTCGCTCCTTTCCCTGCCCCCAGAAGCTAGGGAGCAGGCCGCGGCCCGCCAACGAATGCTCGTGGCGGGCCGCGAAAGGAGCGGGTGAGCGAAGAAAGTTTCAGCTAGTTGGGGTGCACGATCTTGTAGACGCCCCAGCCGATCGCGGCGAGCACGACGGCGAAGCAGACCACGGCGACCACCTTGCCGGCGAGGTTGCCGCCCGCCGGGGCCGCGCCCCCGGCCGTCGCCGGGCTCAGCGCCCGCAGGCCGACCGCGAACAGCGCGGGCAGGCCGGCGCCGAGCAGCACGCCGACGACGACGATCTTCCAGAGCGCGTCGAGGTTGATCCAGGAAGTAGAGCTCATGATTCAGTCCGTCCCTCTCTAGGCCGGCACCGCGGCGAGGCCCGCCGCGCCCGGAGCGACCGAACCGGTCCACTCGGCGTTCACGTTGCCCGGGTTGACGGCGGTCTTGCGCGACTGCAGGTAGAAGCCGGTTGCCGCGGCGGCCAGGACCACGAAGATCACCGAGACGCCCGCCGTGCCGCCGATGCCGTGCGCCGCGTAGTAGGCCAGCGCGCCGACGACGCCCGCGGACGGGAGGGTGAGCAGCCAGGCCGTCGCCATCTGCCCGGCGACGCCCCAGCGCACCTCCGCCCGCTTGCCGACGCCCGAACCGAGGATCGAGCCGGTGGCCACGTGCGTGGTGGACAGCGAGTAGCCGAAGCTGCTGGAGATCAGGATCGTCGCGGCGGAGGCCGACTCGGCCGCCATGCCCTGCGGCGCCTCGATCTCCACCAGGCCCTTGCCCAGCGCGCGGATGACCCGCCAGCCGCCGATGTACGTGCCGAGGCTGATCGCCAGCGCGCAGCAGACGATGACCCACACCGGCGCCTTGGCCCCGGCGGCGAGCGAACCGTTGGCGATCAGCGCGAGGGTGATCACGCCCATCGTCTTCTGCGCGTCGTTGGTGCCGTGCGCGAGCGAGACCATCGAGGCCGAGCCGATCTGGCCGATCCGGAAGCCCGCCTTGCGCTGCTCCTCCGGCACCTTCTCGGTGAGCTTGTACACCAGCCAGGTGCCGAGTGCCGCGATGCCGCCCGCGATGACCGGCGAGAGGACGGCCGGGAGGATCACCTTCGAGGTCACGCCGTGCCACTGCACCGCGTGCCCGCCCGCGGCGGCGATCGTGGAGCCGATGACGCCGCCGATCAGCGCGTGCGAGGAACTGGACGGGATGCCCAGGAACCAGGTGGCCAGATTCCACAGGATTCCGCCGACCAGGCCCGCGAAGACCACGGTCGGGGTCACCAGGTGTGTCTGGACCAGGCCGCTCGCGATCGTCGCGGCGACGGTGAACGAGAGGAAGGCGCCCACCAGGTTGAGCACCCCGGACAGGGCGACGGCGATCCGGGGCGGCAGCGCGCCGGTCGCGATGGACGTCGCCATCGCGTTGCCGGTGTCGTGGAATCCGTTGGTGAAGTCGAAGCCCAGCGCGGTCACGACGACCAGGGCCATCAAGGAGTCATTGCTGGTCACACGCCGACGGTATCCACGCAGGTCGACACCCGAAAGGTCAGCTCGCGAGTAGCCACTCAGATGTCACCCGGCGTTCGCCTTGACGGGTTCTTGGTTTGTTCGATCGCTGAGGTGATCGAGGATTGGACGAAGATTGACAGCCTCGTGGTCTGCTGTCTAGCTTCGAACACAGAGGATTTCTTACGGAGCGAGAGGGTGGAGGTGCGCCGTGCAGTCATGGGACCGCGATTCCCGCCCGGCCGCGCCGATCACACCCCGCCTCGTCGTCCGTCGGCACGTGGACTTCGTGCGCGTCAGCAGCGCGCTGTGTAGCTGACCAGCGCCCCTGCCCGCTCGTCCGCCCCCCGCCCGACTCCTGACGCGCATCGCGTCCGCAGGTTCGGGCTGCCCTCGTGGAGACTCCCATGACGGAGATATCGCCCTCTCACTCGCCCGCACCGCGTTCCGGCGTCGTCGTCGGCAACCCCAAGCCCGCCTCCCGCACCTTCCAGGCCGCCGTGCACGTCGTCGAGCAGTTGACCGGCGCCGCGCCCACGCTGTCGATCGACCTCGCCGCGTTCGGCTCCGGGCTGCTGGACTACTCGGACGCCGAGGTCACCGCCGCCGTGGAGGCGGTGCGCGGGCTCGACCTGGTCGTCTTCGCCAGCCCGACGTATAAGGCCTCGTACACCGGCCTGCTGAAGGTCTTCCTCGACCGCTTCCCCTCGAACGGCCTCGACGGGGTCGTCGCCGTGCCGCTGATGCTCGGCGCCGGACCCGGCCACCAGCTCGCGCCGGAGGTCTTCCTCAAGCCGGTGCTCGCCGAGCTCGGGGCCGTGCTGCCGACGCGCGCGCTCTATGTGCTCGACAGCGCGCACGACGACCCGGCCTCGTACGAGCCCTGGCTCGCCACGGCCGCCGCGCGCATCCGATCGGCGGTCGGCGGCGCATGACCGTCACCGTGGACCTCGATCTGGAGCCGGCCACGCTGCGCCGGGTCCTGGCCGCGTTCCCGACCGGCGTGACGGCGCTCGCCGCGCTGGTCGACGGCACGCCGGTCGGTATCGCCGCGAACTCCTTCACCTCGGTCTCGCTCGACCCGCCGCTGGTGTCGGTGTGTGTGGCCACCACCTCCACCACCTGGCCGACGCTGCGCCGCGCCGCCCGGCTCGGTGTCAGCGTGCTGAGCCACCAGCAGGAGGCCGCGAGCCGCAGCCTGGCCTCGCGCGGCGTGGACCGCTTCGCCGGCCTGTCCTGGCACGCTACCGAGGACGGCGCCGTCCTGCTCGACGGTGCGAGTGCCTGGTTCGACTGCTCCGTCGAACGCGAGATCCGCGCGGGCGACCACGAGATCGTGCTGCTGAACGTGCACGGCCTCGGCACCGACCCGCAGACTCCGCCGCTGGTCTTCCACGGCAGCCGGTACCGCCGCCTCGCTGCCTGATCCCGCCTTTCCCGTCTTCTCCTTTGCAGAGCGGAACTCCCATGTCTTTGCGACACATCCATCTCGCGCTCGCGTTGGACGGCGCCGTCACCGCGGACGAACCCGTCAGCGCCCGCCACTGGGTCGACCAGGTCCAGCGCGCCGAGGCCGGACTCCTCGACTTCGTCACCATCGAGGACGGATTCACTCTCGGCCGCCTCGACGCCTCACTCATCGCGGCCCGCGTCGCGCCTGTCACCAGCCGCATCGGCATCGTCCCGACCGTGACCACGACGCACACCGAACCGTTCCACGTCTCCAAGACCATCGCCACCCTCGACTACGCGAGCACCGGCCGCGCGGGCTGGCACGCGCAGGTCGGCGCCGGAGCCGAGGAGGCCCCGCTCTTCGGCCGCCGCGATCCGGCCGAGCTGCGCCGCGAGTCGCTGCTCGTCGAGGCCGCCGACCACGTGGAGGCGGTGCGGCGGCTCTGGGACAGCTGGGAGGACGACGCCGAGATCCGCGACGCCGCGACCGGCAGATTCATCGACCGCGAGAAGCTGCACTACATCGACTTCGTCGGCACCAGGTTCAGCGTGCGCGGACCGTCGATCACGCAACGTCCGCCGCAGGGGCAGCCGATCGTCGTCGCGAACGCGCACGATCCGAGCGAATACGCCTTCGCCGCCGGATCCGCCGACATCGCGCTCGTCACGCCGCGGACCGTGGAAGAGATCCCGGAGATCGTGCGCGAGATCCGGGACGCGCAGGTCGTGGCCGGACGCGGCGACGACCGCCTGCTGATCTTCGGCGACCTCGATGTATCCCCGGATTTGGCCGATCAGCTGGTCGCGTGGGCGGACGCGGGCCTCGACGGATTCCGGCTGCGGCCCAGTGGGGGAGCGCGGGACATCGCCATCGTGACCGGCGGACTCGTGCCGCAACTCCAGGCCAGGGGACGTTTCCGCCGCGCATACGAGGACGACGTCCGTACCCTGCGCGGCCTGCTCGGCTTCGAGCGTCCCGCGAACCGCTACGCCGTGACCGCATAGGAGTACGCCGATGAAGCAGATCCATCTCGCCGCGCACTTCCCCGGCGTCAACAACACGACCGTCTGGAGCGACCCGCGTTCCGGCAGCCACATCGAGTTCGAGTCCTTCCGTCGCTTCGCCCAGACGGCCGAACGCGCGAAGTTCGACTTCCTCTTCCTCGCCGAGGGCCTGCGGCTGCGCGAACAGAACGGGCTCATCTACGACCTCGACGTCGTCGGCCGCCCCGACACGTTCACCGTGCTGGCCGCGCTCGCCGCCGTGACCGAACACCTCGGGCTCGCGGGCACCATCAACTCGACCTTCAATGAGCCGTACGAGGTAGCGCGGCAGTTCGCGACGCTCGACCATCTCAGTGACGGCCGGGCCGCGTGGAACGTCGTCACCTCCTGGGACGCGTTCACCGGCGAGAACTTCCGGCGCGGCGGCTACCTTCCGCAGGACCAGCGCTACGAGCGGGCCCGCAGCTTCCTGAACGCCGCGCAGACGCTGTTCGACGCGTGGCGGCAGCCGGAGCCCGGCAGTTTCTCGATCCACGACGCGTTCTTCGACATCGAGGGCCGCTTCGACGTGCCGCGCTCGCCGCAGGGCCGGCCGGTCATCTTCCAGGCCGGGGACTCGGAGGAGGGCCGCGAGTTCGCCGCCGCCGAGGCCGACGCGATCTTCAGCAGGCACGGCACGAAGGACGCGGGCCAGGCCTTCTACGCCGACGTCAAGGACCGCATGGCCAAGTACGGCCGCGACCGCGACCAGCTCAAGGTGCTGCCCGCCGCGACGTTCGTGCTCGCCGACACCGACGCCGAGGCGCACGAGCTCGCCGACCTCGTGCGGCACCAGCAGGTCAGCGGGCAGACGGCGATCCGCACGCTGGAGCAGTTGTGGAACCGCGACCTGAGCGGCTACGACCCGGACGGCCCGCTGCCCGCGATCGATCCGGACCTCGGCGAACACACGGTCGCGCGCGGCCGGGCGAGCGTGCGCATGCACCGCGATCCGCTGAAGGTCGCGAACGAGTGGCGCGCGCTGGCCGAGGCCAAGGGCTACTCGATCCGCGAACTCGTCATCAGCGTGACCGGCCGGCAGAACTTCATCGGCTCGCCGCGCACGATCGCCGAGACCATCGACGAGTACGTGCAGGCCGACGCGTCCGACGGCTTCATCCTCGTCCCGCACATCACGCCGGACGGCCTCGACGAGTTCGCCGAGAAAGTCGTACCACTGCTCCAGGAGAAGGGCGTGTTCCGCACCGAGTACACCGGCACGACCCTGCGCGACCACCTCGGCCTGCGTCCGCTGGAGACTGCTGACGTGGAGGCGGCGGTATGACGAATACGCCTCTCGCGATCCTTGACCTCGTCCCGATCAGCACCGGCTCGGACGCGCCGCAGGCACTGCGCAACAGCATCGATCTCGCGCAGCATGCCGAGGATTTGGGCTACGCGCGGTACTGGTTCGCCGAACACCACCTCAACCCCGGCGTCGCGGGCACGTCCCCGGCCGTCGTCATCGCGCTCGTCGCCGCTTCGACCGGGAGCATCCGGCTCGGCGCGGGGGCCGTGCAGCTCGGGCATCGCACGGCGCTGTCCACGGTCGAGGAGTTCGGGCTGCTCGACGCGCTCTATCCCGGCCGCATCGACCTCGGCCTCGGACGCTCCGGCGGAAAGGGGAAGCCCGGACCCGGCGGCACGTCCCCCAATCCGCCCAATCAGGAGGCGTACACAACCTCGAACGGCCTATTGATCCCACCGGCGTTCGACTACAAGTCCGTGCTGGGCTCGCCGCGCTTCAGCCTCCAGCGCTCGCTGCTGCAGCTGCCCAACGCCGAATCGCAGGACTACGGCGAGCAGATCGCCGACATCCTCGACCTGATCCGCGGCACGTACGTCTCACCGGAAGGCGTTGAGGCGCACGTCGTTCCCGGCGAGGGGGCGCAGCTCCAGCTGTGGATCCTCGGCAGCAGCGGCGGCGAGAGCGCCAACGTCGCCGGTGCCAACGGACTGCGCTTCGCCGCGAACTACCACGTGAGCCCGTCCACGGTCCTCGAAGCCGTGGATGGATACCGCGCGGCGTTCCAACCCTCCGAGTACGCCGAGGGACTGGCGCAGCCGTACGTCAGCGTGTCGGCGGACGTGGTCGTCGCCGAGGACGAGGCTGAGGCGCGCGAACTCGCGGCGGGCTACGGTCCGTGGGTGCGCAGCATCCGCGCCGCCGAGGGAGCGATCCAGTACCCGACGCCCGAGGAAGCCGCCGCGTACGCGTGGCCCGAGGGCGGTCGCGCGCTGGTCGAGGACCGTATCCAGACGCAGTTCGTCGGCACGGCCAAGAGCGTGGCCGACCGGCTGGAGACGCTGCGCGACGCGACCGGCGCCGACGAGCTGATCGTCACCACGATCACCCACGACCACGCCGACCGCGTCCGCTCCTTCGAGCTGCTGGCGGAGGAATGGGACAAGCGTTAGGACAGGGCCTTGACGAAGGGGTGCACGGTGAAGCCGCGGGAGCCGGTGTCCAGGTCCGGCAGCTCCGTGTACCCGGCCGCGAGGTAGAGCCCGACCGCTTCCGGCTGGCTCGGGCCCGTCGTGAGGAAGACCTGCCGGTAGCCGAGGGCCGCCGCGCGCAGCTCCAGTTCGCGCAGCACGCGGCGGCCGAGACCGCGGCGACGGTGCTCGGCGTGCGTCCAGATGCGCTTGAACTCCGCCGTCGGCCGGTCCGGGAAGCCGGGGTCGATGATGCCCTTCGCGGCCAGCTCGTAGTCGAAGGCCCGCAGCGCGCCGCCCGCTATGGTCTGCCCGCCTTGCGCGAGCAGCACCAGCGCGCCGCCGTGCTCCTCGGTGAACAGCTTCGGCGGATGCCGGACGAACTCGTTCGCCGCGCCCGCGCCGTAGCGCGTCGTGTATTCGTCGAGCAGCCCCTCCATCAACGGCGCGACGGCGGGATCCTCCGGCCGGGCCACGGTAACCGTCGTCGAATCCGTATCGACCATCGCGTTTCTCCGAGTTCTCGTAAATCCTTGCGGGACCACCGGATTGCAACTCCGGACACTCTCGGCGTATTCCCGCTCCTCCTGGTGTCACGCCTGCACGTGGACCTGATGCGCGTCACCGCCGCCAGCTGTCGCTGACCGCTGCCCGGCAAATTCCCCACGCATTCACGTAAGCGTCACGGCGCCATTTCGCGCTGCCCTTTTCGTTGCGAAAACACACCTGGAGTATCCCCGTGTCCACGATTATCCAGGCGGATCAGCCCATTGAATCCGCCGCGCAACCGCTCGCCGCTCAGGAGAAGCGGCTGCGGCACGATCTCGGCTTCTGGAGCCTGACCGCCACATCCTTCGGCGGCATCATCGGCTCCGGCTGGCTGTTCGGCGCGTTCTACGGAGCGCAGATCGCCGGCCCCGCCGCGCTCGTCTCCTGGCTGATCGCCGGCCTCGCGGTCGCGCTCGTCGCCCTCGTCTTGATCGAGCTCGGCGCCTCGCGTCCGGAGGCCGGCGGCAGCGTGCGCTGGCCGCTGTACGCCAACGGCCGCCTCGTCGGTACGCTCGTCGGCTGGTCCGCGCTGCTCGCCCTCGCCAGCAACACCGAGGTGCTCGCGATCCTGCAGTACGCCTCGCATTACTGGCCGTGGCTCTTCCACGGGACCACGCTCTCGGTCGGCGGCATCCTGGTCGCCGCCGCGCTGCTCGCCGTGCTCACCGTCATCAACTGGTACGGCATCAAGCTGTTCGCGCGGATCAACACCGCCGTCACCGCGGTCAAGTTCATCGTCCCGGCGCTCACGATCATCGCGCTGCTCGCCTCCGGCTTCCACGCGGGCCACCTGACGAACCACGGCGGATTCGCGCCCAACGGCTGGAGTTCCGTGCTGAGCGCCGTCGCCACCGGCGGCCTGATCTACTCCGTCAACGGATTCCAGCCGCCGGTCGACCTGTCCGGCGAGGCCCGCAACCCCGCGCCGCGACGTGCCGCGCGCGATCCTCGTGGCGATCGCCGCGTCCGTGCTGCTCTACCTGCTGCTGCAGTTCGCGTTCATCGTCGCGATCCCGGACAGCTCGCTCGCGCACGGCTGGCACGGCATCGACTTCACCTCGCCGTTCGGCCAGCTCGCGCTGCTGCTGAACCTCGGCTGGCTGGCCGGCGTCCTGTACGCCGACGCCGTGCTCTCCCCGGCCGGAACCCAGTTCGTCGGCACCGCGGAGAACGGCCGCACCACGTACGCGCTGGCCAAGAACCGGCTGCTGCCCCGCTTCTTCCTCGAGGTGGACGGCGGCTCCGGAGTGCCGCGCCGGGCGCTGCTGCTCAACTTCGTGCTCGGACTGCTGGTGCTGATCCCGCTGCACAGCTGGATCTCGGTCGTGTCCGTGATCGGCGACGTCTTCCTGCTGAACTACGCGATCTCGTCCGTGGCCGCCGGCACCTTCCGCTCGGCCGCCCCGACCGGGCTGGCCGGCTGGATCCCCGGCATCACGTGGATCGCGCCCGCCAGCTTCCTGGTGTCCACCGAGATCATCTACTGGTCCGGCTGGAGCCAGATCAAGTGGGCCCTCCCGCTCACGCTCATCGGCCTGCTCGTGTTCGCCGTCCTGCGCACGAAGGACCGTCCGCTGCTGCAGGAACTGCGCACCGGAGCGTGGCTGGCGATCTACCTCGTGGGCCTCATCGTGTTCTCCTATCTCGGCAGCCCGGATTTCGGCGGCGACGACAGCATTTCAGCTCCCTGGGATTCCGTCATCGTCGGAATATTCGCCGTGGCGCTCTACATCTGGGCCGTCCGGGAAGGCGTGCGGCACATCGAGCGCACGGCCAGCCTCGACATCGACGATTCGCCCGTCGTATCCGAGGCGTTGTCCCTGATTGCCCAGGGCCGCGACTAAACGGCGACCGGCGGCGGCCCCGTACTCCACGGGACCGCCGCCGGTCGTCAGTGCACGAACCCTGCTAGCTCTGCTTGTACTCGTACACCGTGGTGACGACCTCGCACACGCTGGGCTGGATCATCTCCAGGCGCAGGATGCCGGTGCCCGGGTCGTAGTCCACGCCCTCGTCCTCGAAGGTGCCGGAGCAGACGCTCTCCTGCGGGATCGAGCCGAGGTCCACGACGTGGCCGGTCACGGTGCCGCCGGTCAGCGGGGCGGTCAGGTCCACCTCGAGCAGCGGCTTGTCGTTCGAGAACAGCGTCTCGGTGCTGTCGTCCGAGGCGCAGACCAGCTTCGTCGCGCTGACGAAGTCGCAGCCCTGGACGTCGTTGACCTGGTGGTCCAGCTGGATGTAGCCGGACAGGTCCAGTGAGCCGCCGACCTGGGACGTCGTCGGGTTCAGCAGCGGCGTCGGGTAGATCTGCAGGTGGGACATCGTGCCCCACTCGCCGGAGACCATCCACTGCTTGTCCGGCGAGATCGCGTCGAAGGAGTTGTTGTACAGCTCGCCGGAGACCAGCTTGTGCACGTACTGGTAGCTGGCGCCGGACGGCGTGGTGACCAGGAACATCTTCTCGTTCGAGCTGGCACTCGAGTTCTGGTACGCGTCGACGATGTAGCCGCCGGTCGAGTCCGGATCGCCGATGTGCGTCCAGCCGGCGGCGGCCACGCCCACCGGGATCGAGCTTATGCCGCGGTAGAGGACGTAGGGCGAGCCGCCGGGCGGGTCCACGGTGGCGACGCCCTCACCGGCGCTGAGCGTGCTCTGCAGCGCCGCGTCGGTCTCGGTCCAGCCGGAGATGCCGGAGCCGGCGAGCGGGGCGGTGGCCGCGTGGGAGGTCGTGCCGCTGACCGCCGCCTGGGCGGTGCCGACCGGGATCGCGGCGAGGCCGATCACGGCGGACACCGCGAGCGGCACAGTGAATCTGCGCATTGCGAAGCCTCACAGAAGTAGGGCAGAACGGGACGGAGGTGGGTGGGACCGGGCGAACCCGGCTCACGTCCGCTGCTGACGATAGCGTGACTCCGCGGCCGAGTTCGAGCCGTGATGGAGAAACAGTGAGTGAAGCTCTCGCCCAAGGCCGCGACCACGCCGTACGCTGCTCCCCGACATGACTCTGTATCAGCCCCTCAGCACGGAGTCGGGCACCGTCGCCCCGCACTGCGTCCTGGTCGCCGTGGACCTCTCGCGCACCTCGCTGCGCGCGGCCGACTACGCGGCGGGGCTCGCCTGCCGCGGCGGCGTCACCGTCGTCGGGGTGTACGTCCGGCACCACAGCTCCCTGCTGCTGAGCGCCCCCGGCGTCGCCGTGTACGCGCAGGGGGCGGTGACCGACCTCGCGCGGGAGGCGGGCGACTACCTCGCCGAGAGCGCCGAACGGCTGGGCACCGCGCACTCCTTCACGGTGCTCGACGGCCCGCCGGTGCCCGCGATCCGGCACCTGGCCCGCGAACTGCGGGCGTCGGCGCTCGTGGTGGGCGCCTCCGAGCACTGGCGGCACCGCTGCTTCGGCTCGCTCGCGGTCCGGCTCGCCCGCTCCGCGCCGTGCCCGGTCGTCGTCGTGCCCTGAGTCGCGGGCCGGGCCGCGGGTCACATCCCGCGGGCGTTCGCCATCGCCGCGGAGGGCACCGTGTTCCCGGACGGGGTGGTGTACTCGGCCCACGAGCTCGGCGCCTGGCCCGGGTTCAGCGTGCGCAGCTTGGCGATCACCTGCGGGTCCTGCGCGTCCAGCCACTGGGCCATCTGGCGGAACGAGACGAGCCGTACGTCGGGGTATTCGGCGATCCGGCGCAGCGCCTGCTCGACGGAGGCCATGTAGATGCCGCCGTTCCACGTCTCGAAGTGGTTGCCGATGAAGTACGGCGCCCGGTTCGTGGTGTAGGCGCGGTCGAACCCGGCCATATACGCGTTCTGGGACTGCCGCTGCCAGTAGGGCCGCATCGACTCGGCGCCGGACGGGTTGGCGTCCGACTGGTTGGCCATCATGTTGTAGTCCATCGACAGGACCGTGTAGCCGGTGCCCGGGAACGGGATGGACTGCAGCGGGAAGTCCCACACGCCCTGCCGCTTCGTCGGCCAGATCTGCAGGCCGCCGGGGGAGCTCGCGTCGTACTGCCAGCCGAGCTCGCGCGCCGTGGGCAGCAGTTGGTCCTGGCCGAGCAGGCACGGCGTGCGCCCGCCGGTCAGCTCCTTGGAGTAGTCGAAGGGCAGCGGGTCGAGGTCCGCGAAGCCGGTGTTCGTCTTCCAGGAGTGCACGAAGCCGACCGCCTGGTCGATCTCGCTGCGCCACTGCGCCGGGCTCCAGGTGCCCACGCCCGCGGAGTCGCAGAAGTGCCCGTTGAAGTGCGTGCCGATCTCGTGCCCCTCCAGCCACGCGTCGCCCACCTGCTGGATCGTGGCGCGCACGTGGTCGTCGTCGAGGTAGCCGATCGCCGAGGCGCCGAGCGGCTTGCCGGGGGGCGCGTACAGCATCCGCTGGCCGCGCGGCAGCGTGTAGATGCCGCTCAGGAAGAACGTCATCGTCGCCTTGGTCTCCTGCGCGACCTTCCGGAAGTGCGAGAACAGGTGGTTGTCGTCCTCGCCCGCGCCGTCCCAGGAGAACACCACGAACTGCGGCGGCCGCTCGCCCGCCCCGAGCCGCTCGAACGACGTCGGCTGGTTCGGCTGCGGCCCGGTGTCCGAGGTGGAGCCGTCCCCGATCAGCCGGGCCGCCGGCTTGACCGCCGCCTTCCGGGGCTGCACCCGCGCGGGGGAGTAGTGCGCCGGCGCTGCGGCGGTCTCGGACGGACGGGTCGCCAGCCGCTCGGCCTCGACCCCGACGACGGCCGCCCCGACCACCGCCGCGCCGCCGACCAGCACGTTCCTACGCGATACAGTTCCCACGGTGGCCCCAAGTCACATTGTTGTACCAGTGGACGTCCAGCTACTTACCCGCCCTGCCCAGCTCAGGCACGGTAAGTCCCTCGTTTGACGTAGCGTCAGGCCGGAATCATGCCAGAAGTAGGATGGGATCATGCAGGAAGAAACGGGCGCGGCGCCCGACGAGTCGCCCTTCAGGCCGGTCGGTGATCCGCGCGACGAGCGGCCCCAGTATGTGATGCCCCTCGTCGTACGCCTGGAACGCGACGCCGTACCCCAGCGCACGGATGCCCTGGAGACCGCCGCCCGCGCCGTGATCACCCTGCTGAGCGACCCGCGGGCAACCACCCCCGAGGGTGAATGGTACGAAGCAGTCCAAGCCTGGCAGGACGCCCGCATCCGCAAAGTCGTCCGCCGCGCCAGGGGTGCCGAGTGGCGACGGGCCGAGGCTCTCCCCGGCATCACCGTCACCGGCAAGCAGGCCGAGGTCCGCGTCTACCCGCCGATTCCCCTCGACGCCTGGCCCAAGGACCTGGCCCGCCTCCAGGTCTCCGGCACCGACTTCGGCGACGACGCGGCCCCCGAGCCCCCCGAACCCGGCGTCCCCGTCGTCTGGATGAATCCCGCCGTGGAGATGACTGCCGGCAAGGCCATGGCCCAAGCAGGCCACGCCGCCCAACTCGGCTGGTGGCGCCTACCCCCGGCCCGCGCCACCGAATGGCGCGACGCCGCCTTCCCTCTCAACGTCCGCACCGCGACCAAGGAGCAGTGGGCCACCCTCGCCGCGTCCGACCTCCCCGTGGTCCGCGACGCCGGCTTCACTGAGATCGCCCCGGGTTCAGCCACCGCTATCGCCGAGCTGGAGCGGTAGGGACCCGCGGCATTCCTCTATCGGCTGCGGGCGGCCAGGGCTCGGATGAAGCGGGCGATTTCAGCCGGCTTCTCCTCGGCCATGAAGTGACCGGCGTCGATGGGTTCGTAGGTGAGATCCGGAGCCCAGGCGCGCCAGAGTGCTGCGGCGTCGAAGCCCAGCTGGGTGCCCCAGTCCTGGGAGATCACTGCGACGGGGAGCTTCAATTGCCTGCCCGCGTCGCGGTCTTCGCGGTCCATGTCCAGGTCGATGTCGGCGGTGGCGCGGTAGTCGGCGACGATGGAGTCCACGGCGTTGACGGAGCTGTCGATGTAGTGGCGCCGGACTTCGGGGGTGAAGGTCGTGCCGTCGGTGTCCCAGGCGTCGAGGAAGGAGGCGAAGAACTCGTGCGCGACCGCCTTGATCATCCTCTCGGGCAGGCCTTCCGGTTGGGCCATCAGGTACAGGTGCCAGGCGACCTTCGCGTTCACGCCGTGCAGCACGTCCCAGGTGTCGAGGGTGGGGAGCACGTCGAGGATTCCGAGGTACTGCACCGTCTCCGGGTGGTCGAGTCCCGCGCGTACGCCGACTAGGGCGCCGCGGTCGTGGCCGACGAGTCCGAACTTGTCGTGGCCGAGCGCGGCGGCTATCTGGACGATGTCTTGGGCCATGGTGCGCTTGGAGTACGTGCGGGGGTCGTCGTTCTGCGGCGGCTTGTCGCTTTGGCCGTAGCCGCGCAGGTCCGGGGCGATGACGGTGTAGTCGTGCGCGAGGTCTTGGGCCACGTGGCGCCACATGTAGTGCGTTTGGGGGAAGCCGTGCAGTAGGACGATGGCGGGTCCAGTGCCTGCGACAGCGACGTTCAGGGTGACGCCGTCGTGGCCGGGGAGCAGCGCGTAGCGGAATCCGTCAATGGTCAGCGTGGTCATGGCTTCCTTTCGGCTGCGGGTCTTCCGGAGAAGATTCCGGCGGGCAGCGCTCGTGGTGCGGGGGGTGTGGCTTGGAGGGCGGGGATGAGGATCGCGTCGACGAGTGCCTGAAGGTAGGCGTCGTCGGTTTCCAGCCCGTTGAGTCGGCGGAGCAGGAGTGCCGATCCGGCTACCTCCTCGAAGGCGAAGGGGTTGACGTGTTCGGGTAGTTCTCCGCGGCGTACGGCGGCCTCGATCACTGTCTTGGGCAGCCGTGCGCCGGTGGGGCCGACGGCGCGTTCGATTTCTTCGCAGAGTTCTGGGTCTTCCAGGCCCGCCTGGAGCAGGAGCAGCGCGGTCTGGCCGTCTGCGGAACGCATCGTCGTGATCAGGCGTCGGCACAGCGCGAGGAGGTCGCCGCGCAGGGTGCCGGTGTCGATTTCGGCGGCGCCTTCTCGTCGGGCGGGGCCGGCCTTGAGCGCGGCGATGACCATCTCGCGCTTGGTGCTCCATCGCCGGTAGAGCGTGGCCTTCGACGCACCGGCCCGACGTGCGACCTCTTCGAACGTGATGCCCTCGTAGCCGCGTTCGGCCAGCAGGGAGGTCACGACCTCGAGGATCCGGCTCTCGCGCTCGTCGTCGCGCGGGCGGCCCTTATTTGAATACGGCACGTTCCGTATCGTATGTCAGCGGGGCCCTTCGCTGTCAACCGACGGGATAGCCTTCGGGGATGGGTGTCGAGTTGGTCCTGCTGCCGCGGGTGGCGTTCCGGGGGCGGGAGATCGCCGGGGCGCGGTTGGGTGGGCTGTTGGCGCTGCTGGCGGAGGACCTGCGGGCCGGGTGCAGCACGGGGCGGCTGGTCGGTGGGGTGTGGGGGGACGAGGGGCCGGAGCATCCCACGCGGGCGTTGCAGGTGTTGGTGTCGCGGGCGCGGGCGCAGTTGGGGGCGGAGACGATCGTGAGTACGCCGGTCGGGTATCGGCTGGTGCTCGGGGCGGATCAGGTCGACGCGACGTGGTTGCTGGAGTGTGCGTCGGAGGCGGCGCGTCGTGCGCGGGCGGGGGACGCGGCGGGGGCGATTGCGCAGGCTGAGGCGGGGTTGGGGGTATGGAAGGGGGAAGATGTCAGTGAGCTGGGGGATCCGCTGTCCGAACTGCGGGCGGCGCGGGCGCGGACGTGTCGGGAACTGGTGCGCGTACGGGCACTGTCACTGTGTCGGCTCGATCGGCGGGCTGAGGCGGCGGAGACTCTCCGGGAGCTGATTCGGTCGGAGCCGCGTGACGAGGAGGTGCTCGCTCAACTCCTGCTGCATGAGGCGGCGACGCTGGGGCCTTCGTCGGCGCTGGCTCGCTACGACGCGTACCGGCGCGGACTGCGCGATGAGCTGGGCAGCGATCCGGGTGCGGAGTTGCAGCGCGTGTACGGGCAGCTGTTGGAGCGGGAGAAGCCGACGGTCCGGCGCGGCGTCGAGCACGAGCCGAATACGCTGCTGGGCCGGGACGGCGACATCACCGCTGTTCAGGAGCTGCTGACCACGGCTCGGGTGGTGTCGATCATCGGTCCCGGCGGGCTCGGTAAGACCCGGATGGCGCACGCGGTGGCCGGCGGCGTGCGGCAGCGCGTGGTGCATCTGGTCGCGCTCGCGGGAGTGACCGCCGACGACGACGTGGCCGGGGAGGTCGCTTCGGCACTCGGTGTCGGCGAGCATATGAACGTACCGGGCGGCGGTGCGCGTCCTGGCGCGGCGGCGGATGCGGTCGCGGGGATTCTGGCCGCGTTGGGTTCGGGTTCGGCGTTGCTGGTGCTGGACAACTGCGAGCACGTGCTACGCGGCGCCGCCGATCTCGTGCGCGCGCTCGTGGCCCGGAGCGAGGATCTTCGGGTGCTGACGACGAGTCGCACGCCGCTCGGGCTGTCCTCGGAGTCCGTGTACCTGCTGCCCGCCCTCAGTCCGTCGACGAGTGTCGAGCTTTTCCGGCAGCGGGCGAACGCGGCGCGACCCGGCGTCGAGCTGCCCGAAGACGTCGTGCGGCGGCTGTGTGAGCGGCTCGACGGACTGCCGCTCGCGGTGGAACTGGCGGCGGCACGGGTGCGCGTGATGGGCGTCGCGGAGATCGCGCGGCGGCTGGACGACCGTTTCAGCATTCTGCGCGGAACCGCCCGCGACGCGCCGGAGCGGCATCGCACGCTGCATGCGGTCATCGACTGGAGCTGGAACCTGCTGACCGCGGACGGACAGGCGGCGATGCGTACGCTGTCGATCTTCCCGGGCGGGTTCACGGCCGAGGCGGCGCGGCACGTCCTCACAGCGGATGATGAACACGAGGTGCTCGAGGCGCTCGTGGATCAGTCGCTGCTGCAGGTGGCCGACTCGGGATCCGGTACGCGCTTCCGGATGCTGGAGACGGTGCGCGAGTTCAGTGCGGCGCGTCGTGCCGAGGCCGGTTCGGATGACGAGGTCGTCGGTCGTTTCCTCGCGTGGGCACGGGATTTCGGCGTCATGCACCACGAGGCGATGTTCGGGGCCGACCTCGTGACCTCTGCCGCGTCGACCAGGGACGAGCAGGAGAATCTGATGCTCGCGCTCCGTCTGGGTCTCGACAGCGACAACGGTTCGACGGTGGCGTCCGCGTGTGCGGTGCTCGGGGCGCTGTGGATGTTCCAGTCCGACTTCGCACGCATGTCGGCTCTCGTGGGCCAGACCGCGGGACTCCTCTCGCACCTTCGGCCGGCGCCGGAGGATCTGGAGGTGACGCGGACCGCCGTGGTGATGGCAGCGCTCAGTGCTCTGATACTGCGGCATCCGGCCTCCGCCAGGGCGCTGGTCACGCTGCGGCGGCTGCCGTCGGCGCCGCCCGACACGCCGGCTCGTGCGACGGCGATCGTGCTGGCGACGCTTGCGGGGGCACGTGACGAGACGCAGTCCGCGATCGAGGCGCTGCAAGAACTCTGCGACAGTGACGAACCGTTGCTCGCCGCGATGGCCAACACCACGGCCACGTTCGTCTGGCAGGGCGTCAACGAGCCGGACATCGCGCTGAAGGCCGCGCAGAGTGCGCTGGCGTCGTTCGAGGGGCACGCGGAGCAATTCCCGTGGTTCCAGGTGATGACGCACAGCCGGATCGGAGAGCTCTGCCTCGACCTCGGCCGTGGCGACGAGGCGCATGAGCACTTCGCGACGACGCTGTCTCTCCTCGAAGAGTTGCCGGGCCTCAACGTGTTCGAGGCCGGAGCCGGCGTGTCCCGGCTGCGCAGCGCGATGGTGCTGGCCAACCTCCAGCGCGGAGCCGTTGACGAGGCCGAACATTGGCTGGAGGTGACGCTGCGCGAGGGCGGCGAGCAGGATGCCGGGCTGCCGACGTTCGACGTCGTGGCACGCGCGGAGATCCTGCTCGCGCGCGGTGAGGTCGAGGACGGGCTGCGGCTGTGGCGCGAGGCCACCGATGTGCTGCGTGACCTGCGCGGTCGGGAGGGCGGCGAGCCGTTCCAGGAGTCGTGGGCGCGGGAGGTCGAGGCGATGGCGGTGATCGCGCACGCGCAGCACGGCCGCCTCGCCCTCGTCGGCGAACTCACCGGACGATTCCCGCGCGCAGCCACGCGCCTGATCGCGGACGCGGCGGTCGGCTCGACGATGTCGTACGCGGACTTTCCGCACTTCGGCAAACTGCTGCTGGCCTTGGCGGTACTCGACATCGACCGGGGTAACCGGACCGGCGACACGCACGCCACGACGGCCGGGGCGCGGATGATCGCGTTGGCCGAGCGCTTCCGGGTCAAGTGCGGGTTCGAGCCGACGATGTCCGTGGACCGGGTTCGCCGGATGGCCGAACAGGCGGACGGACCGGCGTACGTCGAGGCGGTCTCGACGTACGCCGGTCTGGACGCGGACGCGCTGCGGGACGCCGCCGCGCAGGCGGTGCTGGCGCGCGGCCGGTTCAGCGGGCAGCACCCCCACCCGCCCGCCTGAACTGCGACCCCGCCCACAGGAAACCGAGCACGGTCAGCGCGACGCACCAGGCGATCGCGATGACGCCGCTGTGCCCGATCGGGGTGCCGGTCAGCAGGCCGCGCAGCGAGTCGATCACCGGGGTGAACGGCTGGTTGTGCGCGAACCAGCGGACCGCGCCGTTCATCGTGCCGGTCGGGACGAAGGCGCTGCTGACGAACGGCAGCAGTTGCACGATCAGCGTGAAGCCGCTGGTGCCCTCGGCGTTCGGGGCGGCCAGGCCGATCGCGACCGCGAGCCAGCTCAGCGCGAACGTGAGCAGCGCGACCAGTCCGGCCGCCGCCAGCCAGCTCGCGGCGTCGGCGTGCGAGCGGTAGCCCATCAGCAGCGCGACGCCGACGAGGATGGCGGCGCTCGCGAGCGTGCGGATCAGCGCCGCCACGACGTGTCCGGTCAGCACCGAGCTGCGCGAGATCGCCATCGTGCGGAAGCGGCCGATGATGCCCTCGGTCATGTCCCGGTTCACGGCCAGCGTGGTGGACGAGGCTCCGTAGCCGACGGACATGAGGAGGATGCCCGGCAGCACGTAGTCGATGTACTTGCCGCCCGGTGGCACGGCCCCGGCGCCGAGCGCGCCGCCGAAGACGCCGACGAACAGCAGGAGCAGCAGGGCGGGCACGGCCAGCGACACGATGATCGTCACCGGGTAGCGGACGGTGTGCAGCAGGCTGCGACGCAGCATCGTGGCCGAGTCGCGGGCGGCGTAGGACATGGTGCTCATCGGACGGACTCCTTCTGCGCGGATTCGTTCGCGGACTCGTTCTCAGTGGTCTGGTTCTCGGCGTCGGCCGTCGGGTGGCCGGTGAGGGCGAAGAACACGTCGTCCAGGTCGGGCGTGTGCACGGAGAGCGTCTCGACCCTGACCCCGGCCTCGCTCAGCCGGGCGAGCATCGCCTGCAGGGCACTGACACCGTCGTCGCCGGGCACGTTCAGTGCCAGGTCGCCCGCGGGCGTCGCACCCTCCAACAGGTTCGCCGCCGCCGTCAGCTGGGTCTCGTCGGCGAACTGCAGCCGGATGTGCCCGCCCGGGACGCGGCGCTTGAGCTCGGCCGCGGTGCCGGTGGCCACGATCCGGCCCCGGTCGAGCACGGCGATCCGGTCGGCGAGTTCGTCCGCCTCGTCGAGGTACTGCGTGGTCAGGAAGATCGTGACGCCGCGGCCGGTCAGGCCCCGCACGATCTGCCACATGGTGCGCCGGCTGCGCGGGTCCAGGCCGGTGGTCGGCTCGTCGAGGAAGATCACGCTCGGCTCGCCGACCAGCGTCATCGCCAGGTCGAGGCGGCGCCGCATGCCGCCGGAGTACGTGGCGGCGCGCCGGTCGGCGGCGTCGAGCAGGTCGAACTCGGTGAGCAGTTCGGTGGCGCGCCGCCGGCCCTCGGTGCGCGGCAGATGGTTGAGGTCGGCCATCAGCAGCAGGTTCTCGCGGCCGGTCATCAGGCCGTCGACCGCGGAGAACTGCCCGGTCACGCCGATCACGGCGCGCACGGCGTCGGGCTCGCGCAGCGGGTCGTGCCCGATCACGCTCACCGCGCCCGCGTCGGCGCGCAGCGAGGTGGACAGGATCTGCACGGTGGTGGTCTTCCCGGCCCCGTTCGGGCCCAGCAGGCAGAACACCGTCCCGGCGGCGACGTCCAGGTCCACGCCGTCGAGCACGACCTTCTCGCCGAACGACTTACGCAGCCCGGACACCGAGATCGCCGGACTGGCCGCAGCGGGGTTCATGTCTCTCCTTCCGTCAGGCCGCGGCCGGGTTCGGCCGCCGCTGGGAAAGAGCCTGCGCCCGGGCGGATTCACCGCTGTTTCACGGCGCTTTCACGCCCCGCGCCGGATGAAAGCTTCAGCGCCCGCGCGCCGCCCGGAGCCCGCTCTGACCTGCGGCGGAACCCGTCCCGTACACGCGGGGGAGTCGTGCGTGCTTTACGGGCCGCTGGGGGCTACCTAGCTTCGCGCTGACGGCGGTGCGGCGCGTCCTGTCCGCCCGAGGGAGGGCGGCAGCGACTAGGAGGTCTATATTCTCATGCGAATATTGCTTCGATCGGAACGCAGGACCCGATGGCGCAAGGCCGCGCTGTGGGCCGGATGCACCGCGCTGGTGGCCGGGGGACTGACGGCGGGCGGGGCCGGGGCCGTGGCGTTGGCCGCGTCCGCGGACGCCGCGGGGCCCGCTCCGGCCGCGGCGCCTGCGGCCGCGAGCGCGGCGTGCGCCGTGAACTACACCGTCACCTCGAACTGGGGCAGCGGGTTCGGGGTGCAGATCAACATCACCAACGAGGGGCCGGCGATCACGAGCTGGACCCTCGGCTACTCGTACACGGGCTCTGAGACGCTGGCCAGCGGCTGGAACGGCACCTGGACGCAGAGCGGCAAGGCGGTCACGGTCGTCAGCGAGAGCTGGAACGGCGCCCTGGCCACGAACGCCTCCACCGGCATCGGCGCCAACTTCAACCTGACCGGCACGCTCGACACCCCGACCGCGTTCACGCTCAACGGCGTCGCGTGCAGCAGCAACACCGGCGGCACGGCCTCGGCCAGCCCGACCGCGACCGCGAGCAGCACCGCGACGCCCACGTCCACCGCGACCGGCACGGGCACCGCCTCGGCGAGCCCGACCACGTCCACCGCGAGCGCCTCGCCGACCTCGACCGGGACCACGTCCGCCGCGCCGTGCACGGTCGTCCCGGGTTCGAGCTCGTCGAACGTGCTCGCGCCGAGCGTGTCGCTGGTGAGCCCGACGGCCGGCGAGATCTTCAGCCCGGGGTCGAACATCTCCATCCAGGCCGCCGCGTGCAGCTCGGCGAGCATCAGCTCCGTGACGTACTACGCGAGCACCGGGCCCGGCAACAACACGGAGATCGGCATCGCGAACTCGAGCCCGTGGGCCGTGCAGTGGTCGAACGTGGCGGCGGGCGACTACTCGGTGACCGCCGTGGCGACGGACAGCACCGGGCAGAGCACGACCTCGTACCCGGTCTCGATCAACGTCGAAGGGCCGACGATCATCGTCAACCCGACGGTGCTGACCGTGGCGCAGGGCACGACGGCCACGGTCGGCGTCGCGCTGTCCGCTCAGCCGAGCAGCAGCGTGACGGTCGCGGTCGCGCAGAGCGGTGACTCGGACCTGTCGATCTCGGCGGGCTCCTCGCTCACCTTCACGACCTCGAACTGGAACGTCGCGCAGCAGGTCAGCGTGAAGTCCGGCAGCACGGCGGCCGACGTGGGGGCCAGCGGGACCGTCACGGCCTCGGCCTCCGGGTACACCTCCGGCACGGTCGCCGTCACCGAGGCGCAATCAGGGTCCGGCTACGACTCGTGGTTCCTGAACCTCTACGACGACATCAAGAACCCGGCCAACGGCTACTTCAGTCCGAAGGGCATCCCGTACCACTCGGTCGAGACGCTGATCGTCGAGGCGCCCGACTACGGCCACGAGACGACCTCCGAGACCTACAGCTACTGGCTGTGGCTGGAGGCCGACTACGGCCGCGTCACCGGGAACTGGACTCCGTTCGTCAATGCGTGGACGAACATGGAGACGTACATGATCCCGAACGACGCGAACCAGCCGGGTCAGTGCTCGTACAACTCCTCCTCGCCCGCGACCTACGGACCCGAGGAGCCCGCGCCGAGCGACTACCCGGTGGCTCTCAACTCCTCCGTGCCGGTCGGTTCGGACCCGCTGTCCGCCGAGCTCAAGTCCACGTACGGCAACTGCGACATGTACCAGCCGATGTGGATCATGGACACGGACAACCGCTACGGCTTCGGCCAGCAGGAGGACGGCACCAGCACGCCGAGCTGGATCAACAGCTACCAGCGCGGCGCCGAGGAGTCGGTCTGGGACACCGTGCCGCAGCCGGACTGGGACACGATGAGCAAGTACGGCAGCTCGGACGGCTTCCTCAACCTCTTCAACAACGGCGGCGGCAGCTTCGCCGCGCAGTACAAGTACACCGACGCCCCCGACGCCGACGCCCGCATGGTGCAGGCCGCGTTCTGGGCCGACACGTACGCGAAGGCGCAGGGCAAGACCTCTTCGGTCACCTCGACCACCGCGAAGGCGGCCAAGCTCGGCGACTACCTGCGCTACTCGATGTTCGACAAGTACTTCAAGCAGATCACCAGCGCGTGCAGCACCGACGGATCCGTCTCCTGCCCGGCCGGCACCAGCAAGGCGAACGAGGACACGTACCTGCTGTCCTGGTACGACGCCTGGGGCGGCTCCACGACCGGCGCCTGGAGCTGGCGGATCAGCGGCACCGAGATCCACGAGGGCTACCAGAACCCCCTCGCGGCCTACGCGCTGTCCACCGACTCGGACCTCATCCCGCTCTCGCCGACCGCGAAGAGCGACTGGGCCACGAGCCTGACCACGCAGCTCAACCTGTTCCAGTGGCTGCAGTCGTCCGAGGGCGCCATCGCGGGCGGCGTCACGAACAACTGGGGCGGCAACTACGGCGACGTGTCCAAGCCGCCGTCCGGGGACACCACGTTCGACGGCATGTACTACGACCCCGAACCCGAGTACCACAACCCGCCGAGCAACCAGTGGTTCGGCTACCAGACGTGGCCGATGGAGCGGATCGCGGAGTACTACTACGAGACCGGGAACGCACAGGCCAAGGCCATCCTCGCCAAGTGGGTCGCCTGGGCCGAGTCGGTCACGACCGTCACGCCGAGCTCCGGCACCCTGCTGCTGCCGTCGACCCTGACGTGGAGCGGACAGCCCGGCGAGAACTGGACCACCGGCACGTCGAGCTCGTCGCAGCCCCCTGCGAACACGGCGCTGCACGTGACGGCCACCGGCACCGACACGGACATCGGCGTCGCGGCGTCGCTGGCCAAGGTGTACGAGTACTACGCGGCCAAGTCCGGTGACACGACGGCCGAGACCGCGGCGCAGAACATCATCGACATCATCCACAAGTACTACGCGGACTCGATCGGCTACACCGCGCCCGAGACGCGTACCGACTACACCAACTTCACCACCGCCTACAACTCGACCAACTACGAGGGCGTCTACTTCCCGTCCTCGTGGACCGGGACGTACCCGGGCGGGATCAAGCTCAGCTCGTCCACCAACACGTTCCTGTCCATCAGGCCGTGGTACGTGGGCGACCCGCAGTGGTCGAAGGTCGCGACCTACCTCGCCGGAGGCTCGGCGCCGGTCTTCGACTACCACCGGTTCTGGGCCGAGGGCGACGTGGCGACGGCGTTCGACGCGTTCGCCTACCTCTTCCCGTCCGTCCAACCGCCGTCAGGATTCTGATGGTCGGGAGCGACGAGAGCGTGCGGTCCGGAGCGATCCGGGCCGCACGCCCCCTCCTGGTGGCGCTGGTCCTGGCGCTGTGCGCGACGCTGGTGACGGCCTGCTCCTCGGGCTCGTCCGACGCGTCGCTGCCGAAGGTCTCCGGCGCGTACGGGGCCGACCCGCAGATCGCGCTGCCGGACGGCGATCCGCCCGGCAGCCTGGTCGTGCGCACGCTGGTCCAGGGCTCGGGTCCGCTGGTCACGCCCGACGACCTGGCCCTCGTGTACGTCGAGGGGAAGGTGTGGGCGGGGGACCGGGAGGTCTTCGACAGCTACACCGACCGGCAGCCGCAGTCCGTGCCGCTGGCCACCGGCGGCGTGCTGCCCGCGTGGAAGCAGCTCGCCGGGCAGCACGTGGGCAGCAGGGTGATGATGGTCGTGCCCCCGGCCGACGGCTTCGGCTCGAAGGGCGATTCGCAGCTGAACATCGCGAGCGGCGACACGCTCGTGTTCGTGTTCGACGTCCTCAGCGCCGTTTCGGAGAAGGCCGCGGCCAGCGGATCGAAGGTGGCCTACGCGCCGGGCAAGACGCTGCCGACCGTGACCGAGAGCAGCGCCGGACCGAAGATCACCATCCCGGCCAAGACCGCGCCGCCGACGAAGCTCGTGGTCAAGACGCTGGTCAAGGGGCACGGCGCGCCGCTCTCCTCGGGCCAGACGGCCGTGGTCCAGTACACCGGCGTCGTCTGGCGCAGCGGCCAGGTCTTCGACTCCTCCTACACGAGCAAGACCCCTGACTCCTTCGTGCTCGGCGCGAGCCAGGTGATCCCCGGCTGGGAGCAGGGCCTCGGCGGCGTGACGGTGGGCAGCAGGGTCCTGCTGGTCGTACCGCCCGCGCTCGCGTACGGCGACCAGGCCGAGCCGCCGTACATCGACAACAACGACACGCTGGTGTTCGTCGTCGACGTCATCGACGCGTACACGCCGGAGGGAGCCTGATGAAACGGGCCTTGTGCGCCCTGGCCGTCGCCGCCGCGATCGGTGCAGCGGCCGGATGCAGTTCTCCCACCATCTCGACCGCGACGGACAGTCTGACCACGATCCAGGTCGTCGCGGCCGAGAGCGTCTGGGCGGAGGTGGCGACGCAGATCGGCGGCACGAACGTGCACGTCACGACGCTCACCAACGGCTCCGGCGACAAGAAGGCGGTCGCGGGCGCGCAGGTGCTCATCGTGAACGGCGCCGGGCTCGATCCGTGGGCCAGCGAGGACGCCGCGACGAATCCCGGCGTCGGCCGCCTCGACGTGAACGTGGGCGACGAGGTGGGCGTGACGCCGGGCGGAGACCCGTATCTCTGGTACGACCCGGCCTACGTGAACGCGGCGGCCGAGCGGATCGAGGCGGACTTCGCGCAGCTCCGGCCGGGCAGCGCGACGTACTTCCAGCAGCAGGAGCAGGCCTTCGAACGCAGCTCGCAGGCCACTGACGAAGCCCTCGCCAGCACGATCAAGTCCCGGTTCGCCGGAACGCACGTGACGACGTGCGCCGGTCTCGCCTCGGACGTCGCCGCGCACCTCGGACTCAAGCCGCAACAGAAGCTCACCCAGAGCAAGGCTCTGCTCTGCGATACGCAAGGAGACCGGAGCCTGCTCGCGGCGGCCGCCAGCGCCAAGATCCCGGTCGTCTCGCTGACCGAGACCCTGGCGCCCGCCGGAACGACCTTCCAGCAGTGGCTGACCGCCCAGCTCCAGCAGATCCAGCAGGCCCTCACGTAAGGAAAGGCCTAGCGGAAGTCCGGCTCGACGGCGATGCGGCCCGACCTCATGGCGGCCCGCATCGCCGCGTAGTCGTGCTCGTTCTGGTCGGCGTACGCGGAGGCGAACTCGGCGATCGCGTGCGCGAACGTCGTATCGTCGCCCAGATACGACGCGATGGCCACGCGGTCGCCGGTGCGCGCGTGCGCCCGCGCGAGCGTCCAACCGCACAGGCGGCCGTAGTCGCGCATGCCGTCCGGCACCATGTCCTCCACGGTCGCAGAGCCCTTCCAGTCGGCGAGCTGCCGCACGTAGAAGTCGCGCCGCTGCCCGTCGATCCCGTCGGCGGTCTCCCAGCCGAGGAAGATGTCGCTCGCCGCCTGCATCAGCCGCTGACCGTCCACGACCCGCTTGCCCTGGCACCGCTCGTGGTGCGGAACCGCCAGAGAGCGTCCGAGGAGTGGAGGCTGGGCTCGCGGGCCGATGGCTCTCGCCTGGCCGCGTTCTCGTCGGTCGCCACCCAAACCCAGGGTGGCTCCCTCCTCGGCCTTGCCAGACTCGGCCCTCGACCCGCTCCCTGATCCAGCCTCCACTCCTCGGACGCTCTTGACGCCGCCGTACTCCGAGATCACCGACCGCTGCGCCTCCTTGATCTGCAGGAACAGCGGATCGTTGTCGTCCCGGCCGTACATCAGCACGATCCAGCAGCGCGTCCCCACGCTGCCCACGCCGACGACCTTGCGCGCCATGTCGACGAACTCGAACTTGTCCAGCAGGGTCCGGCGGTCCGACTGCAGGGTGTCGCGGTACTTGCCGAGCAGCACGCGCACCCGCTCCTCGAAGTCGGCGCGGTCGTCTTCGGTCAGCAGGTCGCGCACCGGGACGATGAGCGGGGGATCGGCGACGATGTGCCGCCGGCCGTCCTCCAGCGCCGTCAGCTTCCCCATAGCCCGGCGGCTGTTGCGGGTCCGGGCGCGTTCGATGGACTTGTCGACCGCCTTGCGCCGCGCCTTCTTGAGCTGGTCCTTCAGCATGTGCTTGAGCTCGGCCACGTCGGCCTGCGCGTACCAGACGTCGAGCTCGTGCATCCCGGCGAACGCGGCCATCGCGTCCTGGTACGCGCGGACCGTGGCCAGCTGGATGGCGCGCCGGTGCTTGCGTCCGAAGCCGTTGGCCCGCGCCGCGATCTCCAGACTCGCGGTCAGCCGCTTCACGTCCCACTCCCACGGTCCGGGATGCGTCTCGTCGAAGTCGTTCAGGTCGAACACGAGCCGCCGCTCGGGCGAGGCGAACAGGCCGAAGTTGGCCAGGTGCGCGTCGCCGCACAGTTGCACCCGGATCCCCGAGTCCGGCGTGCCCGCGAGGTCGGCCGCCATCACGGCGGCGGCGCCGCGGAAGAAGGCGAACGGCGAGGCGAGCATCCGACCGTGCCGGATCGGCACCAGCTCCGGCACGCGGCTCGCGGCCTGCCGTTCCAGGATCGCGATCGGATCGCGCCGGCCGACGTGGGACTGCAGGGAGGCGTGCGCGGCGGGCGGGGTGGCATCCCGGGAGTGAACCCCGAGCTCAGCCGAGGTCTGCACGGCGATACTGGTCATGATGCCTCCCGACGCCCGCAGGGATCGTGCGCGAACAGCGCCTCTCGACATCCTCCGTCCGCCGGGACGTTCCTGCTACTCGGGTGTACCGCGTTCGCAGTAACAGCCGTACTTCGGCTCTAAGATGCGATGGTGGGAACGCGTGGACGCCAGGCGGTGGGCACCAAGGACGCCATCATGGCGACGGCCGAACGGCTGTTCGCCGAGCACGGGGTGACCGCCGTCTCCAGCCGGCAGATCAGCGAGGCCGCCGGGCAGGGCAACAACGCGGCGGTCGGCTACCACTTCGGCGCGAAGTCCGACCTGATCCGGGCGATCGTGCACCGGCACGACGCGGAGATCGAGCAGTCCCGGCACCTGCTGGTCGAGCAGCGCGGCACCGCGGACGCCGACGTGCGCACCTGGGTCGAGTGCCTGGTCCGGCCGCTCACCAGGCACCTGGCCGCGGCGGGCCGCCCCTCCTGGTACGCGCGCTTCTCGCTGCAGATGCACACCGACCCGGCGCTGCGCGAGATCGTCACCGACGAGATCCTCGGCGCGCCCTCGCTCGGCCGGATCGTGCGGGGCCTGCAGGACGGGATGGCCGCGCTGCCGGAGGACGTGCAGCGGGAGCGCTTCGAGATGATCCGCAGCCTGATCATGCACACGTGCGCGGACCGGGAACGCGCGCTGGCCGCCTCGGAGCAGCCGCCGGACCAGGCCTGGAACCGCACCGCGGCGCTCCTGGTGGACGCCGTCACCGCCGTGCTCGCCGCACCCGATTCGGCCGGCCTCGCGAAAAATTAAGTCGGACGCTTGACTTAAGAATACGTCCCGCAGTTGACTGATCACGGAACGATAACCTCTCCCGAGAGCATGGTGAGCACGATGACCATGAAGGTGACGGTCGATCAGGACAAGTGCTGCGGCTCGGGCCAGTGTGTGGTGCTGGCCCCCGACGTGTTCGACCAGCGGGAGGAGGACGGCATCGTCGACCTGCTCGATCCCGGGCCGTCCGACACCCTGTGGGACGACGTGCGCGAGGCCGCGAGCGTCTGCCCGGCCGCGGCGATCCTCGTCGAGGAGCACGCCTGATGACGACCGAATCCGTCCTCGACGACACCGCCGAGACCGCCCCCGGCTACCCGATGCGCAAGGCCGCGGGCTGCCCCTTCGACCCGCCGCCCGAGCTCACCGAACTGCGCGAGCAGGGCCCGATCGCCAAGGTCCGGCTCTGGGACGGGAGCACCCCCTGGCTGGTCACCCGGTACGCCGACCAGCGCGCGCTGCTCGGCGACCCGCGGATCAGCTCCGACTCCACCCGGCACGGCTTCCCGCAGTTCGTGCCGCTGCCGCCGGACTCGGACGGCCGCCGGCTCAGCTTCATCGGCATGGACGACCCCGAGCACGCCCGGCTGCGGCGCATGGTCACCGCGCAGTTCGCCATCAAGCGGATCGAGGCGATGCGCCCGGGCGTGCAGAAGATCGTGGACGAACTGCTCGACCAACTGCTCGCCGGTCCCCGCCCGGTGGACCTGGTCGAGGCCTTCGCGCTGCCGGTGCCCTCCCGGGTCATCTGCGACCTGCTCGGCGTCCCGTACGCCGACCACGGCTTCTTCCAGGACAACAGCAAGGTGCTGATCCGCCGCTCGGTCACGCCCGAGGAGCGGGCCGCCGCGCGCGACCGGCTCTACGGCTACCTCGACGGCCTGATCGCCGAGAAGCTCCGGCACCCCGCCGACGACCTGCTCTCCCAGCTGACGGAGCGGATCACGGCGGGCGAGCTGACCCGCGAGGAGGCCGCGCAGATGGGCGTCCTGATGCTCGTCGCCGGGCACGAGACCACCGCCAACATGATCGCGCTCGGCACCTTCGCCCTGCTCGAGAACCCCGAGCAGCTCGCCCGGCTGCGCGCGACCGACGACCCCGCGTCGATCGCCCGCGCCGTGAACGAGCTGCTGCGCTACCTCACCATCACCCACACCGGCCGGATCCGGCAGGTCCTCGACGACATCGAGGTGGCCGGGGAGGTGCTGCGCGCGGGCGACGGCGTGATCCTGCCCAACGACATCGCCAACCGGGACCCCGACGCGTTCCCCGACCCGGACCGGCTCGACCTCGACCGCGAGGCCCGGCACCACGTGGCCTTCGGCTTCGGCGTGCACCAGTGCCTCGGCCAGCCGCTCGCCCGCCTCGAACTGCAGGTCGTCTACAGCACGCTCTACCGCCGCATCCCGAACCTCCGGCTCGCCGTCGAACCCGGCGAGATCCCGCTCAAGCACGACGGCTTCGTCTACGGCGTCTACGAGCTGCCGGTCACCTGGTAGTTCACCCCTCCAGGGTCACGACCACCTTGTCCGCTGCACCGGGGGTCAACGCGAGCTCGAAGGCTCGGTCGACCTCGGTGTAGGGGACGCGGTGGCTGATGATCCGGGCGAAGCGGTCCTGATGCTCCACCAGTTGCGGGGTCACCTCGAAGATCTCGGTCGGATAGCCCTGCGAGGCGATCAGCGTCAGCTCACTGCGCAGCATGCCGCCGAGGTCGAGCTTGTCAGTGGGCTTTTGCACCGCGACCATGACGAGCTTCGCGTGCCACTTCGCGCTCGCCACCGTCGTGTTGATGACGGCGGGCACTCCGGCCGCGTCGAGGTAGATGTCCGTCCCGGCGGCCGGCTGCCCGAGCGCGTTCGCCCCGACGCCGTGCAGCTCCTTCAGCCGAGCCGTCACGTCCTCGGCCGAGGAGTCGATCACCGCGTCGGCGCCGACCTCGAGGGCCTTGGCCAGCCGCTCCGGGATCACGTCCGCCACGACCACGTGCTGCACGCCGCGCAGCTTCAGCCAGATCGTCGCGCCGAGCCCGATCGGACCCGCGCCGAACACGATCGCCTTGTCGGTCGGCTCGGCCTCGGAGCGGTTCACCGCGTGCAGCGCGACCGCCATCGGCTCGTTCAGCGACGCGACGTCGAACGGCACGATGTCCGGGAACGTCGCGACGCTCTTGCCCACCACCGCGTCCTCGATCAGGAGGTACTCGTTCATGCCGCCCTGCGCGCCGCCGCAGCCGATGATGCCCGAGTGGCCGGACTGCGGGTTGACCACGACGCGGTCGCCCACCTTCAGGTCCGCGACCTCGGCGCCGACCTCGACGACCTCGCCCGCGGGCTCGTGCCCGAGCACGATCGGCCGCAGCTCGCCGCCGGCCTGCGCGCGCGAGGGGAAGCCGCCCATGTGCAGGAACGTGACGTCGGTGCCGCAGATCCCGCACGCGCGCACCCGGACCAGCGCGTCCCGCGGACCCGGCGTCGGCCGCTCCACCTGCACGGACTCCACGACCCCGACCCCGGCGGTCTGCACGGACCTCATCTTCTCGGTCATCTCGGTCCCTCTCGCTCGTTCAATGCTTGACTTAGGCAAGCATATGAAGATTACTTGACTCAAGCAAGTTCCTGCTAGGATGGCCGCCATGCCCGCCACTTCCGCCCCCACCGTCTCCCCGGAGATCGCGGAGATCGAGACCGCGCTGACCGAGATCGCCTACCTGGCCAGCCGCGCCCGGCAGCACGAGCGGCTGATGGCCGTCGCCGGGGTCGCCCTCGACCGCTCCGCCGCCGCCCTGCTGCGCCAGCTGGCCATGGCCGAGCCGATCCGCGCGGGGGAGCTGGCCGGCCGGCTCGCGGTCGAGGCCTCGCACGTCACCCGGCAGGTCCAGCAGCTCGAACGCTCCGGCCACGTCACCCGCGTCCCCGACCCGGACGACGGCCGCGCCCAGCTGATCCAGCTCACCGCGGCCGGCCGGCGCGCGGTCGAGCGGATCCGCACGGTCGGCTGCCTCGGCATGCAGCAGGTGCTCGGCGACTGGCCCGCCGAGGACCTCGGCCGGCTCGCGGTGCTCTTCCGGCGGATGGTCGACGACTTCGTGGCGCACGCGGAGGACGAGATCGAGTTCGAGCTGCCCGATGAAGCCGCTGCCGAGAGGTGAGGGCCAGCGCGTCCTGGTCGCCGTCGCCGAGCCGGGGGACTGCGAACTCGTGGCGACGACGCTGCAACTGGCCGGATACTGGCACGTCCTCGCGGCCGACGGCGCCGAGGCGATGCAGCAGTTCGTCGCCCAGGACTTCGACCTCGTCATCGTCGACGTGGCGCTGCCCGGCCTCGCCGACCTGGGCCACGGCCGCCGCGTACCCCCGGCCGAACGCCCGCCGGTGCTGTTCCTGACCCCGCATCAGACGCTGCCCGACGTCGTGGACGAACTCGGCCTCGGCACCGCCGACTACGTCACCAAGCCCATCCGCATCGCCGAGGTCCTGGCCCGCACCAAGATCCTGCTGCGCGCCAACGCCCGCGACGCGCCGCGCGGCGGGACCCTCGGCTACGCGGACCTCACCCTCGACGACGCCACCTGCCTGGCCCGCCGCGGCGAACTCGTCCTCAACCTGACCCCGGCCGAATACCGCCTGCTGCGGCACATGCTCGTCAACGCCGAACGCGTGCTGTCCAAGGAGCAGATCAGCCGGCACATCTGGGGCGAGGTCCGCGGCGACAACGCCATCGAGCAACTCGTCTCCCGGCTGCGCCGCAAGGTGGACCACCGCGAACCCGCGCTGATCCGCACCCGCCGCGGCTTCGGCTACTGGCTCGGCCGGCCCGGTGGCGCGTGACCTGCGTCACGTCAGGGTTCTGTCAGGAAACCGACCGGGCCGCGTCAGGGGGGTCTGATTGGCTTTGACCATGGTTGACACCACCACATCAACTGAAACGCCCACGCAGACCGAGATCCTCGACTACCCCTTCCAGCGCGACCCGCGCTGCCCGCTGGCGCCCTCGCCGACCGTGCGCGAGATCCGCGAGAACGCCCCGCTCAGCCGGGTGCGGATCTGGAACGGGACGACGCCGTGGCTGATCACCCGGCACGCGGACCAGCGCGCGCTGCTCACCGACCCGCGGGTCAGCGACGACGACCGGCTGCCCGGCTTCCCGTACGTCAACGCGCACCGGGCCGCGATCGCCCCGCACTCCCCGCGCCTGATCACCAACACCGACGCACCCGAGCACACGCGGCTGCGCCGGACGGTGAACGCGCCCTTCCTGATCAAGCGGATCGAGGCCATGCGGCCCGCGGTACAGGAGATCGTCGACCGGCTCGTCGACGAGATGCTCGCGTCGCCGCCCCCGGCCGACCTGCTCACCGCGTTCGCGCTCGCGGTGCCCTCGCTGGTGATCGCCAAGTTGCTCGGCGTCCCGTACGCCGACCACGAGTTCTTCCAGGAGAACAGCAACAAGGTCCTCGACGGCGCGCTGTCGGTCGAGCAGGCGCGCGAGGCCAGCAGCGCGCTGTCCGGATACCTCGCCGAACTGCTCGAGCGGAAGATGGACTCACCCGCGCCGGACGTGCTCAGCGAGATGGGGGAGCGGGTCAAGGCCGAGGAGATGACCTTTCAGGAGGCCGTCTCCATGGGGGTCGCGATGCTCATCGCCGGGCACGAGACGACCGCCACGATGATCAGCCTCGGCACGCTCGCCCTGCTCCAGCACCCGGAACAGCTCGCCGAACTGCGCGAGAGCGAGGACCCGAAGTTCGTCGCCAACGCGGTCGAGGAACTGCTGCGCTACCTGACGATCGTGCAGACCGGCGTGCGGCGCGTGGCCAAGGAGGACATCGAATACGAGGGCCGGCTCATCCGCGCGGGCGACGGGATGCTGTTCGAACTGCACTCCGCAAACTGGGACGAGGCGGCGTTCCCCGCGGCCGATACGCTCGACCTGCACCGCCCCGCCCGCACTCACCAGGCCTTCGGCTACGGCCCGCACCAGTGCCTCGGCCAGTCGCTGGCCCGTCTCGAACTGCAGGTCGTGTACGGCACGCTCTACCGCCGCATCCCCACACTGCGGCTGGCCGCGCCGATCGAGCAGCTCGCCTTCAACCACACCGGCACCACGTACGGCGTGCGTTGCCTGCCGGTGACCTGGGAAGACCACCACAAGTGAGGAGTCCGAGAACTATGCGCGTGGAACTGGACGAGCCGAAGTGCGTCGCGTCGGGGCAGTGCGTGATGGCCGCGCCCGACGTCTTCGACCAGCGTGAGGAGGACGGCGTCGCGTTCCTGCTCACCGAGCAGGTCGAGCCGGGCCAGGAGGAGGGCGTCCGCGAGGCCGAACAGATCTGCCCGGCCGCGGCGATCCGGCTGCTCGAAGCGTGAGTCGGCCCACGGTGCGGCGGGTCCTGGTCGTCGGCGCGTCGGCGGCCGGGCTCGCCACCGCGGAGACGCTGCGTCGCGAAGGGTACGAGGGCGAGATCACGCTGGTCGGCGCGGAGCCGCGGCTCCCGTACGACCGGCCGCCGCTGTCCAAGCAGATCCTCGCGGGGGAGTGGGACTCCGACCGGCTCGCGCTCCGGTCGGATGATCGGCTCGCGAGCCTGAACCTCGACTGGCGGCTCGGCACGGCGGCGACTGGCCTGGACCTGTCCGCGCACGAGGTCGGACTCGAGGACGGATCCTCGCTCGGCTACGACGCGCTGGTCATCGCGACCGGCGTCAGACCTCGACGGCTGCCCGGCGAGGGCGCACACGTGCTGCGAACCCTCGACGACGCCCTGGCCCTGCGCTCGTGCATCGAACCCGGGACCCGCCTCGTGGTCGTCGGCGCGGGCTTCCTCGGAGCCGAGGCCGCCGCCGTCGCACGCGGACTCGGTGCCGAGGTCACGGTCCTCGAACCCGCTCCGGTCCCGCTCGCGCACGCGGTGGGACCCGAGGTCGGCGCCGTGCTCGCGCAGGCTCACGTCGAGAACGGCGTGGACCTGCGCACGGGCGTCAGTGTCGCGTCCGCCGAGCGCGGCGGCGTGCGGCTAGCGAGCGGCGAGTTCATCGCGGCGGACGAGGTGCTGGTCGCGATCGGCTCGTCTCCGAACACCGAATGGCTCGAAGGCAGCGGCCTGACCATCGACAACGGAGTGGTCTGCGACGAGTACTGCGTGGCCGCTCCCGGCGTCTACGCGGCGGGCGACGTCGCACGCTGGCACAATCCGCTGTTCGACGCGTCGATGCGCATCGAGCACCGGACGAACGCCGCTGAGCAGGGCATGGCCGTGGCCCGCAACCTGCTGAACCCGGACGCGCCCAAGCCGTTCGCGCCGGTGCCGTACTTCTGGTCCGACCAGTACGACATGAAGATCCAGGCATACGGCTACCTGCGCGGACACCAGGAGATCGCGATCGTCGAGGGCGACCTCGCCGCACGCGGCTTCCTCGCGCTCTACCGCAACGGCGACCGCGTGGCCGGAGTGCTCGGCGTCGGCGTCTCGCCCAAGGCCGTCAGGCCCTGGCGGCAGGCGATCGCCACCCGCACGGCGTGGTCCGATATCGAATTCAATATCGGGAACTAATTCGCCAAGGTATATCGATGTTCAGGACGGCCCGTCGTTCCGTATTTCAGCTGAAGCCGGACGATGCCGTGTTGAGCCAGATAACTGAGATACCGCTGAGCGGTCGGACGGCTCACTCCGACCTGCTCGGCGACCTCGGCCGCCGAGACGTCCCCGCTCGCCGCGCGCACGGCGTTGCGCACCAGCTCCAGCGTGGGCGCGGAATGCCCCTTCGGCGGCTGCTCGGCGGCCAGCGGCGCGGGCCCGCGCAGCATCCCGAAGAGCGCGTCCACGTCGGACTGGTCGGCCTCCTCGCTGATCCCCGCCATCCGCGCGCGCAGGTCCCGATACGACGTCAGCCGGTCGTGCAGCGCCTGGAACCCGAACGGCTTGACCAGGTAGTACACGGCCCCGACCTGCATCGCGGCCCGCACGGTCGCCACGTCCCTGGCCGCGGTGATGATGATGAAGTCAGGGTGCTCATGCCGCTCGGCGAACGCCCGCACCACGCCGAGCCCGTCGCCGTCCGGGAGGTAGACGTCCATCAGCACCAGGTCGGGCCGCACCTCGTCCATCATCGCCATCGCCTGCTCGGCCCCGTGCGCCACGCCCGCGACCTCGAACCCCTCGGTCCGCTCGACGAACGCCGCGTGGATCCGCGCCACCCGGAAGTCGTCGTCCACGACCAGCGTGCGGATCGCGTCCGTCCCCACCTTCGCGTCCGTCGCCTGCGCCGTCTCGAAGAACGCACTCACGCCATCACCTTCTTCTTCCCAGACGCCGTCCGCGCCGGGCGTTCCACCTCGGCCGGGAGCGTCACCGTGAACACGGCGCCCGGCCCCGCGCTCACCTCGATCCGCCCGTGCAGCCGCTGCACGAGCCGGTGCACCAGCGCCAGGCCGAGGCCGCGCCGCAGCGTCCCGGTGCCGGGCTTCGTGGAGAACCCGTCCATGAAGATCGACTCGCGCGCCTCGTCCGGGATGCCGGGGCCGTTGTCGCCGACCTCCAGCCGGATCACGTCCTCGTCCTCAACCAGCGCGACCGTCACCCGGCCCGGACCCTCCGCGACGGTGTAGCTCCCGGCCACGGCGTCGAAGGCGTTGTCGATCAGGTTGCCCAGGATCGTCGTCACCGCCTGCGACTTCACCGGGACGTCGCCGAGCCACGAGTCCTCGGTCAGCACGAGCTCGATGCCGCGCTCGGCCGCGACCGCCGACTTCGCCACGATCAGGCCGACGACCAGCGGGCTCGCGATCCGGGTGCGCAGCGACTCGGCGAGGCCGACCTCCGCGCCGCGCAGATCGGTCAGGAAGTGCAGCGCCTCCTCCGTCTCGCCGAGCTCCAGCAGCCCGGAGACGGTGTGCAGGTGGTTGGCGAACTCGTGCTGCTGCGCCCGCAGCGCGTCCGTCAGGCCCTTGACACTGTCGAGTTCGCGCAGCAGGCCCGCGAGCTCGGTGCGGTCCCGCAGCGTCACGACCGAACCGTGCGGGCGTCCGGCGAGCACCACCGGCATCCGGTTCACGGTCAGGCAGTAGTCGTCGGTGAGCACGATCTCGTCCTTGCCGACGATCGTGCCGCTGAGCACGTCGCGCAGCCGGCCGGGCGGCACGATGTCCTCGATCCAGCTGCCGATCCCGGTCAGGCCGAGCCCGAGCAGTCGCCGGGCCTCGTCGTTGACCATGGTGATCCGACCCGCCCGGTCGAACGCGATCATGCCCTCGCGGATGCCGTGCAGCACCGCCTCGCGCTCGTGCAGCAGCTTCGCGATCTCGTCGAGCTCCAGGCCGAACGTACGCTTCTTCAGCCGGTGCGCGAGCAGCCACGAGGCGGCCGCCCCGATCAGCAGCGCGACGGCGAACCACTCGGCGTAGATCGGCAGCACCGACCACAGCGCCGAGGTCACCGAACTCTCCAGGATGCCCGCCGAGACCTCGCCGACCATCGTGCGGCCGTCCATCGCGTACAGCGGCGTCTTGCCGTTCGCCGAGCGGCCGAGGCTGCCCGGATCCGTCCCGACGTGCGACTTCCCGTCCAGCGTGGCGATCGGCTCGGTGATCTTCTGGCCGATCTCCGAGGGGTCCGGATGCGAGTGCCGCACCTTGTTCATGTCGATGACCACGACGTACGACGCGCCCGTCGCGTGCTGGGTGTCCGAGGCGATCTCCTGCACGAGGTTCCCGCACGGCTGCGAACCCGGCGTCAGGCACTCGCGCACCTCGGCGTCCGCGGCCACCGCCTGCGCCACCGTGAGCGCGCGGTTCTCGTACTGCAGGTCGATCTGCCTGCTCTCCACCCGGGCGAACAGCGTGAAGCCCACCAGCATCGTGGCGACCAGGATCAACACCTGGCCCACGAAGATCTGGCTGGACAGCCGCCGCATGCCTCGTCGCATATTCCGGATTCTGCGAGAGGCACACCGCTCCCGGCAAGGATTACCCGGAAACTCCTTCAAGCTGTTATCCGGGCGCTTTCGTGAACTCAATGCACAAAACCCGGCGGAACGCGGAAAACGCGGGTTACCGCCGAAAGCGAGACCGCCCCCGGCGCGCTGCCTAGCGTGGGCCTCTCCAGATCAATGACGAGAAGGAGGCGATCCGCGATGGCAACGCAGCCCGTGACCGGCGTACCCGGCGCCCGGATCGAGATCTCCGGGGTGACGAAGCGGTTCCTCACCCCGAGCGGCGACGTGTTCACGGCGATCAAGGACGTGGCGTTCGCGGTCGAGCCGGGGCAGTTCTGCGCCGTCGTCGGCCCGACCGGCTGCGGCAAGTCCACCACCCTGAGCCTGGTCTCCGGCCTCGACAAGCCCAGCGAGGGCGAGGTGCGGGTGGCCGGCAAGCCGGTCGACGGCATCGCGGACGGCGTCAGCTTCATGTTCCAGGCCGACGCGCTGCTGCCCTGGAAGACCGTGCTCGGCAACGTCGCGCTCGGCCCCAGCTTCCGCGGCGTGAAGAAGAAGGAGGCCGAGGCCGCCGCCCGCGACTGGCTGCGCCGCGTGGGCCTGTCCGGCTTCGAGGACCGGCACCCGCACCAGCTGTCCGGCGGCATGCGCAAGCGCGTGGCCATGGCCGCGGCGCTGATCAACGAGCCGCGGATCCTGCTGATGGACGAGCCCTTCGGCGCCCTCGACGTGCAGACCAAGGCGATCATGCAGACCGAGCTGATCGGGCTCTGGGAGCAACTGCGCCCCTCCGTGCTGTTCATCACGCACGACCTCGAGGAGGCCGTGGCACTCGCCGACCGCGTCGTCGTGATGACCTCGGGCCCCGGCACCGTCAAGGCCGTGTTCGACATCGACCTCCCGCGTCCGCGCGGCGCCATCCAGGACATCCGCTTCCAGCCCGAGTTCCTCGAACTGCACCAGCAGATCTGGGAGTCGCTGCGCGAGGAAGTCGAGACCGCGTACGCACGCACGGCAGGAGTGAACGCATGAACAGCACGCACCACGGCTCGCCCGCCGACGCCAACCCGGTCTCGTTCGTCGAGAACCCGCTGCGCACCGCGCAGGACGCCGCGCGGATCGAGGGCCGGGAGGCCAAGAGCGGCGCTAACCCGGGCAAGAAGCTGGCGCGGGCCCGCCGCCTGAGGGTGCTGGCCGCGCAGGTCGTCGTGGCCGTGCTGCTGATCGGCTCCTGGCAGCTGCTGACCACGTGGAAGGTCGTCGACCCGTTCTTCTTCGGCCAGCCCAGCGGCATCGCCAAGCAGCTCAAGGACTACTTCACCCAGGGCGACCAGGCGACCGAGTTCGGCTCCTACTGGTCGCAGATCTTCACGACGCTGCGCGAGGCCGTGTTCGGCTTCGTCCTCGGCACCGCGGGCGGCATCGTCTTCGGCGTGAGCCTCGGCGTGAGCCCGTTCATGGCGAAGGTCATCGGCCCCTACATCAAGATCTTCAACGCCATCCCGCGCATCGTGCTCGGCTCGATCTTCCTCGTCGCGTTCGGCCTCGGCCCCACGCCGAAGATCCTGCTCGCCGCCGTGCTGGTGTTCTTCGTGGTCTTCTTCAACGCCTTCCAGGGCGTGCGCGAGGTGGACCGCAACATCCTGAACAACGCGCGGGTGCTCGGCGCCTCCAAGCTGCGCATCGTCAAGGACGTCACCCTGCCGTCCGCGCTGACCTGGATCATCGCCAGCCTGCACACCGCCTTCGGCTTCGCCATCGTCGGCGCCATCGTCGGCGAGGTGCTCGGTGCGCAGTCCGGGCTCGGCCTGGTCATCAGCACCGCGCAGAACCAGTTCAACCCCGACGGCGTGTTCGCCACGATGTTCGTCATCGCCGTGATCACGCTCTTCGTCGAGTTCCTGCTCACCCGCCTCGAGCGGCGCCTGCTCTCCTGGCGCCCGCCGTCCCAGACCGAGGCCGCGGCGATCTGACGCCGGTCTCTTGCACCAGCACCACCCTGCACACCCCGTTCGTCAACGAAGACACGGAAAGGCAAGCCCCATGCTCAAGAAGACAACCGTCGGCGCCGTCGCCGCCTCCCTCGTGCTCGCCGGAGGACTCACCGCCTGCTCCTCGTCCGGTTCGGGCGGCTCGGGCTCAGGTTCGGGCTCGCTGCCCACGGTGAGCCTCATGGTCGGCGGCATCGACAAGCAGATCTACCTGCCGTACGAACTCGCCCAGCAGCTCGGCTACTACAAGAAGTACGGCGTCAACATGGTGCTGAGCACCGAGACCCAGGGCGGCATCGGCGCCGAGGACGCGATGGCCTCCGGCCAGGTCGACATGGCCGGCGCGTGGTACATCCACACCATCGACTTCCAGACCAAGGGCAAGCAGGTCGAGGACATCGTGCAGCTGTCCGGCGCCCCCGGCGAGCGCGAGATGTGCGCCACCAACAGCGGCGTGCACTCGGCGTCCCAGTGGAGCGGCAAGACCCTCGGCGTCACCGACCTCGGCTCCGGCACCGACGAACTGACCCAGCTCCTCGCCGCCAAGTCCGGCCTGACCACCAAGCAGTACAGCCGAGTGGGCGTCAGCGACGGCGCCACCGCGATCGCCGCGCTGAAGACCGGCAAGGTGCAGTGCCTGATGACCACGCAGCCCACCGTCCTGCAGATCGAGCAGCAGAACCTCGGCTACTCCGCCATCGACCTCGCCACCGCCAACGGAGCCACCGCCGCACTCGGCGGAACCTGGCCCTCCGCCGGCGTCCTCGCCCGCACCGACTGGGTGACCGGCCACCAGCAGGAGGCCCAGGACGTCGCCGACGCCCTCGTCGCCACCATGCACTGGATCGCCACCCACAGCGCCGCCGACATCGCCAACGAACTCCCCTCCTCCTACACCTCCAGCAACGGCTTCACCAAGGCCGAGTACATCACCGCCCTGACCCAGGACAAGGCCCAGTTCCTCCCCGACGGCATCATGCCCAAGGGCGGCCCCGAAGTCGTCCTCGCCACCGAGAAGACCATCGGCGTCGACACCTCCACCGTGAAGCTCGGCACCACCTTCACCAACTCCTACGCTGAAGCCGCCAACAAGCTCGAGGGCTACACCGTCACCACGACCCCGGAGCCGACCAGCTGAGGCTGATTCAGGAAAGCCGTCCGCTGCCGCCGATGAATCTATGTCGGCGGCAGCGGACGGCATGTCTGCATGTCTAGGCGCCCGTATGCGTGTAGGGCGCCCAGAGAGTGGGTTCGTCAGGCCGGTTGTCGCGGAGCGCGCGCACTGCGGAGTGAAGTGCCTCTGCGGCACGCTCCACATCTACATGCGCATCGGAATCCTGTGTAAGCCGCTCGTACACGTCGACCGCGAGATCAGCGGCGGCGTCGTCGATGACGGGCCACAGTGTGCCTATGACGTGGCGGAATCCGGCCTCGTGGAACGCGCCGGTGATGTGCAGAGCTTCGTCGGCCAGCTGTAGCGCAGTCACGCCTGTGCTGCACGCGGACAGAAACGCCAGGTCGGCGTTCAGTGCGAGTCCGGTCACGTCCTCCACGGTCAGGGGCGCGTCGATGTGATCGGCCAGCAGCAGATGGCTTCGATTGGGGCGCGCCACATCCGTCTGGCAGTGACAGGCGAAATGCACGATGCGATGCCGTGGGAGTGCGTCGAGTACGTCCGTGCGTGCCGGACTCTCCAGCACGCGAACGCTGGGGAGTACGCGTTGGAGCGCGTCGGCCTCCCGCCTCGCGCCGGGCAGGTGCGCACCCGGGATGTCCGGTACTGAGATGACCAAGGCCGCGGACTCCGGCAACGTGTCGCTGCCGATACTCGCGGACCGTAGCGCCAGGAGCGTCGGCGTATAGGACGACACGACCCGGTCGAGCGCCGTGCGACGGCCTCCGGGCCGGTCGGCCGAGTCGGCGTGGTAGCCCGCGGCGTGCAGAGGGAGACCCGCCGCGACCCCGACCGGGCACCACCAGATCCGCGGCCATGCCGTATCTTCGCCGGGCATCGCGTCGTGGCCGAGGGCACTCAGCACCGGCTCCGTCACCGCGTCCCAAAGCCAGGCCAGGACCTGCGAGATCGCCTGATCCATATCGCCCCTGACTCCGGCCGGAATCAGATCACGGGTAGACCGTGCGTTCGTGTGGGCCTGCCGCAGCCGTTCACTGTTCTCGACTACATCGGCATACGTCAGGCCGGGGAGTGGTACGTGGCGAACCTGGTTCGATCGGGCGCCGTCGAGAATCAACGCGTCACAGCGCGCCGGATCGCAGTTCAGCCAAACGACTGCGCCGACGTCAGCGAGCGCGTCAGGCTCCGCCATCGAGTCGTCGTCGTGCGGGCGCCGCATCCCGAGAGTCTCGGCGGCCAATACGCCACGGCTACGTTCGAGCAGCTCCACGGCGCGATCGGGCTGACCAGCCTGCAGTGCCGCGGCCGCCGCGAGGGAGGGCAGCCCGGCGAGCAAGGCCATCTGATGCGCGCGATCCGACCGCACGAGACTGTCCGGCGCGACTCGTTCGATCAGTTCGACGACGCGCTCGACGGACGCGAGCGCCGCGCCGCGTGCGCTACCGGAGTCGAGTTCCAACCGGGAGAGTTCGCGTCCAGCGGCGATCTGAACCCGGACCGATGCAGAGGCGCTGCTCACGGCGGCCCGGAAGTGCTCTTGAGCCTCCTCGAGGAGCTGGACGGAATTCGCCGGGTCCAGCGCTGCGAGATCCTTCAGCGCGAGCCCGACGTCGCACAACTTCTTGGCGTGGTCGGGGTGATTCTCGGCCAGCGCCCAGGCGGTCGCGCGAATCGCGGCGACAGCCTTCTCGCCGATTTCCGGCCGCTGCTCCCGGATCGAGATCTTCATCGCCACTACAGCCTTGTTGCCCATGACCTTGATGAAGTCGGGATGGTTGTGCGGAAGCGCCTTCTCCGCCTCCTCGAGCAAGCCGTACGCCACCGCCAGACTGTCGTGCTCGGCGTTGTGGTCGGCGAAGTGCTGCATCGTGGAGGCGAGATCGTTCAAGATCCCGGGACGCCCCGCGTGGTCCGGCGGCGCCGCTTCCAGCGCATCCCGGAGAGCCCGCGCCGCTTCGCCGAGAATCTGCAGCTCACCGGAGCGTTCGTAGGCCGCTCGCGTGACGTTTCCATAGAGCTGCAGTACCGCGGCACGTCCTGCGGAGTCCACCGGAGTTGCCTCCGCCGCCTCTCGTGCCGACGCGACAGCCTCAATGAGCACATCGGCTCGACCTGTCAGCGAATACTCGAGCTGCAGTATCGACACCAGGTTGATCAGGTGAGCGCCGCGCTGAGGATAGTTTGGCGGTGTCGCCTCCACAGAAGCTCGACCAGCCTTCACCGCACCAGTCAGCGCGTCGTCATCTCCGGTCCGTTCGTAGAGCGTGCGCAGCGTGATCGCCAGATTGTTGAGGCAGACGGCACGGTCCGGAGAACCAGGAGGGGCCGCCTCGACAGATGCACGCCCAGCCTCGACGGCCTCGCGGAGCAGTTCCTCGCGCCCAGTGCGGCTGTAAAGCAGGCGCGCTGTGATCCCGACGTCGCTGAGCAGGGTGGCGCGTCGCGAATGACCTTCAGGAGCTGCGGCGACACCATCACGCGCCGCGGCCAGCGCCTCCTCCATGGTCGTGGTGTCGCCGGTGATCTCCGCGAGCCTGTAGAGCGTGTTCTCGAGCACGCTCAATCTGGCGGCCCGGTCTGGATGTCGCCGAGACGTAGCGGCTACGGCGTCGCGGCAAGCGCTCACCGCCTCCTCAAGCGCTGTGGGATCGCCGGTGTTCTCGAACGACACGCGTAGGCTGACAGCGAGATTGCACTGCCATTGAGCGCGGTCCGGATGCTCGACCGGTGTAACTGCAATGGCGGATCGCTCCAGATCCAAGGCCTCCCGCAAGAGGTCGTCTCCGCCGCCTCGGGTGAATTGGTTGCGCAGCGTATTCGCCAGGTTGTTCAGGCACATGGCGCGATTCGAATGCCCGTTTGGAGTAGCGTCGAGCGCCGCCCGATACGCCTGCGCAGCTTCGGAAAGCGCCTCAGCCCGGCCGTCGTGAAAGAAGCGCGCGATCAGGATATTGCCGAGACTCGTGAGACGCTGTGGGAAGTCGGGATGGTCGGCCGCGGTCTCGGTCACCGCACTGCGGCCCAGAAGCTCCGCCTCGTCCAGGAGTGCCACCCGCCCGGTGTGCTCGAACTGTCTCAGCATGATCATCGCGGCATTGCTGAATCGCTCGCCTCGCGCGGGATCATCCGGAGCGGAAGCGTGAATGGCGCTGCGGATCGTCTCGACTGCCTCATCGAGCGTAGCGGCGACACCGTCGTGCTTATACGCCGCCCAAAGCGCCAACGCGAGGTTGGCCTGCACGGCAGCGTGGTCGGAATGCCCGGGCGGTGCGAACTGCACTGCCGCCTTCGCCGTGTCGAGGCAACCCTTCAGCATCACCGCGTCTCCGGTGGCCTCGAAAAGTGCCCTCGCCGAGGCGCTGACGAGCGTCAGCAGCAGCCCCTGGCTCGCATAGCCCTCTGGAGCAGCGGCCAGTGCGGCCAGGAAGTACGTGATCGACTGGGCCGCGAAGTCCGTGTTCCCCGTGCTCTGATAGGTCTCGAACCTGCTGACCCCCAACTGCGCGAGGGCGATCAGGTCGGGCGCTTCGTCAGTCGGTGGATCATGATCAGACATCAGTCCGTGCCTCCGCGGCCACCGGATGCCCGGCGATGAGTTGTGACTAGATTCGCCGTCTACTGACGGACCGCAGCCGCCGGGATGGCGTTGCCGATGAGCATGACGGCGATGGGCCGACCGCGTCGCCGTGCTGACCTGAGAAAATCCGGAGATTGCGGATGTCAGGCGGGGACCAGGCTGCATTCATGATCTTCTCATCCGGCTCGGGCAGCTTTGGGGTCACGGATCGATAACTTCCCTTGACGGAGTTGAGCCATGGACGCAGAAGGCGCCGCCCGGTCGGTGCGGCACGGCAGGGCGCGGACGGTGACGATCACCGCGATCGTGGCGGTCAGTGGGATCGCGGGGTCGTTCGCGGTGGCGGCCACGGTGCCGAAGGCCACGCACACGAGTAGCACGAGTAGTTCGAGTTCGTCGTCCTCGTCGTCGACGTCCAGTTCCTCGACTTCGAGTTCGGGTTCGAGTTCTACGGACACGTTGACCACCTCGTCGTCTACGCCTACGGCGAGCAGCACTACCAGCTCCAGCTCCAGTTCGGACTCCGGGTCGAGTTCGAGCTCGGGCTCGTCGGGGTCGTCGAACTCTGACTCTTCCGGCAACTCCAACTCCTCTTCCGGCAGCAGCGACGCGAATTCAGGGAGCTCGTGATGACGATTCAGACGGAACCGCTTGCGCCGGCTAGTGCGGAGTGGCGGGCGTTGGGATGCTCGGTGCGGCTGGTGGTGGCGGACCCGCGGAAGCTGGAGTTGTGCCGGGTGCGGCTGGCGGCCTGGCTGGACGCGGTGGACGGGGCGTGCAGCCGGTTTCGGCGGGACTCGGAGATATCGGAGGTCTGCCGGGCTGAGGGGCCGGTGGAGGTGAGTCCGCTGCTGGCGGATGCGCTGGACGCGGCTGTCCGGGCGGCGCGGTTGACGGACGGGCTGGTGGATCCGACCGTGGGCGCGGCGATGGCGGAGGTGGGGTACGACCGGGACTTCGAGTTGGTGGAGCCGGAGGGCGCGCCGATCCGGGTGACGTTGCGGCCGGTGCCGGGTTGGCATCTGATCGACCTCGAGCGGCCCGCCGACGGGATGTCGGGGCCCTGCATCCTGCGGCTGCGCTCCGGGATCACGCTGGATCTGGGCGCGACCGCGAAGGCCTGGGCGGCGGACAGCGCGGCTACGGAGCTGGCGAAGGTCGCGGAGTGCGGCGTGCTGGTGGCTCTCGGCGGGGACATCGCGGTGGCCGGTGAGCCGCCGCTGCGGTCCGGCGGCGAGCGGTCGTGGCGGATCACGGTGCGGGACCGGACCGACGTGCGTTCGGACGCGGGGGTGGCCACGGCGGTGCCGGAGTCGCCCGCCGAGTTGGGGCCGGAGGCCGAGATCAGCATCGTGGACGGCGGGTTGGCCACGTCGGGTACCTCGTCGCGGCGCTGGCTGCGCGGCGGCGATCTGCTGCACCACATCCTCGATCCGCGCACCGGGCTGCCGGCGGCGACGCCGTGGCGCACGGTGAGTGTGGCGGCGGGCAACTGCCTCGATGCGAACACGGCGTCCACGGCGGCGATTCTGCTCGGCGCGAAGGCTCCGGCCTGGCTGACGATGCACGGCCTGCCCGCGCGCCTGGTGCCGGAGGACGGCGGCCCGATCGTCTACACGCCGGGTTGGCCGCAGGACGCCGAGGTGGCTTGGGCATGAACTCGACAGTGCTCTGGTACACGTCGCAGGGCACCGGTGTCGTCAGCCTGGTCCTCTACACGGCGGTGATGCTGCTCGGCATCGCCGTCGTGGGCCAGGGGCGGCTGCCCGGTCTGCCTCGCTTCAGCGTGGTCGCGCTGCACCGGTCGCTCTCGTTGCTGTCGATCGTGTTCCTCGCGGTGCACATCGGCACGGCGATCCTCGACAGCTACGTGAACATCTCGGTGCTGTCCACGTTCGTCCCGTTCGCTTCGGGCTACGAGCCGCTGTGGATCGGGCTCGGCGCGGTGGCGGTCGACCTGATGATCGCGCTGGTCGCCACGAGCCTGCTGCGGACGCGGATCAGCCCGCGGTCGTGGCGGGTCGTGCACTGGCTCGCGTACGCCTTCTGGCCGATCGCGGTCGCGCACTCCATCGGGCTCGGCTCCGGCAGCGGCTCGCTGATGAACGGCTGGGAGCTGTGGCTGACGATCGCCTGCGTGCTCGCGGTGCTCGGCGCGCTGGCCTGGCGCGTCTCGGTTCAGCTCGCGCGGTCCCGCCGCACCCCCGCACAGGTTCTGCACACGACGAGGAGTTCAGTCCGCGTATGACAGCCATCGACAACGGCATCCGGGAGGGGGCCAGCCCCGTGACGGAGAACGGCGTGCTGCCGCAACGGCCGCTGAACCATGCCGAACACCACGCGTACTACGGCGCGCTGCCCGGTCCGGACCGGCTGCCGCTCGGCGAACTCGCCGCGCTGCTCAGGCACGCCGGGGTGCGCGGCCGGGGCGGCGCCGGGTTCCCGCTGTACCGCAAGATCGTGTCGGTGTCCGGCGCGGCGCGGTCCCGGAAGATCGCGCCGACGATCATCGCTAACGGCTGCGAGGGCGAACCGGCCAGCCACAAGGACAAGCACCTGCTCTGGCTCGCGCCGCACCTCGTGCTCGACGGCCTCGTGCTGCTCGGCCGGGAGCTGCGGGCCACGCGGGCGATCCTGGCGGTCGAGGCGGGCGCGCCGAACGGACGCGGCGACCTGATCCGGCGGCTGCGCGAGGCGGTGAAGGAGCGCGACGTGCGCCGGGACGGGGTGAGCATCGAGCTCGCCGAGGTGCCGGGCCGGTTCATCGCCGGCGAATCGGCCGCGCTGGTCTCGACGCTGAACGGCGGGCCGGGAATGCCGTCGTACACGGAGCATTCGGTGCGCGAGCGCGGTGTCGGCGGGGCTCCGACGCTGGTGCAGAACGTTGAGACGGTCGCCCAGGTGGCCCTGATCGCGCGCTACGGGCCCGACTGGTTTCGCGACTATGGAACCGCGGCCGAGCCCGGTCCGCAGCTGTTCACGGTCTACGCCGGTCGGAACCGTCCGCGCGTCGTGCACAGTGCCGCGGGTGCACAGCTCTGGCCGCTGATCTCGGACGCCGAGCCGGTCGAGGCGGTGCTCGTCGGCGGGTATCACGGTTCGTGGATTCCGGCGCCGGTGGCCCGGCGGGCGCGGCTCACGGAGGCGGAGCTCGGCGTACCGCTCGGGGCAGGGCTGATCGCCGCGCTGCCCGCGGACCGCTGCGGGCTGGCCGAGACCGCGCACATCGTCCGCTACCTGGCGCTCGAGTCGGCCGGCCAGTGCGGTCCGTGCCTCAATGGCCTGCCACGCATCGCCGCGGCGCTGGAGCGGCTGGCCGACCCGAACCAGGCCGCGCGGGACGCCGGGCTGGTCGAGACGCTCGAACGCTGGTGCGGGATGGTCGAGGGCCGCGGCCTGTGCCACCACCCGGACGGCAGCGTGCGGCTCGTCCGCAGCGCCCTGATGGTCTTCCGTACGGAGACCGCAGCGCACCGGGCGGGCGTGTGCACCGGCTCGGACCGGCGTCCGCTGCTGCCCGCACCGGCCCGCGAACTCGTCCACTGAGGGAGGAACGACCATGCCGAAGAGCACGAACGACCTGGCCGTGGACTGGGCCGCCTGCCAGGGCCACGGTCTGTGCGCCGAACTGCTCCCGGACCACATCACGCTCGACGACTGGGGCTATCCGATCGTCTCGGGTCCGGTCTCGGAGGCGGCGGCGCGGCGGGCGCGCCGGGCGGTGATCGACTGCCCGGCGCTCGCGCTCAAGTTGAAAGCGGCGGCGCGGGCAGCCGGATCCTAGGCCTCGGAACGCGGTTCACCATCCGCTCTCATCCTCCAGTTGCACGCCGATCTGGCCGCGGACGAGGCCGATGTTGATGCACTCCTGATGCCGGTCCAGCAGGAATCCCTCGTTGCGGCAGCTGACACCGCTCGGCCATCCACGCGCCACGGCCTGCGCGTTGAGGGCCGTGAAGATGTCGGACTGGCTCTGTCCCTTGGCGCCGGTGACGTCGATCTCCCGCAGGCAGACGACGGTGGCTCCGCCGCCGCAGCCGTCGTCCATGTCGGCCGCGACGGTCAGTCCGGCCGGCAGCGGGAGGTAGTCCGATGCCGCCGGCGTCTCGGACGGGTGTCCGTTGATGCCGTACAGCACCGCGACGCCGCAGGCGCCGAGCAGCACCACGCCGCAGTAGACCCAGCCGATCACCACGGTCGCCGCGCGCCGTTGGACCTGGCCGCGGCGCGCCGGGGAGCGCTTGTTCGCGGACATGCCGACGGCCAGCGTGGCCACCGTCGCGAGTGCCAGCAGGACGAGCAGCGTGACCCGCGCGCCGGGGAAGACCCAGTGCAGCGTCACGACGATTTGCCCCAGGAGCAGGGCGACCAGGACTCCGGCGATCTTCCATCCGAGAGACCGTTTTCGCGCGTTCAATGCCCAGCACGGCAATGCCAGGGCGAGAAACAGCACCACCATGAGGAGAACTGTGCCGTATGCGAAGGTTCCGTGACGAGAGTTCGCGCACAACGCGTTTCTGCGCGGTCGTCAGATCGTGACCAGCGGCACGCTCGTCGGGTCGTCGAGGACCGTCTCGCAGCCGAAGCGCAGCGCGCCCTGCAGCGTCGCGTCCTCGCCGAGCAGGTCGGTGCTGATGACCGGTTCGTCGGTGGGCGTGACGGCGCGGCGGCCGGCGAGATGGCGCAGCACGTTCGGCACGAGCCAGTCGGACCAGGCCGCGAGATGCCCGCCGAGCACGACCTGCTCCGGGTCGGCCACCCGGGAGACGGCGGTCAGCGCCGTGGACAGCGCGCGGGCGCCGGTCTCCAGCGCGCGCACCGCCGCCGGGTCGCCGCCGCGCAGGCGCCGGTCGAATTCGACGCGGCCGGCTTCGAGGTCTTCGTATCCGTCCGGGTCCATGCCCGCCGCGGCCAGCAGTGCCCGGACACCGAGGTAGGTGACCAGGCAGCCGCGGTCGCCGCACTTGCAGGCCGGGCCGTCGAAGGAGACCGGGATGTGCCCGAACTCTCCCGCCATGCCGTGGCCGCCGGTCTGCACCGCGCCGTCCACGACCAGGCCGCCGCCGATTCCGGTGCGCACGACACGCAGGTAGGCGAAGACCTTCGGCACGCCGCCGGTCCGGTCCACGAGCGCGCGGTACTCGGCGAACGCGGCCATATTCGCCTCGTTCACGATGCTGATCGGGCAGGTGACGCCGGCGTCCTGGGCGCGCAGCAGCGAGCGCAGGTCCACCCGCCGCCAGCCGAGCAGGATGGAGTCCGCGACGACCTCGTCCTCCACCACCGCGCCCGGCACGGCGATGACGACGCGCGCGAGGTGCGCCTTCTTCCGGTCGCCGGAGCCGCGCACGTCGTTCCACGCCTCGTGCACGATCTCGCTGATGGCGCGCACGACCGGCCGCGGATCGCCGAACTCGGCGCCGTGCGCGCGCTCGTCCCGCCACAGCACCGCGCCGCCGAGGTCGGTGGCCGCGCTGATGAGCTGAGACTGCGTCACCTGGATCGCGATCGTGAGCACGCGGCCGGGCGCCAGTTCCAGCAGCCGCCGCGGCCTGCCGCGCGCGCCGGAGGAGGCGAGGCCGACCTCGTGCACCAGGCCGCTGCCGATCAGCTCGGCGGTCAGGGCGGTGATCGAGGCGTGCACCAGGCCGGTCGCCTCGGCGAGTTCGGTCCGGGCGCAGGGGCCGAACGCGGCGACGTGCCGCAGCACGAGCGAGAGGTTGCGGCGGCGGACGTCGGCGGAGCCGGTCGGGCTGTTCACGAGGCCGATTGTGGCCGATCCCGGGGTCCCGGAGGGCGCGCCGGGGGCGATCACAATATTTCTCATGTCGAAGAATATAGCCCCCGGCTCGTCGGGGCAGCGCGGTGTGGGCTTCATCCGGTCCTCAGATTACGCAGGTCGTGTTACGGAACCGTAATTTTGCGAAGGTTGAAATAAATAGGCCGCCCGCCAATACTCAGTGGCACCGGCAGCCCCCGTGCCGGGATCACAACGACGTGAAGGACGCCATGACGACGCAAACTCGTGCATCAAGCACCGATGGCGGCGCGCTGCGCGCGGGCACGATCGCCGCCGCCCTGTTCGCGGTCTGCCTCGCGCAGATCGGGCTCGCCATGCCCGCCACGCTGAACGGAACATTCCAGGAGGTGTTCAACCCGAGCGGCTCCGAGCTGACCTGGATATCCGACTGCTCGCTGCTGCCGATCACCGTGCTGGAACTGACCTGCGGCGTGCTCGGCGACCTGTTCGGCCGCAAGAGACTGCTGATGGGCGGCGCCTTCCTGCTCGCGGTCGGCGAGCTGATCTCCGGGATCGCCCCCGCCTCGAACGTGCACGTGATGTGGATCGGCCAGATCGTGGCCGGCGTCGGCTGCGCCGCGCTGTTCCCGACCACGCTCGCGATGCTCGTCGCCTCCGAGCGCTCGCACGCCAAGCGCGCCCGGATGATCGCCATCTGGGCGGCCATCCTGTCCACCGGAAACTTCCTCGCCCCGCTGCTCGGCGGCATCACGGCCACGTACTTCAACTGGCGCATCGCGTTCTTCGTCGTGCTGGTGCTCGCCCTCGGCGACATGGCCGTCACCGCGTTCGCCGCGCAGGACTCCCGCTCCCCGCAGGGCCGCTCGCTGGACCCGGCCGGCCAGACCACGATCGCGCTCGGCCTGTTCGCGCTGCTGTTCGGCGTCATCCAGGGCACCGCGGACGGCTGGGGCAACGCGCTGGTCGTCGCCGCGTTCGTCTTCTCCGCGGTCATGCTCGCCGCGTTCGTCGTCATCGAACTGCGCGTCGCCAACCCGCTGCTGCGCGTCGACCTGTTCAAGAACCGCAACTTCGCGCTGGCCTCTGCGGTCACCGTCGTCGGCATGTTCGCGTTCCTCGGCACCGCGTACGCGATCAGCATCCGGATGGGACCGATCCAGGGCCAGTCCTCGATGCGCACGGCCGTCGCGTTCCTGCTGCTGAGCGGCATCGCACTCCCGCTGCTGCCGCTGACGCACAAGCTCATGTCGGTGCTGGCGCCGCGCTGGGTGCTCGGCCTCGGCTTCACGCTGATGGCCGTGGGCAACCTGTGGGCCGGTCAGCTCCCGATCGACGACGCCACGCTGACCGCGATCATCCTGCCGATGGGCCTGGTCGGCGCGGGCTTCGCGTTCGCCGTCTCCGCGGTCACGGCGGCCGTCGTGGAGACCGTGCCGCACAGCCTGGCCGGTATGGCGAGCGCCACCACCAGCATGCTGCGCGACTTCGGCTTCACGCTCGGCCCGGCCGTGATCGGCGCCGTCGCCACCGCCAAGGCCACCGGCCTGCTCAGCTCCGGCCTGTCCGGCGCGAACCTGAGCGCCGCCGATTCCGGCCAGGCGCACGGGATCCTGTCCGGCGGCGGCCCGATCGCCGTGCTGCACGCCGACTCGAACACGACGGTCAAGGGCATCGCGCACTCGGCCCTCGGCACCGCGTACGGCCTCGGCTTCACGGTCGCGGGCATCGCCGCACTGGTCTGCGCGGTCGTCGCGGTGACCCTGCTGCGCGGCTCGGCTGAGGAGACCGCCGAGGAGTTCGACCCGGCCGCCGCCACGGCCGCCGCGTAACCACCCCGCTCAATGCCGTCTCCCAGGCCCGGTGCAACGGGCCTGGGAGGAGTCCTCCTGCTCCATGCTCGCTGCGCATCTGAGGAGAACCTTGAGTACTTTACATTCGCGTAGGCCGCTGGCCGCCGCGTTCACCGCCGCCGCGATGGTCGCGGTCGGCCTGTGGGCCAGCGGTTCCGCCGCCGCGACCGGCTCGTCCACGGCCGCCGCGTCCGCCGTCACACCGCTCACGTCCTGTTCCGCCGCCTCCGGCTTCAACCTGCTGACCCTCGCCGGCGCGAACACCTCGATCACCTCCGCGACCTCCGTGGCCGCGTCCTCGAACCCTGAGGGCGACTGGGCCGCATGCGAGGTGCAGGGGATCATCGCCCCCGAGACGCACTTCACGATCTACCTGCCCACGACCACGTACGCCGACGAGTACATGCAGGACGGCTGCGGCGGCTACTGCGGCAACGTCAACGTCAACACCTCGGTCGACTACAACTGCCTGCAGACGACCGACGGGAACTTCGCCGTCGCCTCGGACGACGAGGGCCACGAGGGCGGCAGCTTCACCGCGACCGCGTTCCAGGACCCTGAGCTCAAGGCCGTGTTCGGCTACGAGTCGGAGCACCAGCTCGCGCTCGTGGCGAAGGCGGTCATCAAGGACTTCTACGGCAGCGCGCCGAAGGACTCCTACTACGACGGCTGCTCGGACGGCGGCCGCGAGGCGCTGCTCGAGGCCCAGCGCTACCCGACCGACTTCAACGGCATCGTCGCCGGATCGCCCGCCTCGGTGCAGACCGAGCTCAACGCGTTCGAGGAGGCCTGGAACGCGCAGGCCAACACCGCGTCCGACGGTTCGGCGATCCTGACGGCCGACGACCTGACGCCGCTGCACAACGACGTCCTCGAAGCCTGCGGCGGCTCCACGGCCGTGACCCTCGGCTACCTCGCCGACCCGCTGGCCTGCACGTGGAGCCCGGCGAGCATCGCGTGCAAGGCGGGCCAGAGCTCCACCTCGACCGACTTCTGCCTGACGGCGGCTCAGGTCGAGACCGTGGACAAGCTCTACGCGGGACCGACCGACGCGCAGGGCGACCGGCTCTACCCGGGTTACGAGACGCGCGGCTCCGAACTGAACTGGGCCGGGTGGATCGTGCCCACCAGCGGGACTGCGGAGACCGGCGCCATCGACGCGGGCATCGGCACCGGCGCGTGGCAGAGCCTCGTTTCGGAGACCGGCACGTTCAACGGCAAGGCCGGCTACCTGGACGTCCAGTTCACCAAGGCCGCGTACCAGAAGGTCACCTCGGCCAACGACGGTGAACTCGACATGATCGACCCGGACCTGTCGGCGTTCGAGAAGGCGGGCGGCAAGCTGATCCTCTGGGCCGGTTACGCGGACCCGGCGATCAACCCGGTCGGCACCATCGCCTACTACCAGTCCGTGGTCAAGGACATGGGCGGCCTGAACGCGACCGAGCAGTTCGCCCGGTTGTACCTGCTGCCCGGCGTAGCGCACTGCGGCGGCGGCCAGGGCCCGTCGAACATGGACGCGGTCACGGCGATCACCGGCTGGGTCACGGCAGGCAAGGCGCCGAGCAGCCTGCTGACCACCGCGACCAGCAGCAGCGGCACCGTCACGGCGACCCGCCCGGTCTACGCGTACCCCGACATCGCCGTGAACACCACCGGCGGCTCGATCTACGCGGCGTCCAGCTACACGCCGCAGGTCTCCAAGGCCGAGCAGAGTCTGAGCATCACGTGGCTCGGCGGATTCCGCTCCGGCTACGAGACGGTCAGCGGCTGGGTCGATGGCCAGTGGGTCACCACGAAGGCGCGGTGACCTGCACCCATGACGCGCGAGTCCCCGACGATGGTTGACATGGATAATCTTGTTTTCAGGATTGTTGACGATCGCTGCGCCGGGGACCTAGCGTTCGATCATGGGGAATCCGACCAGTGGCCGGCAGGCCACGACACACGTGGCGAAGATCCTGCGCGAGGCGATCAGGGCGGGGGAGATGGCGCCGGGCCATCGCCTCGTCGAGCTCGACCTCGCCGAACAGCTCGGAGTCACCCGGGCCGCCGTGCGCGGCGCGCTGCTCGACCTGACCGGCGAAGGGCTGGTCGAGCGGATCGCGAACCGCGGCGCGCGGGTCCGGGTGATCCCGGTGGACGAGGCCGTGCAGATCGTCGAGTGCCGGGCCGCGCTCGAGGGACTGTGCGCCGCGAAGGCCGCCGAACTCGCCGAGGACGCGGACCGGGAACTGCTCCGCGGCCTCGGCGAGAAGATGCGCGAGGCCGTGGCGTCCGGCGACGTCCTGGCGTACTCGAAGCTCAACCAGCAGCTGCACGCGCACATCCTGCGGCTGTCCGGCCAGCAGGTCGCGGCCGGACTGCTGGAACGGCTCAACGCGCAGATCGTCCGGCACCAGTTCCGGCTCAGCCTGCGGCCCGGACGTCCGCAGAAGTCGCTGCCCGAGCACCTGGCCCTGATCGAGGCCGTGTGCGCGGGCGACCAGGCGGCGGCTGAGCGTACCGCCCGGGAGCATCTGGCCAGCGTCGCCGAGGCGCTGCGGCACAGCACCGAAGAACGGATATAGAGGGATGGAAGATGACTGAGGACGCGACGGCTGTGAACCGGGGCGCGCTGCTGGTGGTCAGCGCGCACGCGGGCGACTTCGTCTGGCGGGCCGGCGGCGCGATCGCGCTGGCGGCCTCGCGCGGGCAGCGGGCCAAGGTGGTCTGCCTGTCCTACGGCGAGCGCGGCGAGTCGGCGAAGGCGTGGCTCGCGGGCAAGAAGCTCGACGAGATCAAGCAGATCCGCCGGGCCGAGGCCGAGGCCGCCGCCGACGCGCTCGGAGCCGAGATCGAGTTCTTCGACATCGGCGACTACCCGCTGCCGGAGAGCCACGAGACCGTGGACCGCCTCGTGCTCGTCTACCGCGAACTGCAGCCCGAAGTCGTGCTCACGCACACCCTCGTCGACCCCTACAACGGCGACCACCCGGCCGCCGCGCGGATGGCCCTGCAGGCGCGGATCCTGGCGCAGGCCATCGGATACGAGGCACCCGGCGAACCGCTCGGCGCGCCGCCGGTCTTCTCCTTCGAGCCGCACCAGTCCGAGCAGTGCGACTTCAAGCCGAACCTGCTGCTCGACATCACCCCGGTCTGGGAGCGCAAGCAGGCCGCGATGCAGTGCCTGCCCGCCCAGCAGCACATGTGGGACTACTACACGGACCTCGCGAAGCGGCGCGGCGTCCAGCTCAAGCGCAACGCGGGCCCGAACCTCGGCCTCGCGCACGACACCCGGGCCGAGGCGTTCTTCCGGCACTTCCCGCAGACGACCCAGGAGCTGTCGTGAGCACTGTGAACGAGCTTGCGAGTGAACCATCGGATACAGGGTCGTCGAAGAGCGCGGGCCGCAGCGTGCGATCGAACCTTGTGGTTGTCACGGGCGTTCCCCGGCCGCCGATCGAGCAGCTCGACGAGCTCGCGGGCTTCGGCGTCGCGACGGTGCACGAGGCGCTCGGCCGCGTCGGGTATCTGGGCCCTGAGCTCCGTCCGATCCAGCAAGGGGCGCGGATCGCGGGCAGCGTCGTCACGGCCCTCGTCTGGCCCGGCGACAACCTGATGATCCACGCGGCCGTCGAGCAGTGCGCGCCAGGTGATGTGCTGGTCGTGGCGCCGACGTCTCCGTGCACGGACGGCTACTTCGGCGAGCTGCTGGCCACGTCGCTGGTCTCCCGTGGCGTTCGCGGCCTGATCATCGACGCGGGCGTGCGCGACACGGCCGAACTGCGCGAGATGGGTTTCCCGGTCTGGTCGCGGCACGTCAGCGCGCAGGGCACGGTCAAGGCCACGGCCGGCGCGGTCAACGTGCCGGTCGTCGTCGGCGGGCAGACCATCCGTCCGGGCGCCGCGATCCTCGCCGACGACGACGGTGTCATGGCCTTCGCCGCGCGCGACCTGCCGCACGCCCTCGAAGCGTCCCAGGCCCGCGAGGCGAAGGAGCAGGCCACGCGCGAGGCTCTTGCGGGCGGTCAGCTCGGACTCGACCGCTACAACCTGCGTCCGCTGCTCAAGGAACTCGGTGTCGAGTACGTGACATACGAGGAACACCATGAATGAGGACGCCGGCATTCCCTGCATCCTGATGCGCGGCGGCACGTCCAAGGGCCCGTTCTTCCTCGCCTCCGACCTACCCGCCGACGCCGCCGAGCGCGACGATGTGCTCATGCGCGTCATGGGCACGCCCGATCCCCGGCAGATCAACGGAATCGGCGGAGCGCACCCGCTGACCAGCAAGGTCGCGGTCGTCTCGCCGTCCACGCACCCTGACACGGACGTCGACTACCTGTTCCTGCAGGTCGGCGTCGGCGAAGCGTTCGTCACCGACAAGCAGAACTGCGGCAACATGCTCGCCGGAGTCGGACCGTTCGCCGTCGAGCGGGGTCTCGTCCCGGTGGCGGGGGAGCGGACCGACGTGCGCATCCGCCTCGTCAACACCGGCGAGACGGCGACCGCGACCTTCTCCACTCCCGGCGGCCACGTCGCGTACGCCGAACCGATCCTGCTGTCCTTCGCCTCGCCGACCGGCAAGCCACTCCTGCCGACGGGGAACGTCGTCGACGTGTTCGACGGCCTCGAAGCGACGTGCATCGACAACGGGATGCCGACCGTCGTGATGCGCGCCGTGGACCTCGGCGTGTCAGGCTACGAATCCCCGGCCGAACTCGAGGCGAACAAGACGCTGACCACGCGCATCGCCGCCATCCGAAAGCAGGCCCTCGCCGCGATGGGTCTCGGCGACGCCCCGTCCCTCCCCAAGATCTCGCTGCTCGCCGCGCCGCGCGACGGCGGAACCGTGAGCACGCGCACGTTCATCCCGGTGCGCGTCCACGAGGCGATCGGCGTGCTCGGCGCCGTCAGCGTGGCCACCGCGCTGCTGCTGCCCGGCGCGGTCGGTGCCGAACTCGCGCGGGTGGACGGCCCGATCCGGCTCGAACACCCGACCGGCTCCGTCGACGTGTCGGTCGAGCTCGATCCCGAGGCTCCGGCCGACCGGCCACGCACCCGCAGCGCGGGACTGGTGCGCACCGCCCGCAAGCTCTTCGAGGGCACCGTCTTCCCCCGCCCCGCCGCGCCATCGAACGAAGAACAGGAACAGCGCCCATGACTCCGTCCGCATTCCACGAGGTCGCACACCTCGGCCACGTCGAACTGCTCACCCCGGAACCCGAGGCGAGCCTGCGTTTCTTCACCGAGGTCATGGGGCTGCGCGAGTGCGCCCGCGACGGCGACTCGGTCTATCTGCGCACGTACGACGACTACGAGCACCACAGCCTGATCCTCACCGGCCACGAGACCTCCGGCATCCGCACGACCGCGCTGCGCACGTGGAGCGCCGAGGCCCTCAAGCGGCGGGTCGCGGCGATCGAGGAGGCGGGCTGCGGCATCGGCTGGCGCGACGGCAAGTTCGGCATCGGCCAGGCGTACGCGTTCCGCGACCCCGACGGCCACGAGTTCGAGCTCTACTGGGAGTCCGAGCACTATCAGGCCCCTGAAGCCTCGCGTCCGGCGCTGAAGAACCAGGCCGAGGCCAAGCCGTCGTACGGCGTCGGCGTGCGGCGGCTGGACCACGTCAACTTCCTGGCGGGCGAGGTCGAGCCCAACGGCGTCTTCCAGCGCGAGATCCTCGGCGCGCGCACCAGCGAGCAGATCCGGATGAACGACGGCCGGATCAGCGCGCAGTGGCACCACTTCGGGAACAAGTCCTACGACCTCGTCTACACGGAGGACTGGACCGGCAGCCGGGGACGGCTGCACCACATCGCCTTCGCCACCGACACCCGCGAGGAGATCCTGCGCGCGGCGGACGTGTTCCTCGACGCGGGCGTGTTCATCGAGACCGGCCCGCACAAGCACGCCATCCAGCAGACTTTCTTCCTGTACGTCTACGAGCCCGGCGGCAACCGCATCGAGCTGTGCAACCCGGTCTCCCGGCTGCTGCTCGCGCCGGACTGGCAGACGGTCACGTGGACCGAGGCGGAGCGTGCCAAGGGCCAGGCCTGGGGCCTGAAGACCATCGAGTCCTTCCACACCCATGGCACGCCGCCGATCGAACCCTGATTCTCTGCGTCAGCCGACGGTGAACTCGAAGTCCTGGTGCGCCTTCGCGTCCACGGCCATCGGCAGCCGGATCCGTCCCGCCTCGACCATGCGTCGTACGGCGCCGCGGCTGAGGCCGAGCCCCGGCATCAGCAGCCGTTCGACGCGGATCGGTGCGGGCAACTCGAAGCTGACCAGCACCTTGAGCGGTTCGGTGTCCGCTTCGGAGTAGAACGGCATGTCCGTCTCGAACGTCCACGTGCCGGTCCAGTCGAGGCGGTAGCCGGTCTTCGCGGCGAGCGACGCGCTCATCGCCAGTTCGCGCACGACGGCCGGATCGTTCGCCTCGAAGGCCTCGCGGCGCGCCGGGTCGAGCGAGCGCACGTGGATGCGCTCGTGCACGGGAATCTTCGAGGTCCTGTCGCACGCCGCGCAGTTGACCAGCAGCCAGACGTCGAGCAGCTTGCCGTTCGCGTTGACGCGGATCTTGCCGGTGGGGTTGTGACGGTTGCTGGAGCAGTCCACGCACTGCCGCACGATTGCGGGCAGGCCGGACTCGCGCACGGCCCAGAGGGCCTTGCGATCGGTATTCATCTGTATTCGATTTCAGAACTCGGATCGAAAACGCTGCACTTGCAGGCACGACCGACTCCGTCGAGGCCGGGTCGTCAGGCCTCGAGGTCGATCGCGCGACAGGTGAACTGCTGATTCGTGGCAGCGTTTACAGATCCATGCCGGTCATCCTGGCGTGCCGAGGATGACCGGGCAACCCATTTACTACGTGAGCGAGCCGGTGCGCGGGTCGCGGGCGGTCAGGCAGTAGGGGGCGCCGGACGGATCGCGCATCACGATCCAGTTCGGGAATTCGGCCTCGAACGCGGCGCCGAGCTTCTCGTGCGCGATCCGGGTGGCCGCGCGGTCCCGGCAGGCGAAGTCGATGTGCGCGGCGCCGGGATGCGACGGCGTGTCGAGCCGCTGCAGCAGAATGCGCACCGGGAGCTGCGGCTCCGGCCTGACCACGCGGAACTCGGCGTGCCGGCCGGAGAGCACCGGCCAGCCGGTCAACTCGCCCCAGAACGTGCCGGCGGCCTCGAAGTCGTCCGGCGCGATGTCGAGTGAGACCTGATCCAGCCGGGTGCCCTCGAACACGTCCGGCCGCCGCGTCTCGCCGTGCCAGCGGACCGCGCAGAACAGGTGCCCGCCCGGCGCCGTGAGCACCACGAGGTCGTCGTCCTCCTCCAGCACGATCCGCGCGCCGAGTTCGACGGCCCGCGCCGCGAGCGCCCGCACGTCCTCGACCGCGAGATCGATGTGCGCGCCGCCGGGCCCGTCCGCGACGCCCTGGATCTTCACGCAGGCGTCGCGATGCGAACGGGTGGGTGGCCCCAGCGTGGCGAACTCGCCGCCCGGACCGCGCCGCGGCGACAGGGTCGTCCCCGTGGCCGCCGTCCAGAACTCCGCGGCCTGCTCGAAGTGCGCCTTCGGCCGGTCGATGAAGGCATAAACCCAACGGATCATGCTCGGCCTCCCCTCAGCTGTTCAGCTTACGGTGAGGGTCCCGTGCATGTAGGTGTGGATCGTGCAGATGTACGTGTAGCTGCCGGCCTTGCTCGGCGCGGTGAACGTGACGGAAGCGCCGGCGTTGACGTCTCCGGTGTCGAAGGCGTGCGGTGAGGCGGTCGAGGTGACCGTGTGCGTGACGGAGTCCTCGTTGGTGACCGTCACCTTCGCGCCCGGGGCCACGGTCAGCGTCGCCGGGCTGAAGCTGAAGTTCTTGATCACGATCGTGTCCGCCGCGGCCGACCCCGTGGCCGCGGCCGTCGCGGTGGCGGTGCCGGTCGACGTGGTGGAGTTGCCGGACGAGGAGCAGCCGGCGAGCAGCAGGGGCAGGGCGGCCAGGGCCACGGTCAGGCGGCGCATCGGGACCTCCGGGAGGACGGGGCGTACGTGCTTCCGACCTTGGGCAACGACGTGCGCGAACGCCGTTCGGCTCGCCCGCGCGCCCGCGATCTTTCACCTTTTCGGCCGAGTCGGTGAGCCGAACGCGCGCAGCACCCGTGTAAAGCGGCATGAACCAGAAGATTCTGCGTATTCTAGCCGCCGCCGGACTCGCCGTCGACGCTTACGTGCACGCCGACCTGGCCGGACAGTTCGACGGCAACGGCACGCACGTGACCGAGGGGACGCTGTTCCGGCTCCAGGCGGCCCTCGCCGCACTGGCCGCGCTGTGGGTGCTGCTGCGCGGCCGCCGCCTGGCCGCCGCATTCGCCCTCCTGATCTCGGCCAGCGCGCTCGGCGCCCTGCTGCTCTACCGGTACGTGGACGTCGGCGCGATCGGCCCGCTCCCGAACATGTACGAGCCGGTCTGGTACACCGAGAAGACCGTGGCCGCCATCGCCGAGGCCGTCGCAGTCGTGGCCAGCGCCGCGCTGCTGCTCGTGCAACTCGTGCCGCGACGTGGCCGGAACCGGGTTGCCGGGACGCCGGACGAGGGATTGGCTGGAGTGCATGGCTCAGACGCGGTCGTTCGTGATCATCGGCGCTAGCCTCGCGGGTGCCAAGGCGGCCGAGGCGCTGCGTTCGGCGGGCTTCGAGGGGCGGCTCACGCTCATCGGCGACGAATCCGAGTTGCCGTACGAACGGCCGCCGCTGTCCAAGGGGTACCTCCAGGGCAAGCAGCCGCGTGAAACCGTGTTCGTGCACCCGCGCGAGTGGTACGACGAACACGAGATCGAGCTCTTACTCGGAACCTCCGCAACGGCGATCGACCGCGATCACCGAACCGTGACGCTCTCCGACGGCAACACCGCTGCGTACGACGCGCTCCTGCTCGCCACGGGATCGACACCCCGCCGCCTCCCCGTTCCCGGCGCCGATCTCGACGGAGTACTCACCCTGCGCCGACTCGGAGACAGCGAGCGGATCAGGGCCACGTTCGAATCAGCCTCGGGCGTCGCGTTCATCGGCGGCGGTTGGATCGGCCTCGAAGTCGCTGCTGCCGCACGAGGGGCCGGGGTCGAGGCGACCGTGCTGGAGGCGGATTCGCTGCCGCTGCTGCGCGTGCTCGGCCCCGAGATCGCGCACGTCTTCGCCGACCTCCATCGCGACCACGGCGTGGACCTGCGCACCAACGTGCAGGTGACCGAGATCCTCGGCGAGGGCGGCCGCGTTGCCGGAGTCCAACTCGCGGACGGCACCAGGATCGAGGCGGACGCCGTGCTCGTCGGGATCGGTGCCTCGCCCAACACCGAGCTTGCCGCGGCGGCGGGACTCGACGTGGACAACGGGATCGTCGTGGACGCGGCACTGCGCACGTCCGACTCGAACATCTACGCGGCCGGAGACGTCGCCAGCGCGTTCAATCCCGTCTTCGGCAAGCGCATCCGCGTCGAACACGTCGACAACGCACGCCGCCAGCCCCTGATCGCCGCGCGCGCGATGCTCGGCGAGGACGTCGCGTACGACCGGATCCCGTATTTCTACTCGGACCAGTACGACCTGAGCACGGAGTACAACGGCTACCTGGACCCCGGCGGATACGACGAGGTCGTCGTGCGCGGCGACCTGGCGAGCCGGACGTTCGTCTCGTTCTGGCTCGCCGAGGGCCGCGTCCGGGCAGCCATGAGCGCCAACACGCCAGGCGTGAACCGGCCGATCCAGAAGCTGGTGAGCTCCGGGCAGCAGGCCGACAAGATGCGGCTCGCCGACCCGGACGTCTCACTCAGGGACCTGACCGCCTAGCCCATCAGCACGTCCAGGAACGCATTGCCGTACACGCCATGCGGGTCGAGCGCGTCGTATGCGGTCAGGGCCGCTTGCCAGCCGTCGTTCAACGCCTGGCCGCTCTGGACGGCCGAGGGGATCACGTCGTGCATGAACGTCGTGCTGGTCCACGCCCCGCTCGCGCCGTACGCCCAGCCCTTCGACCACTCCGGGTGCAGCGTCGCGTCGGCGTCGTTGAACTCGCTCAGCAGGAACTTCTCGAAGCCCTCGTAGAACGCCGTGGACGACGGCGTGCCCGGCAGCGTGAGCACGTCCAGCCAGACGGCCACGTCGTAGTCGCGGTCCGGGCGCGGGCGCACCGCCGAGAGGATCGCCTCGCGCGCGCCCGGCACCTGGCAGTCGGCGGCGTCGTCGAGCCCTGTGACGCGCACCTCCCACGGCCCGTTCACCGGGAAGTCGCCCTCCGCCTGGTATTCGGCGATGGTCTTCTTCAGGTAGGCGTACGTCTTCGCAACGACCTGCTGGATGTTCGCGCGCTTCGTCAGTACGGCGTATCCGTTCGCTGTCACGCGCAGGGTCGTCGGGCGGACGTAGAGCTGCGTGTTCTTCGCCCAGCCCCACAGGTCCGCGGTGTCGGTCGCGAGCAGGCCGGTCGGCACGGTCGCCGAGATGACCTGCGCGAACAGCGGCGTGACCCACGTGTCGCCCTCGATGATCAGCTTCAGCAGCTCGGAGGCGGCCTCGGGGATCTCGTCGGAGAACGGATAGTTGAAAGGACTGGTCGTCTCGCGCGAGGTGGCGGGTTTCTCCGGCGCCACGCTCCAGAGCTTGAGCCACGGCGACTGCGTATACGGGAACCAGATCGTCTCGATCCGACCGCAGCCCTCGACGAGCGCCGCGAAACTGTGCTCACCCGCGTGCTCCGGCGCCGCGAACAGCGTGTCGGCGGTGATGTCAGTGCGGCTGACGCAGCGAACCCGCTGGTTCGGTGCGACGCGCAGCGTGGCCTCGACGATGAGCGCCCGGCCGAGATGCACGAGGAGAGCGCGCATCTCGGAGTCCGAACGCGCGAAGGTGCGGGCCACGTACGCTCCCTGCGACGCGTCCCAGACGACCGCCGTGACCGACGTGATCAGGTTGCTGATGGTGCCGAACGTCTGCCCCGGCACCGTGGACTCGCCGCTCACCGGGATCGCCGTGCCATGGCCGTCGACCGCCAGCACGCCGCCCAACGTCAGATCGCCGGGAGCCGGGCACGAGGCGACACCGTATCCGTGCTCTTCCAGCTCGGTGAGCAGGGCCGTCATGGCGACGCCGGTCTGCGCGGTCACGATCGGACCGTGCGCGTCGGCCGAGACCGCGACGCCGGCCAGGTGCTCGGTCAGGTCGATCAGCACACTGTCGCGGCCGCCGCCGTTCGTGATCGTCAGCGGCGACCAGCCGTGCCGCATCCCGGCCGCCCGCACCCGCTTTCCGCGCTCCCGCGCCCAGTTCACCACCGCGACGAACTGCTGCACGCTGCGCGGGGAACAGGTGAGCACGTCGTCCGCGCGGATCTCCCCGGACCAGTTCCGGTACGCCTGGGTATAGCAGTCCACGTCCGGCGGCACGTCGGCGTCGGCGGCCGCGGGTATCCGGAACGCGGTCTGCCAGCCGAGCGCCGCGAGACCGGAGACGGCCGCGGCGCGCAGCACCGTCCGGCGCGGCAGCGGGCCCGCGAAGTGAGGGTTCTGCGATGTGGGCATGCATCAAGGGTTGCCGCGGCGGCGGCCCCGCATGAGTGGTTCGCGCTTCAATCACGCGAACGGGTGAAGATCGTCCCCTGCGCCATTCGGGTCTGCTGCGGTTGGCACCGCGCCGCGGCCCGGCGAATCATGGGAACGCAGGATTCTTCCCGGCGACCCGAGGCGGCGGACGGATGGACGAGATCAGCACTGGCTACTGGACGGTCGCGCTCGGCGCGGCCACCGCCTCCGGCACCTGGGAGGGATTCCGCGTCAGCCCGCTGCGTCACACCGCCGAACTGCACGTGGACGGCGCGCTCACGGTCGGCGAGGCGGAGCGCGCCACGCCCGGCGACTACGCGCTCGTGCTCTCCCGCCCCGGCTTCGGCGCCGACCGGGTGATCGTCGCCGGCAAGGGCGGCACAGTCGAGTTCGGCCACGACGTGGTCGAGATGCTCGGCCGGGACGGCGGGGGCGGCGCACTCTGGCTCACGGACCTGGCGACCGGCGCGAAGAGCGAACTGTGCCAACTGCCAAAGGCCCCTCGTATTTCGTGACGTACTTCTCGAGGCGAATCGACCGTGGTACTTTCCCTGCCCGTTCTGGCCGTGCTCGGCGGCCTGCTCGTGTTCTTCATGCGCAGCGACGGTCTGCGCGTCAGCCACCTGCTCGTGGCGGCGATGGTCGGTGCTCAGGTCTCGACGACCGTGATCGCCGCCCAGCTCAACACCGTGTTCACGACGGCGAACCATCTGCTCAGCACGGTGTTCTCCTAGGCCGTGTCTTCAAAGTATCGTCGGGGCCGTGACGCCTGCCACGCACGCTCGCGGCGTTGCAGGGACGGTTACAGACGACCGAGTATGCGCCCGCCCCTGCGCCTTGCGAGCGCACGCGTCAGACGCCACGGCCTGATCCGACGCTACTTCGAAGACACGGCCTAGCCGCCAGATAGTCGTCGGCCTCGTCCGCGGACGGCGCGTAGGCTCCGGGCCTGGTGCACGCGAGCGCCGCGACCGCCGTGGCGAACCGCAGCGTCTCGTCGAGATCGTCGCAGACCGCTTCGAGCCCGACGGCGGCGAGCCTCGTGAGCAGCGCGCCCATAGCCGCGTCTCCCGCGCCGATTGTGTCGACGACCTCGACCCTCGGTGCCGGGACGTGCATGCGCCCCCCATCGCGCGTAAGCCCGAGTGCGCCCTCGGCCCCGAGCGTGATCACGATCAGCGTCGGCCCTGCGTCCAACCATCTGCGCGCCGTCTCCTCGGGAGCGGCGTCCGGATGCGCCATCCGCAGATCCTCGTCGCTGGCTTTCACGACGTGCGCCCGCTGAACGAGTCGTTCGAGACGGCTGACGGCGTCCGGCTGGTGATCGAGCACGATCGGTCGAAGGTTGACATCGAGCGTCACCAGTCCCGATCCGCCTTCGATCCAGCGTTCGGCGACGTCCGCGCCCGGCTGCCAGTACGCGGCGAGCGAACCGACGTGCCGGATGTCGTGCGGCCCGGCGTGGGGGAGATCGGTCGCCGCGAAATCGGCGGCGCCGTGCAGCCAGAAGTCGTAGCTCGCCGATCCGTCCGCGTCGAGCCGAGTGAGCGCGAGTGCGGAGGGTGCGGCGAGTTTCACGGCGTGGCTCAGATCGACTCCGGCTTCGGTGAGCCGGTTGCGGAAGGCCGTCGCGAACGCGTCATTGCCGAAGCGCGCCGCGAAGCTCACGTCGGCGCCGAGTCGAGCCGCCGCGACGGCCGTGTTCGCCGGGCCGCCGCCGAGCGCCGTGTGAATCAGGCCTGATTCGGTCGGGAGCAGGTCGGCCACGTTCTCCCCGGAGATGATGATCATCTGTTCTCCGTCGCCAACTCGGCGAGCGTCGCCGCGGCGCCCGCAGTGTGAATGCTGTCCGCGATCCGCAGGTACTCCGTCGTGAAGCGCTCGTCGTCCGCGAGATCCCCGAAGAGATGCGTGAGCTTGACCAACGCGAGCGGGTCACGCGGGTACGCGCGGGCCGCCGCCGTCACCTCGTCGGCCAGCCGGTCCACGACGACGATCGGCTCACCACGCTCGTCCACGCCCTCCGCGTACCGGGCCCAGCTCGCCACGATCGCCGTCGCGTGCGAGATCTGTCCGCCGCTCGCGAGGTTGTGCCTGATCACCGGAAGCACCCACTTCGGGATCCTGTCCGAGCTCTCCGCGCATAGCCGGGCGATCGTGTCGCGGATCCCCGGATTGGCGAAGCGTTCCAGAAGCTCGGTCTTGTACTCGTCCAGGTCGACGCCCGGCACCGGAAGCAGCGTCGGAGTCGCCTCGGTGTCCATATAGACGCGCGCGTAGTTCCGCAGCCGCGGATCCGTGGCCGCCTCGTGTGCGTACTGATGCCCGAGCAGATGCCCGAAGTACGCGATGGCCTGGTGACTCGCGTTCAGCAGCCTGAGTTTCATCAACTCGTACGGGGCCACGTCCTCGACCAACTGAACGCCGACCTCTTCCAGCGCAGGACGGCCAAGACTGAAGTCGTCCTCCAGCACCCACTGCGTGAACGGCTCGCAGATCACCGGCCAGTTGTCCTCGATGCCGAGTTCCTGGTGCAGTTCCTCGCGGTCGGCGTCCGTCGTCGCGGGCGTGATCCGATCGACCATCGAGTCCGGGAAGTGCACATGCTCGGTGATCCATTGCGCGAGTTCGGGATCGCGCAGTTCGGCGAACGCGGTGAACATCGCGCGTGCGACGTGGCCGTTCGACTGGATGTTGTCGCAGGACATCACCGTGAACGGCGCGATCCCGAGGCGGCGACGGCGATCGAGGGCTTCGACGACGTAGCCGAACACGGTCGAGGGCGTGGCACCGGGCCGCAGATCCGCCACGACCCCCGGATCCTCCGCGATGAACTCGTGCGTCGTCTGGTTGAAGTTGTAGCCGCCCTCCGTGATGGTGAGCGACACGATCCGGGTCTGCTCCCGGGTCATCGTCTCCAGGACGCGTTCCGGATCGTCCGGCGCGTACAGGTAGTCGACGATCGAGCCGATCACGCGCGGTTCGAGCTTGCCGTCCGGATGCTTCGAGACCAGCGTGTAACGGCACTGCTGCGGCGTCAGCGCCCGCGCCATCGCCTCGTCGGACGGCATCACGCCGACGCCGCAGATTCCCCAGTCCATCGCCTTCCCCCGGTTCAGGAGGGCGTCGACGTACGCGGCCTGATGCGCGCGGTGGAACCCGCCGACGCCGAAGTGGACGATGCCGACGCTCACGGCGGACCGGTCGTAGGTCGGGTACGAGGGCATGCGGAAATCTCCCTGTGGTTCGAGGGCTTGATCAGAACTGCGGAGACTGCGGGAAGGGGCTACTTCACGGCGCCCATGGACAGGCCGCGGACGAGCTTGTCCTGCGCGGCCCAGCCGGCGATCAGCACCGGCAGGCAGGCCACGGTCGCGGCGGCCGAGAGGTGCGCCAGGAACTGCCCCTCCGGCGCCACGAAGCCGACCAGGTAGATCGGCACGGTCGCGCCGTTCGTCGTGGTCAGGTTCACCGCGAGGAAGAACTCGTTCCAGGAGAAGATGAAGCAGAGCAGCGCGGCCGCGGCCAGGCCGGGCATGATCAGCGGGATCACGACCGATCTCAGTTGACGCGTCAACCGTGCGCCGTCCACCTGCGCCGCCTCGATCACCGAGATCGGCACTTCGAGCAGGAACGAACGCAGCATCCAGACCGCGATCGGCAGGTTCATCGCCGTGTACAGCAGGATCAGCAGCCGCTGCGTGTCCAGGATGTCCAGGTCGCGGGCGATGATGAACAGCGGGATGATCGCGCCCACGATCGGCAGCATCTTCGTCGAGATGAAGAAGAACAGCACGTCGCGCCACTTGCGGATCGGCCGGATCGCGAGCGCGTACGCCGCGGGCAGCGCGAGCGCGATCACGATGACCGTCGAGACGACCGAGATCCCGATGGAGTGCTCGAGGAAGCCGCGCAGCCCGGCCGTGCCCGCCGTGCCGTACCAGACCGACTGGTACTCGTAGAGCGTCGGGGTGAACACGAACTGCGGGGTCGGGGTGTTCGCGGACGTCTCGGTCTTGAAGCCGGTCAACGCCATCCAGAGCACCGGGAAGAAGAACACGAGCACGATGACCCAGGTCAGCAGGCCCAACCCGAGCCGGGTCGCGAGCCGGGAGCGGCGTTCGGCGAAACTCAGCGGTGCCTTCATCAGCCTCGGCTCCCCTCGTCGCTGAAGATGGACGAGATCGTGCGCAGCGCCAGGGTCGCGATGATGATCGTGGCGACGACCACGACCACCGACATCGCCGACGCGCGGCCGATGTCGTACGCCTGGAACGCGACTTGGTAGATGTAGTACGGCAGGTTCGTCGTGTCCGTCGCCGGACCGCCCTGCGTGATCAGGTAGATCGAGTCGAAGGCCTGCACGATGTAGATCGAGCCGAGCAGGATGCCGAGCTCCAGGTACATCCGCAGGTGCGGCAGCGTGAGCGCGCGGAAGATCCGCCACGGTCCCGCGCCGTCCACCCGCGCCGCCTCCAGGATCTCCTCGTTCTGGGACTGCAGGCCGGCCAGGATGATCAGCACCATGAACGGCGTCCACTGCCACGTCAGGAACGTGATGATGGTGAGCTGCGAGTGCGTGCCGATCCAGTTGGTGTCGTGGATGCCGAACGGCTTGAGCACGAAGTTCAGCACGCCGAACGTCGTGTCCAGGATCGAGTACTTCCAGATCAGCGCGGCGGCCGCGGACATCACCAGGAACGGGCTGATGATCAGGGTGCGCAGGAACCCGCGGCCGAACACGCGCCGGTTGAGCAGGATCGCGATGCCCAGGCCCAGCAGGATCGAGCAGATCACCGGGACGGCCGTGAACAGCAGCGTGTTGAGCGCGGCGGTGCGGAAGACCGGGTCGGTGAAGACCTCGCGGTAGTTGGCCACGGTCGGGAACTGCCGCGGCCGGTTCGGATAGTTCAGGTTGTACTTCTGGAAGCTGTACCAGAGCGTCAGCAGGAACGGGATCTGCGTCACGACGATGGTGAAGACCATCGCCGGGAGCAGCGGCAGCCGCTTGAGCCAGGCGGCGCCGCGCCGTCGGATCCGGGGCGGCGCCAGCGCGACCTCGCGCGGCGCGGTGGTCAGAACGGTCACGTCAGGGCCCTTCGGTCGGGGGGAACTGGAGGCGAGGGACGCGCCGGGCGGGTAGTGCGGACCCGCCCGGCGCAGCTCGCGTCAGCTCTTGTAGCCCGCGTTGTCGACGGCCTGCTGAGCGATCTGCTGACTCGTGGTCAGCGCCTGCGACACCGACTCCTGACCGTCGATCGCCGCCGTGATCTGCGCGGAGACCTGCTGGCCGAAGTCCTCGAACTCGGGGATGCCGACGTACTGCACGCCCGGCACCGGCTGCGGGGCGACCCCCGGCTGGTTGATGTTCACCGAGTCGATCTCCTGCAGCGTCAGCGCCGCGAAGGGAGCCGCCTTCTGGTAGGCCGGGTTCTGATACGTCGAGGTGCGCGTTCCGGGCGGGACCGAGGCCCAGCCGTTCTTCGACGCGTCGTACGCGATGTACTGCTTCGACGTGGCCCAGTTCATGAACTGCTCGGCGGCCGACTGGTGCTTCGAGGAGGACTCCAGCGCGAGCGCCCAGGTCCACAGCCAGCCGGACGATTTCGTCTGGTCCACCGGCGCCGGGGCGAAGCCGACCTGGCCTTCGATCGGGCTGCCGGTCGCGTCCACGGTCGAGGCGCCGACGGTCGCGTCGTACCACATGGCGGCCTGGCCCTGCTCGAAGATGTTCAGGCACTGGTTGAAGCTGTCGTTGCCCGCGCCCGGCTCGCCGTACTGCTTGACCAGGTTCACGTAGAAGTCGACGGCCGCCTCGGTCGCCGGGGAGGTCAGCTTCGCGTTCCAGCTCTTGTCGAACCAGGCGCCGCCCATCGTGTTGATGACCGTGTCCAGCGACGCGAGGTTGTCACCCCAGCCGGTCAGCCCGCGAAGACAGATGCCGGCGACGTTCTTCGAGGTGTTGTTCGCCTTCGCCGCGAGCTGCGCGATCTGAGCCCACGTCGGGTTCGCGGGCATGGTCAGGCCGTCCGCCGCGAAGATCTTCTTGTTGTACATCATGAACGAGGACTCGCCGTAGAAGGGCAGCGCGTACAGCTTGCCCTTCGAGCTGAGTGCGTCCTTGATCGGCGGAAGCAGGTCGCCGACGTCGTACGAGGAGTCGGCGGCCACCTCGGAGTCCAGCGCGTCGATCCAGCCGTTCGAGGCCCAGCTCGCGATGTCGTTTGGGCCGATCATGACGACGTCGTACTGGCCGCCGTGCGCCGCCACGTCCTTCTCGACGTCCGCGCGCTCGGTGTTCTCGTCGTACGTGACGAACTTGACCTTGATGCCGGGGTGCGAGGCCTCGAAGCCGCCCGCGGTGAGGTTCTCGATCGTGGTCATCAGCGGGTTGGCGGTGACCGCGACCGTGATCGTCTGCGCCGCGCCGCCCGAACCGGGCGACGAACTGTTGGGATTCGAACACGCGGCGGCCGTGGCGACCAGCAGTGCCGTCGCCGTCGCCGCCGGGAGCACGCGACGGCGGCGCGTCGTGCTTGTTAGACTCATGACCTGTATTCCTCCTGCTGTTCGGTTGCGTTCTCACCAGGGCGTGTCGTCTTCGGGAGGTGCGCGGGGCGGTCGACCGGCCAGGGTCGGCCGCCCCCTCTTCCCGCTCTCAGGCTCGGGTCACGTCGACCCCGTGTTCGTGCAGGTGCACGGCGTGTTCGGCGGCCAGGCCGTCATCCGTGACGAAGCGTTCGAAGTCCGTCATGCGCGCGAACTGGACGAACGAGTCCACGCCGTACTTGGAGCTGTCCGCGATCAGGATCCTGCGGCGGGAGACCCGCATCGCCATCGTCTTGACCGCGGCGACCGCGCTGTCCGGCACCGTCACCCCGCGCTCCAGGCTGATCCCGTTGCCGCCGATGAACGCGAGGTCCAGCACCAGCGTCTCCAGCATCGAGACCGCCCAGTGGTCTACCGCGCCGAGGGTCTTCGCGCGCACCCGCCCGCCGACGATCAGCACGGTCAGTTCGGGCCGGTCCACCAGGGCCTTCGCGGTCGCCAGCGACGGGGTCACCACCGTCAGCGGCCGGTCCGGCGGCAGGTGCTCGCCGATCAGCGAGGGCAGGAACCCCTCGTCGATGTAGACGGACTCCGCCGACTTCACGTACGTGACGGCGGCCGCGGCGATCCGGTTCTTCTGGGCCTGATGCCGGGTGGAGCGCACCGAGAGCGCGCTCTCGAAGCTCAGCCGCTCGACCGCCACCGCCCCGCCGTAGACCCGGCGCAGCAGACCCTGCCGCTCCAGGTCCTTCAGGTCGCGGCGGATCGTCTCGGGGGCCAGCCCGAGTTCCCTGGAGGTCTGCGCGACGTCCACCCGCCCCGTGCGCCGGGCGTTGTCCAGCAGCATCTGGCGGCGTTCGATCACGTACATGCGGAGGCGACGCTCCCTTCTTCGCGAGCGGGCACGGGTCGTGCGGTTTCCGGTCCGTTCCTGCCCGGATGAGGCGAGTTTCGTTCGGCGCCCGGCGCGTCGCAAGACGCCCGCGGTCTCGGTCGAATAACGGAACCGCCCGATTCCGCCCGGTTCGGCCCGTGCTCTGCCCAGGGAGCGCCCGTAATGCGATCGCGGGGTGGACGGGTCTTACGGTGCGGGCCGCCGCGCGATAATCTCTTCGCGCTTGATCAGAGCGACGAAGGAGCTGCGCCGTGGCCGACCGAATCCGTTGGGGCATCGCAGGGACCGGGGGGATCGCGTCCCGGTTCGCGGAGGACCTCAGACTTCTGCCGGACGCGGAGGTGGTCGCCGTCGGGTCGCGCACCCAGGCCGCGGCCGACGCGTTCGCCGACCGGTTCGGCGCGCCGCACCGGCACGTCGGGTACGAGGCGCTGGCCGCGGACCCCGAGGTGGACGCGATCTACGTGGCGGGCCCGCACTCCACGCACTGCGAGGCGGCCCTCGCGGCGATCGCCGGGGGCAAGGCCGTCCTCGTCGAGAAGGCGTTCTCGGTCACCGGCGCCGAGGCCGAGCGGATGATCGACGCCGCGCGGGCCGCCGGGACCTTCCTGATGGAGGCGATGTGGGTGCGGTGGCTGCCGCACTTCCAGCTCGTGCGCACGCTGCTCGCCGAGGGCCGGATCGGCCGGGTGCGGCAGGTGATCTCCGACCGCGGCGAGACGCTGAGCACCGACCCGCTGCACCGGATCAACAACCCGCTGCTCGCCGGCGGCGCGCTGCTCGACCTCGGCATCTACCCGGGCTCGTTCGCGTCGATGGTGGTGGGCGGCAAGGCGCCGACGCAGGTCGAGGCCGCCGCGCGGATGACCGAGACCGGCGTGGACGCGCAGACCTCGATGATCCTCACGTACGACGACGGCGCGCAGTCGGTGATCTCCACGTCGCTCGACGCCCGCAGCGCCAACACGGCTGTGATCACCGGTACCGAGGGCCGCATCGTGCTGAGCCAGCCGTGGGCCCGGGTCTGCCCGGTCGAGCTGATCCGCAACGACGGCACGGTCGAGACCACCCAACTGCCGCACGAGGGCATCGGCCTGCGGCACCAGGCGGCCGAGGTCGGCCTGCGGCTGCGCGCGGGGGAGCTGGAGAGCCCGGTGATGCCGCTCGACGAGACGCTCACCATCATGCGCACGTTCGACCGGGTACGTGAGCGGATCGGGCTCACGTACCCCGGCGAGTGATCACCCTACGATTCGCGCGGCTCCCGGCTCTCCAGTAGCCGGAGCCAGATCTCCGCGACGGTCGGGTAGGACGGGACGGCGTGCCGCAGCAGTTCCAGCGGCACCTGTCCCACCACCGCGACCGTCGCGGCGTGCACCAGTTCGCCGACCTCCGGGCCGACGAACGTGGCGCCGACCAGCGTGTCGGCCTCGTGGTCGATCACCAGCTTGGCGCGGCCGCGGTAGTCCTGGCGCTGGATCGAGGTGGCGGCGAGCGCGCCGAGGTCGTACTCGACCGTCTCCACGTCGATGCCCGCGTCCCGCGCCTCCTTCTCGCTCAGGCCCACCGCCGCGACCTCCGGGTCGGTGAAGATGACCTGCGGCACGGCGCGCGAGTCGGCCAGGTCCCGGTAGCGCACGCTGTCCATCGGGCCGCCCTCGGCGCGCGCCGCGATCACCGCCCCGCACACCCGCGCCTGGTACTTGCCCATGTGGGTGAGCAGCGAGAGGCCGTTGACGTCGCCGGTGGCGTAGAGCCAGTCGCCGGGCACGTCGCGCACGGTCAGCTGCTCGTCCACCGGGATGTACGTCCGCTGCTCGGCCAGCTTGCCGAGGCCGACCGTGTCCAGGCCGATGTCGCTCGAGGCCGGCACCCGCCCGGTCGCGACCAGCACCTCGTCCACGACCAGGTCCTTGCCGTCCACGGTGACCGTCACCGGGCCGCCGTGGATCCGGCCGACGCCCGCCTCGTTGACGACGGCGCGCGCGACCCGCTCCACCTTCGCGTTCACCCGCACGGTCACCCCCGCGCGGGCGAAGCGCTCGGCGACCAGCTCGTGCGCGAAGGGCTCGACGCGGGGCAGCAGCCGCGGCCCAGACTGGATGATCGTGACGTTGGAGCCGAGCGCGCTCAGCCAGGTCGCCGCCTCGCAGCCGACCACGCCGCCGCCGATGACGGCCACCCGCCGCGGCACCTCGGCCATGTTCGTCGCGTCCCGGGAGATCCACGGCCGGGCCTCGCGCAGCCCCGGCACGTTCGGCACGGCGGCCGTGGTCCCGGTGGCCAGCACGACCGCCTGCCGGGCCTCGATGGAGCGCACGCTGCCGTCCGCCCGGGTGATCTCGACCGTGCGCACGCCGGTCAGCCGCCCGTGCCCGCGGATCACGTCGATCCCGACGCCGTTCGCCCACTGGACCTGGCCGGTGTCGTCCCGGTTGCCGATGATCTGGTCGCGGCGTTTCAGGATGCCCGTCGGGTCCAGGCGGGTGCCTAAGACGCCGGGGAGGTCGTGCGCCGCCGAGAGCACCTCGACCGGCCGCAGCAGCGCCTTGCTCGGCATGCACGCCCAGTAGGAGCACTCGCCGCCGACCAGTTCCGCCTCGATCAGCACGGCGGTCCGGTCGCTGCCCTGGATGGCGTACTGCGCGGCGTTCTCCCCGACCGGACCGGCGCCGATGACGACGACGTCCCACGTATCGGTGTCCTGCGCCTGGAGTTCGTTCATAGGTCACGCCTCCTTGGGGTCAATCTAATGGAAATCGGGATCTTTCGTCACCGGATCGGCCGGGTGGTCCTGGCGCCCTCGGAGTGTCCTTAGAATGCACCCGTGAGTGGCGATCCTTGGCGACCAGACAGCGGCTCAGACGCGGCCGACGCGTGGCAGGCGCAGCAACCGACCCAGTACATCGGCGACGTCCAGCCGACTCAGTACCTCGGCGGCGCGCAGCAGCCCACGCAGTACATCCCGCCGACCGCGGCCGCGCCCGGCGCGGACCCGACGCAGTACATCCCGCCGCAGGGTGCTGCCCCGGCCGTCGATCCCACGCAGTACATCCCGCCGCAGAACTCCGCGCCGGCCGTCGATCCCACGCAGTACATCCCGCCGCAGAGTGCTGCTCCGGCCGTCGCGGCCACGCAGTACATCCCGCCACAGTCTCCTTCTCCCGCGTCGAACTGGGGCACGCCCGGCGCAGGCCACCAGCCGACCTCGGTCATGCCGCCGGTCGCCGACCCGCGTGACGCGTACGGCTCTCCGGCTCCCACACAGTATTTCCCACCCGTAAACCAGCCTCAGTACCCTTCCACCGCCGCAGCGGACTACGGGCCTCCCACCGGCCACGACGGCGGCGGCGGGAACGGGGCCGGCGGCGGCTTCTCCGCGTTCGTCCGGGCGCATCCGGCGGAGCTCGGGCTCGGCGCGGCCGCGGTGGTCGCGGCGATGGTCGTCGGCGCGCTGCTCTCGCTCGGCGGCGGCAGCGACAGCCCCACGAACACGGCCGCGGCGAGCACCGCCTCGTCGCAGAGCTCTGCCGGGGCCTCCGCGTCGGCGTCCTCGACCTCGAACACGATCAGCATCCCGACCGACGCGTCCGCCACCAGCGCCACGGCCAGCGCGTCCGCCTCGGCGTCCGCCACCCAGACGCTCGGCATGGGCACGCCGGGGCAGGTGGTGAGCGAGTCCTCAGGGCTCTGCCTGACCGCGAGCGACAGCTCCTTCGGCAACGGCGCGCAGGTCGAGATCGACTCGTGCACCGGCGACCCGACCCAGCAGTGGACGCTGACCAGCGGCGGGCAGATCACCGTCAACAACGGGGCCGACTGCCTCGACGACTACGGCTTCGGCACCACCGCGGGCACCGAGGTCGACGTGTGGGCCTGCAACGGCGGCCCCAATCAGGAGTGGACCGTGCAGTCCAACGGCATGATCGTCGGCAAGTCGTCGAGCCTGTGCGTCGACCTCAGCGGCGGCAGCACGAGTCAGGGCACCGGCGTCGAGCTGCAGAACTGCGGCGCCGACGGTACCGAGCTGTGGAACTGAGCCGACTGATTCAGCGGTAGAAGACCATGTGCGTCACGCCGCTGGGGGAGGAGAAGGACTCGACGGTGAAGCGGTCTTCGAGTCCTTCCTGACCGTCCCACAGCCGCTCGCCGCGCCCGAGCAGGATCGGCACGACCACGACGTGCAGGTGGTCGACGAGGTCCGCCTCCAGGAACTGGCGCACCACGTCGACCCCGCCGCCGATGCGCACGTCGAGGCCCTTCGCCGCGTCGCGGGCCTGTGCGAGCGCCTCCTGCGGTGTCGCGTCGATGAAGTGGAAGGTCGTGCCGCCCGCCATCTCCAGCGTGGGCCGCGGGTGGTGGGTGAGCACGAACACCGGCGTGTGGAACGGCGGGTCCTCGCCCCACCAGCCCTGCCACTCGTGGTCCTCCCAGGGCCCGCGCTGCGGACCGAACTTGTTGCGCCCCATGATCTCGGCGCCGATACCGGGACCCCACTGGCCGGCCATCGCGTCGTCGACGCCGGTGTTGCCGCCGTCGAAGCCGTTCATACTGCGCCAGCTGCGCGTCTCGAAGAACCACTGCATCAGCCGCGTCCCCGCGTGGCCGAACGGCGCCTCCTGGCTCTGGTCCGCGCCGGTTCCGTACCCGTCGAGCGAGATCGCGAGATTGTGCACCCTGACTCGGGACATCGTCATCACCTCGCCGCCCAGCGTAGCGGTGGGCTCCGACAGTCGCTGGGAGAAAAACAAGCAAGCGCGCTTGATTTTTTCTTGATCCGCTGGAAGCGTGGGTCCCATGACGGATCAGGACGCCGCCGGCGGGTCGGTGCTGCGGATCGGCAACGCCTCCGGCTTCTACGGCGACCGCTTCGCCGCCGTGCGCGAGCAGCTCGAGGGCGGCCCGCTGGACGTGCTGACCGGCGACTACCTGGCCGAGCTCACGATGGCTATCCTCGCCGCGGACCGGCGCAAGGACCCGGCGCTCGGCTACGCGAAGACGTTCCTGCGCCAGATGAGTGACTGCCTGGCCATAGCGGCGGCGCGCGGCGTGCGCATCGTGACCAACGCGGGCGGCCTGAACCCGGCCGGGCTCGCCGACGAGCTGCGGAAGCTGGCCGCGCGGCTCGGCGTCGAGGTCAAGATCGCCTACGTCGAGGGCGACGACCTGCTGGGACGCGTCGAGGAGCTGGGCTTCTCCGGGCGTCCCGGACTGCTCGCGGCGAACGCCTACCTCGGCGCGTTCGGCATCGCGGAGGCGCTGCGCGCGGGCGCGGACGTCGTGGTGGCCGGACGCGTTACCGATGCCTCGCTCGTCGTCGGTCCCGCGATCGCACGATTCGGCTGGACGAGTGACGACCTCGACGCGCTCGCGGGCGCCACGGTCGCCGGTCACGTCCTGGAGTGCGGCACGCAGGCGACCGGCGGCAACTTCTCCTTCTTCACCGAGATCGACGTGCGCCGCCCCGGCTTCCCGATCGCGGAGCTGAGCGCCGACGGCGGCAGTGTGATCACTAAGCATCCCGGAACCGGCGGCGCGGTCACGGTCGAGACGGTCACCGCGCAACTGCTCTACGAGACCTCGGAAGCACGGTATGCGGGCCCTGACGTGACCACGCGGCTCGACACGCTGCGGCTGCGCCAGGCCGGCCCCGACCGCGTGCACATCTCGGGCGCGCGCGGCGAGGCGCCGCCGCCCACGCTCAAGGTCGGCCTGAACCGGATGGGCGGCTTCCGGAACCAGGTCGAGTTCGTGCTGACCGGCCTGGCGATCGAGGCGAAGGCGGAGCTGGTCAAGGCGCAGATGGATGCCGCGTTCACCGATCGCCGACCGGCCGAGGTGCGCTGGACGCTGGACCGCACGGACCGGCCGGACGCGCCGACCGAGGAGCAGGCGAGCGCGCTGCTGCGACTCGTCGTCCGCGACTCCGACGCGCGGCTCGTGGGCCGGGCCGTCAGCGGCGCCGCGGTGGAGTTGGCGCTCGCGGGCTATCCGGGCTTCCACCTGACCGCGCCGCCCGCCGACGGAGCCCCGTACGGCGTGTTCGAGGCCGAATTCGTCAGCGCGGCAGAGGTCGAACACGCCGTCGTGCTTCCGGACGGGCGCCGCGTCCCGATCCGCCCGCCGGTCGTCACCCGCGCGCTGGAACCGCTGCCGGAGCCGGAGGTCCCCGGCGCCGCGAGTCCGGAGATAACAGGCCCAACGCGGCGCGCGCCTCTCGGGTCGGTGGCGGGGGCGCGGAGCGGGGACAAGGGCGGCGACGCGAATATCGGGGTGTGGGCGCGCACGGATGAGGGGTGGCGGTGGTTGGTGCGGGTGCTGACCGTCGAGAAGCTGCGTGAGTTGCTGCCGGAGGCCGGGTCGTTGCCGGTCACGCGGCATGTGCTGCCGAATCTGCGGGCCGTGAACTTCGTCGTCGAGGGGCTGCTCGGCGAGGGCGTCGGGGCGCAGGCGCGCTTCGATCCGCAGGGCAAGGCCGTGGGGGAGTGGCTGCGTGCGCGGCACCTCGACATCCCCGAAGCACTGTTGGGGGACGTGCGATGACGATCCTGAGTACGAATCTTGATCCGTCGAGCGAGCAGTACCAGGCGAATCGGCGTGACATGCTCGCCAAGATCGAGAGTCTTGACGGCGAGCACGCGAAGGCGCTCGAGGGTGGCGGGCCCAAGTACGTCGAGCGGCATCGGAAGCGCGGCAAGATGCTGGCTCGCGAGCGGATCGAGCTGCTGATCGACCCGGACAGCGCGTTCCTCGAACTCTCGCCGCTCGCCGCGTGGGGCACGGAGTATCCGGTCGGCGCGGCGCTCGTCAGCGGGATCGGCGTCGTCGAAGGCGTCGAATGCGTGATCACGGCCAGCGACCCGACCGTGCGCGGCGGCGCGAGCAATCCGTGGACGCTGCGGAAGGCCCTGCGTGCCAACGAGATCGCGCGCGTGAACCGGCTGCCGCTGATCAACCTCGTCGAGTCGGCGGGCGCCGATCTGCCCGGGCAGAAGGACGTCTTCATCCCCGGTGGCGCGCTCTTCCGCGACCTCACGCGGCTCTCGGCGGCCGGGATCCCGACCGTCGCGGTGGTCTTCGGCAACTCGACTGCCGGTGGCGCGTACATCCCGGGCATGTCGGACCACGTCGTCATGGTCAAGGAGCGCTCGAAGGTGTTCCTCGGCGGCCCGCCGCTGGTCAAGATGGCCACCGGCGAGGAGTCCGACGACGAGTCGTTGGGTGGCGCCGAGATGCACGCGCGATCCTCCGGCCTGGCCGACTACTTCGCGATCGACGAGGCGGACGCGATACGCGCGGCCCGGCGCATCGTGCGAAGGCTGAACTGGACCAAGCCCGGCCCCGCGCCGGAAGCCGTGGCGCCGGGTCCGAAGTACGACGAGGACGAACTGCTCGGCCTCGTCCCCGGCGACCTCAAAGCCCCGTTCGACCCGCGCGAGGTGATCGCCCGAACGGTTGACGGATCAAGCTTCGACGAGTTCAAGCCGCTTTACGGTTCAAGCCTCGCGACCGGCTGGGCGAACGTGCACGGCTACCCGGTCGGCATCCTGGCCAACGCGCGCGGCGTGCTCTTCAGCGAGGAGGCGCAGAAGGCGACGCAGTTCATCCAGCTCGCCAACCAGCGCGACATCCCGTTGGTCTTCCTGCACAACACGACCGGCTACATGGTCGGCCGCGAGTACGAGCAGCGAGGCATCATCAAGCACGGTGCGATGATGATCAACGCGGTCTCGAACAGCAGGGTCCCGCACATCTCGATCCTCATGGGCGCGTCGTACGGCGCCGGACACTACGGGATGTGCGGCCGCGCCTTCGAACCCAGATTCCTGTTCGCCTGGCCGAGCGCGAAGTCCGCCGTCATGGGTCCGCAGCAGCTCGCGGGCGTGCTCTCGATCGTCTCGCGGCAGTCGGCGGCGGCCACCGGACGGCCCTTCGACGAGGACGCGGACGCCGCCATGCGCGCGATGGTCGAGCAGCAGATCGAGTCCGAGTCGCTGCCCGCGTTCCTGTCCGGCCGCCTGTACGACGATGGCGTGATCGACCCGCGTGACACCCGGACCGTCCTCGGCCTATGCCTGTCAGCCGTGCACAGCGCCCCAGTCGAGGGTGCACGCGGCTACGGCGTCTACCGGATGTGAGGCCACGATGATCAAGAAGCTGCTCGTGGCCAATCGAGGCGAGATCGCGCGCCGGATCTTCCGGACGTGCCGCGAACTCGGCATCGCGACGGCCGCCGTCTACTCGGACGCCGACGCGGACTCCCCGCACGTGCGCGAAGCCGACATCGCGGTCCGGCTACCTGGCTCAGCGTCATCGAACACGTATTTGCGCGCTGACCTGATCGTGCGCGCCGCGCTCGACGCGGGAGCCGACGCCGTGCACCCGGGCTACGGCTTCCTGTCCGAGAACGCCGACTTCGCGCAGGCCGTCCTCGACGCCGGCCTCACCTGGATCGGCCCGCCGCCCGCCGCGATCGCTGATATGGGTTCGAAGACGCGGGCCAAGGAGCTGATGGCTGCCGCCGGAGTCCCCGTGCTCGGCGCCGTCCAGCCGGGGACCGCGACGTCCGCCGACCTTCCGCTGCTGGTCAAGGCGGCGGCAGGCGGCGGCGGACGCGGGATGCGGATCGTGCGTGACCTGGCCGAACTGCCGGACGCTCTCGCCCGCGCACGGACCGAGGCGGCCGCGTCGTTCGGTTCCGACGAAGTGTTCTGCGAACCGTACGTCGAGCGCGGACGGCACGTGGAGGTGCAGATCCTCGCGGACGAGTCCGGCACGGTCTGGACCCTCGGCGAGCGCGACTGCTCGATCCAGCGCCGCCACCAGAAGGTCTTGGAGGAATCGCCCTCGCCCGCGCTCGACCCCGAGCTGCGCGAGCGAATGAGCGCCGCGGCCGTCGCGTTCGCGCGCGCGATCGGCTACGAGAGCGCCGGAACCGCCGAGTTCGTCCTCGACGGCAGGGACTTCTTCTTCCTCGAGCTCAACGCGCGGATCCAGGTCGAGCATCCGGTGACCGAGCTGGTGACAGGCGTCGACCTCGTGCGCGAGCAGCTCCGCATCGCACGCGGAATGCCGATGTCGGTGCCCGACCGTCCGCTCGCTCCCCGGGGCGCCGCGATCGAATGCCGGATCACCTCGGAAGATCCCGCGAACGGCTTTCTCCCGTCGACCGGGCGGATCACCTACCTTCGCCCTCCGGCCGGCCCCGGCATTCGGTGGGACAGCGGGGTCGACACCGGCGACGAGGTGACGCTCTTCTACGATTCGATGCTGGCGAAGCTCATCGTCCACGCGGCAACCCGAGCGCAGG
>DATJIF010000140.1:0-6595 GCA_035493475.1 Actinospica sp.
GGACTTGGCCGCGGGCGCCTTCTTCGCGGTCTTGGCTGCGGGCGACGAGGCCGCCGGGGTGGCGGTGGTACGCGCGGTGGTGCTCAAGGTGCATCCCTCGCTCTCGGATCGGATCAAAAGGACCGGTCACCACCTGCGGATCCGCGGTGGGCCGGCCGGGCTGCGGGCGGGCCGACGCGGTCCGCGCCGTTCACCCATTCCGCATAACGGGTTACGCGGCAGATTGGTGCCCGGTCCCTCGAAGCGCTAATCACGGAACGGTGAAGATCTTTTTCGCCCGGCCACTGGGCCGACCGGCTGACAGTACGCATGGTAACCGTGCGGTTTCGCATGGTAGCCTGCCTACTTCAACCCCGAAGCATCGCGAGCCGGTCCGCGAGGTCCGCCGGCGGATCCGCCACGAGCAGCACTTTGTCCCTGCTGGTGGCGCCGCTGTGCAGGGTGACGGCCGATCGGGGGACCCCGAGCGCGGCCGCGACGGCCCGCAGCGCGGCGGCGGTGGCTTTTCCGTCCACCGCGCGCTCCGTCACCGCTACCACGAGCGCCCCCGCGTCCCCGTACGACCCGCCCACCCTGGCGCGCGCCGAGCCCGGCTTCACCCGGACGGCGATCTTGACGGACGGCATGCCGAAAATCGTAACGAGGCACCGCGGCCGACGCCGTACACTTGAGCCCTGCGGATCGAGTCGGCGAGGACGGGGCCATCACCCCCGAGCCGCCGGAAGAACGGGACGCCCCGCGCGGGCTCCTCAGTAGAACCGGCCTTTCCGCGAGTTGAGTGGGCGTGGACTCCCCTGCGGGAGCGCGCGCCAAGGAGGGTGGTACCGCGGGACGCCGTCGGATGACGAGCGCTCGTCCCTTCGGCACGAAGGCTGCGCGAGGTGTCGCAGCACACGACGAGCCGCGGAGGGCCCCGCCGATGTACCGACCCGTACCCGCCAAGGCGGACCTGGTCGCCCTCGAGCACGAGGTGCTCGACCTGTGGCGCCGGGAGTCCGTGTTCAGCAAGTCCCTCGAGGCGACCGCCGACGGACCGCGCTGGACCTTCTACGAGGGCCCGCCGACCGCCAACGGCATGCCGGGCACCCACCACGTCGAGGCGCGCGTCTTCAAGGACGTCTTCCCGCGCTTCAAGACGATGAAGGGCTTCCACGTCGAGCGGCAGGGCGGCTGGGACTGCCACGGCCTGCCGGTCGAGCTCGCGGTGGAGAAGGAGCTCGGCTTCACCGGCAAGAAGGACATCGAGGCCTACGGCATCGCCGAGTTCAACGAGAAGTGCCGCGAGTCGGTCAAGCGGCACGTCGGCGAGTTCGAGAAGCTCACCGAGCGCATGGGCTACTGGGTGGACCTGTCCAAGGCCTACTGGACGATGAACCCGTCCTACATCGAGTCGGTGTGGTGGTCGCTCAAGCAGATCTTCGACAAGGGCCTGCTGGTCCAGGACCACCGCGTCGCGCCCTACTGCCCGCGCTGCGGCACCGGCCTGTCAGACCACGAACTCGCGCAGGGCTACGAGACGATCGTGGACCCGTCCGTGTACGTGCGGATGCCGCTGACGTCCGGTCCGCTGGCCGGGCGGGCGGCGCTGCTGGTCTGGACGACGACGCCGTGGACGCTGCCGTCGAACACCGCCGTGGCCGTACACCCGGACGTGACCTACGTGGCCGTCAGCGACGGCGGCGAGACCCTGGTCGTCGCGGAGCCGCTGGTCGAGAAGGCGCTCGGCGAGGGCTGGGAGCCGACCGGGGCGTCGTTCACGGGGCGTGAGATGGAGCGCTGGTTCTATCAGCGTCCGTTCGAGCTCGTGGAGTTCCCGGCCGACGTCCCGACGCACTACGTGGTGCTCGGCGACTACGTGACCACGGAGGACGGCACCGGCCTGGTGCACCAGTCCCCCGCGTTCGGCGAGGACGACCTCAAGGTGTGCCGCAGCTACGGCCTGCCGGTGGTCAACCCGGTGCGCGCGGACGGCACGTTCGAGGAGTCGGTGCCGCTGGTCGGCGGCGTGTTCTTCAAGAAGGCCGACGAGCGCCTGGTCGCGGACATGCGCGACCGCGGCGTGCTGTTCCGGCACCTCGAGTACGAGCACTCCTACCCGCACTGCTGGCGCTGCCACACCGCGCTGCTCTACTACGCGCAGCCGTCCTGGTACATCCGCACCACCGCCGTCAAGGACGCGCTGCTGCGCGAGAACGAGGCGACGAACTGGTACCCGGAGAACGTGAAGCACGGCCGCTACGGCGACTGGCTGAACAACAACATCGACTGGGCGCTCTCGCGCAACCGGTACTGGGGCACGCCGCTGCCGATCTGGCGCTGCGCGGAGGGGCACCTGACGTGTGTCGGTTCGCTGAGCGAGCTCGGCGCGCTGGCCGGCCGGGATCTCAAGGACCTGGATCCGCACCGGCCGTTCATCGACGAGGTCTCCTTCGCCTGCCCGAGCAAGAACGGCGACGAGGCGTGCGGCGCCGCGGCCGAGCGCGTGCCGGAGGTCATCGACTGCTGGTACGACGCCGGTTCGATGCCGTTCGCGCAGATCGGCTACCCGCACGCGGCGGGCTCGGTCGAGGAGTTCGGCGAGTCGTACCCGGCGGACTTCATCTGCGAGGCGATCGACCAGACGCGCGGCTGGTTCTACACGCTGATGGCGATCGGCACGCTGGTGTTCGACCAGTCCTCGTACAAGAACGTGCTCTGCCTCGGGCACATCATGGCCGAGGACGGCCGGAAGATGTCCAAGCACCTCGGCAACATCCTGGAGCCGATCCCGCTGATGGACCGGCACGGCGCGGACCCGCTGCGCTGGTTCATGCTGGCCGGCGGCTCGCCGTGGGCGGCGCGCCGGGTGGGCGACGCGACCATCGAGGCGGTGGTGCGCAAGACGCTCGGCACGTACTGGAGCACCGTGGCCTTCCAGGTGCTGTACGCGCGGGCCGGGGACTGGTCGCCGTCGGCGGCCGATCCGGCGCCCGCGGACCGTCCGGTGCTCGACCGCTGGGTGCTCTCGGAGCTCAACCGGCTGGTGCGGGACGTGGACGCGGCGCTGGAGGACTTCGACACGCAGCAGACCGGCAAGCTGCTGGCGAACTTCGTCGAGGACCTGTCGAACTGGTACGTGCGCCGGTCCCGGCGGCGGTTCTGGAAGGCGGAGCCCGCGGCCCTGGCGACCCTGCACACCGTGCTGGACACGCTGACCCGGCTGATGGCCCCGCTGGTGCCGTTCATCACCGAGCAGGTCTGGCAGGACCTGGTGCGCCCGGTCGCCCCGGACGCCCCCGAGTCGGTGCACCTGGCCGCGTGGCCGGTGGCGGACGCGGCGGCGATCGACGACCGGCTGGCCGCGCAGATGGCGATGGTGCGGCGGCTGGTCGAGCTGGGCCGGGCGACGCGTGCCGAGTCCTCGGTCCGTACCCGTCAGCTGCTCGGCCGGGCGCTGGTCGGCGCGAACGGCTGGGCCGAACTGGGCGAGGAGCTGCGCGCACAGATCGCCGAGGAGCTCAACGTGCAGAGCACCGACGCGCTCAGCGAGGCGGCGGGAGACCTGCTGCAATACAGCGCGAAGGGCAACTTCCGCGCGCTCGGCAAGCGGTTCGCGAAGCGGACTCCGCTGGTGGCGAACGCGATCGCGGCGGCGGACGCGGCGGAACTGTCGGCGGCGCTGCGTTCCGGCGGCACCGCCACGGTCGTGGTGGAGGGCGAGCCGGTCGAGGTGACGGCCGAGGAGGTCATCGTCACCGAGACCCCGAGGGCCGGGTGGGCGGTCGCCACGGCCGGCGGCGAGACCGTCGCGCTGGACCTGACGATCACTCCGGAACTGAAGCTCGCCGGTCTCGCCCGGGACGCGGTGCGGCTGATCCAGGAGGCGCGCAAGACCAGCGGCCTGGACGTGTCGGACCGGATCTCGTTGCGCTGGTTCGCGTCTGACGCCGAGACGGGCGAGGCCCTGACGGCGCATCAGGCGTCGATCGCCGAGGAGGTGCTCGCGGTCGAGTTCGCGGCGCACGGCGAGGCGCTGGGCGCGGACGCCTTCCGCGACGAGGAGCTCGGCCTGGAGTTCACGGTCGCGAAGGCCTGACGAAGGGCCTGACCGCGGGACGCCGCCTGTCGGCTCGGCTGGTACTCAGCCGAGCCGACAGACGGCGGACACCGTGGAGGCGGTCACGTGGTTCTGATCGCCGTTGTTGGCGCTGATATCGGTCAGCGTGAGTTTGATCACACCATCGGGGGCGGCGAGGTTGTCGAGGGACTGATTCGCTACGAATTGCCCCTTGTTCTCCGCTTGGCTCACCTGGAACTGGTTCGCCGCGCCGCCCGCCGCAATCTTGTAGACGGCGATACCGGAAGACGGGGCCGCGTTCGCGATGTAGATCTTCAGGGTGCACGTGACCGAGCGCTTGAACGCGAAATCCCACTCCGCGCTTGACCCGGATTCAGATGTATTGCCCGATTTGCGAAATGCGTCCGTGTGGCCGCCGCAGGCCGGATCGCCGCCGAGGACGTCCGTCTCCAGACTGCCGGATGTGATGGAGAACACACCCCACGGCGAGGTCGGGCAGCCCGGTCCGGTCACGACCGTGCCCCCGGTGAAGGTCGCGGCGGCGTTCGTGGAGTTCTTCTGCGTCGCACTGGCCGTGGCGGAGTTCGGCGGCGTGGTCGCCGTGCCATTGGCGGACGTGTGCGACGGACGGGCCAGCGCCTGGACCGCGAACCAGCTGGTCACGCCCAGTGCGGCGGCCAGCAGGGCGGCGAGGATGCCGAGCTGCGCGCGGCCGAAGCGGCGGCGGTGCGGACGGATGCCGTCGGCGGTCGCCCGAGCCGCCCGGACTCCGGTGTCCGGCGGGGTCGCGACGGTGTCGGCCGTCGTGACCGTGGGGTCGGGCAGGATCGGCTTCGAGGGCACCGTGCCGATGGCGTCCTGGTTCGCGAAGTAGTCGACGATGCGCAGGCCGGCCGCCGCGACCGCGTCGGGCCGCGGCCGTTCAGCGGGGTTCTTCGCCAGGCAGGCGGCGACCACGTCGCGCAGCTCGTCCGGCACGCCCTCCATGCTCGGCTCGCCGTGCACGATCCGGTAGATGACCGAGGCCGCGTCACCCCCGGAGTACGGCGAGGCCGCCGTCGTGGCGAAGACGAGCACGGCGCCGAGCGCGAAGACGTCCGCGGCCGGGCCGACGGTGCGCGGGTCGGCGATCTGCTCCGGCGCCATGTAGCCGGGCGTGCCCATGGTCCAGCCGGTCACGCTCAGCGTGGTGGAGTCGTCGGCGCGGGCGATGCCGAAGTCGACGACGCGCGGGCCGCTCGGCGGCAGGATGATGTTCGCGGGCTTGAGGTCGCGGTGCACGACGCCCGCGCTGTGGATCGTGGACAGCGCCCCGGCCACGCCCACGGCCAGCCCCGCGGCGGCCCGGGCGGACAGCGGTCCGCGCTCGGCGACCAGCCGGTCCAGGGTGGGGCCGTCGATGTACTCGGTGGCGAGCCAGGGCGGGTCGCCGTCCGGATCCCCGTCCAGCACCCGGGCGGTGCCGTCGCCCGCGACCCGGCGGGCGGCCGCCAGCTCCCGGCGGAACCGGGCGCGCGCCATGGCGTCCTCGGTGTGCGAGAGAACCTTGAGGGCGACCGGCGCAGCGTCCGCCGTGCGGGCCAGGAACACCCGGCCCATGCCGCCCTGCCCGAGCACCGCCTCGAGGCGGTACGGGCCCATCCGGTCCGGGTCGTTCGCCCGGAGTTCGCGCGGCTCGGCCGCGACGTATCCGGCGCTCGCGCCCGCGAGCGCCGCGCGCCAGTCCGCGGCCGTCTCCTGCCCCACGTTGGCAGTGAAGCAGCACCGCGCCCCGGTGCGCCAGGGGTAGCACTTTCCGTGAGAGCGTGGATACGGCTAGTATTGTTGACGCGGGGTCAGATTCCGCGCCCTGAGCCGTATCCCGTCATTCGGCGAGCCTGACCTCCGGGTGCCGCGGCACCACGCCGGACCGCGGGCCACCGGAGCGTACGCCGAATGCCGTGGGATGGAGCTGTTCTGCTACCGGGCCTGAGCCGTCAGCTGTCGGGGTCCTCGTCGATGAGGAAGCCGCGCATGGGCGAGGGCGCCTGCGGGATGCCCGGGCTCGGCTGCGGCGGGACGCCGGGCCGGATCGGGGCCATCGTCTGGGTCATCTGGCTCATCGAGGAGCCGGCCATGGCGGGAGCCGGACCGGGCATGCCCGGGTTCGGCGCGGCCGCGGCGTAGCTCGGCTGCGGGCCGGACTGCCCCAGGCCCGGCACCATGCCGATGCCGGAGGTGTTCAGGCCGCCCATGCCCGGGACGGGCTGGGGCTGCGGCTGAGCCATCGGCGGCTGGGCCATCGGCGGGGGCGGCGCGGCGGCCGCCGAGGTGCCGGGGCCGAGCTGCGGAACACCGCCGCCGAAGGAGGAGCCGGTGCTGCGGGCCAGCGCGGAGTCGTCGCTGCTGTTCGACTCCAGCTGCCGCATCTGGCTCTCCAGGTACGACTTGAGCCGCTGCCGGTACTCGCGCTCGAAGGCGCGCAGGTCCTCGACCTTGCGCTCCAGCGAGGCGCGGGCCTGCTCCAGCGTGCCCATCGCGACGCGGTGCTTCTCCTGC
>DATJIF010000141.1:0-6937 GCA_035493475.1 Actinospica sp.
CGACGCCGCGCAGATCGAGGCCGCCGTGCAGCACGTCGAAGAGCTTGACGTACTGGTCAACAACGCGGGGCTCGCGATCTACGGCGAGCTCGCCGACCAGAGGGCGCTCGAGCGGCAGATCGCGGTCAACCTGTTCGGCACCTACTCCATGACGCAGGCCTTCGGCGAGAGGCTGATTTCGGCCGGTGGAACCGTGGTGAACGTGCTCTCGCTGGCCGCGATCGCTCCGGTACCCGTCATGCCGGCCTACTCCGTCTCGAAGGCCGCGGCCTTCTCCCTGACCCAGGCGATGCGCATGACGCTGGCCGGGCAGGGCGTCCGGGTCCACGCTGTTCTGAGCGGCCCGCTTGATACGGACATGACCAGCCAACTGCCCTTCACGAAGACGCCTCCGAACGAGGCCGCCCGGGCGATCTTCGACGGCGTGGCCGCCGGCACCGAGGACATCTTCCCCGATCCGTGGTCCGCCGCCGCACTGGCCGAGACGTGGCCGACCGGACCGGCCAAGCGGCTGGAGCGAGAGAATGCCGCCCTGCCCCAGCCCATGGGCTGAGCCTCGTGGTGTCCACGGCGGAACTGCGCCGATTACCGCCGTGGACACCGGCCGAGCGCCGCGCGGACGGCGAGAGGTTCGCCGCTCTCGCTTTGCCGGCGGAAAGAGCAGGCATCAGGATCCGGGACCGCGATAGCGGCAGCAGCACTTCTCACCGTAAAGGCAGGAGTCGGGAGACCCCGTGAGTGACATCGGCCTTCACATCGAGGCTCAACGCACGGCGATCATCGCAGTGGACTTCCAATCAGACATCATGGGAGCGGACGGTGCCTTCGCCGCGATGTTCCATGCGGAGGTGGCGCGAACCAAGCTCGTCCCGCGCACGGCCCGGCTGCTGGAGGCGGCGCGCCGCGTCGGAGTCAAGGTCGTTTCTTCTCGCGGGCCGCCTTCCAGGCGGGCTACACCGACCTCGTCGTCAATCAGCCGCTGTTCAGCCGCATCGCCGAGATGGGCTGCCTCGTCGAGGACACGGCCGGGACCGCGGTACTGGATGAGGTCGCACCTCACAAGGGTAATCTCGTATCGACCCGCAACCGGGTGAGCGCGTTCCACGGGACCGAACTCGATGTGGGTGCTCAGAGGCGCCGGCATCGACACGGTCATCCTCGCCGGCGACGCCACGAATCTGGCAGTGGAGAGCTCCGCACGAGCAGGCGCGCACCTCGGCTACCGGGTCCTGCTGGTCGAGGACGCCTGTTCGACTGTCTCGCAGACCGTGCATGACGCCTCGCTGGCGTCCTTGGCGATGTCGGCGGAGATCGTTCGAGGCGAAGCCCTGCTGGCCGCGTTCGCCCGCGGACCGCAATCGTAGCCTGTGCATTCAGGTGTCCTGTACCGTCATCGTCGATCATCGAGGGGCCATGGGTCGGTCACCGCGCGCAGGAGCCGGTCGACGGCCGTGAGATCTCCTACGACGGTGGCGCTGCCGTCAGCGCATGCGGCGGCAAGAGAGGTCGGATCGGCGAAAAGGGCGCTGAGCGTCTCGGGCTTCGCGCGGAGTGAGACGTCCGCCCTTGCAGTCTCGCCGGGCTGCACATGCACCCGTCCGGACTCCGAACGAACCGTCCAAACGCGACCGTCGAGCTCGAGGCGGCAGGTCACGGGCGGCGCCGCCGGGTCGGGCCGAGCGGCACCCTGGAGGAATATCAGCACGGATGTGGCGCTGAGCGCGGCCGGCGCGGGAGGCTGCGGCGCGTCGATCCCCCAGTCGCCCAAGGCCCGCACGATCGGCTCCAGCCGCCGGCCCCGCTCGGTCAGTTCGTAGACCTGCTGGTTTTCCGCCGATGCGGTACGGCGGATCACCCCGTTGTTCTCGAGCTCACGGAGTCGGTCCGCCAGCACATTCGAGCTGACGTGGGGCAGGGCGTGTCGCAGCTCTGAGAAGCGCTGAGTCGTCAGGAGCAGTTCGCGAACCACGAGCAGGGCCCATCGTTCCCCGACCACGTCGAGGGCCCGGGCGATCCCGCACGAGTCCCGATAGCTACGGCTGGTGGGCATCGACCATCCTCCTTACGGAAATGATACTAAAGTACCACGCCACTCAGTTGTTTTAAACAACTATGAGCGGTACCTTTTTGCCGACAACTCGCAACGTGCACAGTCGAACTCTGTGGAGGGCCCGCATGGGTGAATCGCTGCTCGAGGGTAAGAACGCTGTGATCTACGGGGGCGGGGGCGCCATCGGCGGCGCCGTCGCACGCGTATTCGCCAGGGAACGCGCGAGGGTCTTCATCGCCGGGCGGACACAGGCGAAGCTGGAAGCCGTGGCGCGCGACATCACCGATGCGGGCGGAACCGTCGAGACCGCGCAGATCGACGTTCTCGATCAAAAGGCCGTCGAAGAGCACGCCGGCAGGATCGCGGAGACGGCCGGCGGCATCGACATCGCCCTCAACGCCGTGAGCGTCCCGCACGACCAGGGGACCACGCTTTCGGACCTCTCGCTGGAAGAGTTCATGCGGCCCATCGACGGCTTTCTCCGCTCGCTGTTCATCACGAGCAAGGCCGTGGCACGCCATATGGGCCGCGAGCGTCCCGGCGTCATCCTGACCCTGACCGAGCCGGGTGCCAAACTGGCCGTGGGCGGCATCTTGGGGCACGCCGCGAGTGCGGCCGGCAAAGAGGCCTTCTCGCGGGTCCTAGCCGCGGAACTGGCGCCCGAGAACATCCGTGTCCTCTGCATCCGTCCGCACGCCATCATCGACGCGCCGGCGGCGGGTTCCTACACCGGTGAACTCTTCAAGCAGCTCGCGAAATCGGCCGGGCAGCAATCGGTCCAGAAGTTCCTCGAAGACGGGTTGGCGCAGGGGACGCTTCTGAAGAGGCTGCCCACGCTCGCCGAAGTGGCAGAGACGGCCGCGTTCCTCGCTTCGGATCGAGCCGGAGCCATGACCGGGACCATCGCCAACCTGACCGGCGGCGCACTCGTCGACTGACATACCGACGCGCCGCGAGCCGGTAACTACCTCCAGATCATCGAGCAAAGAAAGACGCCTGACGTTCGACGACCAGACCGTCCGCCTGCAGTCCAGGATGGCCCGGGTATCAGAGGTGCGCGAGCACGGCGGCGCGTGACGTAACAAAGCGCAGCATTGAGCCCCGTCCCGAAAGACGGGACGGGGCTCAATGCCGCGTCACGCAACCCGCGTCCGTGTGTCTCCTCACACCGCGCGACTGCGGGTCACTGTTCGGGCGCGGGCATCGGGCTGTCGCGCGGGGCAGTCCCGCGCCTCGACCCTACAATCCGGCTGCGGGGCCGAGATTCATCGCGCCACCTCGCGTACGTCTGCCCCCGATGACGTCATCGAGGGTGCTGCGGACGCCGCAGGCCGCGCAGTGGGAGTGCGGTGGACGACGCCGAGGCCGGCCAGGGCACCGAGCGCCGCGAGGGCGCAGGCCGCGAGCATCGCCGCGCTGAACCCGTCCGTCACCGCCTGCGGCGTCGTGTAGGAACCCCGCGCACTGAAGACAGTGGAGAGCACCGCGATGCCCAGCGCGCCGCCGAGTTGGCGCAGCGCGTTGTAGGCACCGGAGGCTTTGCCGATCTCCTGCGGGCGCACCGCGGAGAGCACGGCGTTCTGGGCCGCAGGCATGGCGATCGAGATGCCGAAGCCGGCCAGCGCCATGGGCGCGATCGTCGCCGGGTAGCCCGCGTGAGCGATCACTGCGATCCAGCCGAACCCGGCGGCCTCGGCCAGCAGCCCGACGACGATGAGTCGGCGTTCGCCGAATCGGTTGATCTGCGCGCCGGCGAGCGGCGCGAACAGGAACAGCGTGGCCGTCCAGGGCAACAGGTGCACGCCGGCGGCGAGCGGACTGAGCCCCCGGCCGACTTGTAGGTCCTGGGCGAAGTAGAACGCGGCGCCGAAGATCGCCGCGGTCATCAACAGCCCCGCGGCGTTGGCCGCGGTGAACGCGCGGTGGCGGAAGAGCCGCAGTGGCAGCATCGGCGCCGCCACCCGCGTCTCGACCACCGCAAACACCACTAGCAGGGCGAGGCCTCCGATCAGCCCCACCAGCGTCGATGTGTCGCTCCAACCGGCCGAGTTCGCGTGCACCAGCGCCCACACCACGCCGAGCACGCCGATAGCCGAGGTCAGCAGACCGGGCAGGTCGAACAGTTGCCGCGGTCCGGTGCTCTCGGTGATGCGGCGCGCAGCGAACGGAATGAGCACCGCGCCGATCGGCACGTTCAGCCAGAAGATCCACTCCCAGGCTGCGCCCTGGACTACCGCGCCGCCGAGCACCGGTCCGCCGAGTACCGCGAGGCCGGTGACACCGCCGAACACGCCCATGGCCAGGCCGCGTCGCTCGGGCGGGAACGCGGCGCCGACCAGTGCGAGCGCGGCCGGCATGATCATCGCGGCGCCCAAGCCCTGCAGCGCGCGTGCCGCAATCAGTGGCCCGACCCCGGGTGCCAGCGCGCAGGCGGCGGAGGCCGCGGAGAACACGGTCAGGCCCAGCAACAGTAGGCGCCGTCGGCCGATGCGGTCACCGAGGGCGGCCGCGGTCAGCAGCAGGGCGGCGAACACGAGCGTGTAGGCGTTGACGGTCCATTCCAGATCCTCCATGGAGGCGTTGAGACTCAGCCGGATCGTGTTGAGCGCGGTGGTGACCACCAGCGCGTCAAGGCCGACCATCAGCGACGCCATCGAGGCGAGCGCGAGGGTCCAGCGTTGCGGCGCAGTCATTGCGACCAGCCCTTCTATGGTGATGTGCGGTCAGCGGCATGTACCGATGACGGGAGCGAAATTCATCGCCCGACAGGAGGCTGATTGATCCCTGTGTCCCCTGATTCGACGGCAAGGGCGTTCCGCGTGTTTCACGAGCCATGACCGTGGGATCTGCCGATTGAGTGTTCCGTTATACGTGTTCTGCTATACGTCCGTATCCCGTGGCCACAGCCTCGCGCCACGCCTCCCGACGCCCCGAATTCCACCCCGCCACTGCGGCCACGGCTGTCGCGCGGCCGCGTTCTTCATCTGGGCGATGACGGGTGCCCCGTCGAGGTGCGCGCGTGCGCTCGGAGCGCGGCGACCCTCTCGTCGAGGGTGCCCGCCCACGGGTCGGTGTCGGAGGCGTATTCGTCGTGGCGCCTCCACCATTCATAGGCCCGTGTCTGCGGGCAGCCCTCGGGCGAGTCCTCCCAGTCCTCCTGCCGGCCGAGGGCGGTGAGGTCGAGGTAGCTCCACGTGCTGCCCAGCGCCTCATCGCCGCGGTGGTTGACGAAGTAGGTCCGGAACACCCGCTCGCCGTCGCGCAGGAAGGCATTGGTGCCGTGCCACTCGTCCACGCCGAAGTCGGCGTCGAAACCGTCGGTCAGGGTGTACCAGGGAACGTCCCAGCCCATCCGGGCCTTCAGACGCTCGATATCGGGCTGCGGCGCACGCGACACGCGTGCGTACGTAGTGCCGCGGGCGTTCAGATGCGCGAGGTGGGCGACCTGGTCGGCCATCAGCGAGCAGCCTGGACAGCCACTGTCCGGCCAGCCCGACACGCCCGGCTCGAAGAAGAAGCGGTAGACGATCAGCTGACGACGCCCCTCGAACAGATCGAGGAGGCTCACCGGCCCGTTCGGGCCCTCGAAGCGGTAAGCCTTCTCCACCTCCACCCTGGGCATGCGGCGGCGCTCGGCGGCCAGCGCGTCGTGCGCGCGGGTCACCTCCTTCTCTTTGACCCGAAGCTTCTGGCGGGCAGCCTCCCACTCCTGGGCGGACACGATCGGCGGCAGGTTCACGAGATCTCCTCTCGGTATTCGGCTTGCACAGATACAGACAATCCGGCGGATGAAAACTGGGCGGTGGCGGAGCGCTCAGTTTCGCCGGCGGCCGGTGTCCATACAGGTGTCGACCACTGGAGGTGAACGATGGCAGCGGATCTGCTGCAACTGGCCCGTTCCGGCGACCGTGACGCGTTCGCGGCGCTCGTCGAGCCGTACCGCGGCGAACTGCACCTGATGTGCTATCGCATGCTGGGCTCGTTGCAGGACGCCGAAGACACCGTGCAGGAAATCCTCCTGTCGGCCTGGATGGGCCTGGACGGCTTCGAGGGCCGGTCCTCGGTGCGCACCTGGCTGCACCGCATCGCCACCAACCGCTGTCTCAACGCGCTACGCGCCGCCGTCCGCAAACCCGCGGCCGCCGCATCCGCCCCGCCGCCGCCGACCCCGCAGCCGTCCCGGCTGGGCGAGCTTCCCTGGCTCCAGCCCTACCCCGATCTCTTCCTGGACGCTCTTCCCGATCGCGATCCCGGCCCCGAAGCCCGCTATGAAACCCGCGAGGCGATCTCCCTCGCGTTCATCACCGCCGTACAGCTCCTCCCGCCCAACCAGCGCGCGGTCCTGCTGCTGCGCGACGTGCTCGGCTACCACACGGCTGAGACCGCCGATCTGCTGGAGCTGACCGGGAGCGCCGTCAACAGCGCCCTCAAGCGTGCCAGGGCCACACTTCAAGCCGCCGCCCGTACCCGGGAGACTCCTCCCGTCCCCGGCAGCCCGGAGGAACGCGCTCTGACCGACCGCTTCGTCACCGCCTTCACCGGCCACGACGTCCCCGCCCTGATCGCGCTGATGACCGACGACGTCTGGGTCAAGATGCCGCCCCTGCCGTTCGAGTACCGCGGCATCGAGGCCGCCCGCCTCTTCTTCACCGCCGCCTTCGCCCGGGACTGCACCATCAGCCGCCTGATCCCGACCCGAGCGAACGGCCAGCCGGCCTGGGGCGAATACGGCAGCGATCCGCTGACCGGCCGCCTACGGTGCACAGGAGTCCTGGTCGCCACTTACGCCACAGGCGGAATCAGCGAACTCACCCACTTCGAAACGACCGTCGCCCCCTACTTCGGCCTGCCCCGAACCCTCACCTGAAGTAAAGGCTACCCATACCC